>CAKVHY010000005.1 GCA_934754335.1 uncultured Clostridia bacterium
ACAAGTTCGCCCCTTCGGGCAGGTCGCAAACAAGTTGCTTCCGGCTTGGTCTAAAAACAGACTCACAGGTCTGTTTTCTTTACGAGTCGCCCCCCTTAGATCCACCAACTTTAACTAGGCGAAAACCTAGTTTTTTTTGATCTTCGTGGGTTCGAACAAGTTCGCCCCTTCGGGCAGGTCGCAAACAAGTTGCTTCCGGCTTGGTCTAAAAACAGACTCACAGGTCTGTTTTTTTACGAGTCGCCCCCCCCCTTAGATCCGCCAACTAAACACCTTTATTTCAAATCTTTTTGCATTAAAATTAACTTTGCATATGTTCCGTCCGCATACTTAAATCCATTTTTAATGTAACCAGTTTCATAAAAGCCAAATTTTTTATACAAATGTCTTGCAGGTGCATTGTCTTCAACAACTTGGAGTTCTATTTGTTCAAAACCTACTTCTTTTGCCTTTTCTATTATTACTTTCATTATTTCACTAGCAATACCTAAACCCCAATATTTTTTTAATACGCTAACACCCATATCACATCTATGAGCCAACCTTGCCTTGTTTGATTTGGGTCCCAAATTACCACTACCAACAAGTTCACCATTTATCTTCGCTGAAAAAATAAAATTTCGATTATTATTTAGTGTGCTTTGCACCCATTTCTCTTGACTGGTTTTTGTGGAGAGCCCGTCTTCTTCACCCATCGTTATAAATTTGCTTTCATAACGAATAGTGTTGGCATAATCTGCAAGTTCTTGTGCATCATCAATCGTAGGAGTTGAGATTGTTAAAATCTCACCATTTTTTAATTTTATTTTCTTCATCATATTAATCCTTTACAATCTCCCGCCCATAAGAGAGCCAGAATTGTATTTTTTAAGTCCATTATTAAATGAAACAAATGCGAGTGCAACCCAAAGTACCGTTACTGCAATTGCTCCTAAAATCCACCAGATATTAGGTGTTAGGAAAAAGTATTGAACAGGAACGAATGTGTAAAAGAATGCTGGGATTAATGTAAATAATAATCCCTTAACAATTGTGTTAAAGATTGCAGGTGGATAATTTCCAACTTTGTTCATAGTGCTTTCAACCGATTTTGCAACAGCATCTCCGCGCTTAATGTAAAAACAAAAACTTACATAAACGACATAAACAGAAACATAAACAAGTCCTGCCATTACAATTATGGGAGCCATTAACAAATACCAGTACCATGGTGCACCAATAAGAGCAAGAACAACGAACGAATATAGTATATCTCCAATGGCGGATACTTCTGTTGAAGAACAACAAACATTAATTAAAACGTTTTTTGGTTGTGTTAGAAAAACATCTAATTTGCCATCATAAACAGTATCTTTTATATTCCAAGCCCCAGCAAAAAAAGCATGAGCAACACCAAAACCACCAGCGGCAACAGCCCATAGCATCATGGTTTCATTAAATCCATATCCCCCAATATTATCTACAAGTTGGAAGATAATATACCATTGAATGATAAAGAATGCATCATTTAATATCATCATTATAATTTGCATAAAAAATGATGATTTATATTTCCATTCTTTTTTCAAATTTAATTTAAAGTAACTAAATATCAATTTTAAATTATTTTTAACCGCCATTTACATTCACCTTCTTTGTTCCTAATTTGTAAAACATTACACCCAAACCAACAAAAACTGCAATGTATGCGACCTGTGACACACTTACCTTTAAAAACAAATCCCAAGAAAAGTTTGCCATAAGTTTGCAAGGTCCACTCATCATTGCATACACTGGACTATATTCAATAAACGGTTGCAACCATGTTGGGAAAAACTCTGGTGGAAAGAATAATCCAAATAACATTTGAAATTTTTGTATAATCCATGTAAATGGTGTTGCTTCTTCAATCCAGAACGACAAAAGACCTACCGAGCCATAGATGATACAAGTTAAAAACACTGCAAGTAGTAAACTAATAAGCAATGGTATTACATAAGCAACACTAAAATTTGGGATAGGGCCAAGTAGAATTAATCCTATTATAATTCCTGTTGGAACAAGAAATATAAGTTTCCACATAATAGCACCTATTTGCGTACACACTTGATAAGTAAAATAATTGTAGGGTTTATTTAGTTGATATGCAATTTTGCCAGATTTAATATCTTTGCCAAATTCACGAGTAACACCTCTAGCATTAACAGAGTACATTAAAACTTCCGCCATTATCATATACCAAATCATCATTTGTATAGTGTAGCCATGAATTAAAGTGCCACCGCCATCACCACCATAGATAAATTGCCATAATTGCTGAAATATGTAAATGATAACAATAAAAGACACAACAGAAGTAAGAGAGTTTACAATCGTTTTACTCTCTTGACGAAAACTTGTTCTGTATATGCTTAAATATTTATTCATCTTTACCTCTGTATATATTTTTTATAATTTCTTCTAATGGCTCACTAGAAATTGTAATATCTTGCAAATCATCGGCTTTAAACAATCCCATAAGTTCGTCCATCGTTGTTTTGTTCATATCAACTTCAATTTTGTATAATGTGTCTTTTGCTTTAATGACTTTTATTCCGTCTTTTTCTGGTATCTTTACATTCTTTTTTAGGTTAACTTCCACAATCTTTTTATTTAAGTGATGATATTTCAAATTTCTCATACTATCATCAAGAACAATTTTACCATCATTGATTATGATAACTCTTTTACAGACCTCTTCTATATCTCCAACATCGTGTGAAGTAAAGAATATTGTGGTGCCAAGTTCCTTGTTTATTTTTTTTATAAGTTTACGCAAGGTTTCTTTTGCTATAGGATCTAGACCTATTGTAGGCTCGTCAAAAAATAGCATTTTAGGATTGTGGAGAAGAGATGCCACCATTTCACATTTCATTCTTTGCCCCAAACTTAAACTTTTTACTGGTTGATTAATAAACTCTTTAATTTCAAATAGGTTAGATAATTCTTCAATTCTTTTTTCTAGGTCGGCTTTTTTAATATCATAAATTGAGCCAAAGAATTTAAAGTTCTCCATTGCGCTTAAATGCACCCATAATTGCTCTTTTTGACCAAACACAGAACCAATTTGGTAAGAAAGTTTTACTCTTTCTTTGCCAGGATTAAGCCCCAACACCTTAACATCTCCACTTGTAGGATACAAAATCCCAGTAAGCATTTTGATAGTGGTGGATTTTCCAGCACCATTTGGACCAATAAATGCAAGTGCTTCTCCTTCTTCTACAGAAAAACTTATCCCATCTACGGCATTTTTAATTTGTTTCTCTTTTTTGAAAAGATATTTTTTACCATTTGGTTTAAGTTTTCTTTTCTTAGTTACAAATTCCTTTCTTAAATTGTTTACTTCTATTACTTTCATAATTCTTATCCTTTTATTTATTTTTTTAATTAGTTAGTTATTTTGAATGAGTTTAGTAAATTATAACACACGTCAATAAAAACCATATTGATTTTTTGTTTGTTTAACAAAAAAAAGTACCAACTTTTGCGTTGGTACCTTTAAATTCACTATTATTTCTTAAAACTTTTACTTTGTAATTTATGTTAAGAGATACTATTAAACTTATTTTCACCCACACAAAAGGAATGTCTATCGTAATCGACAGCCATAAAATATGAATTTGAGTTTTGTGTAGGCATTAAAATTCTCATATCTTTTCTCCTAATTATTTTTGAGTGTAACATATAAAAACGCAAATTGCAATATTTTTTTCAAAAAACTAACAAAAAAATAGCACTGGTTTCCTCGTGCTATTTTTATTTTAAACCTATTTAGATTTATTCCAACGTTTTAAAGTTGGGAAAAGTTTTTCACAATATTCCTTCATTTGTGCATTAGACATTCCCGCTTGCGCACCATATTTTGCACATTTATCTATATATGCTTCCATGTCAACATCGTCGGTGAATTTACCATTCTTAACGCAATATTTACAATATTCTTGATCTTTACTTCCATCTAACTTTTCCGCCATCATGCTTTCATCTGACATTGGCATTCCGCAACTTTGACACCTTTTTTCCATGAACAAATCTCCCATTAAATTTATATATACTTTAAATTGTTTTTAAGTAAAAGTCAAGAGGTTCATGAGTTTATTAAAACCACTTATCTTTTCCAACATTACATTCTTAGATAAATTAAACTCACTTCATCTACAAATAAAAAGACATTACAAACTTAAAAAAACACTAATCAAACTAGCAGATATTTTTGACGTTTCTTTAGACGAACTAGTGGGAAGAGATTTTTAAACAGAAAAAAGAACCCGCTATAGGTTCTTCAATCAAACTTTAACCTTAATTCAATTTCCTTACAATCATCGTAACAAGCGGAGTTGTGAAATAAGAATTGGTTAAAGTTTTATTTTTATTTCCGCCATAAATTTTCATTGAGTTTTTATGCAAATTTACAAGTTCATAATGAGTTTGAGTATTTACAACTTGCAAAATGCCTAGCCCCATAACATTATGTGGAGCGTCATTAAAACTCCAATCGTTTGTGCCAATATAAACTTCGTCTGCACCTTCTGCCCTAAATCCAACAGAAACAAAATCCGTGTTAGGGTCAAAAGGATAATCTGTTGTGACAATATGCCCATTAAAATTAAAAATAATTTCATATGCACCAATTTCATTAAATGTTATTGTGTCATCGTTGGGATAAAGCGTTACTAAATCCAACGCAGTATATGTGTTGATAGTTCTAAGTGGCAATCTTCCACCGCTAACAATCTCCAAGCCTTCTTCTGGCACCTCAATTGACGGATCTCTTAGAGCAACTATATATGCCACCTTTATGCGATTTGGACCCGGGTCACCCTTCTCACCTTTCTCACCACGTGCTCCACGCTCGCCCATATCCCCTTTCTCGCCCGCATCGCCTTTTTCTCCCTGGTCTCCTTTATCGCCTTTAGGACCTTGAAACGGACCTTCATTAGACCAAGAGCCTTTTTCTTTCTCATAAACATAGATTATTTTAGGATTATTCTCTCCCACTAAATAAACTGTGCCATTATCTGCAGTTTCAGGCAAGTTTTCCACTCTATCCACAAAACCATCAATCTGAAGCCCTTTCCCTGTTACTCCCCTTGGACCTTGCGGGCCAACTAAATATCTAACTTGCTGAGTATTTTCATAACAACAATGCTTATTGCAAAAATTAAAACAACACATATTTTTCTCCTTTAGTAACAATATTTCAGTTTATGTTAAAAATGAGAAAAGGGTTAAAACACACTTCATTTATTGATTAACTGCTTTACTTCAATATCCATTGTTCTTGCAATTTTTAACAATGTTATAATTTCAAGTGAATCTTCATTTATTACTTTGTTAAAACTTTTGATGCTAATTTTATTTTCTTTGCAGAATTTTGATTTACTTATCTTATGATTTTTTAAATACAACAATATTAATTCTTTTTTGACTTTATTTGCCATAATACTCTCCAACTGTTTGGAAATTTTTGATTTATTCTATAGTATACCACTTACACTAGTACGCAGTCAAACAATTGCAAATAATAAGTTTTATAATTTTCTTAAGGATTAATTATGAAAACAACGACGGAAATTTTTGCAGAACGTTTTAAAGAGTTGCGAGAAGAAAAAGGCATTTCAATAAGAAAACTATCTAAAGACCTTCATATTGCAGATGCGGCAATCGGAAGATGGGAACGTGGTTTGCGAGCACCTAGCATCGACTCACTTGTGATTGTGGCAGATTATTTTGGCGTTACAACTGATTACTTACTAGGACTTGAAGATTATTAATTTAAAGGATAATATGAGCGATTTAGGAAAAATCTTTGGCGAAAGAGTTAAAGAATTAAGAGAAGATAAAGGTATTTCAATCAGAATGTTAGCAAAAGAAATTAATATTGCTCATTCCGCTATTGCGAGATGGGAGAATGGAACCAAACTTCCAAGCGTGGAATCTGTGGTGATTGTGGCAGATTATTTTGGCGTTACAACCGATTATTTACTAGGACTTGAAGACTATTAAGGCTTTATTTTATAATGGACTTTGAAAGAGTTTGACTCAGCAAGATATTCTAAAAGCAAGATATTTTTTATCTGCTTTTTCTTTTTTATATTCAATTTTTTACAGAGCCAAGAGAAATCCTTATTCAATTGTTTTAAAGCATCTTTACAAATCTTGCCATCAACTATCAAATATGTAGACGGCGATGCTTTTTTGATTTCAAGTTTTTTAAAATCTTTTGCCACTGATGGTCTTTCTTCCCCTTTAGGCAAAACACTTATTGCTCCATTATTTTCAAAGTAAACATAGCCAACTGAGTTTAAATCAAAATAACCTTTTTCTCTGCAAAGACCAAGCAAATCATTTACATCTAATTTAGATTTTTTTAAATTTTTATAGTTTATCTCACCATTTTCCACCACCACAATTTCTTTGCCCTTTAAAATATCTTTTAGAAAAGGAGTTTTCCTTTCTAAAATATCTACAAACGAAGATAAAACAAAGAACACGCCCATTCCAATGGCGTAATAATACCACGGATTATCTGCATCAGTACACCAATCTGACGCCACGCTTCCAATACTAATTCCTATAACATAATCCACCACAGTTAGTTGTGCAACCTGCTTTTTGCCAAGCAATTTTGAAATAACGAAAAGATAGATAAAAGAAAATATAGAATTTAACAAAACCCGAATAGCATCTGGCATAACACACTCCATTTAAAACTTTTATTTTAGTTTGTTATTAACTATATTTTTTATACAAAAAAACCTTCTAATGACTTTTCATTAAAAGGTTTAGTTTACTATTTTTCATCGTCTACAATTTTAATATTATATTTAGTTAGAAGCGAAGATTTTAACTTTTCATTGAAGTTTGAACGAAGTTTTGTTGCAAGATAATCGTTTGCCACTTTTTGAATTTTATATCCATCATCATTATTTTCAATTTTAATTATTTCAATTTGCTTCCAATCAATTAAATTTAATATCATTGCATATTGTTCACCACTTTCGGTTTCCATAATTTCAACAACTAAAAATGGAACATTCCCTATCAAAAACACATCATTTTTATTCATATCTTCATTCCTTAATTCTTTGTATCCATATTTTCATCAAAAAGATCGTTCATTTCTCTAAGCCAATCTCTTCCTTCACGACGAGTACTTTCTCTAAGGTCTTTTACTGAAATATCAAGCGTGGCTTCACTAGGATTTCCATCAACATTTCCAGCCCCCTCAATATTTCTTTGCATTCGATTAAATCTTGCATTGTCGTTATCCTTTATTGCTTTAGGATTTTCCAGAACCTGAGCATATTGATCCATCATTTCATCATTTTCATCGGCCACATAACCCAAATTTCTATATAGCCCTTCTTGTTTTTTCTCTTCTTCTTTTGCCCGACTTGCTTTAAAAGCGCCCCTTGCAACCATAACCAAAGCACCTATTCCGCAAACCGCAAATAAAGCGGGACTTATAGGATCTGGTTCTAGTTTAAATGCTGGCTCATTTGCCACCCATGTAGTTAATAAACTACACACTCCTGCAATACCTAATCCAGTATACATTTCAAGTTTTGCCCTATCAAAAACATCTCGCGTAAAATTAATTTTACTTCGAACTTTCTCCATCATGCATTCAATTATCGAATCAAATCTTCTTCCATTCTGAATTCTTTTTTCAGCATCTTCATAAGCAGTTGCACCAGGAATCATATCAAAAATTTCATTCAATTCCTTTTTATCTTCTTTACTAATCTTAACAGGTTCGCCTGCAATAAACATACGTATTCTTTCAGCGGAATCCACTGTATCATCCACTTCTGCATTAGGAGTTGTTTCAGAAATATACTTTCCAGTGTCTAGAATCCAAGGATTTTTAGTTTTCATTTTCTATACCACCTTTTCCAAATTATTCTAATTATATTATATCACAATGCATAAAATTTTTCAAGTTTTTAGCCATATAACTCAATAATATTGCAGAAATTTAGGCAAAAAGTCTTTTAAAACCGAAAAAATTAGTGTATAATGTGAACATATTAATTAAGGAGATGTACTATGGAGAAAACAGACATTAAAAAAATTTACAAAGAATTAGAACATTTTAACAACAAAGAAATCACTTTGGCTGGCTGGGTTAAGAGTACTAGAGATTCAAAAAACTTTGGCTTCATGGATTTAAATGATGGTACTTGTTTTAAAAACGCCCAAATAGTTTTTAATGCAAACGACATAAAAAATTATAGTGAAATTGCATCTTTAAATATCGGTTCTAGCGTTATTGTTAAAGGCACTTTATTAGTAACTCCTGAGAACAAACAACCATTCGAAATTAAAGCAAACAATATAGAAGTTGTTTCTGCCACCGATGCAGAATATCCTATTCAAAAGAAAAGGCAAACTGTGGAGTTTTTAAGAAGCGTGGCTTACTTAAGACCTAGAACAAATCTATATAACGCAATTTATAGAGTTAGAAGCGAACTTGCTTTTGCAATCCATAAGTTCTTTAACGAAAACGGATTTGTTTATGTTCACACTCCAATCCTAACTTCTTCAGATTGCGAAGGTGGAAGCGATTTGTTTAGAGTTACAAATCAAAATATTTATGATAAATCTATAAAAGAATTTAAGCCTGAAGACGATTTATTTGGAAAACCAGTTTATTTAACTCCAACTGGTCAACTTGAAGGCGAAGCGTTGGCATTAGCATTCGGCAAGATTTACACATTTGGCCCAACATTCAGAGCAGAGAACTCAAACACAACAAGGCATGCTAATGAATTTTGGATGATTGAACCTGAGATTGCTTTCTATGACCTAGACGACACTATGGACTTAGAAGAAAAAATGTTTAAGTATTTAATAAAACATTTATTAGAACACTGCCCTGACGAAATGAACTTCTTCAATTCATTCGTGGATAAAACATTGTTAGATAGATTAAATAACGTTTTAAATAGCGAATTTGGAAGAATTAGTTATACTGAAGCAATCGAAATTTTAAAGAAAAACAACGATAAATTTGAATTCCCTGTGGAGTGGGGTTCAGATATTCAAACGGAGCATGAAAGATATTTGGCTGAAACAACATTTAAAAAGCCAGTATTTGTAACAGATTATCCAAAGGAAATCAAAGCATTTTATATGAAGCAAAACCCAGATGGCAAAACTGTTAGAGCATGCGACTTATTAATGCCGGGAATTGGCGAAGTTACAGGCGGAAGCCAAAGAGAAGATAACCTTGAAAAATTAATCAACAGAATGAACGAATGCGGATTAAAACAAAAAGATTATTGGTGGTACTTAAACCTAAGAAAATATGGTTCTGTGGAACACAGCGGATTTGGTTTGGGATTTGAAAGATTTATTATGTATGTAACAGGTGTTGGCAATATTAGAGATGTGGAAATCTTCCCAAGAACTCCAAAGAATTGTGAATTTTAAAAGTAAGCGAAATGCTTACTTTTTTATTTTTCCGCCACCTTTTATTTTCTTATTTGTTTGAATTCAATATATAAATAATCATTAATATTCCAATAACAAAAATCATATATTTTATTGGAGAAATATTATGATAAAAATATTAATTTACACAAGCATTGCAGGAGTTATTGGGACAAGCCTTGGCGGATTAATAGGAATTATTGGCGGACGTGCATCAAATAACATTATTGCCAAAATGCTAAGTTTTGCAGGCGGAATTATGATGGGAATAACCTTCTTTGATTTAATTCCTGAATCCTTAGAATATGGGTCTTTACTTATAACCTGTCTTGGCTTATTCTGGGCAGTAGTGATATTACTTTTACTTGATTTATTTGTAAACAAAAAAGCAAAAGTGGAGATATCTAAAATAAAAACTCTAACACTCATTGCTTCAGATATGAACAAAAAAGATTTAAGCAAGCACTTATTTCGAACCGGAATGTTAATGTTTTTAGCCATTGGACTTCACAACTTTCCAGAAGGCATGGCTATAGGTACGCTTGGTGCAATAGATAACAAAATGCTTATTCCCTTAACCATTTTAATTGCAATACATAATATTCCTGAAGGCATGGCAATCAGCGTTCCATTAGTGGCTAGCGGAGCAAAGAAAAGAAACGCTTTAATTTTAAGTTTTCTTGCCGGCGCTGTTACAATTCTTGGCGGAATATTTGGGCTACTGCTTGGCTCTATAAATGAAAGCATAACAGCATTTTCTTTAGCCTTAGCGGGCGGAGCAATGCTATATGTAACAATCTTTGAATTAATCCCTGAAACTTACGAATTAACAAAAAATAAGAACGCCCAGTTATATTTACTATTAGGCATTCTTATAGGTTTAATTCTAATTAATATTTTCTAATTATTTTAATGATTTATTTTCAAAATATTGCACAAGTGCTTTTTGTGCCATATCTGTTTTTGCATACATAATCCATCGGATTTGCGAAATATTTTTGCAATTTCCTTCTTCATCTCTTTCTATAATTAAACGAACTTTATCGCCATCGCTCAACTTCAAATATATTGGAGATTTTGTTGGTGCATCATTTAAAAATGCATACTTAACCGAAAAACCAAAATCTTTATGTATTCTAAATGCAAAATCTAGAACGGTGGAGTTTTCAGGCATTTTAATTATTTCACCCGACCTTGTTTGAACTTGAATATAATTACTTGAAACTTCTTCCGTGCTTTCATCAACGAAGTTTAAATCCACCCCATATGTTGTTCCATTTTTATAAAACAAATAATCTTTTGAATTAAAGATATAACATTGATATTTAATGCGTTTTGAGTCCACCAAAGTTATATATGGCTTCCCTGTGTTTTCTTCCACACCATAACCACAAATCTTCAAAACTTTCTGCACGTTATTATCTTGCAAGAAACCTAAAAGAACGGTATTTAATTCTTTCACAGATTTATTATTATTGAAAACTAAGTACATCTTAGTTATTGGGAATTTATTCAAATAACTTTGCTTAATTTCCTTCAAACTTTTAACACCCATAACATTCTTAATAAGGTTAAAAACTTCAAGTTCTGTACAAGGCTTAATTGAAATCTTTTGAATCGTATTTTTAACCTTCTTTTTTCTTTGGAAATCATTTAATAAAATATTTAATTTTTCCTTAAGTTCTTGCGTGTTTTCTTGATTATATTCAAAATATTTTGAATAAATTTTATCAAACGATGGCATATCTAAATTTTGAATTTTAAAGCATTCGTTCGTTATTTGTCTATAAAATTCATTAGCATTTAATAATTTTAAAATAGGATAAATCCATTGCTCAGTTTCCTTAACTTTCGCCATCTGTTTATAATGTGGAAAACAAGAAATTGTTTTTAAATTATGAAGTCTATCCGCAAACTTAATATAAAACGCATACAAGTTTTCTTTGCCCACAGATATCAACTTCTGATAAGTTTGTACCTGCTCCAAAAACTTCGGAAATTCATCTTCGCTTAAGTTATCTAGATTCCCTTCAATGGCTGTTACACCATCAACAATCTTGGCAATTGTGGGATTAAAGTTTTTCTCTATATCTGCTATAGTATACTCGCAATCCTCCACTGTGTCGTGAAGAAGTCCACCACAAATAACATTTGTATCAAAATCCATCTTTTCCAATATATGCGCCACTTCCACTGGGTGCATAATATATGGCTCGCCACTCTTTCTCACCTGATTTTTATGCAATTCACTCGCCACTTCAAACGCCTTCTCAACGTTTGAAATATCCACAGCCTGCTTATCTTTTAAATGTTTAATTATCTTATTATATGTTTCAATATAATCCATTAATATTCCTCTCCACATATAATTCTATAATAATCATCATCTTCCATATTGGATACTTTCGCAAACCTAAACATATTTGCATCAATTAGTTCGATAAGCGTGTTTGTTAGGCTATTTTCCACAATTTTTTTCTTTTGGAACTCACTTAAATCGTCCTTTAAATCCACGTTTACATATAGGTTTTTGAATAAAGCAATTAATTGGTCTGTTTCTGTTTCAACATTAACATCGCTAACACCCAAAGAAAGCAAGTTATACACTTCACCATCTGGAATTTTCAAGATATTTCTAGATATCAATATAAACTGCACGCAAGGCATATGTTCTCTGCCCCTAGAAACAGAGTTTGCAGTTCCAAGCCCGCCAACATAAAGTTTATTTGATGGTGGATTATTTAAAATAATCAAACTCTGGTCATTTAACTCTTCGCTTTTTAAGTAAATAAACAATTGCAAATCCGACATTTCCAAGTTGCCATAATAAAGTTGAGAATATGACTTATGAACATTTTCAACATCTTCGCTTGTAGTTTTAGTTTCCAAAATTGCCTTAACTTCTTCCGCTTCATCTCTAGACTTAATAAAATTGGCAATGGCTTTAATTGTGTTACTTTCTTCGTGATAAATAAAACTTAAAACACCATATTTCAATGTGTTTTTAGAATAAGCACTAACCTTGCCCTTATATTCACTAGAGTTATAAAAGTACATGATATAAGAACCCAAATATCTCTTGATTTTTTCTTGATTAAGTTCGTCTTTCGGCACAATTTTAACCTGTTTACTCATCTCCACTGTAAACATTTCATCTAAGTTAACTGCATATAATTTCTTTAGATTTAATAGAAATTCCACCGATGGCTCAGCACATTTAGTTACATAATTATTAATCGTTCCAGCACTAATTCCTGTTTGCTCGCTTAATTGCTTTTGAGTTAGATTATTAACTTGCATTAAATATTTTAAATTACTATTAAATATTTTTAAATTCTCTTTAGTTCCCATTATTTGCTCCTTATTTTAAAGTTATTGTATCAAAAATAATTGAATTTAACAATTGTTTTTATAAAGATAATTCAAAATTCTAAATTTAAGGAAGTTTGGATTTAAAATTTTGAATACAAAGAAAAAGTTTAAAATTTTGTCAAAATAATGTTTGAATTATGAAAATAATCGTATATAATACATTGTTATGAAAAAGTTAATTTTAATTTATGATTTTGATAAAACATTATCTCCAAAATACATGCAAGAATATGGTTTCTTCCAAGCATTGAATACAGATAACGAAGATTTTATGCAAAAACAAATTGAATTTTGTATAAAAAATAACAGCGATATGATATTATCGTTCTTATTTCTTGCGCTTAAAAAAGCGAACGAGAATGGAGTTAAATTAACCAAGGCGTTAATGAAAAAATGTGGCAAAAATATTAAATATTTTAATGGCGTTGAAACTTGGTTTGAAAGAATTAACAGATTTGGATTAGAGCATGGCGTGGAAGTGGAACACTACATAATTAGTTGTGGAAACAAAGAAATTTTGGAAGGTTCTTCTATTTACAAAAACTTCAAAGAAGTGTTTGCCACAGAATATTTATTTGATGAGAATAAAGAAGCATATTGGCCAAAGGTTTTAGTTAACTACACCACCAAAACTCAATGCTTATTTAAGATAAGAAAACAACTTTTCCATGATAATTTTGACGAAACAAAAATCAATAAAAAATATAAGCCTGAAGACTTATTTCCATTCAAAAATATGGTTTATTTAGGCGATGGCGAAACAGATGTTCCTTGCATGCAAATAATCAAATCCAATGGCGGAATGACACTTTCTTTATATGCAGAAAAAGGCTCTAAGAAGGAAGAATTTGCAAAGTCGTTATATTCTGATGGCAGAGTGGATTACGCTGTTTTAGCCGATTACAGCGAAAATAATGAAATAGATATGTTAATAAAAAATAGGATTTTAGAAATAGCAAAATAAAAAAACATATTGATTTTCAAAGTGAATTTATTAAAGTATTTAACTTTTTTAAGTTCACTTTTTTCAATACGTTTTATCTTTTTGTTTACATATTTGGATTATCGTTTTTCTCAAAATATTTTCCAAAACAATCTTCTAAATCCAAAACTCTTTCATCTGCAGAATCTTTTGAAATATGCCTTAGTGCTTCAAATGAATATTCTCCGCTTTCGCTTTTTTGAATTGAAATTGTACAATAATCATCTGAATTACAAAAGTTTTTAATCCCTGCCACATTTAAAAGATTTTCGATTGTATAACCATCTTCATTTTTATAAAATCCAAATGCCTTTAAATCTTCTTTATTACTATTTAAAGTTAAATTTGTAAAGCCTTTTCTTGACGCCTTTTGATTTAAATCTTCTGCAAGCATCATTGAAAAAGTTCTGAAGGCATTTGGCGAAAGCAACTTAACTTGGTCGTAAGTTAAGCCTGCTTTTTCAAGAGCGGATTTATTATTTAACTTTTTATTTATTATTTCTATATTTGTTTGATTATATAGATTCAAGTTATTTAAAAACACTTCAGTTAAGTCTTCAGGCAAGCATGCATCATTCTTTAAATACATCTCTTCAAAATAAAGACCAACTATTAAGCAAAATTCTTTTAATCTTTGACTATCTCCAAATTCCATAATTTAACACCTCTACTTTAGCAAGAGAATTATACCACAAAAAAAAGGATACATCAATACCCTTTTTTGTTATAACAAATTAAAACTATTTATTACCATCTATAATCTTTTTAATCTCTTGAAGATTTGCCAAAGTTAATTCGTTCTCAATTTCATTGCAAGCATCAGAGAATGCATCTTTAACTTCTTGAGAATAATCATCATTTCTTAAAGCCACTTCTTTCATCTTCTTAGCCAAAGCCACTGCATCTTCTTTGTTTTCACAAGAAACTTCATTAATAACTCTTTCAATTATTTCAAATTTATAAACATTAGTCTTTTTTGCCATATTCCTTATCTCCATATTTTAATTTTAATGTTTCAAAAACAAGCGAATAAATGTAATCTAAAAACTCTTGAAAACTATTATACATTTTATTTTCTTTCATATTAAAGTATTGTTTCATAATATGAAAAACGCCATATTTCTTCTCAAAATTAAGATTATAAGCCTTCTCCATGATTTCATAAGCAAACTTTGTTATCACGTCATCAAACTTCCTTAAAGCATCAAACGCATAAAACATTTTCTTCTCATCTTCTTGCTTATAAATCCCAACTTTAACCTGAAATTTATAGTCTTCAAAATATTCTTTAATGCTGGTGATATCAGGATCTAGCATAATGTTTTTTAATTTTGCAAGCAAATCCACCAAATCCTTATAATAATCAATATTCTTAGAAGGATCTTCACAAATGGTTTTGAAATATTGATCATGCTTTTTCTCAAGCATATAACCAATCTCATCTTTCATTGCTCTATATAAATCGCTCTTCAAATTACCTGATTCCACAAACACAAAAGAATTTTTAAAAATGTAATTGTTCTTTTCTTCCATTAATACTCCTATATTTTATCACAATATTTAAAATTTTGCAATAGGTAAGTTTTATGCATCCATTCCAAACTCAGGATCTTCTGAAATTTTTTGCAGCAATCTTTGAAGTTCTTCCGGCGTTAACTCCCTGCCCCCGCTTGAAGCACCATTAACTCTCTCTAATGGTGATTTACCTTCGTTTGTTTGCTTTGGTTCAAAACGAACTTCAGGTTCTTCTTGTGATTTTACCGTAGATTCTGCATTTTCACGTGGTTTACCAACGTCTTTTAAGGACTTATCTAATTCTTGCTGAACTTCCGCTTCAGTTTTTGGCTTAGGTTCACCAAAATTTATCTCTTCTTCTTCTTTTTCATGCCCTTCTTGAACCTGCTCAACCTCTTCTGGCTGAATTGTTTCTTCTTCCGCTTCTTCGGATTTTTCTTCGCCTTCCGCTGTTCTCTCTTCCGGTTTCTTTTCGTCTGTACCCTTTTCTTCTGCAGGCTTTTCACCTTCCATTTCTTCAGGGGCTTTATCTTCCTTAGTTTTTTCTTCTTCAGTTTTTTCTCCTGCTGAAGGTTCTTCGTGTTCGGCTTCTTTAGGATCAGTTGCTGAACCACCATCTCCGCCTTCAGGACCGCTAGGACCTGCCGAACTAGGAGTTGGAACAGGACCACCCGCTGTTGGACCGCTAGGACCTGTACTTGCTGGTGTTGGACCGCCTGCTGTTGGTGTTGGACCTGTAGGAGCAGGACCGCTAGGACCGACTGGCGACGCACCGCCTGCTGTTGGACTTACACCTGCTGAAGCAGAACCACCTGCAGATGGACCACTAGGACCTGCACTTGCTGGTGTTGGACCGCCTGCTGTTGGTGTTGGACCGCTAGGACCTGTACTTGCTGGCGACGCACCGCCTGCTGTTGGACTTGCACCTGCTGAACTAGGAGTTGGAGCAGGACCACCCGCTGTTGGGCTTCCACCAGTTGGGCCAGTTGGACCAGCACCACCGACTGTTGGGGCTGGGCCCGCCGAATGATAAACAATTGTAACTTTTCCATTATATGGTATTGTTGGAACTGTTGCTGTATAAAGACGATATCTTTCCGCCAATGCAGAACATGCAGAAATTTTTTGATCGTGGGTCATACATAATTTTACTGTCCACATCTTTAACATTGCTGAATAATTTGGCTCTGGTGCTTTAAACACATTATTATACCAATCCACAGCAACGCCACCTGATGCCGATGGCGAACCCGCGCCACCTGTTGACGGAGTTCCACCGGTTGGACCGCTAGGACCGGCTGGTGACGGAGTTCCACCGGTTGGACCGCTAGGACCGGCTGGTGACGCACCGCCTGCTGTTGGACTTGCACCTGCTGAAGCAGAACCACCTGCAGATGGACCGCTAGAACCTGCACTTGTTGGTGTTGCACCTGCTGGTGGTGTTGGACCTGCAGGACCGCTTGGACCTGCACTTGCTGGTGTTGGACCGCCCGCCGTTGGTGTTGGACCTGCAGGAGCAGGACCCGTTGGAGCAGTTGGAGCAGGACCGCCCGTTGTTGGATCACTATGAGCACTCTCGCTTACTGCTTCGTCATGCAATTTAGATAATTCGTCACAAACTTGACTTCTATATTTTTGGTCTATCTCATGTTTTTTCTTATTTAACTCTGCTAGTTCATCCTTAGTTAACTCAGGCTCATCGTAATTTATACTTCTATAAACGCTTGGCATTATTTTATCTTGAACAAACGCCAAAACATCTTCATTCTCTAATTGTTCTGCAGTTTTCTGCCCAGAGAAATCTAACAAACTTCTTTTTTCTTCGCCCGCTTCTTCATAAACCCATTCACCTCTAGAATACTCGCCAGCATCTATGGTTGCAGAGTCGCCTTCATTTACAACTTCTGTGCTTCTCTCGTAAGAGATTCTAACCACATTTCCACGTTCGTTTACAAACGTAATAGGTGTTTGATTTTCAATTGCAGATTTAACTTGCTCGTAACTACGTTCTCTTAAATACTCAACTTTCGCCTTTTCATCAATGAAAGAATCATATCTTTCTCTCATTGAAGATAATTTGCCATATTCAATTTGTCCATTTTCTGCGGCTTGGAAGAATTGTTCTTCAGTTAATGTGTTAATATCTAAATTCTCATCTAATGAAACAAATCTATTCTTTAATGCTGAAAAACTTGCAACGCTATAATAACCGCTTTCATCAGCATTTCTATTAGAAGGATCAAAAATAATAAATGAGCCATCAACTGTTCGGCATGGCGAACCCATTCCATTTAGATTAAATGCTTCAGTTCGCAAAAAATCTAAAGTATTTTCTTTTTCAATTTCATTTAATTTTTCTCTAGTGCTTTCTATTGTTTCACGTACAGCATCTAAAGTTTCGTTTCCAATAACCATGGAGTTGCCAACTTCTAAGCCAATTGAAGCCTTAATCTCACGAACTCTATTGGCAATTTCCGAATTATTTGCACCCTGAACTTTTGCAATAAATCCCTGAACATCATCGTCTTGCAACAAATCCTGATATTCACTTAAAATGTTTTCATATAAAACTGCACTTCTTGCAATATTTAACATCTTAACGTTATTTATATCTTGGTTATATTTAGCATATGAGAATGTTTGCTTTGCCAATTCATCATTATCTGCTAAGTTAACAATCGAATCTTTAAGCATTTCCACCCTTGCTTTTCTTTGTGCCAAAACTGAAGGCTCATATGCTGGAGATATTTTCAACGCATCATCAATAGCCCTATTATATGCTTTTGCAATTGCTTTAGGTTTTAAGTGCACCGCATCAGTACTTTTAACAAACGCTTCAAATTCTTTAACAGTTCCAACCAGTTTATCATGGTTATCGCCATTAGAACCAAGCACAACATCTTCGCTCTCCACTGGCTTACCTTGACTATCATAGAATTCCAATGTTCCATCTTCTTTAACCTGAACTTGTGTTCCTTCAACCAAATCAAAGTTTCTTCTAAATAATGTTACAAGCATGCCTTCCGTTTCTAAGGCTTTAGACTTTTCATCATATGCTTTTGTTAACTTTTCAATCTTAGCAAACCTATCATTTGTAAGCATCGTTTCTTCATTATATATATCTAGGTTCGCACTCATTTGCGCACCAACTAAAAGTTCTGCAACTGCGGAATCTTTCATATGCTCACGTATAACACTTTTTTCTCTTTCAGAAAGACTTCCAACACCCTTCATATCTAACCAAGCCTGCTGAATCATATGGTCTCTTCTAAGCGAAACCAGATTATCATAAAGATTTTTATTTGTGTCACTAAAAGCCTGCCTTGAAGTTTTATTTCTCTTCAAACTTTCTTTCTGGGCTTTTTTCAATTCTTTATTTTTTATTTTCAAGGCTCTCTGTTCCATTTCTAAATTAAGCCTTTTTTCAATCTCCCTGCTGGCTTCTTCAATTATGTAATTCTCAAGGTTTCCTGAAGGAATGAAAGAAGCGTTGTTTGAATAAACAACTTCATTAATTGCTCTACTTGCTAAAATTTCATATTTTCTATGAAAATCTTCTCCAAAAAATACTTTTAACTTACTATCATCAAGACTTAACAAACTTTTAATGTCTGTAACCCTTCTTAGCGTTTCCGCCCTTCTTTTCATTGATGGATTAACATTCTTTAAATCTTCAGCCATTTTTCCTCCGTTAAATAACCAAGAATTCTACAGTTATTTTTATCAATTTTTGTCAAAAATACCACATATTTACACTTATTCATTATAATGATAGCAAATTTTACGATTTTTACAAAGTAAAAAAAGTATATAATTTTAAATATAAGCAATTAAAAGTTTTGAAAGAAATAAATCTTTTGTTAAAATGAGATAAATATTAGGAGGTTTTAATGGAAGAATGCAAAGGTAATTTGGGTACACCAGAGCAAAAAGAAAAATTTCTTAGTTTGCTTAAGACTTATGAAGGAAATAAAACAGAACTTATTCATGTTCTGCAAAAAACTCAAGAGATTTATGGCTACCTACCCGAACATATTGTAAACAAAATTTCCACTGCTTTAAACGTTTCCGTTAGCGAAATTTATAGCGTTATAACTTTTTACTCTCAGTTTTCGCTATCACCTAAGGCAGTTTACACAATTGATTTATGCCTAGGAACCGCCTGCTTTGTGAATGGTGCAGATGCAATACTAAATAGGTTATGCGACAAACTCAAACTAAGAGCAGGACAATTGAGCGATGACGGAAAATGGTTGATCTCCACTTGCAGGTGCATTGGCTGTTGCGGTTTGGCTCCAGTTATAAGGATAAACGATAGAGTTTATGGAAAAGTTAAACCCGATCAAATTGATGCAATTTTAGCAGAATACAAATAAGGAGCCACTATGAATTACAACGAACTTTTAGAAATACGAGCGAAGCATAAAAAAGAACTTCTATTTCGCGAAAACAAAGAACTCAATGTTTCTTATAAATACGAAGTTATGGTTTGCGGAACAACTAGTTGCCATAGCAACAATTCAAAAAAAATAAAAGAGACTTTTATTGAAGAAGTAAAAAACAATCATTTAGAAGATATGGTTAGAGTGAACGACACTGGCTGTTTGGGACTATGCGAGAAAGGTCCTATTGCAATTGTTTATCCAAGCGGAACGTTCTATTGCGAATTAACTGCCGAGAAAGTTAGAAACATCGTTAAAAATCATTTCATTGGCGGAGAAGTTTGCAAGGAATATTTGTTTACAGATTCTCATGGTAACCATTTTGAAACAATGAAAACCATTCCCTTTTACAACAAGCAATTATTTATCGCAAGGCGAAACTGCGGAGAATTAAACCCTGAGCATATAGATGATTATATCGCCCTAAACGGATATGATGCATTGCATAAAGTTTTAACAACTATGAAGCCAAGCGAAGTGATTGCAGAGATTAAGGAATCTGGGCTTCAAGGCAGAGGCGGAGCAGGATTTCCAACAGGGCTTAAATGGGAGATAACTGCAAAGAACAAAGCCGATCAGAAATATGTTGTTTGCAATGCAGATGAAGGCGACCCGGGCGCTTTTATGGACAGAACCATTTTAGAGAGCAACCCCCATTCAGTTTTAGAATCCATGATAATTTGCGGATATGCAATTGAAGCAAGCATTGGGCATATTTACTTACGTGCTGAATATCCAATCGCTGGCAAGATGATGGAAAAAGCCATAGAAGATGCCTATAAGTACGGACTTCTTGGCAAAAACATACTAGATAGTGGCTTCAACTTTGATTTAAGCATTAAATATGGCGCTGGTGCGTTTGTTTGCGGAGAAGAAACCGCATTGATTCATTCCATGGAGGGAAAGCGTGGTGAACCAACCACAAAACCACCATATCCAGCCGAGAGCGGATTTATGGGAAAGCCAACAGTTATTAATAATGTTGAAACATTTGCTAATATCTGCCCTATTATTTTACATGGTGCAGAGTGGTTCAAATCTTTCGGAACTGAAAATTGTAAAGGCACAAAAGTATTTGCTTTAACTGGCAAAATCAACACCATGGGAATTATTGAACTTCCTATGGGAACAACCATTCGAGAAATAGTTTATGATATTGCTGGCGGAATGTTAAACAATAAAGATTTTAAAGCAATCCAAATGGGCGGACCAAGTGGCGGTTGCATTCCAAAAGAACATTTAGACACACCTATAGATTACAAGTCACTCCAACAACTAGGCTCAATGATGGGCTCAGGCGGAATGATTGTGGTGGACGATAGCACATGTATGGTCAACTTCGCAAAGTTTTTCTTAGGATTTACTTGCGATGAAAGTTGCGGGAAATGTACAGCGTGCCGAATCGGAAACAAACGACTTTTGGAAATACTAAATAAAATTACAGAAGGCAAAGGAACATTAAAAGATTTAGACGAATTAGAAACATTATCTAACTACATTAAAGAAAATTCTTTATGCGGACTTGGGCAAACATCGCCAAATCCAGTGTTATCAACATTAAGATATTTTAAAGATGAATATATTGCACACATTGTTGAACATCGTTGCCCTGCAGGAGAATGTAAAGCACTACTAAAATATTTAATCCTACCTGAGAAATGCAAAGGTTGTTCGGCATGCTCTAGGATTTGCCCTGTGGGAGCAATCACTGGAGAAATAGGAAAACCATTTATTATAAATCAAGAAAAATGCATTAAATGTGGAGCATGTAAAAGAACATGCAGATTTAATGCTATCACAAATTAGGAGTTTTGCATATGGAAGAATTTGAAGTTATTATAGATAATTTAAAAGTTAAAGCAACCCCTAATCAAACCATTTTGGAAGTGGCTAAAAATGCAGGAATTATTATCCCCACCCTATGCTTTTTAAAAGACATTAACGAACCCGCTGATTGCAGAGTTTGTGTGGTGGAAGTGGAAGGCGCTAAGCATTTAGTTACATCTTGCAATACTTTAGTTACACCAAACATGAAAATAAAAACATCTAGCCCCAAGGTTTTAGACTCTAGAAAAACCACAGTAGAACTTCTTTTATCAAATCACAATAAAAATTGTTTATCTTGTTCAAAAAACACAAAGTGTACATTACAATCTTTAAGCAAAACACTTAATTGCAATGCAGATAGATTTAAAGGTGCAGAAATCAAAAGGATTCCTGATCGCACCAACCCATGTATTGAAAGAGACGAAAGCAAATGTATACTTTGTGGCAGATGCGTATCGGTTTGTGCCAAAAGACAAGGTGTTCATGCTATAAACAAAGTTGGGCGAGGATTTGATACGACTATTGGCTGTGCTTATGAGAAGGGTTTGGGCAATAGCACATGCGTGGGTTGTGGACAATGTGTATTAGTATGTCCAACAGGCGCATTGAAAGAAACAAGCCATTTAAATAAAGTTATAGATATATTAAATGATGAGAACATTGAAACAGTGGTTCAAGTTGCACCTTCTGTAAGAGTTGCGTTGGCTGAAGAATTTGGAGCACCTATCGGAACTTTCTGCGAAGGCAAAATCGCCACTGCATTAAGAAGGATTGGATTTAATCATGTTTATGATGTAAACACAGGTGCAGATTTCACAATCGTGGAAGAATCAAAAGAATTAATTGATAGAATTACAAATCACACTGCTCCACTTCCTATGTTTACAAGTTGTTGCCCCGGTTGGTACAAATTCTTAGAAGAGTTTGAACCAGATATGCTTCCGCATCTATCCACATGCAAATCGCCAAACGAAATGCTTGGCTCACTTGTTAAAGAATATTTTAAAAAGCAAGGCAAAGAAGTAAAAATAATTTCTATTATGCCATGCACTGCAAAGAAACAGGAAATAACCAAGTATTCTGTAATTGATGCAATATTAACCACAAGAGAACTTGCCGAATTAATAAAATATAAAAATATTGATTTCAACTTCTTGCCAGACTCTAAGTTTGATGAACCATTTGGATTATATAGCGGAGCAGGTTTGATATTTGGCGCAACTGGTGGAGTTATGGAAGCAGCACTCCGAACTGCTTATTCATATCTAAATAAATCTGAAAAGCCTTTAGATATTAAAACAGTACGAGAAAGCATTGGTAAAAAAGAAGTGGAAATTGTTACAGATTCTAGAACTTTAAGAGTGGCGATAATCAATGGACTTGGAAATGCAAAATCATATTTAGAAGATATTAAATCAGGAAAAGCAAAAGTGGATTTCGTTGAATTTATGGCATGCCCTGGTGGTTGCGTTAATGGTGGTGGTCAGCCTTATGTTGATTATTCAAAAGTGAACTTAAAAGAAGTTATTAAAAAACGAACCGCACCTTTATATTTAAAAGATACGGAAATTACTTTGAGAGAAAGTCATAAAAATGAAGGGGTTTTGAACGTTTATAAAGAACTTCTTGATAACGACGAGCATTTAATTCATAAGTTATTGCATAATCAGAAATAAAAATCAAAGCAGGTTTTATCCTGCTTTTTTAAAATATTTGCAATAAAAAACCACTCAGAGAGCGACTTAACCTACTACATATAGTGAGATTGTATGTGAAACTACTATATGTAGCATTTTTGGTTGAGATAAGTGGGATAACTCGTTAAGAATACAAGCACACAAGCCTTGTTTTTAGACAAAGCCAGGGAGCAACTTGCTTGCAATCCGGCTCGACTGAGTGAACCACCGCCCTCGCCTTATCAGGAAAGTGTATGTTTTTTCGTGGGTTTATACGCACTGCCTTAAATGTGCCTAAAATAAAGGCTTTTGGACACACCCAAAGTCTTTTGATGTCAAACAAAAATGCACACTTGACATCAGTTGACATCAAATGTGCACTTTAACTAAAATTTATGTGGTCTAAAACTATATAAAACTGCCTAAAACTTTTAAATGCTTTCCAATAAAAAAGTGTTTTAATACGAATAAAATAAAAGTAAAATTTGCTAAAATTCAATACAAAGAAGATAAATAAAAGATTATGACTAATGAAAAACACTAGGAACTTGAAATGACCCCTATGGGGTCACTTCACATATACTCAAGTTTTTATTTGTTTCTTTAAGGCTAGTTTTGTATTATATATCCTTTTTCTTTAAACAAAAAAGGTCATCACGAGAGCAATTCTTCGACGACCTAATTAACACATATTTAATAATTGCCAATTCAAAAACTTCAATAATGTCGATTTTTTTAAATATTTAACATTTCTACAAATTTTTGTTATAAATTTTTGCATGTCTCTAAATCCGAAGTATAATCATTTAAATTTATAATGTTGGCCTTGTTTATAATCCCATTTTCAACCATAAAGTTTAAGCAAAAATTATTTTCAAGACATTCATAATCTTCCAAGTGAATACCATTTATATATGCCCTATTAATATTTTCTTTATCTCTTTCTTTTAGTATCTTATATTCATCATGAGACAATTTAGTCAATGTTGGCGATGTAAGACAATTAACATAAGCGTAATAATAACCTCTATCATTTTCAATTTGTTGACGAATTTCCTTTTTGGCAATCCTAGCCTCATCATAAAATTCTTTAAATGTTTGACTTTTTAGCGGAACAAGCAAAACTGCACCATTTTCATTTTTAAAAAGTTTTTCATAAGCATCAAGCGCTACATTGCAATCCTTTATTTCGGTTTCAGCATTTTCAAAATTCTTAAATTTAATATCGCATTCTCTATATTTCCTCATTACATCAACATAATCATTGAAAACAAAACACATTGGCTCATTAAATCCATGTTCCGCTAAAACATGTTGTATGGTAAACAAATCATGATCATTCATAGCATCCGGTTTTATAATAAATATTCCAAATTTTTTCACAATTTCTCCTATAGATTTAATAATGTCTTAATTCTATACAAATCGAATTGGCACCTATTTACAATATCATTTTTTTGTTCTCTAAGTTCTTGCATTAAATCTATAGCGACCTTATAACCGTTTTTATAAGTTTCTTCATCAATTTTACCTTCTTTCTTTGCTTCTTTAAACTCATTTTCATCATCAAGGCGAATATAATAACCAATTTCGGTAATAGTAGGACATTCCATAGTTACATCAAGATACAAATCATCGTACCAAGGAATATTATTTTCGATGCCTGAACCATTATTAATGTCGAAATAAAAACACAATGGCCTATTTAGATTATCAAAAAAGATTCTGCAATTATACTTTCTATCTAGCGGTACATATTCAAGTATTGAATGCCCTTTGTCTAAACCGACATATTTTTTACCATTGCTAAAAGCGGTTATAGGCTTTGAGATTTCTTTTACATACTTTAAGGCGATATAACCATTAAATTTTTCATCTTTTTCAAGATACCATTCTTTTTCAAGGACCTCACCCATGTAAACTTTATCAATAAATTTTTGTCTCATTTTTATCCTCCATACAATTTCGTTTTTTAATGTATCTTCAATAAATTCCCCTTTTTAGATGGGTCTCTAATCTTATATCATAATTTATTGGAATTGTCAAACATCAAGCTTGATTCTTTCAAATATAGTTGAAATTATAGTTTTGAATAACCTTGTCTATTATGTATTTACACGTTATTTTTGTACATGTATAATGTAAGGTTATATGCATTACGTAGGTACAGCTCATGCATGTTCATTTCTGAATTTTCAAAATTTGCCATATGTTAAAACCATCACCAAATTCATCTTGTAAATTATTTGTATTCAATCGAAATATGTCATATTCGTTTATACGCTTTTAATAAATTTGAGTTCAGTTCTTTTAGTATATAAATATCTGCGCAAATGGACGCAATTTTACAAATACATTAGCGTTTGTGCAGACAATTGATTAACTGCAGATACTGACTAAATGGTTTCCAAATATTTTTGTAATAATCAATATCAAATCTACTACTAATCAGAATTCGAATTATTAGGTTTGCGTAAAAGTTAAATTATTAATTAAACTTCTAGGCATAAGGATAATTTTGTTTGCATGAACATTAATGAATATCAAGAGTTAGTAGAAGATTAGATAGAGTTCTACAATACAAAAAGGCTAAAAATAGAAAAAATCTAAAATTTCTTCCTAAGGGTTTTTATTTTGAGTGACCCCTATGGGGTTCACTTCAAAAATCGGTGGTTTTTATTTTATTAATAAAAAAGAGTTTTACTTTAATCGTAAAACTCTTTTTTTAATTTAAATTAGATTTTTCATTTCTCTTCTTTAGTATCTTCAGATTCGGAAACTTCTTTTGCTTCTTCTTTTTTCAAAGCCTTTTCTTTTTCCTTCTCTTCTTTTTCTTTCTCTTTTTCCAATTTAACTTGGAATTTATATGAACTTTCACACATATCAGTTAAAGTTTTTTCTGCCACCCAATTCAATTCTCTTTTTGCCTTATCAACTCTGGCAAAATTCATAGCAACATCGCCACTTCTACGTTTTGCGAACTCATATTTAACCTTGTTTCCACAAATCTTATTAAACTCTTTAACAATTTCTAGAACGCTATAGCCTTTGCCTGTGCCTAAGTTATAATAATCGAATAAAGATTTAGAGTTCTCAAGTTTTTCCAATGCTTTAATATGACCTTTT
This sequence comes from uncultured Clostridia bacterium, assembly GCA_934754335.1. Classification (GTDB taxonomy): domain Bacteria; phylum Bacillota; class Clostridia; order Christensenellales; family UBA1242; genus UBA11490. The sequence goes on from CAKVHY010000005.1 coordinate 26,397, forward strand.
GCCAAGTCCACAACATGAATATAATCTCGAACGCCAGTACCATCTGGAGTTTCATAATCCTTACCAAAGATATTTAAGTGGTCCAATTTCCCAACTGCCACCTGCGTTATATATGGCATCAAATTATTAGGAGTACCATTACAATCTTCACCAATCAATCCGCTCTCATGCGCACCAATTGGATTAAAATAACGCAAAATCGCAAATTTATATGACTTATCTGCATCGTAAATATCACTTAACATTCTTTCAATAATTCTTTTTGTTCTGCCATAAGGATTTGTGGTTTTACAAGGTTCAGATTCATCAACTGGAACTTTTTCTGGCTCACCATAAACACAAGCACTTGAACTAAATACCATGTTCTTAACGTTATGTTTTTGCATAACATCTAGCAAATTCATCGTGCTAATCAAGTTGTTTTCATAATACATTAATGGTTTTTCGCAAGATTCACCCACCGCTTTATAGCCTGCCAAATGAATTATTGATTCAATATCTTCTTTATCAAAAATTTCATTTAATGCTTCCTTTTCGCAAAGGTCTTCTTGATAGAATGAAAATTCCTTACCGGTGATTTTCTTAATCTTATCAACAACATCAATTTTAGAATTACTTAGGTTATCGACTATAACAACATCATATCCTGCATCTAATAGTTCCACTGCAGTATGTGAGCCAATATAACCCAATCCACCTGTTAGCAATACTTTTCCCATAAATAATTTTTAACTCCTTCATTTCAGTTTTCAAAAACGCTTACATTTATTTATATGATTCAACCAATCTCATAGGATTATTGAATACACTAAACAAATGTTACGGAAATTTATAAACCTGAAAATTTCTCCAACAATATTCTATCATATTACAAGCAAATTTCAAACAAAATAATATATTTCTTAAACTTAAATGAGAGATTTGTAAAATATGCACTAAAAAAACACATTAAAATAATTAAACTTTAACGTGCCTTTTCTTACTAATACTTAATAAATAAAACTTTATATTGGATTTTATCAACGCCTGGGTTATCCACAACAACCACATCGCCAACTTTTTTTCCAATTAACGCCTTTCCAATTGGGCTTTCATTAGAAATTAAGCCTTGCGCAGGATTGCTTTCACTACTTCCCATAATCTTAAACGTTACAGTTTCATCAAATTCTTTATCATAAACTTCAACTGTACAGCCAATATTAACTTTATTTTGGTCAACCTTCAACTTAGAAATTATCTTTGCTTTTCTTAATTTTTCTTCGATTTCGCTAATTTCTAATTCCATTGCCGCCTCTTCATTTCTTGCAGCATCATATTCACTATTTTCGCTTATATCACCAAAACTTCTTGCAAATCTTATTTTTTCTGCAACTTCAACTCTGCCAGTACTTTTAAGATAAAGCAATCTTTCTTCTAATTCTTTATAACCCTCTTTTGTTAAATAAATTTGTTCTTCCATATTTAAGCCTCCAAATTTTAAAAAAAATAAACGATAAGCCACATAAAAGCAAATCGACCTTCTTTTTCAGACTGCATTATTATATATAAAAAGAAAATGGTTGTCAATAATTATTATGCATTTATTTCAAAAAAGTTTCTTTAGTTACTTTATTCAAATGTAATAAAAATATGCTTTCATTCAACAAATTCTAAAAAATATTTTTGACAAATTAAATTTTATGTTATAATTATCTTATTAAAGGAATTGAAAATGATAAGAATTTGGGCTAGAATAACAACTGATAATAAAGTTTTAAATAGTTTTATTTATGAAAAAGATGAAGATTTTACAATAGATAATTTTAACGATTATCTTCATGATATTTGCGAGCATTTTGACATTCCCGCACCTCTTCTTATGATAAAACATTACAAAAATTTCATTTTATTCAATCAAGCAATTTTCGATAAAACTGATTTTATTGAAAAAATCTATTTTGAAAAACTAATTTTAACAAACGCACCTTTAGATTAATTCTAAAGGTTTTATTTTTTTGCATAAAATTAAAAGTTTTTTGCCAAACTAATAACATAAAAAGGAGAATTTTATGTTATCACTAATCGCATTTATTTTAGCAATTGTTGGGTCTATAAACTGGTTTTGTATTGGACTATTACAGTTTGATTTTGTGGCAGGGTTATTTGGTTCGCAAAGTAGTATTTTCTCAAGAATAATTTATGTTGCAGTAGGGCTATCGGCATTTATCTTACTATTTAATTTGATTAAAAACAAAGGCAAAATCACTTTCGATTTTAAAAGCAAAAAAGAAGCCACAACACTATCTCATAAACCAGCGTTATCTAAGGCTGAAGCAGATAGAGAATTTCATGAACCAAGTTACAAACCTAATGATTTTAACGAACACAAAAATTTTGAACATGATGATAAGACCAATACAGAAACAAGAATTAAACCTTATGATTTATCTGAAGAATCTGGCAATTCATACAGGCCAAAAGAAAATATAGAAGAAAAAGAAGATAATCATTCAATGTAAAAAACCTTCTAATATAAAAAACAAAGTCCCTAAGTCATTTGGGGACTTTTAACATATAAAATACCTGCACGATTTTCTATATTTTACTTTTTATTTAATTTCGTTTCATGCAATCATAAACAAAAGTTTTCACGAGATTCTTACTTCTATCTTATGCTTTTAAGAGTATCTAAAATAAAGTTTGTGGTTTCTTTTGCATTTTTAATCACTTGATAGCAATGAATTCCATTGGGATTATCTTTTATTATGCTCTGACCTGCTTTTTTGCCATCTGTTTCAATATCTATCCAGCATTTTTTAAAGTCAAAAAATTCAGGTTTTACAAGTGCTAAAACAGACAACGGGTCGAATATAGCAAAGGCTGTTGGATCCATACTTTCATAACTACCAGCAATCATTTCAGCAATTATTTCCTGAGTTGGAGAGACTTTATCAGACACGAACTCGCTCTTTTTAGCCCTACTCTCAAACCCCAACTCCATTGGATTAAGAATTAATGGCACCTCGCTTTTTACAACCAAATCAAAGGCTTCTGGATCAAAATATGAGTTAAATTCAGCATAAGGGGTAATATTCCCCTTGCCCTTAACTGAGCCAATCATAGTGTAAATATTCTCAATCTTTGATTTAATTTCAGGATACATAATTAAAAGTTTTGCAACATTTGTAAGTGGTCCAAGGCATAAAAGAGTTACTTTATTTCTACTTTTCTTAATAGTTTCATACATTGCTTCCACTGAGTTTGGCAAGGTTGGGTAGTTTTGCTTAGAAACTTTGAAATGCCCTAGTCCGCTCCGACCATGTACATATTCCGCACTCACGTCTTTGGATTTCACCAACGGGCTCTCAGAACCCTTTGCCACTTCACAACCATCAAAGTAAGTTTTTACAAAGAATTTTAAATTGTTTGTTGTGGTTTCGATTGGAATATTGCCCGCTGTGGAACAAAACAATTTAATATTAAAATCTTTTTTGTATTTATACAACAAAAGCAACGCAAGAGCGTCGTCAATGCCAGGATCGGTATCTACAATCAATGTTCTATTCGTCATTTTATCTCCTTGAAATTTGTAAAAGTTAAGAAACAACTTATAAATGTTATTACTTAAGTTTGTCGATGTCTAATTTTATTTTATTTTTCTTAATGTATGCCAAAACTTTCTCCAACTTAGGCATACCTGTTTGAGCACCCAAAACTGTGGTTTTAAGGCCAGCACAAACATTGGCAAAAGTTAAAGCCTGTCCTATTTCTAGCCCTTTATTTATCGCCACCATAAATGAACCTAGGAATGTATCACCAGCACCAGTTGTATCCACAACTTTCACATTTATTGCTGGAATGTTTACAACGTCTTTACCATTTGAATAATAGCAACCATCTCCGCCTTTGGTTAGGATTAGTTTATTTGGATATTTTTGCAAAACTTCCATAGGTTTTTTAGCGTTATACCCACGAACTTTTTCAATCTCCACTTCGTTCACAATAACAAAATCCGAGTTCTCGAAAAGTTCAAAAGGATAATCTTTAATTGGGGACGGATTAAGAACAAACTTAATTCCATTTGCTTTGCAAATTCTATTTGCTTCTATTAGGCTTTCTATCGGAACTTCAAACATTCCGCCCATAATTCCACATTCCAAAATGGCTTTTTCTTGGCTCTTTATATGATTTTTATCTACTAATGAGTTCGCCCCAGGGACAACAATTATTTGGTTGTTTTTATTAGAAACTGTAATATTTGCAATTCCGCCAGACATGCCCTTTATTTTTTTGATGCCTTTTGTGCAAACTTTTTCTTCTTTTAAGTGGGATAGGATATTTTGGCTGAATAAATCTTCACCAACCGCTGAAAACAGATTTACTTTAGCACCCAGTCTTGCCGAAGCCACCGCTTCGTTACAACCCTTTCCGCCAAAACAAATTTTAAACTCTTCACCTGTAATTGTTTCTCCAATTTTAGGTAGTGTATTAGTGGTGACAACTAAATCTGTGTTTATGCTACCCACAACTCCAATTTTATCTTTCATCTCCATTCTCCCTTTTAATCTATTCTTCCTGTCAAACTGCCTTCGTCCTTTAATCCGTCAAAATTATTTTGTCTTAACGCTTCATATAGAATAATCGCCACTGAATTAGATAAATTCAAACTCCTTGCCTTCTCAATCATAGGAATTCTTATACAATCTTCATAATGTGCTTTCAAAATACTTTCCCTTATGCCAAAACTTTCTTTGCCAAACACAATAAAACAGTCTTTATCGTATTTTACATCAGCATAAGTTTTCTTAGATTTGGTGGAAGCAAAATAAAACTTTGCATTGGGGTTACTCTCCATAATTTCTTCAAAAGTATCCACCACTTTCACATTGGCAAAATCTCTATAGTCCATGCCGGCTCTTCTAAAATGTTTTTCATCAAGGTCAAAACCAAGCGGTTTAACCATATATAGGTTTGTGTTTGTAACAGCACAAGTCCTTACAATATTTCCAGCGTTTTGCGGAATTTCAGGTTCAATTAAAACAATATTCATAAGTATTTCCTTTTATCTTAAAAGATTATATCAAATAAAAGGATTTTGTTAAAATTAATTTGTTCATCTTTAGATAAATTTATTAATTTTTTGCAAACTTTAAATTTTGTAAAACTTTTTGCATATAAAATGTTGCCTTTTTTCTAATTTTGTGATACTATTTTTCTAGTTTCAGCAATAGTGCTTGGAATTTAGTTCGCTAGATTCATAAGGAAACGATTAAAAATTAGCAATCCACTTCTTGCCGAAGTGTATTACAAAACAGGTAGTTCATTCTGAAGCGGGGCTCTCAAAATGAGCCGGCACTTACAAATATATATTTTTATTCCACTTCTTGCCGAAGTGTATTACAAAACAGGTAGCCCATTCTGGAGCGGGGCTCTCAAAATGAGCCAGCACTTACAACTGAATATTTTTATTCCACTTCTTGCCGAAGTGGCGAAACGGCAGACGCACACGACTCAAAATCGTGCGGGAAACCATGGGGGTTCGAGTCCCCCCTTCGGCACCAAATAATCGAAAAGAAAAGTCTTAATGGCTTTTTTTTGTTTGCAATGAAAGAAAACAAATTAGTAAATAAGTTTAGAATTTATAATCAAAAACAGGTTTGGTTTTATACATACAAATGTATCGTTTAAGTACAATATGAATTATACAAAAAAACATATTAGACTATAAAATCTAATATGTTTTTTAACATTGCTATTGCAATCTTTACAAAATCTACTCTAACGCTTCTTTGTTACATTCTTTTGTTTACTATCAAAAACCGAAGTCTTTGCTGGAAACACGATTTCTGCTTCAATTGGAAGCGACGTTGAAGAAGTACATTTGCAATGATCTGGACATTTGCCACATACGATACATAAACCGTTATGTTTACCACAATGATCACAGCCACTTTCCGCACAGAATCTTGCGCTCTCACATGTTGAGCAATAAACTGGCTCAATGTTATCATGCCTATTATAGGCTATGTCTGTACCACAGCAAGCACAAGTAATATGCCATATGCAACCCTCATCATTACAATGTAATGCACATTTCCCACTAACTGAACATTTCTCGGCATTTGCACAATCAGAACAATAAGTGGAGCCTTCACTTATTTGCGCGCCACAACAATCACAATGGCTATGTGGATAATGATTCAAGCATACACCGCAATCTTCATTTCCATTCTCATCATAATGCGTACATGGTGCACAACTTCCACACCAGCCTGAATCACCATCTAAACAAGCGTAATCACAACCATCACACGGACAATGACCATGTGGATAGTGGGTTTCACAAGTTCCATGGCTACACTTTGCACTCTCACAAGCATCGCAATAAGAATTTGACATACTTGAAACGTAATTATCGCAACCATTACATGCACAAACGCTATAATGATGACCATCACAATGATTTGTACAGTGCGAGGTGCCATCATGACCACCAGAATTAGAACAAATCGCTCCTGAGCAGTTTATAGTGCAGACCAAATAACCATTACTAGTTTTCAACTTCGACTTAGCAATCTTTGTTGTGTGATATTCACAATCTACACATGCACAATAATCCATGCCATCTACCAACACATAAAGTGTTCTTGGGCGAGTTATATATGTAACAGTAATAGTGTTTGAAGTACTATTTTCCACTTTTAATGAAACAGTACTATCTTTTTCCAACAAGTTAAATTCAGCATTATCTGAAGTTTTAGAAGAATATATGCCAGAAATTACAATATCTTCACTTAGTGTGAAATTAAAATTAACATTTGAATAATATGGACCATAATAATCACCATCTGAGCCGAAATTTATATTTGCAGTTGATTTATCATGCAATTCTAGATTTACTCTGATATAGAACATTGCATAAAGAGTTATATCTTCTGTGAATGTATCACTAAATGAGTATGATATATCAGCCGAAGTATTTTGATACTTTAATACTGGACTACCATTTTCAATTGTATACCAACCATAAAATTTGTAACCATCTTTAGCGGTTGCCGAAACTGTGATTTCTGTTCCCTCTGGGTCAATCTCATAAGTATTGGCTACGAATGTCCCAAAATTTTCATTTAACTTAAACTCGTTTGAGTTATCATCTGCACAAGTTATATAATCCAAAGTTAAAGTATAAGATGAAATCGCCTGTTCTTCAAGATTTTCCCAAGCAAGACGTGCCAACTTAACAACCTTATTTCCATCTTCAAATGGAATATTCGCACTCACGAATACCCAGCCGGTTTCACTTACGCCATTTGTTCCGAAAGTCCAATTTTCATAAGAACTTTGCTTCTTAAATTCGTTATATGTTTTACTTATGCAACCAGTAGAATCTTTTGAGTCACTGCCATTGCCATATGTGGCACCCTTATTTGCACAGAAATAATTGTTTGTAAATTCATAACTGGCAGTGCTTGGGCAACTTCCAACAATTCCACCAATTTGGCTTCCTTGCAATGTTCCCAATGAATAGCAATTTGAGATTGTTAATTTTTCACCATTAGAATTGAATTCTCCAAGTATTCCACCAACATTTGCACCACTTGAAATATTTCCAATGTTATAGCAATTATTAATTGCAGTTTTACCATATGATGCACCAACTAATCCACCAGACGCATTACCATTAGCACTAATCGTTCCATAATTAACGCATTCTTCCATCTTGCATTCAAATACAGAATTAACATCTCTGCTCTCCATTGTACCAACGAAACCACCCATGCAATAACTACCATTAGATGTTGATGTAATGCTTGCGTAATTTGCACACTGATAAAAGTATATATTTTGATACACAGAATTAGCAATTGCACCACTCGCTAAAATTGAACCTTCCACTATAATGTTTTTAAACATTATCTGATTATTTGGATTGGTTCCAGCATAAGCAGCCAAGCAAATTGCCGGTGCTGATGAATTATTTGCAATTATCTTAAGGTTATATACATAACTTATCATGCTAATATTTGCCACAGTATCAGAGATACCTACCACCTGAAATAACGATTTGTTTGAGCCATCAACTCTTGTGATTGTATGACCGCCACCATCGTAATGACCAAGCAAATTGGTTTGAATTAACATATTAGAAGCACTTTCCACGATATCTGCAGTTTGATGGAAATACGAATCAACATTTCCAAAGAATTCAGATGTGGCATACTTATTAAAGTCGTCCACGCTTGCAATTAGATATGGATATTCCATTGAGCCATCTTGATCAGTATAGAATGCATATAATGTTTTATTTGCATTAAATCTAACCACCTGACCATCATTATATATATTTCCATCATCGTCAATCCAATATAGGAAACGATCGGTGGAGAATTTAATAGGTTCTAGATATGCATTCACACCTTTGCCTATCTCTTGAGAGTACGAATCAGTTGGGTTTGTTTTATCGTTTTGATAAGTTATTATAACCGTATCAACTTCAAGATCTTCCCACCATAGCCTTGGCAACGAATAAGAATATATAGTTCCATTAATCATCACCTTGCCATTTTCAATCCATTGCCAATACCAAGAAGCATCGTCCTTTCTATCAATACCTTGCTTTCTTATATACCAGCCTTCTGAATATGTATCTCTATTAATTAAATTTGAGATAAGTTTTGGTGTACCAATTGCTTGAGTATTTTCTTCAGAATCTGCTAAATAATATGAATCGGTTACAATGCTTGGAGAAGTTTCACCACATACTGCAATTAAATCACCCTTAGCAACATTTGAAGGTTCTACCTTACCCAAATTATATGAATACTCTATATTTATTTGAGATGCCGAATAATCGGTCATAAATCCACCAACATATGCATCATCGTTCGTTCCTGCGGAGATTGCACCTAGATTATATGAATAGGAAATTGTTACATTTCTTCCAGCACCGATAAGCCCGCCAACATATTGATTACATTTTGCTTTTAAACTAACATTGCCGATGTTTGCACAACCCACAATTTTAGTTTGTACTTCAGCAGAAGTTAAACCATCACCAATAAATCCGCCAAGCCATATATATGAAGTTTGTTTACTAGAATTATCTACAACCACAATATCGCCTGCATTTAAACAATCTTGAATAGTAATAAATCCTTTACTATCACGAGTATTACCAATGAATGCTCCAATACGAAAATAACCCGTATTTACACTGTTAATACTTAAATCAAAATTAATATAGTTTTCTACACGCTTGAATGTTATGTTATTTCCGCCTTTTCCAATTAAACCAACATTGTAATCAATATTAAACATTCCAGATACGTTACCATATGTTTTAATATTTTCAAATGTGCCAGTTAACTTACCTGTTATAACTCCACTATAAGAAGTTGAGTTATACGTTACGGTCTTATAATCGAAATCCACCACATGATAATCAATATTTTTAATTGTACCATTAACATAAGCAAATAACATCTTTGAATTTTCAACCGTGATTGAATGGTTTTTATTTATGCCTTCATCTACGTACGCACCATCTAAAATACCAATAAATTCTGATTGAAGAATATCGTTTGAATCAGAAATTACCAAATCGTTTGTTAGTTTGAAATAATAATTCTTTTTGAATGTTCCTTCATTTACATACCTATTAAATGTTTCAACAGAATCAATTTCATAAGCATCTTCAGCACTACCTTTCCATACAACTCTTATCTCAATATTTCCATAAGAGCCAAGATCTATGCTTTCAATCTGATCGCCTGCAATTAACTCATTTCCTTTGGATAAAATCTTAGTTAAATCGCTAGCAGATTCATCAGCATTTGCTGTGATTTCAACGATTTTGAAACGTCCAAATGTTTTACCTGCAACACTTATATTTGATTTGATTGTATTTAAATCAATATTTGAAATATCGTCTATAGTATAACTATAAGAAGTTTGATTATTATCCACATTAATAATTACATTATATGTTAGTTTATCCCAACCTGCATAGAAGGTTTTATTTCCAACCGTTCCGGCAGTGATTGACGATTGCTTATGGTTATCTGCCAAATCGCTATTATTATACCATGATTTAAACTTATAACCTGCCAAACCGCTCAAATCCGCCAATTCAATATTGCTTTCAATATTATAACTAGTTGGGTTCCCACCATTCAACGCACCATTTAGGTTTTCATAACTTATTGTAAACTCAATAGGTTCCCAAATTGCATAGAATGTTAAATTTCCATTTGTATAAACATTTGAGATATCGCCTGAGATAACGTCAGATTTACTTGCATTTGGATCTAGAGCAAAGCCAACGAAATTATAATATGGTCTGAAGAACCATCTATAAGAGGTCTCTCCATAAGTTGCATTTGCATAATCTGAAATTCTATAACTCTCACCATCAGCAATTGTGAATGTGGAAGAAGAATTATATGTGGAGTTATCTTTAATTTGATTGCTAGAATTATCGTAAGTTAAGGAAGTTGTGCCATTTAAAATATAATTTCCTTCTGTTCCGCTAACATTTATAAGTTCGGCCGGACTTGAATAATCTCTAGCATCATTTACATTATAATAAACATTGAAATTTCCTGCTTCCAAATTTTCAAACCATAATCTTGGCAATCTAACAAGCCTTACAATTCCTTGAACCTTAACTGGAGCATAAATAAGATTTGAAGAATTTGCTCTAACCCATATTTTATTCCCAGTTACATCATTCCAATCATAATTATTATAAGTCCCAACTTCTTGCATTTGAGAAAGAGTTTTACTAGTTCCCAAAGTTTCGTCATTTAAATAATTAGACTTATATGAATGGGCTGTTTTAGAATTATAGTTATAACTTACATAATAGTTATTTGCAAAATTACTATCAGATTTTATTAAATTTAATCCGGCAATTCCGCTATTAAACTTGCCCTCTAAGGCAGACATTGAATAGCAATTTATAATTTCAATGCGATTTCCCTTTGCGTAGCCAATAATTCCGCTAGCATAAGAAGCACCACTTAAAGAAGTTTCACCTTTAATTACGCCAGTTGTGTATGAATCTTTAATTTTTACTGAAAGGTTTTGTGGAATAACTTCAGAATTATAGTCACCATTTCCAACATAACCAATCATTCCACCAAGCACTGAAACAACAGTTTGCTCATTACTATATGAATTATCTATGATTGAACCAAAGTTTATACATTCGTCCAATGAAATGCTATTAGAATTTTTAGAGTAATCTCCAACCGCACCAATTATTCCACCAGCAGAAACCACTCCGCCAGTATTACTATCAATAAGTTTTTCACCATTGATTGTAATATCTGCATGGTTTATTAAGCGAGCAAATAAACAATTAGAGTGGATTGAGAATCCGACTAATCCGCCAACATATATATGTTCGCCATTTTTAATAGTTAAATCAATCTTGCCATAATTTTCGCAACTATTAAAGTTACTAGCGGATAATTCAAACACGCCAACCAATCCACCAACAGATTGCATATAGCCTTTAATATTTCCGTAGTTTTTAACGTTGGACATATTGCATGAAAATTTTGCCAATCCAACAATTCCGCCAACTGCAGTGGAAGCAGTTTGTCTAGTTTTGTCACCACTCTGAATATCTATTTCACCATAGTTTACGCAATTTTCAAAGGTTACACTTTTGGCCTCGGCAATCAATCCGCCAATACAATACTCTGTATAATTAGGCTTAATATTTGAATAATTGCTAACATCTGTGAAAATTGAATTCCTAGCATTTAATGCAACAGATGCCATATAATAAAGGTCATTCCCAAATTCAGATTTTGTAATACTACCATAAACCGATAAATTCTTTATTTTTGAATTTTCTATATCTGAAGCAAATATTGAAGTTTTTGCATTATTAATTGTGATTGAAACCCCTTCAACAGTGGAATCAAAAACATTTATAAACCAACTCTCAGAGCCATCTAATTTAGATGTGGATTTAGACGAAGTGTAAATTGCATTCTCTAAATTGGTTCTTTCCATTATCTCGCTATCTGTTTCATTTAGATCTTCAACTTGGTTAAAGTACAATAAAACTGAACTCATTTCAAAGTAATTTTTGCACTCTAAGAAACTAGAGAATTTAGTTTCACCTGTAACACCAGCCAAGTAATTAAACTCTGCTATATTTTCAATTTCAAAAGGTTTATCTATTGAGCCTAGCCATACCACATAAACATCTATAAGTTTTGAACCGGTTTTTGCAAATAAATCTTGAGTGGTATATTCAGTATTTAAATTGAAATCTGGAATACAAGCATTTTTATCTAAACTAACACCAACTGCGATTCCGCTTATAGAAGAAGTTAATGATGAAGTGTTGAAGGTAATAAAACCACCTTCAGGTACTGGTGTGATACTTACACTACCAATTTCAGTTACATCTGATGCATAATTTGAATGCACCCTTATAATAAAATTAGTTAATTCCCAAACAGCAGTTAGTTTAATGCCAGAGAATGTGGCATATTTATTTTTTATATTTTCCACAACTGAAATTTCTTTATCTAAATCCGTTGTTAAATAGAAATTCTCGTTATCAATTTCTAAACCTTTAACTTCGCCTTCAAAAGTTATCTTCCAGCCTTTAAATGAATAGTAATCGCTTTCCAAACCATCTATGGTTCTATCTGCATGTCGGAAATTCATTAGGTCGCTATAATCCACGCCTTCTGAAATAAACGTTGCTTTAAATGGTGCTGATTCTGTTTGAACGAAATTTAATTCTCCGTTATCAAATCCCATGTCGTAAGAAATTGAGATTTCATTTCGTTGCCAAATGGCATACAACTTATTGCCATTATTCGCATTTATAATTTTTGATGCGATATCGCCTGCTAAATAATTTTGACCTTCAGGCAATGTAAAATAGTTTTGACCTTCAACCCATTGTCCAGCATCAGTTTCATTTTTATATAATGCATAGCCAATAATCTTTCCCCAATCTTTCAAAACTTCCACAATTGGAGTTTTTTGAGAGTTTTCATAATCCGAACTGGCCGTCCAATTTATAGTTAATTCATTTGCGTTTGCAAATAAATGTCTATCAAATTCAGGAATATCTTTTAATGCTTCATCTAAATTCAAATCAAAATTTATTTGATAGCAATCTTTTATATACCATGCATATAGCGTGATTTTATTTGCAAAATCATCAACATTATTTAAATATTGATTACAAGAATCTAATTCATACAAATATTTTTCAATTTCAGTTGGGTTTAAATTTGCATAAGAAATTTCTGCCAATCCATCAACTATCTCGCTATTCCATTTAACATTAAAGGATTCGCCAGCAAGACTATAATTTTTAACTCCAAATGCATAACCTTTTGCTAACTCCGTTTTTTGCTCGTCTGTTAGAGTTGTACAATCTTCTAGAATTACCCAATCAGTGGTTGGATCTAACCCAATATTTCTAAGATATGTAGTTCTATCGAACGTGAACCAACCAAGGAAACGTTTTCCGCTTTGAACATACATTGAATGCTCGTCTTCATTTATATCGCTTGGAGAAACTTGGCTTTGTGAATCAAACTTATACATTTGATCGTTAGAACCACCCACACTAATAACATATGAAACATTAACATCTTCCGCTTGCCAATTTGCGGTTAAAATAAATATAACTTCGTTTTCATGATTGCCAATACCAGCGATTGATTTATAATATTCGCCATTTTTATTTGAACTAGTTATTGTACCTGTACTTTCTGTATTCAATGTCCAGCCAAGGAACTTATATCCCTCTCTAGAAAGTTCTGGAAGTTCGGTTAAAGTTTTAGATTTAACCTTGATTTCAAAGTGGCCATTATAACCATTATCTGTAATTAAATCATAACGCTCTGAATCTATAAATAAAGTGCCATTCTGAATCAGTGTTGAACCATTTTTCCATGTGGAATCATTAGTATTTAATCTTGCTTTATATGTTAATTCTTCTGCCCCAATATAAATTTCTTTATCGCTTGTGATATTTTGAACTAAGTAACCATACATGCTTGGAAGAGAAGCACCCTCTTCTGTATAAGTATCTTTGGCAACCAATTCTTCATTATCTACATAAACTTTTAATTTATATTGGCTATTGCCCATTGTAACTTCAAGGGAAAATGACCCGCCATATAAAACTCGTAATGAAACTTTTCCGCCTACTTCTGCAATTTTTGTAAGATCAAATGTAAATCCCGCTCTTCCACCATTTACAGGGACTAATGTTTGTGCACCATCTTCAAATACTACAAAAATCATCGAATCAGTGGTCCAAATATCAACTTGCTTAAATGTTTCTTCACCACTATCAGTTAAATCCAATGTTACGTTTAGAACTTTTCTATATTTCGTTATAGTTACAACTGTTGAACCATCGCCTTTGACTATGCCATTGTTATTTACAATTAATTCCCAATTATCAAAGCATTCTTCGTCAAGTCCATCAAAATCATAAATATTTACTAAATTGCCAACATAATTAGTTCCGTCAAATCCATCATAGAAACTTAGAGTTTTATCTTTTGTAATAACTGTTCCGCTCTTTGCATAAAGCGTTTTTTCTTCTTGATTATATTCTCCTAATAAGTTTTGCTCTTTTAAGATAACTCTAAATTTAGTACCTTCATTGCCTTCCCAAGTGGCTTTCAATACTAATTTTCCGATAGAACCAACTTTAACACTCTTAACCATTTTCCCATCGGCATCAAATATTAGATTTAATTCCACAATTGTTTCTTTTCCATCAACTACTAAGTTTGCAACAAACTTATTCTCGCTATATGTTGCGTTATAATACTTTCCGCATGAAGCATGGTTGCAGTTTTCATCTTCGCAAACATATAATTCATAGCCTAAGAATGTATAACCAGCACGTTTATCTGTTAAGTCAATTAAATCAAATGCATCAATTTTCGTATATTTTTCTCTAAACTCAACGTTTTCAACTTCTTCCACTTCATTATAAACAATTGCAAATTCCGTGTACTTAACCATTGCAATTAAGTTTAAATCTTCAGTTATTTCAAATGTATATTCTTTATCTTCAGCAAACTTGCTATCACCATTATACCAGCCTTGCCATTCCACGCCTTTAAACAAGACTGCATTAATAGTTATTGTTTTGCCATAAACGATATCTTTTTCAAGGCTATTGCCCTTGCTCTCAACCCCATCATTTAATGATAGATAATCTATTTTATCAGTGGAATTATCACTAGGGTTAATACTTAAATGCGAAACTTTTCTTGCATATTTAATATTGATAACCAATCCGCCATCAGCATAAGCAATCCAAGAATCCCTTTCTGTTAGTTTAATTCCATTATGATAGAATTCAATTTCATAATTATCTGCATCACTGCTTTCATTTATGTTTTGTGCTTCTGCACCAAATCCGCTATATTTAACTTTTACTTTACCATTATCTATATAAGCAAATGTATCTGCAAGCATTGAACCTAGATATGTAATCTTCTCATCTTCAACAAACTCGCCATTAATATTTGCGTTATAAACATTCAATGTTACATTGACCTTATCTGGCATCCAAATTGGACAAATTATAATCTCATCATTATCTGAGTTTATATTCCAAATGCTTGTTTTACTATTGTCAAATTCATCAGTTATTTGATACCAAGTTTCGCCCACATAGGCATACCAGCCATAGAATTTATAACCAACTCTTTCAGGAACGCCACCATTTTGTTTTGGAATCTCGAAAGTTTTATCAAACTCAACCAAAACATTGGTTTCTAAATAATTGGTGATATCTCCAATTTCAATATATGGATTATCATATTTATAACCTTCAACACTTAATGTACTCTGCAATTTCAAAGAATATTTATTTGCATCTGGAACTAATGTGAATTGTTTTGCTTCCCAAATTGCATACAAATTAAATTCTGCATCGCCAAATCTATCCCAAATTCCATTTGCAAGAATTGTACTATTTCCATTGCCGTCATCACCACTTCTCGTGAATGCCCATGCTTTGAAATTATATCCTTCTTTAATATCGCTTTTCAATGGATACAAACTAAACCATTCGCCCAAGTTTGCATTGAATTTTTGTTTAACACTTGCCAAAACTGAATAATCTTGGTTGTTATAGTTTCTAACCAAATTGATATTAAATTCAATTGGAGTCCATTTAGCATAGATTGTTAAATCGCTTGGAATTTTATATGCATTACAAATCCAATTTCCATTTCTATCAGCATACATAAGTTCGTTACCAAGTGTACAATTTTCATCTTTATACCAGCCAGCAAACTTATATCCATTAGGCAAACCATTTGTTGTACCATTTTCTTCACTGATTGTTATTAACCCTAAATTTATAAGTTCTGTTGGAGTTAGCAAACGCTCAAGCGAACTAGAAACTGTGGAATAACTATTTGATTGATAAATTACAGTACTTTTTGCATTCGTTGTGTCTGCCACAGTGGTGATACTATTTGCATAATTTAAGTTATATGTTAATGTGTAGGTATTACACTTAGCATTAAAGATAAGATTTGCAGTGTTTTCCGTGAACGCTAATTTATAGCCATCAGTTACAAGGTTTAATTCAAAATTGCTTGCTGAATAACTATTATCTATTGAACCTAAAGCAAAGTTATATTTATTAAATTTATATGTGGTGTTTTCACCTGCCACCCAAGCCTTTTCTCCATCTTCATAGAAATCAAAACCTTCGGTGGTGGTTAACGCCAACTTAATAACATAGCCATCATTTAAATAGATTGAATAGCCATCACCCGCTTTAACAACTTTTGCATTTGCTCCGCCATTGCTTTCAACCGTGGAAACTTCTATTGTTTTAATTCTATTAGCATCTCCACCAATCTTTATTTCCTTCTTAAATTCTGACCAGAACGCATAAACTGTGATATCATATTCATTATCTGAAATTAAAGAACTAACTTCAAAATCTCCTGCAACAAATGACCATGCGCCTTTCCCATTTGCATCAGAAATTATTTGGGTATTTGCCCCTTCCGTGCTATGGGTTGCCCAGCCTTTAAATCCAAAGTTTGAATTGGTTGTTTCAGCAATGCCTAAGTTAAATTCTTCACCATAATAAACTGTTATAACTCCAGCAGGAACTGTTACTTCACTTTCTCCCATTTCTGCTGGTTTATCTGCTTCAAATCTAACATTAAATGCCACTGCTTCAAATTCGGCAGATAAAGTAATATTTGCATATGATCCATATTCAACATTTTTGATAATATCATCGCTAGTCATTGAAAGTTTGGTGCCATTAACATTTGAATAAACTGCACCATTTTCAAATTGTACTTTATATCCCCTAAACATATAGCCTTTTTTAGTTAGGCTTGGCAAATCAAAACGAGATACACATGTATATGATGCAACGCCATTCTCATAACTGAATTTAAACGTGTTACTATCGTCAACAATTGCACCAAGAATACCTGTAATTGATGCCTCTTCGCTTCCCAAATATGTATCTTTTAATGAATCTTCATCAATTGCAACTGTATAATTAATAGTCTTTGAATAGATATTTAAAGTAGTTTCATTTTTTGCGACATATTCATAATAGTTGCCACGTTTTGAAACTTTTTCACTTGCATGGCTATATTCATAACCATTATCAAATTGAAGATAAATTTTAACCGATCTATCAATCTCAAAATATTGTGCAACTCTTTGAGAATAATTTGTTTCATCTAAAGAAACTTTAACATTTGCGTCACCAACAACTTCAATGAAAACCTGTTTCTTTACGTATTGAATTTTAGCCACACTTGAGCCATCTGCTCTAACTTTAAACGAATAATCTGTTAGTTCAGTCCAATCAGGATTTAGGCTATCTTTATAATAATATTTGATATCATAACTACTAGAAATTATTTGTTTTTCTAAATCCGAAACCATTCCGCCTAAGCCAATTTCCGTGTTTGTTTCTCTAGTTAGAACATGTTTCGCTCCAGTATCATCAATTTTTGCAGGATTTAACGATTGAATATAATATTCATTTTTAGAATTTCCATAATCTGTAACGATTTCCACAACAATTGAAAAATTTGTTTCTGTGTTAGAAGTTGTCCAATATGCTTGCAATTTAACTGACCTTGTGATTTTGAAATTCTCTAAGAATTCTTTTGTTAGTTTATCATTTCCGTTATCTAAAACAGAAGAATAAACTCCGCTATTTGTTTTATCAATTTGCATTGTGAAATAATCTAAGTTATATCCTGTTTTAACAGGTTCTAGATTAACATTTAAATTTGCAAAGTTTGATGGAACAACGATTTCTCTTCCATAAATATTATCCATAAGTTCGCTTTGATAATCCACATCTAAACCATATGTGTTCGTTGTCCAAACTGCATATAAATCTGCAATATTATCTACATTTGGATCTAGCCCAAATTCGGAATTTATTACAAGGTTTCCAGCAATATCCCAGGTGATAATATTCTTATTGCCATCGCTCCAACCAATTTGTTGCTGACAATTATCATATTCCGCCTTTAATTCATATAACGCAAATTTAAGATAACTATTTGAATCATATTGCATCTTAACAGAGAATTTTTGTTTTAGATAATATTCTCCATTCACAACTTCAATTCTATCGTTTGTAAGAATATTCACCATATCGCTTGTAATCACATCACCAAGGTTTAATCTAATCCTATAATTTGATTGTGCAAACGCTTGAATATAAGTTGAAGAAGAAGTTAATTTAACATTAACTGATTGGTTATAGCCTATAATCGAATAATCTATTGCGTTATTACTTAATTTAAAGCAATCAAACGAATAACCCTCTTCCACTTCTGAAGAAATTGTTATTTCAGAACCATACTTAAATATATAAGTTCCGCCATCAATAGAAATTAATCCTAAAGGCTTAAACACTTCTTCATTTCCAGCCACCAACTTTTCTAAGCCATAAGTGATATAAACATCTTTTATGCCTTCATTTTTTTCAAGAACCACAGCATTTTCGTTTCTATCAAAATAAACGGAAATCACATAATCATCTGGTCTAACAGCCACATTCTCACGAGTGATATCTGTATTAAACGAATCATCTATACGTTTAAAATGAAAACCTTCAAAATTAAGATTTCTTAAAGGTGTTAAATCATACAACTCTCCAGCCTTATAACCACTAATAGTTTGGTTGCTTCCGATTTCATAAGTTCCATCTAGTTTTTCCTTATAAACTAAAACTTTGAAACTAACATTCATGGCTTCCCATTCTGCCACAATTTCAATATCTTGAAACAATTCCGCCATCATGATTTGGGCAATAGATATTTGATTACCAACACCCACGCCACCAAATGCGTTTTCGCCAGCCACTCTAAATCCTAAGAACTTAAAGCCATCTCTTGAAAGCAAAATCTTATTAGCATCACCATTAATTCCTTCTATCTCAGAAACAACTGTTGGTCTAACTGCTGAGAATGTTTTAACTCCGCCAATTTCAAATGCTGGGTCACCATCATAAGTTGTATCACCTTCAGACAAATATCTAATAGTTAATGTGGCTTCAAACTTCGTCCAGATAGCATAAATTTTTATAACGCCATCTTGAACTTCAGCCATATTTGAATTGATTGATGAAATAATATTTGAGTCAGGATTAAGAGCATTTTTATCTAGGCTAAAGCCAAGCAAATTTTGAAGAACAACATTTTCTTTCAAAACTTTAAATAGTTCATAGGTTATAACGCCATTATCGTTTTTAACCAAAGGCAACAAAACGTTTTCGCCTAGTTTTTGGCTTTTTATTCTTAACACTTTATAATAATCATCATAAATATAATTGCTTTGTTCTTTTGTATCAAGGCTTGAAATATATTCTTCATACTCGGCAATGTTTAAAGACGCAAATCCATTATTAGCATAGATTTCCAATGTGTAACCGCCAACGCCAACTGCTTCTAATGTCAATTCGCCACTGCAAGTAAAACTTTCTTCATTATATTGAGAATATTTTTCTTTTGAGCCATTACTTAAAACTTTATACCATATTGCCAAATATCCGCTTTCTTCAATTGCAGATATATTTAATTGAACGCCATAGATTGCACCAAACACAATCTTATTTGCGTCATTTTTACTAATGAATGCTCCTTCACCAGAAATATTATTTTTATTCTGTTCTATCCTTACGCTATTAATATATTCGCCAGCAATCAAGGTTACATTATAAACATTTCTTAAGAATTTAACGCTTGCAATAGTATTGCCATCACCATCGATTATTGAGCCCGTGTTTTTAGTGTTTTGAACATTTAATTCATACTTAGAATAATGCCTTTCAACATTTGCCATCACATTGCTTGCATCACTCAAAACTTGCATTTGCTCATAAGGTTTTCCTTCTTCATAAATCCTTACTTCTTGTACTTCTAAAGAATAACCTAATGTTTGATAGAAATTTGTATCCAAACTAATAACCGTTCCGGCTCTACCAGTTTTCTTAAAGATATATTTTTCAGTTCCGCTAGCAAAACCATTTGTTTTATTTGCAAGTTCGTAAATAATATAATAATCAATATTATCATTACCTTCCCAAATTGCTTCCAACGAAACACTATTTCCGCAAGTTCCTGCAGGAATGCTTGTTAAAATTGCTCCTTCATAAACCGAACTTGGATAAACGCCTTCACAACTTGAAACTACTTTATAACCTTTAAACGTGTAACCTTCTCTTTCTATATCATCGCTAGTTGGCAACGCAAACTCGCTTTTCTTTGCATTGATTTCTGCTTTCAAATAACTGGTGGTTTCATTGAACTCAAAGCCTAGGTTTGCCAAACTTTCAATCCTATCAGTTTTCCAAGAACCAAAGTTTGGATTTATATATAAACTAGAAGTTTTAAGTTCCCAAACAGGATATAGAGTAACTTCATCTTGCAAACTATAAACATTTGTAATCTTTGGCATTGAATATGTTTCATCTAAATAAAATAACGGAGATGAAGCATCTTTAATTGTACTCCAACCTTTAAACGCATAACCAATTTTTGTAAGACCGCCAAGATTATCTTGAATTTGGATTTCGCTTCCCAATTTTGAGAATGTACGAGTTTCAGGAGTGGTGCCTGAAGAGGCTTCACCATTATCATAATTTAAGTTAAAATTCCCTGAAATCTTTTCCACTTCATATGAAAGATGAGGCGAGAACAGATTTACAAGTTTTTGCTCGCTCATGCTTCCGATATTTGCAGTGTCGAAAGCCATAACCCAATCAGAATTTTCACCAAACCAGCCAGCAAAATTTCCACTATTTTGGATTACATTTATATCTTGAACTGTTGAACCAGAATCCGCAATCGCAGAACCACCATTATCGCAAACAATTCCTATTGAAGAATTTGCATTACAATTTCCGCTTGCAATAAATGCACTATTTCCCGTACCGCTCACAACACTATAAGTTTGATTTAAATTCAAACTCTTATCTCTATTCAATCCAACAAGTCCACCAACAGAATTTACAGATAATGAATTTAACGTTCCTAAGTTATATGACCTATAAATATTAACATTGGCAAATATTCCACCGACAAGTCCGCCAACAAATCCTTTTGTGGATTGTTCTTTACTATAAACATTTCCTTTATTAAAGCATTCTTGAATTAAAACAGCGTCACCACTAACTGCATTATTCACCATGCCGATAAGTCCACCAGCCACGCCTTCAGATTCCACCGTGCCTAAGTTTCTGCATTTTTTAATGTTTGCCCCCGGATATGCCACTTGAGCAAGTCCGCCAGTTACCATTTTATATGTACCATCAAATTCAATTGTGGATTTTGATGAAATCGAACCTGAAAATTCTATATTCTCTAACGTTCCAAATAATCTATCAGTTAACCCCGCATTGGCAGAAATTTTTCCAACTGTTTGAACTTTTAAATTATTTACATATGCACTTCTATTACTAGTTCCATTTCCAACGCTTGAAAAGATTGTTTGATTAGTTTTAAAAGTTTTACCATCGCCATTATAATAACCCAAAAGGCTGGTACTGATTAGACTATCTCCATCTTTTAATTCTATATCTTCAACTTGTTTGAAATAATTATATTTATTTGCTTCGGGATTTAAACTATTAACCGCTTCGAAGTAGTTCTTACTATCTTTATTATTTCCTGCATAAAAGTTAAATGAACCGCTTTCCGCATATTCCGTTTTGCCTGCATTCAAAACTGGGGATTTCGACCCAGCAAGATAAATAAGATAAGGATCTTCTTTCGTTCCCGACCCTATATGCTTTTCATATTTAAAACTATTATCCATGGAAACCGTTTGATTTACAGCACTTAAAAATCCTGTTATCACAGCGATAGCCACAATTACCACAACAAGCGGTATAACAAACATCATAAGCATTTTAAATTTTTTCACGATTCATTCCTCACTCGTAATTATAATTATTTTTCCATTAAAGTTTAGTTTTTATTTATTATAATTAATTATATATTATATATAAAATTTCACCAAAGATTTTTCGACAATTTTAAACAATTTTTTCTTTTTAAATATGAAAATTTTGATGAATTTAAGTATTTTTATAATAATAATTATAAAAATACTTAAAAGTGTATAATTATACACAGAATTCATAATTATACATTTTGCAAAATCTGCAAATTTTAGATGTTTTACGAATTTTAAGCAAAAGTTGTATTTGTTTCTCTTTTTATTTTGTAATTTTAATAAATTTAGTTATACTAAAAGTAGAGAAAATGGAGAATTATGTATTATGGTTAGAATTATACCAAGAAAAAGTAAAGTTAAAATTGAAATATATCGTGGAATAACCATTGCAGATATCGTGGTGGCAATCATCGGAATTGGGCTATTTTTATTGCTATTATTTTCAAACCTTATGCCATCACCTATCTCATATTATTTCGCTGCAGGCTTCTTGATTGTTTGGGTTACATTATTCCTGCCAATCAGCGAAGGCGTTCGATTATATTATGGCCTAGTGCTATTATTTAAGTTTGCAGCGTATAAAAAAGTTTATCTTAAAAACCCTAAAAGCAAAAATGACGATATCTCAAGAATTATCCCATTTGAAGGGCTTAGCACAGATAAGTTTATAAAATTTGGAAACTACTATGCCGAAGTTTTGGAAATCATGCCAAGCACATTCTTCCTTCTAACAGAAGAAAAACAAGATATTGTAATCAACACGCTTGCCAATGGTTTAACAAGATTAAATGTAAATCAAAAAGCAACGATTATTCGTACAAGAATGCCTATGCTTCTAGACGATATGGTTAAGTATGAAGACTACAAATACAATTCATTAATTGATATGAGTGAGCGTGGGCTTTACGACCCAAAAGAACTTGAAGCAAGAAGTGAAGTTTTCCAAGAAAGATTACAAGCAATCAACTACTTAAATAAAGAATCAAGAATTATTAAAGACCATTTCTATTTAGTTGTTTACGATAACGATAGAGAAGCGTTAGACCAAGTGGTAAATAGTATTGCAGTAACGCTAGAAAGTTCTGTTACACCAATATTTACAAAAAGAATTATTGGCAACCAATTATATGTTTTCTTAAAATCAACATTCACTCCAAACTTTGATGAAAGAGAACTTGAATTGGTTCAAGAAAAAGATAAGGCACGTTGGGCAATGCCAGAAAAGGTTAAATTTAAAGCATTAACAACAAGCATTGATAATGTGGATTACAGAGTTTTCTCAATTTCAGATTATCCATTGGAAGTTCCTAATGCATGGATGTATCCATTATTCCAATTGGAAGACTCAAGAGTGGTGGTTAACATTCAGCCAATAGATAAGTACACCGCAGAAAAAATGCTGGACAAGAGTTTGATGGAAGTGGAGATGCGACTTTCAAAAGATATGAAAACATCTAAAAAGATTGAAACGCAAACTCACTATGAAACATTGAAAAACTTGCTTACAAGCCTTAAAAACAACAACGAAAACTTATTCAATGTAAACCTTCATATCGTGGCAAACGATAAAGTTAAAAAAGAAGTTAGAGCAGTATTAAAACAAAACGGATTTAAGTTTGATGAAAACTTTGCAAGGCAAATAAATGGCTTTGTTAGTGCAAATATTTCTCAACTTGAACTTATGAAAAACTACACTCGTGGTATTCAAACATCATCTCTTGCAGGTATGTATCCATTTATTAGTAACTATCTTCACGATGAAAGAGGCTTCTATTTAGGTTACAATCCAAATCCAGTTTTCACAAACTTCTTCGTTCGAAACAATGAAAGAGTAAACTCCAATATGATGATTATTGGTAAGTCTGGTTCTGGTAAATCTTTTGCAACAAAAACTCTTCTTACAAACTTCGCTGCAGATAACACAAGAATATTTATTCTCGACCCCGAAAACGAATATGAGGTGTTGTGCCACAACCTAAGGGGTAAGATTATCGACGTTGGTACAAGTACAGACGGTATATTCAACCCCTTCCATATATATGCAACATTGGAAGCGGACGAAGGTGTGGTAGATGATTCTTACTCCACCCACCTACAATTCCTAGAACAATTCTATAGACAAATTTTGCCGGGCATTGAGCCAGACGCATTCGAAACATTAAACTCATTAACAGTTGACTTATATAAGCGAAAAGGCATTGACAGAAACACTCAAATTGATTTATTAAAACCTGAAGATTATCCAATATTTGATGACCTAAAGGAATTATTAATTGAACAAATTGCTGTTGAAAAAGAAGAATATAGGTTAAGAAATCTACTAACCGTTAAAACATATATAGATAAGTTTGCAACGGGCGGACGAAACTCCAATCTTTGGAATGGTCCAACATCAATTAAAACAAATGAAAACTTTGTCTGCTTCAGTTTCAGGACATTGATTTCTAACCGAAACGACACGATCGCAAACGCACAAATGTTATTGATATTTAAATATCTAGATAACGAAATAAGTAAAAATAGAGACTTCAACTTGAAGTACTTTGCAGATCAAGAACTTGAAGAAGATCACAGACGTGTTATTATCGCAGTTGATGAAGCGCACGTATTCATTAATAAGAAATTCCCTATAGCGCTAGACTTTATGGCGCAGATGGCAAAACGTATTCGTAAGTATAACGGAATGCAGATAATTATCACCCAGAATATTAAAGACTTCGTTGGTAGTGAAGAAATTGCAACTCAAAGTACTGCGGTTATCAACGCCTGCCAATATTCATTCATCTTCTCCCTATCTCCAAATGATATTAACGACTTGATAAACCTTTATCGTAATGCTGGTGGTATCAATGATGAGGAAAAAGATAGCATCATAACAGCAGCGAGAGGACAAGCGTTCTTAATCACTGGACCTATGAACAGAACCACTGTTAGAGTTGAAGCATTAAATGTTGTTAAATCAATATTCGAACAAAAGCAAACATTTGATGACGAAGATGACACAGAGCCTGAAAGCGAATTGAATTTCTAACAAAAAAGATGTTGTTAATTAATGAAGTGAATCCTGCGGGGTTCACTTTATTAACAGCATCTTTTTTATTCTTTTTAGCAATTTATATTTAAAGATTAATTTATTTTTTAATCAAATCAATATCATAACTAAAAATCATATCTTCAAAAACATTTGGATTATCTCTAGTATATTCTTGCCATTCCTTATGCCTAAACGTATAGAATGCATCTTCCACTTGAAATAAATCCAATCCGCTTTCTTTTGTTTTACTAACCGCCTTTGAGAAGTCTTTCTCTATCTTCTTAAGCAACGATGCCTTTACTGGAGCACTCAAAACGTTTCTATTATTATCCACATCTTCCAAATCATAATTCTTAGTGTCCACTTCATTTATATTCAATATAAATCTTATGTCCATGTGGAAAACTGGTTTGCCATTCACAAACCTATATTCCTTTCTAATCTTTTTATTGTAGGTTTCACACGTAATAGATTTTTCTTTTCCATTCGTGTCGATATAACTCTCGCCCGTTAAGATAGTTCTTTTAATATCTAAATCCAAAAGGTTAAACAACTCCACAATATCTTGCTCTAATTCAAACGCCAATCTGCCCTCACTTAAAACCACACTTCTGCCATCATTTAAGATATCTTTTTCTTCGTCTTTTCCGCCTGAGCCAGCACCCGAACCGCTATTCTCATTTGCGGACGATTCATTACTAGAACCACCGCCCGACGATTGCTGATTCTGCCCTTCATTCTCTCCGCCACTTCCTTGCTCACTCTCTCCCGAAGAGAAGTTTTGACCAGATAAAGATATAAGTGGCATAAACGAAACTTTAGAGCCATTGAAGTAATTTAACTCAAAACTTTCCACCGAACTATCGCTTGAAAATAAAAATCTATTATTAAACGCCACAAGTTCTCGAACGCTCATGCTTGTTAAGATTTTACTGGTCTTTATAGTTTGCATTAATTCTTTTGCATTATCGCAAACAGCAAGCATCGAACTGGTTGTTAAATTTGTTCGCCTTATTAAATAATCTAAATATTCGTTTATTCCTTTTTCCACCAAATCCTTAGATAATAGCACTGCATCACAATGCGCCAAACTTATATGCTTTCCTAAATTTAAACTCATTCTGCTAATCGCTTCAGCCACATTTCCGCCTTCCGCATATGCAATTTCAGAGTTTTGATTGAAGTTGCTTGCACTTTTGGGAATTATGTGCAAAATGGTCACTCCAACCCCACTTTCTGTCAAATCCACCCCCAATGTTGTCACAACCGCACGTATTTTATTTGTAACTTGCTGATAAATAGACGATGGAGTAAATATCAAAACCATCAAAAGCAAAACCACAAATATTTTGTTTTTCCAGATTTTTGAGAGTAATTTCATGATGCTCTCCTTTTAGGTGTGGAGCATAACAAAATAAGCGGAATGCCAAACTGAATAACCATAAGAACAATTGAAACTGCTGTTCCAAAAAACAACTTTATAAGCACTTCTATTTGTGACGCAAAGATAATTAATAGCGATGAAAAAAATACAATATTTATAAGCACTGGCGTTTCTCTATGTTTAAAATTTATGACCGAACACAAACATTCATTAGCACAAAACAAAGATAACGAACATTGCAATATTAAACTAATCAGCCAAATAATAATTATTAGCCAATCAAGCCTTGCAATCGTTTCTGGAGAGTTTGCATTTAATATTATATCCGAAATTGCAAAAGGCTCTGCCACACCAAATCTGCCAAACACTGCCACAAAATTTATATAGAATAAAACAGTTATTCCAATCCCCATGAAAACGTAAATCCAAAGGCGTTTTGTATTTTCCTTACTTGGGGTGTACTTCCCCATTATTATTAATAAAACTAAATAATCGCCAAAACAAATTGTGGAATGCAAAAGAGCATTAAAGATTGGCTCAATTCCGTTATCAAAAAAAGGAACTAGATTTGTTATGTCGCTTTTGCCTAAAGATAAAAATGCGCCAAAAATTAAAAGTCCAAAGATGGCATAAAATATAAACTCCACACCCCTTGCCAACACCTTTAAATCTTTATAAATCACAAATCCCAATAATGCCATAGTAGGCACTAAAAAGTGTAATAAATCAAATTCATCAAATAGCACTTCCACCATATAGTTTTGCATGCTCTTCAAAGTCATTAGAACTTTGATTGAAAAATACAAGTACAATATCACCAATATAATTTTAGAGCCCGCTTTTCCCACGGAATGCTCCAAACATTCCTTAAAATTAATATTTGGATTTTTATTAATTATCCACAAAAACACAATTAATGTTAATATATCTAAAGCCATTCTGATAATAAGAGTGAAATAAGACTCCACGCCCGCAATGCTCACCATAATTGCTGGCAAAAGCACAAACTTTGTACTTATTATGCTTATAAATAAAAGCATGCCCACTTGCCTAGAAGATAACTTTCCCATATTAGTTGCTCCTTCTTTTATTTACATTTGGAATACTAGTTGGCCTATACTTCATTTTAGTTATATCGGTCTTATAAATTATATCTTGCCAATCTCTTTTATGGAAAGGAGATAATGGCGCCAAATATGCCGAACCATAAGCATCGAAATCGCTTAAATAAAATACTAGGAATAAGAAGAATAACGTAATCCCATAAAAACCTAAGAATCCGCCAGCAAGAGTAAATCCAAATCTAAGCAAACTTAATTGTGGTGCCTGGTCGGGCGTTGTGAACTCAGTAATTCCCGAAACCGCCACAAACATAACCGCAGGCGGAGAGATTAATCCAGCCTTAACTGCAGTATCGCCCAATATTAATGCACCAACAACCGAAAGTGCCAGCCCTAAATATTTAGGCATTCTTAAACTCGTTTCATAAAGTATCTCAAACAGCGTTAAAACAAAAAGTATTTCAGCAAAAGGAGTTAAAGGCAAATCCTGAGTGGTATTTATAATCGTAACCAAAAAGGTTAGCGGTACGCTTTTATAGTGATGCAACTCCACCGCTATATACATAGCCGGCAAAAGCATGGTGATAAACAAACTACAAAATCTTATCACCCTAACAAAGAAAGCATTTGCATGCTGACCATAATAATCGTCACCACTTTGCAAATCTTCCCAAAGAATAAATGGTAAGGATAATACAATTGGCGAGCCATCAACTAATATAAGAACTCTTCCTTCCAAAGCCTTAGCGCATGCCACATCTGGCTTTTCAGTTGAGCCCACCTGCTTAAACATACTACTCTTCTTAAGTTCTAAAAATGAAGCAATATAAAAACTATCAATAACGCCATCAATATCGATTTTTTTTATCTTATTTTTTATACGTTTCACCACCTTTTTGTCAGCAACTCCATTTATATATACAATTGAAACGCTAGTTTTTGTATATTTCCCCACAGTTAAGTTTTCACATCTAAGTTCGTGAGTTGCTAAAATTCGTTTGATAGAAGATAGGTTTGTTTTTAAGTTTTCCACAAATCCGCTTCTTGGCCCTTTCATAACAGAACTTGTTGGCGGTTCGGAAATAGAACGCTCTTTCACTTTAAATGTATCAATAGAAATGCCTGAGTTTAATCCTTCCACCAAAATGATAGTTTTGCCTTTGGGAATATCGTCTAAAACCTGTTTTATGTCAGAAACTTCTGTTTGTTCGCTTAAATTAAATACGTTTTCTGATATAAACTCAATCGTGATATTATCCGCACATTCGCAATTCTTTGATGCCATAAGGATAAATTGATTAATTTTTTCAGTGTCTGTAATGCCATTCAAATACAACAAAACCGCACGTTTTTTACATATAAAAAACTCCTTGGAAATCAAATCTTCGCCATTCCCAAATTTTTCTTTTATTACATTAACAACTTTATCTATATCTTTAAAATCCATACTTACAATTATAGTTTGTAATCAGGATTTAATTTATTCAGTTTTTATCTATTCAAGTTATAAAAAAATTGACCATAATTTATGATCAATTTCTTTTTGCACCTATTAAATTTTCTGCCCTTTTGATTTCTTCATCAGTTGGCAATTTTGTATCTTTAAGCGAATATTCTATTCCCAATTTTTCATATTTAAACAATGCCAAATTATGATAAGGAAGAATTTCCACCTTCTGAACGCTATTCAAAGGTCCAATAAACTTTCTAATGTTTATCAAGTCCTCTTCTGAATCTGTCAGATTTGGGACAAGCACATGCCTTATCCACATTTTCTTATTTAATGTGTTTAAGTGAAAAATCATTTTTAAGATATTTTTATTACTATGCCCTGTTAACTTCTTATGAAGTTCTTCGTTATAGCATTTAATATCCACGATGAATAAATCCACGAGTTCAGCCAGCATATCAAACTTTTTTAAATATTCTTTATCTGATTTAAATGGTTGACCACACGTATCAATTGCAATACTTATGCCTTTTTCTTTCGCAAGTTTTGCAAACTCTATCAAGAAATCCAACTGCAATAATGGTTCGCCACCGCTAAATGTAACGCCACCATTGCACATATCTTTTCCCCAATATGTGTGATATCGCCAACAAAAGGAAAGCAAATCATTCGCCGAATATTCTTTTGCTTCACTGCTCTTCAATGCCCAAGTTTCTGGATTATGGCAATATTTACAACGCATATTACAGCCTTGCAAAAACACCACAACCCTAACTCCGGGGCCATCAACCAAACCAAAAGTTTCTATTTTATTAACGAGTGCATTATAAGGATTTGTGACAGGTCCTTGAGATAACATCTTCTTGTTGCTCCCTTGTTAAATCTACGAACTTAACAGCATATCCTGAAACACGGATTGTGAAGTTTGCATATTCTTCTTTCTCTGGATGCTCCATACAATCAATCAATTTCTCAACGCCAAACACGTTTACATTTAGATGATGTGCACCTTGATCAAAGTAACCGTCCATAACTTGAACTAAGTTTGTGATTCTTTCTTCTTCATAATGTCCTAATGCTGATGGATTGATAGTTTGAGTGTTTGAAATACCATCAAGAGCCCATTCATAAGGAAGTTTTGCAACTGAGTTTAATGATGCAATCAAACCGTTTTGTTCTGCACCATAACTTGGGTTTGCACCTGGAGATAATGGAGTTCCATCTAATCTACCATCTGGCATTGCACCAGTGGCTTTTCCATAAACAACATTTGAAGTGATTGTTAAGATTGAAGTGGTTGGTTCACTGTTTCTATAAGTGTGATAATGTTTAATCTTTTCAATGAAAGTTTTTAATAGATTGCAAGCAATATCGTCTGCTCTATTATCGTCATTACCATATCTTGGGAAATCGCCTTCCACTTTATAATCAACTGCCAAACCGCTTTCATCTCTAATCACTTTAACCTTTGCATATTTAATTGCACTAAGGCTATCAACAACGTGTGAGAATCCTGCAATACCAGTGGCGAAAGTTCTTCTAACATCTGTGTCAATCAACGCCATTTCTGCTGATTCATAGTAATATTTATCGTGCATATAGTGGATAACATTCAATGTGTTTACATAAAGTTCTGCAAGCCATTCAAGCATAGCATCATATTTAGTCATAACATCGTCATAATCTAGATATTCAGAAACAACTGGGTCGAACTCTGGGCCAACTTGCTCATGAGATTTTTCGTCCACACCACCATTGATTGCATATAGAAGTGCTTTTGCTAAGTTTGCTCTTGCGCCAAAGAACTGCATTTCTTTACCAGTTTGAGTGGCAGATACACAACAACAAATTGAGTAGTCGTCACCCCAGAAAGGCTTCATAACATCATCGTTTTCATATTGAATAGAACTTGTGTCGATTGAAATTTGAGCAGCATAGTTTTTGAAGTTCTCTGGTAGTTTTGATGAATACAAAACTGTTAAGTTTGGCTCAGGAGATGGTCCCATATTTTCTAATGTGTGTAAGAATCTATAGTCGTTTTTAGTAACCATACTTCTTCCGTCCATACCAGTACCACCAACTTCCAAAGTTGCCCAAACTGGGTCTCCACTAAATAATTGGTTGTATGAAGGAATTCTTGCAAACTTAACCATTCGGAATTTCATTACAAGATGGTCAATTAATTCTTGTGCTTCAGTTTCTGTTAAAGTTCCGTTATTTAAATCTCTTTGAATATAGATATCTAGGAATGTTGAAATCCTACCAACACTCATTGCAGCACCATTTTGAGTTTTGATGGCTGCCAAGTAACCAAAATATAACCATTGAACTGCTTCTCTTGCATTACTTGCTGGTCTTGAAATGTCAAAGCCATAAAATTTAGCCATTTCTTTCATGCCGTTTAATGCTCTGATTTGCATTGTGATTTCTTCTCTTAGTCTTATAACATCATCTGTCATTGTGCCATTTCCACAATGTGCAAAATCTTTTTGCTTTGCTTCAATCAACGCATCAATACCATAAAGCGCCACTCTTCTATAATCACCAACAATTCTTCCTCTACCATAAGTATCTGGAAGTCCTGTAATAATATGCGAGTGTCTTGCTTTCTTCATTTCCGGAGTGTAAGCATCAAAAACACCTTGGTTATGAGTTTTACAATATTCTGTAAAAATTTTATGGAATTTAGGATTTGGATTAAAACCATAAGTTGTGCAAGCCTCTTCCGCCATTCTAATTCCGCCATAAGGCATGAACGCACGCTTTAAAGGTTTATCTGTTTGCAAACCAACAACTTTTTCCAAATCTTTTAAATTTTCATCAATATAACCTGGGCCATAAGCAGTTAACCCTGAAACCACTTCAGTTTCACATTCCAAAACTCCGCCTTTTGCCCTTTCTTGCTTTTGCAATGCTTTTAAGCAATCCCATAGTTTGTTTGTGGCTTCAGTTGCTCCAGTTAAGAATGAAGCATCGCCATCATAAGGAGTGTAGTTTGTTTGAATGAAATCTCTAACATTTATCTCTTTCTTCCAAACGTTACCATCAAACCCCTGCCATTCTTTAAATTCTTCCATCATTTTCTCCTTAAAAATTCTAGTGTAACAGTAACCAATCTATAAAATATAAAAAAATTAGAACTTTATAAAAGCCTGATTTTATTGTTTTATTCATAAAACAAAACCTTAAAATTTTTATAAATTCAGATTGTTTGGTTGTTCTTTCAACCAAGGACTGATATTAGCAAAAAATGAACTTAAAGTCAAGATTTTTTACTAAAAAAATTTAGGCTTACAAACTTTTTTATAAAGCCCAAATTTTAAATTTAGTTGTGTTGTTTTTTTTGCCAACAACACACTATTAACGCATTCAAATATTAATTCAATTTTATTTTATTTTCCTTTATCTTCTCCCAAGAAAATTCATCTCTTCCGAAATGGCCAAAACAAGCGGTTTTCTTATAAATTGGCTTTAATAAATCCAATTCTTTTATTATATTACTTAAAGTAAAATCAAAATTAGAATTTATATAATCGTAAATCTCTTCAAGCGATACTTTCTCTGAACCAAAAGTGTTTACGCTTAAAGAAATTGGTTTGCTTAATCCAATCGCATACGAAACTTGAATTTCACATCTTTCTGCAAGCCCATTTGCAACCACATTTTTAGCAACAAATCTAGCATAATACGCTCCCGACCTATCCACTTTTGTGGCGTTCTTACTTGAAAAACATCCGCCACCAACTCTGCCCACTCCGCCATAAGTGTCAACCACTATTTTTCTGCCAACGCAACCACTATCTCCAAACGAACCCCAAATTGTAAACCTTCCGCTTGGATTGATTAAAATCTTAGGTTCAAAAGTCATATCTTTATATTCTTTCAAAACAACATCTATAACGTTTCTACGAATTGTATTTTCAATTTCGACTTGAGTTAAATCCTTTGAATGTGAAACAGATATTAAAATTGTTTCCACGCTCTTAGGTTTCTTATCTACATATTTTATTGTTACCTGACTTTTTGCATCAGCAAAGAAGCCATTGTTCTTTTTCCTAAATTTATCATATTGCATCATAAGTTTATGAGCAATCACAATAGGCAACGGCATATATTCCTTTGTTTCATTTGTAGCATACCCATATACCATGCCCTGGTCGTTTGCACAAAGTTCTTTTCTTTCCACCGCCTGATTTATATCTGGGCTCTGCTTAGATATTTCCTTGATTATCTCAAACTCATTTTTGTAACCAATCTCTTTAAGCACATTTTTTGCAATCAATTCGTAATCAATATCTGCTTTGGTTGTGGCTTCGCCATATATAAACAACTTGTTATTTTTTATCGCACATTCCACCGCCATTTGGCTATTTGGATCCAAACTTAATGCTTCATCTAAAAAGCAATCCGCAATATAATCACACGTTTTATCTGGATGACCAATATTTACGCTCTCACTGGTTATAAACTCCACTTTGTTTTTACATTCATTCCTACGTTTTTTCATCTCTTTTCTTCCTTTAAATATGTTTTCCAAAAAGAGCATGAAAAAACCCATCGCTTGATGGGTAAAATTACTTATTACAATTACCCATCATTCAGCCTTTAGCACCTTGAATATTCAGGTTGCTGTGTGGTCAACGGGGCTGTCCCTAACACACTCTTTATGGATACTTTGAATATATATTATTTTTCTCACTTTGTCAATGTTTTTGAACCAATAATTTTGTTTCTTTGTTTTACAACCTTGTAAATTATTGCATAAATTCCAATTTGTGATCTCCAAACTTTAAAAATTAAACTATTTTTAAATTACAAAAACTTTCTATTCTATTAAACAAAAAAAACAAGCCCTTAAATCTGGGATAATTCCCACTCACACACCAAAGCGTGTTATTTAAGAACTTGTCTAGACAGTATACACCAAAACTAACTTTAAGTCAAATAAAAATCGAGAACTTTTAAAATTTTTCTTTTTATAATTCCTAACCGCATAAAAACATTCTAAATATTAATATCGCCCCCTTCGCTTCGCATCTTCTTTCTTAACAATCTCAACCACTTTAAAAAATCCTGAATATTAACATTCATCTTTTTCCATTTTTTTGTCAACTTTTTCTATCTTAATAACAACCGCTTAAATCAAAAAAAGTCCTTTGCAGGACATTTTTTTATTCTATATAACCCAACTGCTTAAAATAACACAAAATTCCACCATTAAAAATTTTATATTTCTTATTTTTGGAGCAATTTCTATTATTTCTATCTTTCCAATCGCTTAAATCAAAAAAAGCCCTTTGCAGGACTTTTTTTATTCTATATAACCCAACTGCTTATAAGCATTTTAGATATTAACATTCTACTTTTCCCCTCTTTTTCTACGCCTTCTATCTTAATAATAACAACCACTTTAAAAAATCCTGAATATTAACATTCATCTTTTTCCATTTTTTTTGTCAACTTTTTCTATCTTAATAACAACCGCTTAAATCAAAAAAAGTCCTGCAAAGGACTTTTTTATTCTATATAACCCAACTGCTTAAAATAACACAAAATTTCACCATTAAAAATTTTATATTTCTTATTTTTTGAGCAATTTCTATTATTTCTATCTTTCCAAGTCCTTAAATCAAAAAAAGTCCTTTGCTGGACTTTTTTTATTCTATATAACCCAACCGCTTGGAAAAGCGTTTTAGGGGTTTGGGGAAATCGCAATCCCCAAGGTTTTCTTTTTGCGAGCCTTTTTCTTTTCTAACAAAGAAAAAGCGATCTTATTCTCCTACATAAGGAATCAACGCCATATATCTTGCTCTTTTAATAGCAGTGGCTAATTCTCTTTGGTGTTTTGAGCAAGTACCAGTTTGACGATGAGGTAAAATTTTACCTTTCTCAGTGATAAACTTTCTTAATCTTGCAACATCTTTATAATCAATGCTTTCAATTTTGTCTTCACAGAAAATGCAAACTCTTTTCTTTGGTTGCTTTCTGAATTTCTTCATAGGCATTGCTTGTTCTGCTTCTAACATTTGAGGCATTTCTTTAACTTCTTCACTCATAGTTCTCTCCTTTTTAAATTTCTAAAATTTTTAGAAAGGAAGGTCGTTATCAGAAATTGGTTCTAATTTGCTAACATCTTCTTTCTTTACTTTTTCTGTTTTAGGTTCTGCATCAGCACCTTCACCATTCTTTGTGCTAATAAATTCAACTTCATCAGCCACAACTTCAGTGATATATTTCTTAGTTCCATCAGTACCATCATAACTTCTAGTTTGAACAGAACCAACAATGGCTGCTTTGCTTCCCTTTTTCAAGAACTTATGACAGTTATCTGCTAAAGTTCTCCATACAATAACATTTATAAAATCTGTTTCTCTTTCGCCTTCTGCATTTGTAAATCTTCTGCTAACAGCAATTGTGAATCTACAAACAGAAACGCCATTTTGAGTTGTACTAATTTCAGGGTCTTTAGTTAAGTTACCAATTAAAATAACTTTATTCATAATTTTCTCCTAAATAATTAATTTTTCTTTATGCATAAACTACGCATAACAACTTCATCAATTCTCATAAGTTCGCTAACTTTCTTTGGAACTTCTGGAATTGCATCAAATTCGATAAGAACATAGTAACCTTCTCTTTTGTAATTAATAGGATAAGCCAATTTCTTAGTTCCCCATTTGTTTACAACTTGAACTTTACCATTATTCTTTTCGATTAATTGAACATACTTATTTACTGCATTTTCTTTTTGCTCATCAGTGATGTTATTAGCGAAAATAGTTAAAAGTTCGTATCTATTCATATTTACCTCCTTATGGTCTTAATCGGGTTTGGGTTTTCCAAACCAAGCAGATAATTTTCATTATCGGAAGGGATTATATCATAAATATCCATCAATTGCAAGGGTTTTATCCCAACTTTCTTGCCTTATTACCCGCCAAAACCCGTTTGTTTTTATAAAAAATGTCTTTCCCGCTCAGATGAACGTTTTGGACTTGTGCACAAAAACATCAAAAATGTGTATAACAAAAAACAGTTCCTCGAAACCGAGAAACCGCTTTAATTTATCTTCTTTCTTGATACATATACAAGATTGCATAAACAATACCTGCAATTAATAGGAATAGTCCGAAAGCAACTGATCCGCTAACACCTGCAAGACCGCCAATTGAGATAGAGGTCATCTTTCCAGGAACAATGAAACCAAAGATCATTGTAACTATAGAACCAAGACCTAGAACCAATGCACAGATTTTGTTAAGAAGCCCTAAACGGATATGTAAAATATCTAAAAGGCTAAATACAAGACAACCTGCAGCAGCAATCATTGTAACGAAATAACACCAACCATATGCACCAGTAACGAATGCGGATTCGTCACCTTGAAGCAAACTATAAAGTGCTTTACCGCCACCAGTTAAACCGCTAGCATCTGATGCGAAAATACTTCCAATGTTGTCTGTTCCCACCATAGATGTGGTTGAAGATCTGCCTAGCAATGTACCTGTGTACTTAAGCATTGGAATAAACAATGTAATAAGTACTGCCACCGCCATCAACATTAGAATAATATCCATAATCATTCTAGAGTTATCCTTCTTTCTTGCCATAAGTAATCCTCCTTTATAAATTTATTTACATTTTGCTATATTAATGGATAGCAAAAGATAAATACAGCAATAAGTATCTGACCTAAGTAATAGATACTATGGTTAAGAATATGCAATGTTTTACTATCTTGTTTTCCGCCAAAATATTGCAAAGACAAAACCATATCGGAAACAAGTATTGCAAATAATCCGCCCGCCATAATGAATAGGCTTGGCATACTAAATGCTAGAATAACAGCAAATGCTGTTACAAAAATCAATATGAATGTGTACAAAGTGCTATGAATAAAGAACTCACCGAAGTCTAATTTCATAACTTTTTTAGATAGTGCCATTATTAGGATTGTACCAACGCAAGCAATTCCCACTGCTATCATAAAAGGAACTGTGGTTTCAATATTTTTCGTATCTAGAATTAAATTTATTGCAGTGAAATACAAGATATGACCTAGCCCAAACGCTAGCATTCCATAAGGCAAATAAATATTTGCGTCGTCTTTATAAACCACCTTTAATTCAAGCAGGATATCTCCAATTAGCCCACATATTAAGCCAAGCAGAATTAGAATAAAATCGCCCATGCTCGCTCCCAATTGAGTTAACGCATAAGCACCAGTTAGAACAAACGCAAAACTTGCCGAAGTTTTTGCCATCACGCCCCTAACACAAGCACCATTTTTTGCTCTAATAAGAATAAAGAGTACTGCAAGCGCCACGCACACCACAACACATGCGATAAAAATATATGTGTTAATTCCCATTTTTCTCCTCCCCTTTTCTAATATTATTACACAATTTCGCATTTCCACAAAACAAATTTGCAATTAAAGAAATATTTTCTTTATTTTAGCCTATTTTATACAAATTTTAAAAGCAGTAAATTTATATTAAATCTTTTATATAATCACGTCCACTTCACTTAAAACTCAAAACCTAATTCTGCAATAAAGAAAATAAAAAAAGCCAAACCATATTGATTCGACTTTAAAAATTTATTTCTTATTATCAGACTTCTCCAACTGACTCTGCAAACTCAAATATTCTTTTTCAAGTTCTTGCATTCTTAATTGAGACTTTACTTTTTCAATCTTTGCTCGCATTTCTTTCTCGTAATCATCTTGCACATCGTCTTTCTTTTCTTCTTGTGGCTCACCTTCAGCATCTTCATTTCTACTGAAATAAACTTCTCCCACATTTCTCATAAGCACTGCATTTATTATAGTAATTATAATTGGGAATATCAATGACATTAAACTAAGAACAATAAGGAATTGAGAAACTCCATTAATTACCGCATCTTCACTATCGGAAGTATCAAACGATAGAATTGAATTACTCATATCACAATATCTAACCAGGAAAATAATAACTAAGCACATTATAAAGAACATTGCCACAACTATTACACCGCTTGGAAGTCTTTTAACTTTCACCACAAAACTTAAGAATGACGCTAAATACAAAAGAATAACCACAATGCCATACATTATTCCAATCACATAAAAAGTAATAAATGCTTGCGGACAACCTGGCAATTTTGTAAGCAATCCATAGTCCGACATTTGCTTAAAAAATAAAACCATAAGTATTACATTTATCACAAACAATACTGCAACAACTGCTATTCTATCTGTATTGTCTAAAACAAAATTTTTATCTTTCTTCATAAATCCTCCTCATGTTACAAAATGTAACATTTTCATTGTAACAAAATGTTACACTATTGTCAACAATAATTTAAAGGGAACTAGGATTTTAGAGAATTGAAGGGTTTAAAAGAAATCAGAAAACTTAAGAATTTAAACCAGCAGAAAGTGGCTCTTGATTTACACATTTCAAGAGAGGCTTTATCTCACTATGAAAATGGAAAGCGTGAGCCAAGTCTTGAATTATTGGTATTAATGAGCAAATATTTTAATGTTTCTATAGATTATTTAATAACAGGAAAAGAATTTATAAAAAAATAGCGGTATTATAAGGTTGAATATATTTACATATTCAATTTTTTTTGGTATAATTTTGCATTAAAATACTATTTAAGGAATGAGTTTTATGAGAGATTTTGGTGATGAAAGATTAAAAAGAATGATTGAGTTTAGGCCTAAATTCAAAAGCAAAGCCGTGGTTACAGCCGGCATGCCATATGGCAACAAATTAATGCATTTTGGGCATGTTTCCACCATGCTTCATGCGGATTTTATGGCAAGGTTTTTGCGTGACCGAATCGGCAAAGACAACGTTATATTTGTTTCCGGCACCGATTGTTATGGCTCACCAATTATGGAGAGTTATCGTAAGTTGGTTGAGAGCGGAAAAACCACTCTTACTATGGAAGAATGGGTTAAGCACAATCACCTAGAGCAGTTTGAAACCACCAAGAAGTACAATTTGAGTTACAACTTTTATGGTGCTAGTGCTGTTGGCGATGCAAAGCCTATTCACGAAGAATTAAGTGCTGAGATTTTTAACAAGTTATATAAAAATCATGCCTTATCTAAACTTGAAACTTTACAGTTCTACGACGAAGAGAAAAAGACTTTCTTAAACGGAAGGCAAGTAATTGGCAAGTGTCCTTTTGAGAACTGTCAAAGCGAGAAAGCATATGCAGATGAATGCGATCTTGGGCATCAATACATGCCAAAGGACCTTATAAATCCTATCTCTTCTTTATCTGGCACAACCCCAACTCTAAAGGCAATTGGCAACTGGTACTTTAATCTAAACGACAATGTGGATTTATTAAAAGACTGGTTAGCCTACTTAGAGAAAAACACGTCCACTCGTTCTTATGCAATAAAAGAGATGCGTGAGTTTTTAAAGAAGCCAGAGATATATATTAAGCAAGAATTTAAAGACGTTGTTCTAGGCATCAAAGATTTGCCCAAATATGAATTAAAAGACGAGAACAAAAATTCCTTCACCATTGTGTTTGACAAACTAACCGATCGTGAAAAAGCCTGCGAGATATTAAATAGCGAAGGTGTACGATTCCGTACAGGCAAAACCCTAGTACCATTCAGGCTTAGCGGAAACATTTCATGGGGAGTACCTGTTCCAGACAAAGATGGTTACAAGGATTTAACTTTCTGGGTTTGGCCAGAGAGTCTATGGGCACCAATTTCCTTTACAAAAACATATCTTAAAAAGATTGGAGCATCAGACACCGAATGGAAGAAATACTGGTGCGGAACAGACACTGGCATTTACCAATTTATAGGCGAAGACAACATTTATTTCTATGGTCCAGCACAAAATGCGATTTGGCTTAATCTTCAAGACCATGCTCCAAGCCTTGAGATTGGAGAAAACGATTTAGCGATCACAACGATGGTTGCAAACAAGCATTCCCTATTCCTTGGAAAGAAAGCGAGTTCGAGTTCTGAGATCAAACCACCAAT
Source organism: uncultured Clostridia bacterium (assembly GCA_934754335.1). Taxonomy (GTDB): domain Bacteria; phylum Bacillota; class Clostridia; order Christensenellales; family UBA1242; genus UBA11490. Next base: position 66,795 of record CAKVHY010000005.1, read on the forward strand.
GGCAAACGATTTATTAAACTACTACACTCCTGACCAACTTCGTTTCCACATGCTTGCAATGAACGTTGGGAACAACAATGCGTCGTTCATGGCAAAGCCATTCAATCCTGATGCAAAGCCTGACGACATTGACCCCGTAACAAAGGAGTACACATTGCTTACGAATGTATACAATCGTGCGCTTCGTACTTTATTCTACACATGGCAGAAGGAGTTTGGCGGAGTTATGCCATATGGCGAAGTGGAAGAATCATTCTTAAAGGAAGCCACTTTAACAATATTGAAAATAGAGAAGTTAATGGCTGAGCAGAAGTTCCACATGGTTATATACGAATACGACACCTACATTCGTAATCTAAACAAGTATTTATCGAAAGAAATTAAAGAAGTGACAAGTGATGATGACCGAGCAAGCGTAAAACAAGCGCTTATAAATGGGTTATATATGGCCAAGGTTGCCATGGTACTTCTTCATCCAATTGCACCATCAGATACTGAAGCGTTAGCAAGAGCGTTTGGTGCGAGTGAAGATATATTCTCTTGGGACACTATCGACGAACCTATTTACAAGTTTATTGAAAATCCAACTAGTCACAAGCCTATGTTTCTAGAGCCCCGTCAAGACTTCTTCAAGACACGTCTTGACTAAGTATGTGCAAGCGATATTTGAAATACAAGCAAACGCCTGCCCAAGATACATCTTGACTAAGTATGTGCCAACAACATTTAGTTGACAAACTAGGCGCTTGCCTGATAATCTTTATTTACATCGGTGGCAAGCATTAACCAAGATACATCTTGACTAAGACTAGTCTTGACTAAGTTTGTGCCCAGGCGAGCCTGGACTAGATTTGTGCAAAGGATATTTATTATATAGACTTAACGCTTGCCCAAGACACGTCTTGACTAGGTTTATGCAAGCGATATTTAGTGAACAAACTAAACGTTTGCCTAATAACTGGGCGAACATGGATTAAGACACGTTTTGAATAAATATATTTAAGCGATATTTAACAAACCTAAGAACTACGTAATAAATTTATTTTAAAATCAAAACCCTACCCTAAAATTATACTAAAAATTAGGTATTGACTTATTAATATTCAATATGCTATAATCAAGTATAATTCATAAAAAGGTAGGGTTTTTATATGGCTAAGGGTGGTGGCTTTTTAAAAAAGTTTACAGGAGTTTGTTTACCAATCGCTAAAATTGCATTAATGGGCATTGCGGCTTTAAATTTTGCTTCGGGTGCAAACCTAATACTAGGCGGTCTTTGGAAAGGTGCAGTTACTCCTATGTTAAATGGTGCTGTTAATCTTCTTGCCGCTGGAGTTTTAAACGAAGTGGAAAAAGGCATGGAATAATAAATTCAAAATAATTTGATTGCAAAAAAGGTTACGAAATTTCGTAACCTTTTTTCTTTTAGCCAAACACTTCAAATAATAATTGTATTTTAGTTATATAACTCTCAATCAACTGGCAAGTAGATTTAATTATTTATATTGATTATATAATTCATTCCAATAATCTTTTTGTGCTTGGGTTAAATTCATGCTTTCAATAGTTGAATTTAATTTGGTTTGGAAAGCCTCAACTTCTGATTTATAAGTGGTAACCAACTTATTCTTTGCTTCAGTGATTGCTTTCTTTGCTTCTTGAATTAATTCAGTCTTTTTATCTTCAAACTTTTTAACAGCAGCATCAAAATCTTTCTTTGCGTTATCAACTAAAGTTTGAGCCTTCTTTCTGGCCTCAGTTGCAGATTCAGGAATACTGTCTAACGCTTTTTCTGCCTCGTCCAATACTTTTCTTGCAGCATCAACAAGTGCACCAAATGCCTTATTTACAGTTTGTTCAATAACTTGGATTTGGTCATACATTAAGCCTTCATATTCTTTTTGTTTGTCGTTAATTAGTTTAACTAATTCTTTTTCGCTCATGTTATTTAATTCAGTTTCTGTTTTATCAACAGCAAGTGCTTTAGCAGAAATAATCAATGCTTTTTTTCTGGCAGCAGCACTAACTTCATTTAATGTAACTGAAACTTCAACACCAAGATTTGCAAAAACCTCTTTAGTTTTTGCTTCAGCCTTTTCTTGAAGGTCCTTAACCGTTTTGTCGCTAACACCATTAATGTCAATTTTAACGGTACTTCCATTTAAGTTAACGTGTCCGCTAATCGCTGCCTTTTCAATAAAAATTTGAACAACGCCATCAACGTCTTTGCCAACGAAGTTAACGTCAGCATAAATTGTGCCCGCATCTCCATTTTTATAGGAAACGCTAACAACTTTATTATTGCCATCTAACACAAATTCAACATTTGGATTTAAATTCATGCTCATTGTGTTTTCAGGCGCACTTTTCCCGCAAGCAGTTAATGCAAAGATGCAAGGAACTACCAAGCAGATTGCCAAAAGCAAACTTACAATTTTCTTTTTCATAAAATTCTCCTTTTTCATTGATACCATTATTTTACCAAAAGAATTTTATGCGGTCAAATTTATATATAAAAATTTTTATACAATTTTTATTGATTTTGTTGAAAAATAAATGTCGCCTTAAACATAAAAAAACTGATATAATTTTAAATCATATCAGTTTATATAATTATGAATTTTCTTTATAATACTTAACATTAGATTGCAGAAGGATTTGTTTCAATTAAAAGTTTTGGTGCAAGATATTCCACCTTCTCGTTTTCTTTTTCCACCATCAGCCCATCAACCACTGGCAAAATTTCTCTTAAATCGCCAACGTTCTCCAAAACAGTGTGCCATTTCTCTGAATTGTCCTTTTCAACATTATCATCTGGATTTAAGCAAATAGTTTTACAACCACTCAAGTGTGCCCATTCATCATTATCTCCGTTTCCAACAAAGATAATCTCTTCGCTATCACTCTTAGTTATTTCTTTATAAAGGTCAATATATCTCGCCTTTCCATCAAAATCAAAATCAGTACCATTTATGGCAGAAATTACACCATTATTGTCAAAAACCGCGTCATTTGCACTAATATTATCAAAATATACTACGCTATCACCCAAAGTTTGCTCAATAACATTTTTAAAGTTCCCAGAAACAATATGTAATGAGTAGCCTTCATCAAATAATCTTTTAAAAGTGTCTTTCGCTCCGTCCATTAACTCAATATTCTTAGCACGTTTTAAAAAACTCTCTTCAGTTAATCCCTTGGCTTTAAATTTCTCGCAAGTTAAATCGCACCATTCTTCATGGGAGATATTTCCCTTAACGAACTCATAATATAAGCATTTATAAAGAGATTCTTTACCTGTAAAATAGCCAAGATCGTTCCATAATTCTTTCCATATATTTCCATTACTCTTTGTAATAGTTCCATCAAAATCAAACATAACTGCCTTCATAATTCTCTCCTTTCTTTTTGGACTAATATTATACATGTTTTATGTTCCATTTTCAACCCTAGACCGCAAAAAAGTTTGGCGTTTTCGACAAATTTTTTAAAAAATTTAGAACCATAACATGTTTGAAAACATAACTAAATTCTTATAGAAATTTTAAAACTTCTAGCATTTTAGTTCTCTTAGAAGATAATTATATGCTATAATTATTGAAATGTTTACTAAAGGAAAAGAAAATGGAAAACAATTCAAAAGACAATCAGCCAAAGTACGATGCGAATCATAAGGATAGTTTAAAAAACTTTTTTAAATCGTTTACACCCTATCAGATAATATATTTATTTGGTGTATTAATCCTAGTCACCTTATTTATAATCTTTCTTCCAGACGAGATGCTAGAAAGCACGAACGATATGCCAAAAGGGCTTGCCACGTTTGTAACCATTTGTGCTATTATTGCGGTTATAGCGAACCCCGTTTGCGAACTACTAATCTCAAAGCAAAACAAATGGAACTTCATCGTGTCAATTGTGTTTATTGAAATCACGGAAAGCATTATCTTATTTGTTCAAGGCAACTATTCAACTGCACTATTCTCAATTCTTTTCTGGATTCCTATAGATTTTGTTTCATTCTTCACATGGAAAAAGCACCCGGACGAAAAAGAAGAGATTATTACAAAGGTTAAGAAATTAACCATCAAGCAAGATATATTATTAGTTCTTGGAATACTTGCTTTTGGTTTTGGAGTTGGTTATCTTTTAACTTTAATTCCGGGAGCGGAAGATACATATGTGGACGCATTCTGCACCGCCATGGGCATGGCAAATGGAATCCTATTATTATTTAGATATAACGAACAATGGATTGCTTGGATACTATGCCTAATTCTAGACGCATGGCTTTATATCTCAGCCGGCTCATACATTATGCTTATAACAGTTTTTGCTATGGTTGTAAATACAATCTATGGATTTATTAAATGGCTGATTTATATAAAGAAAAATAAACCGGCAAAAGAGCAAGAAATAGAAGTTTCTGACAAAAACTAAACAATAAAAAGCAAAAGGACTATTGGTTTGAACCAATATGTCCTTTTTTAATCATTCTATTTTCATATTTTTCTATAGCACTTTTTAAAACTTCTTTAGGGTCAATTCCATTTTCAATTGCGAAAGACAAGAGGGAATAAATAGCATCGCCGAGTTCCATTTTCAAATCTTCAGTAATTTTAAAATCTGCTTTTCCATAATCTTCGGATTTCACAACTTCTTTTGCCAGTTCTCCAATTTCGCTTTGAACATCTAGCATTCTAATATCAGGGCTTAGGGGTTTCATGTACTTTTCATTAAAATCTTTTACTAACTTTTCCATAATATCTCCTTTTTAAATATCTTAACAAATTTCTTTAAATTTTCCAAACATTTAAAGAAATAAAAAATCACCCTTTAAAAGAGTGAGTTTTTATTACTTTTTAAATTTCTTTCTATAGCATTCTCTTGCAATCGCAATTTGTTCTTTTGCATACTTAGAATCGTGAAAATCACCAATCGTGGTTGTTTTATTCTCAAGTTCTTTATAAACTTTCAAAAAGTGCATAAGTTCATCAACCATGTGTGGTGCAAGTTCATTTATTTCCTTATATAGATTGTATTCAGGGTCGCCAAATGGAACAGCCAAAATCTTTGTGTCTTTTTTATCTCCATCTATCATATCAACAGCACCAATTGGATAACATTTTACCATACTTAATGGTTGAATTGGGTGTGAGCAATAAACGAAAACATCTAGCGGGTCGTCATCTTCGCTATAAGTAAGCGGGATGAAACCGTAATTTGCTGGGTAGTGAGTACTTGTATAAAGAACTCTATCCATAATAAGCAAACCTGTTTGTTTATCTAATTCGTATTTGTTTTGACCATTTTTTTCTATCTCTATAACTGCTATAAATTTCTCTGGTGTAATTCTTGAACTATCAATGTCGTGGTAAATATTCATGTCTTCTCCTTTAATATATTTGCAAAGTATAGCATAATTAATTTAAAAATTAAAGGGTTTTTAAATAAATTTTAAATTTTTTGCATTTATGTTACACTTCTAAAAACACAAAACACCGTAAAAAATTGTGAACGCAATTTTAAAAAGTAAAATTAATGTATGAAGAATTTTTTTTTTCTAGAGAAAGGAAAGTAAACTCATGTTAAATTGTTTTAATAAAAATAACGCCAGTACTTGCTTTATTTTAGAATTTGTGGCATAATCATAAACGGAAATGTTTTTGTGCGATTATTTTTAAAAACATTTTTTCTCAAGAACACATATTTAATCTTGTTCTCATAGGTAAAGGGATATACCCCCGACCTCCTAAGTCGGTATTGCAGGTTCGAGTCCTGCTGGGAACACCAAGTAAACAAAAAGAAAGTCTAGTAAGACTTTTTTTTACAGTGAAATTAATCCTTGCGATTCAATGAATTTTGCCAATGCAAATGATATTGCTGACTCAATGAAATTTTTGCCTTGCAAAAATGAAGGTCAGATTTTATATCATTATAAGTGTAACGAGTAATATCATTTGCTAAAAGCCAATTTCACTAATGTTGTCAAATTATTTTAAAGTTTAAACACTTCCTTTAAATTATTTCAAATTCTAGTTCAGTTTTTCTATCGTAAATTTCGCCTTGAGGAATATCATACATTGATGTGTGCTTTGCTTTTCTAGCATAACAATAATTACATTTATGATTACATGTATCGTATCTACCAACATCCACTGCCGGCATACAGCCACAATTTTTACGCTGTCCATCAATTTTATTGTTCTTTCTTTTGAAAGTTAGTCCTAAATCTGCATATTTTTCTGTAAGCAATTCTTCAAATACTTCTCCGTCAATACATTTGCTTGGAACGATACCATATTTTGACCAATCGCCACTTTCGGCACATGCTTCAATTTGTATTCCGTTCTCTTTTGCTATTTTAGCAAAGTTTTCTAGCAAAATATTTTTATCTTTTTCACTTGGTGCGTAGACACTTTTGGAACAACCCGAATAACTTTCTATTACAAAACTAATTTTGCAATGTTTTGTATAACCTTTTAAACTTTCGCATAAGTATTTAAAGTTTTTCATATGCCACTCTGTATCTATTCCATCTGCAAATAATATTGGGTCATATCTCCAAATAACGGGACAGTGATGGCTAAGTTCTTTGAATGTTTTTATCCTTTCTTCAAGTGGTGGAAGCCCACCTTCTATATGGCTAGGATAAGAATTTAAAGTATATAAAAAGTAAAAGACAAAATCTTTTAGTTTATCTATTTGATTTAAAAGTGGCTTTGGATTTTTAGACCAAAATACTATGCCTTCAATATTACCTTTGGTTTCAATCTTTTTATCTCCAACTAAATTTGTAGAAATATCTATGATTTCAAACTTTTTAAGTGGAATTTTTGCAATTTTCTTTGGATTTATTGGATTTGGCACTAAAGCAAAACCATCTTCCAAACACTTAAAAAACCAATCACTATAAAAAGCTGGAATATCTGTTCTTCTGGAAACACTTAGTATCATAAAAACTCCCAATTAGTATCTTTTTGCTTTAATTATTATACCTTTTCCATCAAGAATTTCATAGCGTTTTGTTTTAAAATATTGTTTTAATTTTTTTAGTAGATTATCTATAAACTCCTGTTCAACAGCCACCATATGAAAATTGCTGTTTATTGTATAATCACATACCAAATAAAACTCATCTTGATTTTTTAATGCAGTTATTAGCAATTTATCCAAGTCGGTGTTTTCAGATATTGTAAACAATGAATTAAAAAAGCATAACACAAGGTTGTCTTGACTTCCATTTAAGAGAAATGTTCCAACGTCAAATTTTATAGTTTTTGGCAATTTTGGACTAAAATTTTTATAATTATCTGTTTTCATCACAGCCCATTCACACTCATCAATTCCATAATATTTAATGTCATTCCCAAACACTTCTTTTGCACCGATACAGTCTAATCCTATACCACAACCGAATGAAAAAAATGTTGGAATTTTGTTACCCATAATGTTTTTTAACTCAACAAAACTGTCTTTGTTCTTAGTATAATTCTTTTCTCCATATTCTTGCAAATAGTTTAAATTTGAACAAAGATTGTCATATTTCAAGTGTCCCGCACAATCTTTTTTACATTGTTCACATTTGGGGAATTTATATCCTTCCCATAATTTACTAATTTCCATAGTATTCCTCCCAATAAACAAGCAAAAGGTTGAAGAACATTACGCTTCTTCAACCTTTTACTGGCATTATATCATAAGATTTTTGCTGAAATCAACATTCACTGACATTTATTTACATTTCAAAATCTTTTTCTTTTCGTCTATGTTTGCATTCTTGCAATTTTCCTAGTTCACGAATTTGGCGTTCTATTTCTTCATTAGATAAATCATCATTAATTTCTTCTTCGATTTCTCGCTCTTGTTCGTGCTCTTGGATTTTCGTGTTTAATCTATCGGTTGCTTCTCTTACATATTCGCTATTTACCGAGTTGTAGACAGTGATCGTAATTTTCACATCACGATGACCTAAAAGATGTTGAATTACTTTTGGCTTTTATTTCCTTTGATTTGAGAAAAATTAAATTCGTACCTGTGATATGTAATAATGGGGTCTATGTTTTAACAAAAAATATTAAAAATCAAAGTAAAAATTGTTTTATTTTTAATTATTTAACAATTTGTATTTATGAAAATAAATTTTATTGTGATTTTTTATTTAATATGATATAATTTATTCATAATATTACATAAGGGAGTAATTATGAAATTTTTTAGAGGTTTAAAGGCAACGTTTGAAGCTATCGGAAAACTTTGGAGAATAGAAAGAAAAAGAGATACCGAAATCAATCGCAATCCAACAGAAGAAGAATTAAAAGATAACAAAAAAGGGAAATTATCTATTGTTGTAACTATTGTCAGCACCATTGTTTATTTGATTGCATTCATATTGGTTGCTAGTTCATGGCAGGTAAATATTGGCTTGGGTATTTTTGTTTTAGTTTTGGTTTTGATTTTTACACCTTCAATTCAAATAAAAGCAATCAATTTAGCCAAACAACAAAGAAAAATCAATGGAAAAGGCACTACAGCATTGATTCTTGCAAATGTTTTACCAACCATTGCATTGGTTGGTGGTGTGCTATTCTTTGCATTTGGTGGAATGTATATTTTCTTTAAATAAGAAAACAAAACACAAAAAAATACAACCTTGCTCGGTTGTATTTTTTTGCTCTCATAAAGAGTTGCTGTATTGTTAGTTATTCTTATATATTTAAACAAGTAAATATTGTTCAAAATAATCCCAATTGTCATCATCAGAAACAGAAATTTTTATAACTAAATTATAATAATCATCTGTGCTTCCAACGGTTGTTAAGTCAGTTTCTAAAACAAACTTTTAATAACTTGAATTCTGTCTGCAATATAAATTTTTATAGAATCTGCTCCTTCCTCATTATAGGTGTATACATATGGTTGATTTGTTGCAATTAGTTCATCAAAACTGCCTGTACCAAAGTCGCATGTGCCTGATATAGTGTTATTGTCTGCACTTGCTATAGCAGTCGCTATTGTTCCTGTTTGTGTGTGGTTTCCATTGCCATCGTCGGTATAACCTAAATTTGCTAATTTTATTGAATTAGTCATATCATAATATTCTAAATAATTTGATGTATCGACATTGTTTGCGTTTATGATTGCTATATTTACAAATACAGAACTTTTTCCACTGATATCTGATTACGCAAGAGAATCTTCTACTATAATAACATCAACTTTTAATTTGTCAGCATAACTTGTTGGATTTAAATGTTCATCATTAATTAGTGTAGCATTTTCATGATTTTGATAACTGTTGTTTACAAATACACTATTCAAAATTATTGTGTATTTACCTGGAACACCATTTTCTATGTTTGTTTTCAAATTGGTTGTACTATTGCCGTTTTCATCTAAAACATCCCAAACCGCCATAATTCCTTTTACATTTGTCAACCAATTGTTTGTAGTAGAATATTTTTCTAACCACTCAGTTTTTGTATAAGTTCTGTTTTCGATAGCTAGAGTTGTTTTTGAACAGTCAACTTGCAATGGAATAATTTCAAACTCAGCCTTACAAAGATAATCTAAAATGTTTACATCATAATTTCCTGTTGTACAACTAATTACATATTCTGCTTTGTAGTAACCAACTGCTTTAATATTACTTGCTAATATTGGAGTGTATTCATCATTCTCTGTTGCTTTGTGCTGAACATTAATTTGTGAAACTTTAAATTGATCTTTTTGATCCCCAGTTATTGACACAGAAAGTTCTATGGCTTCTTGTGGCTCGAAAATGATTGTGGCTTCTCCAGCATCAACATTGAAGAAGTTTATTCCAACCCATTGTAAATCGGCATCCCCAGTGCCTTCGTAAGTCTTTTTGGTAATTTGCCATTCTTTTGAAGTGATAATATTAGTAGAGTCTTGAATACATATTTGATAATTTGGGTTAAAGTTGTCATAGTTTAGAGTTGCAACTGTTTTGTAGTAACCTGCATTCTTAATTTCGCTCACAGTTTCAGAACTGTAATCTGTAGATGTTTGATTGTAATAGGTGGCTAAAGTTACTAAAACATTATCATTACCTGTCCTCATTTCGATTGTGTGCGGATTTAAATCATATTCAATTGAATTTGTTGTTGGGAAATCATTTGTATCTAAAAGCCAAGAAGGGTTTACATAGATTGTAACTTTGTCTACAACAACAGTTACTTGAATATCTACAGGGTTGTAGTTGTTATAATCTGGAGTGTAAGAAATAGTTTTTGTATAAGTACCTGCTGAAATAGGTTCATTGTCATTACTTTCCAAAACTGAACAGTCTGAATAGCCCAAGTTTTTTTGAAGCCAAGAAACAGAAGTTTGTGTTAAATTATCTGAATTTATAATTAAAGAAAGCGTTAAAGTTTCGCTATAACTTACCTTAAAAGTGATATTGTTGACTGTGTCTATGTCTTCATAATTTGGAGTAGTTTTCACAATGGTAAAATATAGATTAATTTCATCTCTAGTAATTTCCTCTCCATTATTATATTTATAATTAGCGCAAATGCTTTCTTTGGCTGTTAAAACAATATTTTTAGTTCCAACATCAGTTAAATTACCATTATGTAAAGTGATATCAAAGTAAGACAAAAGAGTTGAATAATTTGCTAATAATTCTTGCAAAGTAAATGCTGAGCCTGTGTAGGCACAATTATTTTGTGTTAAGGTAATGTCGTTCTTATTAAAATTTAATTGAATTTTATTTATTCTTAAAGTTAAATTTAGTTCTTCTTCATCTGATGTAGTGTATTCATTGCCATTAGTGATAAATTTATGATTTGAATCTGTTGTGAAATTATAATAATAATCTCCAGCGTTTATGCACGAATTGTTGTTTGAAACAACAATATAGTTGGCTCGTGATGATAAATTGTATGAACTTCCATTGTAAGTAACTTCATAAATATTCTTGTTTTCGTTGTTTTGGGTTAAACCCGTACTAACAAGAAAATCTGCAAGAGCTATTGGCTTTTTAGTAATTTGCCAATTTATATTAAAAGACCCTGTAATGTTAGCATTATTGGATTCAAGTTTTAAAGTATAATCTCCTGCATTTGTTTGAACTGAACTTTGGCTGTCTTGAGCCACTTTAAGATTATTTTCAGTCATAAATGTTTTGATTGCTGAAATTGAAGTAAAATCTATTTCTTCACCAGTATAAACAGGATTTTCAAAGCTTGGAGCAGTTAGATCTAATGATTGTTCATCAACTACAACATTATAACTATTTGATTTTGATTGATAGTGTACTGATATTTCATATGTACCTACAGAAGCTATGCCTATTGGCAAATTTGAAGTATCTAAAGTAAAATCTGAAACACTTGTTTCGCTGTTATCTGAATAATGAGCAATTACCGTAAAGTCGCTTTTTGAAATTTGTATTGTTTCACCATAGGTATAATTAAACTGAGAGCCATCATAATGACTATGTGAAATGACATTACTTGTAATACTAGTTAAAGTTTTTGATGGAGAAGAATTTTCTCCACAAGCTGTTAAACAAAATGCTCCCGTTAAAATAAAAGCAAAAGCAAGAATAATACTATAAAATTTCTTTTTCAATTTTCTTTTCCTCCCTTATTACATTACACATTTATCTATGTATTAAATATGTAACTATGTTATCACAAAACAAATAAAAAGCAAAGCATATCGGCAATAATCAATAAAATTGCAAAAAAACATGGTGAGGCCCACTAGAATTTGGCAAGAATTTTGAATGCAATTAACTTGTATCGCAAATATTTATTATTTGTTTTTTCTTTTTTATTGCATATTGCAGTGTTTTATATGCACCACTTTTCTCGGTGTGATTTACATAGAAAACAACAAAATCACTACGATTGATTATCTCACAGTTACGAAAGTAAATGCGAGTGTAGTAGTAATCAAAGTCCAAATCTAAATATGTGATTTCTTCATAATTCTCATTATTTATCCACTTTGGGCGTTTGCTTAACCTTAAATGTCTTGGGTCAGACAAACAAAATATTCTATAAATTTCAGGGTATTCGTTTTTTAATTCAGTTATAATTGAGTGGCAAAAATCATCAAATAACACATAGGTTTAATAAAGTTTGCCGGGTCTTTTTCTAGAGCATTTAAAAATCTATCTCTTTCTTCTGGTGGAATTGCCTTGTACGGATTTCGCTTTTCGTAATTGCTTTTATCTCTTGCTCTAATCTTTATCTTATTTGTTGGATTAACTAAAATCCATTTGCTATCAATCGCATATTCGCAAAACTGATTAAAGATAAATTTTATTTTTTTTGCGACTGCAACTGAATATCCATTCTCCAACATTCGATTTACAACTTTTTGAATTGTCATTGTATCTAGTTCATAGATTTTCATATTTCCAACAATGGGTTCAATGTGTAATTTATAGTTTCTAAAAATGCCTTCAAAAGTTCTTGATGTGACTGATGATTTTTTGAAAACAAGCAACCATTCACTCATAAGTTCACCAAGTCTTTTGTTCTCAATTTCTTGATATGCTGTGTTTTTAATTCTTCCACTTATTTCGGTCAATTTTGCAGATGCATCGGCTTTACTTTTTCCATAAACATATTTCTTTTTCTGTCCGCCATTTTCTTCAAAACCAATAGTAATATATCCACACCATAATCCATCTTTTCTTTGAAAAATACTTCCTTCGCCATTTGCTCTGCGAGTATGTTTTTGAACTTTCTTTCTAGCCATTTTGCACCTCGCTTTGATTGCTGTTTAATGCCAGCCAAGTAACAAAATTAAGCACGCTTACAACTTGTCGTTTGCCAACTTTGGTTGTTGGAAAAAATTTGCTTCTGAGTAGATTTCTAACATTATCTCTGCCAAGTCCAGTAATTTTTATTAGGTCTTCGCAATCCAAAAAATCCTTGTTGTATTTAGTTGAAATACGGTCAACTTCCGATTGTATTAAGTTGTTTAAATTTAGATTTGTATTGTTTAAATTCATAGTTTAATGTTCCTTTTATTTGTAAGATTTTTTTCTTTCTACAATCTCTTTCTAAATCTAAATTTATATTATCGGAAGTCAGGAGAAAGCAGTGCGTAACACTATTTTCAGATGACTGATGTTAATTCAAATTGGAAGTGCAAAGCATCGCATTTGCAAGTGCTTTAGCACTAATTTTGAACTCGTTTCAAAATTAACTTCCGACAATTTATTAAAATCTATCCGCTATCAAAGCGAAATAGAAGTGGTGGTTTACCACCATAAAAACGAAATTTGGTTTCCAAATTGTCGTAAATTAGGGGCGGGGCAATTTTGAATCTTTTGATTTTTAAAATATCCCAATAAAAGCACGATTTTTCGGGCATTTTATGGGTATTTTTAATCAAAATAGCCCAAGCTTTATCCTGCTTGTTAAAATAATCACAGAATTACATCAAAAACAGCGATATTTTTTGCGTTTCTTTAAATCTTGATTATTTCCCAAAAATTCTTGCAAGCAAGTATTTTTAGATAACTAAATTATCTTAATATCTTTACCAAATTCGGCATCAACTTGCTTTGAAATTAGACTTCTATCATCGGCAAAACCTTCTGGTTCGTCATCTTTAAAACCAGCATCAAAAAGTCCTTTTACATCATCTTTATCTGACAGATAGAACATTCCGTTATAAATTTTATAAAGCAATAATCTGAGTTCATAAGCAAGTTTTATCATGTCTTTGTATTTGTCTGTTTGAGATTGTTTTATGTTACTCAAAACTTTTGTCATATCTGCGATATTGTCTGATATGCCTTGTGCTTTCGTGAAATATGTTCTAGCGTCTTTTTCAAAATTGATTTCACTATCAAGCCCGGCAAATATCAAGCTTACCAAAAACTCATTCATATTTTTGTATTCTCGTTTGTGTTTTTGATAAAAATCGTTTAGTTCTTCCAATCTATTTATTTGATAAATTCGTATCTTCTTTTCAAACGCTTTATCTGATTTAATTTCTTTCATAATTTCTCCTAGTTTTTAAATTTAAAGGGCAACAAAAAAACAGCCCAAGTTAAAAGCTGTTTTTCTATTTAAAAAATTTATTTATGTTTTTAATTATACTTTCTATGTTTTCTTTATTGATTAAGTCATCTGGTATTTTGAATGTTTTAGTATTGTCATTGTCAGAATTTAGTTGTTCGATAGTCTGTTTTATAACTCTATTCGCTTTTGAAAATTTATCTTTATGTTCAATATCTTTATTTAGAATTGTAAATTTTTTGAAAACTTGAGTTGCCAATTTTGTAAGTCCTAAAACTCCATTCATTATGTATCCACCGATTTCTTCCGGTGTCAAAGTTTGTGCAATCCTAACAAATTCTTTCTTTTCATTTTGTAGGTATTTTTTATAATAATCTGTTTGTCTAAATTCATTATCACAATTAAAATGATAGACCAAATCATCTCGAATGGTGCTTATTAATTGAGATAACGCACTTTCAGTTATTCCTTTTTCGCAAGCAAGTTGCTTTTGAGATTTTTTCAAAACAAATAAGTCCCAAATTAAATCATATTTATCTTTATCTAGATTGCTAACTACTTTCCAAACAATGTTGTAAAACTTTAATTTTTGTTTACAAGTCTTACAATTCATAACTTCATCTTCTTCAGGTGCAGGGATAGTTTCTTTAAGTGTAACATCTTCACTTTCGCCAGAGTAAACCACAGTATCAAGAGAAATTATGCGATAGTTATATTCATTTTGACTTCTTTGCCATTTTTTAGAACTAGACTGCAAAAACAAAGCAACTTCATCGGTTACTTCAAGTTCAATCTTTTGTCTATGGATTCTGTCAAAATACTCAATAACTCTCAACCAAAATTCGCTCCTTTTGTCTTTTATATATTCTAGAACAAATGTTTGATTTGTGCAAGGTTTATGTGTTCTATTTTTAGCCCAAGGTAGCCGAAAGGGAAAATTAGGGATTTCAAATTTTCATTTTTATCATTTTAACATAAAATTTTGTTAATGTGTTGCATTCGACAAAACTAGACAGCAAGCATTTTGCCCATTTTGTTCATCATATCTGTTTTATAAGACATCATAGAATGGGTGTATCTTGTAAGAGTTACAACTGGATTTTTGTGTCCAAGAATTTCGGATAGAGTTTTAACATCCATTCCCATTTCAATAGCACGAGTGGCGAAAGTGTGACGAAGTGAGTGAAAGTTTTTATAACTAACTCCAATTTTGCTCAAAATTCTTTCATAAGTCCTTTGATATGCTCTTGTTCCAACAATTCCACCTGACCTAGTTGATATAACATATTTTGAATTAGATGTTTTCTTAATTTTCTTCAAAATATCTAATAATGCTTTTGGAAGTGGGATAACTCTGCTTGAATTTTTTGTTTTAGGATTATCTATCACAATTCTAGGCACGCCATTCTCTTTAATTCTATAACTTGTTTTTGTAATGCTCATAATCCCTGTATGAAAATCTATATCTTCCCAAGTGAGTGCCAATAGTTCTCCAAGTCTAATTCCAGTATAAAGGCAAACTACAATTCCAATGTAATTACTTTTGTTTGAAGCAAGGCAATACTTTTCAATCTTTTCTTGTTCGTGTTTTTCAAAAGCCGTAACAGGTTTTTCGGTTGGACTTGGCAATTTTATTTTCTTTATTTCATCTCTTTGCACTTTATCTAAAGACTTTGCAAGTGCCATACTACCTTTCAAAACATTCACAATTCCAATAACTGAGTTATTTGCAAGTTTTCCGTTTGTGTTTAAGTTTCCGTTTTCAAGTTCACTCAAAACAAAGTCTTGAAAAATCTCGCCATTTAAGTCATTTAAATCATAATCCCCAAGTTTAGGATTGATGTGCTTTTCTATGATGTATTTGTATCTGTCATAGGTTCTGAGTTTCACAGTATGTTTTGTGTATTTTTCTAGCCATACACTTAGCCATTCTTTAAGTTTCATATAAAAATCCTCCTCATATATTTTAACTTGTAAAGGTTGCCCTTCTATCTTTATAAGGACATCTAATGTTAAAAAATTAAGGGAGTAAATTCATATTTTGAAAATTTCTTAAAATTATTTTTGAAAAACATAATTAAAAGCCACCTATTCTTATGATAAGTGGCTTCTTTTGATTATTTAACAAGTCCATTATAGCATACTTTATTGAAAATTGTATTAAAATTTATCATTTTCGTAAAAATAGATGTCTTTTATTTGGTTAAATGGCAAAAATTAACATAACTATCATAAGAATAGAAGGTCTGTTTTAGTCTATATTAAACCACCTAAAATGATTGTCATAAGTGCTTAAAGGAGTCTTATGGCAAAACAAAATAATTCATTAAATAAAGCGAAAGTAGTTAAAAATGATGAATTCTATACATTAATGTCCGATATTGAGAATGAGTTGTCAAAATATGATTTTAATCAATTTAAAGATAAAATTATCTATTGTAATTGTGATGACCCAACCTGGAGCAATTTCTTTAAGTTTTTTACGAAATGGGGTAAAAAGCTTGGGGTTAAAGAAGTTCATTTTACAAATTATGCTAATACTAAAAGAGTTTGGAATGAACAATTAACATTATTTGAAGCTTTAGATTTGGAAGAAAGTGCTGAAGATGATAAAAAAGGAACTGCTCATCACTGGATATATCGTCCTGAAACAAACAAAATATCCAAATTACAATTAAAAGGCGATGGCGACTTTCGTAGTGATGAATGCATAAATATTTTAAAAAAATGTGATATAGTCGTTACAAATCCACCTTTCAGTATATTTAACGATTTCTTAAATTTAATAGTTTCATTTGATAAAAAATATCTTGTCATTAGTGATGATAATAAGTTATCAAATGTAGATATTTTCCCTTTAATAAAAAATAATCAACTTTGGCTAGGATACACACGTGTGAAAAAATTTTTACAACCAGATGGAAGTTATAAAACATTCGGAAACAAATGTTGGTATACTAATCTAGAAGTTACATATAGACATCAACCATTAATTCTTCATAAGCAAGATTTATCTCAGTTTTCAAAATATGATAATTACGATGCTCTTGAAATTCCTGAAATAAAATTAATTCCTAATGATTATTTTGAGCCAATAGGATTACCCATTACATTTTTACATAAATTTTGTCCAGAACAATTTGAAATTATTGGAATGTCTGGCGTTGATATAAAAATAAAAGGTGGCAGATTCTATGTTAAAGGAAAAAGACTTCAGCCAAGAATGGTTGTAAAAAGGAGAAAAGTCTAATGAATTATAAAATTGAAATTCGCAGTATTAAAGATTTACTTGATGATAAAAAATATTTAACAAATATAAATATCCAAAGAAAATACATATATACTCACGACCAAGCAAAATATTTGCTTGATAGCATTCAAAAGAAAATACCTATTCCTGCAATATATCTTTGGGATAATTGTGATGGTAGTTTTAATGTTCTTGATGGCAAACAACGAATTACTGTTATGAGAATCTATAACAACGCTAATTATTTAGGGGTTCCTATCAATTTCTTTATTGATTTTATGGATATTAATGATTTCTATAATTATGAAATTCCAGTTATTGTTTGTAGCGGTACTGAAGAAGAAAAAATAGAAACATTTTATAGAATTAATACAACTGCAGTTAAATTAACCGAATTTGAAATAATGAATGCACTTTACCAAGGAATTTTTGTTGAAGAATTTGGTAATTGGGGAGAAAATTTATCTCCTATTGAAGCTAAATTATTTGGCAATGATAGACGTGGCAATAATTGTATAAAAGCGTTAAATTTATTTACGAATGATACCCGTGAATACTTCAAACACAACAAAAATGTTAGTTTTACAAGCGGATTAAAATTACAAATAGATAATTTATTAAAAAACACTTATGATATTTTTGGTGAATATAATAACGACTTATATATTTTAGCAAAAATAGTTTTAGAAAATTCTAACAACCATAGTATTATTAGTTCTTGGAAATTAAATTCTAATAAAATTACAAGACTTTTGCAAGAATACCTATCAAATGGAGAATTATCAGTTGCACCTTCTAAAGAAAGTTTTTACAAAGAAATATTAGGCTGTTATGATATTACAGGCTTAGATAGTAAAAGATTCTTTACCAGAGATGATAAAAAATATCTTTTTGAAAATTTGGAACAAGGCAAATCAAAAGGAAAAAGAGTTTGTCCAAACTGTAAAAAAGAATTTACTTTTGATGAATTGGAAATTGACCACATAAAACCATGGAGCAAAGGTGGTGCAACAACACTTTCAAATGCTCAACTTCTTTGCAAATCGTGCAATGTTAAAAAATCTAATAAATAAAATCATGGCCACCTATTCTAACGATAGGTGGTCTTTTTTACTGAATTTTATTAAATTTTTATGATATTTCCGCAAATTTTTAGCCATTTTACTATAAATTTGCGATTTTTTATTTGGCTTCCTTTATTTTTTGATTACAACTATCGTTAGAATTGATGTTTAGTAATGTTTGAAATTTAGCCATCAATTATTTGCTCTTTTTTACTTAAAAGGAGCA
>CAKVHY010000006.1 GCA_934754335.1 uncultured Clostridia bacterium
AACCCTTGTCCTTCTAAACACTATATTTAAAACAAAAAAAAGACCACTAATTTAGCAGTCTTTAATCATTTATTAAACTAATTCAATTATTGCCATTTCAGCATTATCGCCATTTCTTGTACCAAGTTTAACAATTCTAGTGTAGCCACCACCAACGCCTAGTTCTTGTTTTCTAGATGCATATTTAGGTGCATATTCATTGAAGATTTTTTCAACAAGAGGATGAGCAATTCCTTCAGTTCTAGCAACGAAACTAGCCTTGCTTTCCTTATCTGCTCTTTGTTCTTGTAAATCATAAACCTTGCTCATGATAGCACGTCTTGCAGCAAGTTTCTTTGGCCCATCATTAACAACTTCTTTACCAACTTTAACACCTTTCTCATTAACAGTTTCTTTAGTAACTTTAACTGTATCTTCATAAGTATTGATTGCAAGGGTTAAAATCTTTTCAACATAACTTCTTAAGTCTTTTGCTTTAGCCAAAGTTGTTTCAATTCTACCATTCCAAAGCAAGTTTGATGCTTGATTTCTTAAAACAGCAATTCTTTCATCAGTTGGTCTATTTAATTTTCTCATTAAAGTTCTCCTTTTTAGTCTTCGTCTTCTTTTAAAGTCAAACCATATCCTTGCAATTTTGCAATAACTTCTTCTAATGATCTACGTCCAAGGTTCTTAACCTTTGCCAAATCATTTTCAGTTCTTCTAATTAAGTCTTCAACAGTGTTAATTCCTGCTCTCTTTAAGCAGTTATAACTTCTAACAGACAAGTCCATATCTTCAATTGTCATTTCCAAAACTTTAGTTTGGCTATCAACTTCTTTATCAACAAGCAAATCAATTTGTGACATACTTGCAACAAGATCAACAAACAATGAAATATGATCTTGGATTAACTTTCCTGAAAGACTAATAACTTCTCTAGCAGATAATGTTCCATTAGTTTCAACTTCAATTGTTAATTTATCATAATCAATACTTTGGCCAACACGAGTGTTTTGAACAAAGTAATTTACTTTCTTAACCGGTGTGAAGTTTGAATCTACTGCAATATATCCAATAGGTGCATCTTCTGGTTTGTTTTCGTCGGCTTGAACGAAGCCTCTGCCTCTGCCAACGAATATTTCCATCTCTAATTTTGCTCCCTCATCCATTGAACAAATATATAAATCTGGATTTAAAATTTCAATTTGGTCATTATGTTCAATATCAGCAGCAGTTACAACGCCTGCTCCATATTTATTAATTCTTAATACTGATTTAAAATCTTTAGATGTGTCTAATGATTTAACCGCTAAGCATTTAATATTCAAAACAATATCAACAACGTCCTCAGCAACTCCTTTAATTGTTGTGAATTCATGTTGAACTCCATTTATTCTAATACCAACTGGAGCACATCCTGGAAGAGCCGATAACAATACTCTACGAAGGCAATTTCCAATAGTTATACCAAATCCCCTATCTAATGGTTCAACGATAAATCTAGCAAATGTACCATTGTCTGTTTCTTCACAAGTAATTTTTGGCTTTTCAATTTCCATCATAATAAAAATCCCTCACTTTTTATTAGTTATTATTTTGAGTACAACTCAACGATCAAGTGTTCTTTAATTCCTAGATCAATATCATCTCTTTGTGGTAATGCAATAACTTTACCAGTTAGAGTTTGATTATCGAATTCTAACCACTTAGGTAAAACAACTTTTAAATCTTTTAATTCTTTAAAGTTTGCTTTTTCTCTCTTATTTTCTCTAACAGAGATAACATCTCCAACAGAAACAAGATATGAAGGAATATTAACAACTTTTCCGTTTACAGTGATATGAGCATGGTTAACAATTTGTCTGCTTTCTGCTCTTGAAGCACCAATACCTAATCTATAAACTACGTTATCAAGCCTTCTTTCTAACAATGAAAGCATGTTTTCACCGACAATACCCTTTGTATTTTCAGCCATATCATAATAGTTTTTAAATTGTTTTTCTAGCAAACCATAAGTTCTTTTAACTTTTTGTTTTTCACGAAGTTGTAGACTATATTCAGTAGGTTTCTTTCTAGAAGCACCATGAACTCCTGGAACTGCACTCTTCTTCTCCATAGCACATTTACCAGATGTACATCTTTCACCTTTTAAGAAAAGTTTGCAACCTTCTCTACGACAATATCTACAATCCGCACCTGTATATTTTGCCATTTTTTTCTCCTTAAATATTTTTTAATTTCTAAAACTGACGCACCAACTATATTCTTCTTCTTTTTGGTGGACGGCAACCATTATGAGGTATTGGTGAAACATCTCTAATAGTTGTGATATTCAAACCCGCAGTTTGAAGCGCTCTGATAGCAGTTTCTCTACCATTACCTGGTCCTTTAACATAAACGTCAACGCTTCTAACGCCTTGTTCATAAGCAGCCTTTCCTGCAATTTCTGATGCTTGTTGTGCTGCATATGGAGTGCTTTTTCTAGAACCGCTTAGGCCTAAACTTCCAGCACTACTCCATGAAATAGCGTTACCTGCTTGGTCTGTGATAGTAACAATAGTATTGTTGAATGAAGCACTTATGTAAGCACAACCTTTATCAACATTTTTCAAAACTCTTTTCTTTTTAGTTACTTTCTTTTTATTTGTAACAGCCATATTTTTTCTCCTATAAATTTAATCGGTTAATTTTAACCTAGTACTAAAATTTATTTAAGAACTCTATTTAGCAGCGGCTTTCTTAGATTTAGCAACTGTTTTCTTAGGTCCCTTTCTAGTTCTAGCATTTTGCTTAGTGTTTTGTCCTCTAACAGGTAATCCTTTTCTATGACGGATTCCACGATAGCAACCAATTTCTTGAAGTCTCTTTATATTAAGAGAAACTTCTCTTTGCAAGTCACCTTCAACAACGCAGTTCTTTTCGATGTAAAGACGAATTTTTGCAATTTCTTCCTCTGTTAAATCTTTAACACGAGTATCTGGATTGACATTGGTTTCTTTTAAAATTTTAATAGCAGTTTGTTTACCAATACCATAGATATAAGTTAAACCTATTTCTACTCTCTTTTCTCTTGGTAAATCAATTCCAGCAATACGAGCCATTTGACTTCCTCCAAATTTAATAAATAATTTAAAATATATATAAATGCGTTTGGGTAAAATTTAAAATTTCAGCCGCCCCAAACCACAATTATTTTCAAAGTTAGTTTGCTTTAATAATTAAAGCATAATCTTAATCGGCAATTCAAATATTAGCCTTGTCTTTGTTTGTGCTTAGGATATTTTGAGCAAATAACCATAACGGTACCGTTTCTCTTAATTACTTTACAACTATCGCACATTTTCTTTACTGATGGTCTTACTTTCATAATTATACATTCTCCTCCACTTTTGTTGTTTGTTGTTTCATACGCCAAATAATTCTACCTTTAGTAAGGTCGTATAGCGACATCTCAACTTTAACTTGGTCACCAACTAATATTCTTATATTGTTAAGATGCAACTTACCAGATAGATATGCTGTGATGATATATCCATTTGTAAGTTTAACTTTAAAATTTGCGTTTCGTAATACTTCTACAACAACGCCTTCAGTTTCTACTACATCTTGCTTTGACAAAAGAATTGCCTCCTATATTTTTTTTGATGATTTATAATCTTTTAAAGTTTTGATTATATCCGCATCTGTGATTTTGTTTTCTTTGATTTTTTGATTTAACCCGATATCTTTTAACACAACAATTAAATGTTTTATATTCTTCTTCTTTGGGTTTTCAATCTTTCTTTGCTTACCATTAACTAAGTAAACAAGTTTGTTTTTTAGGTCACATTTAAGCACTATAAAGTTCTCATTTTTCTCTCTACCTAAAATTGCTTTAACTAAAGCACCTTCTACAAACTTATCTTCCATAAAACTCCCCTAAGTTAAGATCTCAACACCAGTTTCTGTGATTAAAACTGTATTTTCATAATGAGCAGAAGGAAGACCATCTCTTGTTTGACATGTCCAACCATCACCAAGGAAAACAACGTTTCTTTCGCCCATATTAACCATAGGTTCTATTG
The DNA here is from genome assembly GCA_934754335.1 of uncultured Clostridia bacterium. Classification (GTDB taxonomy): domain Bacteria; phylum Bacillota; class Clostridia; order Christensenellales; family UBA1242; genus UBA11490. The sequence continues at coordinate 4,047 of CAKVHY010000006.1, forward strand.
CAATAGTAACATTTGCATTAAGTCTTGGACCGCTACCTTCTCTACCATAATTTGGAACTTGCGGATCTTCATGAACTGTTCTACCAATTCCATGACCAACCAATTCCCTTACGATTGAATAACCATGTTTTTCAACATAAGTTTGAATTCTATGTCCAATATCGCCAACAAATGCACCCGCTTTCAAACCTTTAATACCTTCAAAAAAACTTTCTTCGGTAACTTTAATAAGTCGTTTTACTTCGGGTTTAACTTTTCCAACTGGGAAAGTTCTTGCACTATCACCATTAAATCCTTTATATTTAACCCCAACATCTAATGAAATAATATCGCCTTCTTTTAAAACAACATTACTACTTGGGATTCCATGCACAACCACTGAATTGATTGATGTACAAACACTTGCAGGAAAACCACCATAATTCTTGAATGCAGGAGTTGCTCCTTGAGATTTAATAAAGTTATATGCAATTTGATCTAATTCTTTGGTGGTTACACCAGGCTTGACAGCATCTTTCAAAACAAGTAATGTTTCTCTAGTAAGCCTACAAGCCTCTCGCATATTCACCAAATCTTCTTCGGTTTTAATGTTTATCATTTATCACCTAGATTGTTTTAAGTATTTCATCAACCAATTCAAAAGTTCTTTCTTTTGTATCAGATGCATTGACAATACTTAATAAACTTTTGTTTTTATAAAATTCTACAACGTCTTGAGGTACGGCTTGTTTTTTAAGTCTGTTTTGAATAACTTCAGGCTTATCGTCATCTCTGATATAAACCTCGCCACCGCACTTCTCACATTTACCATCAACTAGCCAATCTAAAGAAGTTGGATTTCCGCATTCTTTACACATTCTTCTAGAAGATAGTCTTTTAATTATTTCTTCGTCAGACAAATTAATCAAGATTGCCTTATCAATACTTGTCATCTTTTCTAACGCTTTTGCTTGATTTAAGTTTCTTGGGAAACCATCTAAAATGAATCCGTTTTTGCAAGCCTTATCCTTTAATTTATCTTCAACTATTTTAATAGTTAGTTCTTCAGGAACAAGATCACCTGCTTCAACATATTTTTTAGCCTCTAATCCAAGAGGGGTTTCGTTCTTTATGTTCCACCTAAAGATTTCACCAGTGGAGATATGAGGAATATTATACTTCTCACTAATTATTTGTGCTTGAGTACCTTTTCCACTACCAACTGGACCTAGCAATACTAGTTTCATTTTAACTCCTTTCGGTTCTATTTTAAGAAACCTTTATAATTTCTCATTAACATTTGTGCTTCTAATTGTTTATCAAATTCAATAGCAACTGAAACTACGATTAATAATCCTGTTGCACTGAATACACCAACTAAAGACCCTGAGCCGATTGATTTAAATATCAAACTTGGAACAATTGCTATAATACTTAAGAATATTGCACCAAACAACGTTATTCTATTTGATATTTTCTTTAGGTATTCTGCTGTTGGTTTTCCTGGTCTAATACCCGGAATAAATCCACCATTTTGTTGAATATTCTTTGACACATCTTCTGGATTAAATGTAATTTGAGTCCAGAAATAAGCAAAGAATGTAATTAATACGCCAACTAACAACATGTAAATCCAACTACCAGCACCAAGCCACAAACTATATGTTTGATAGAACTTGCTCTCTGGCCAGAAGATACTCATTATTAATTGAGGGAAAGATAGCAATGACATAGCGAAGATAATTGGCATAACGCCTGTAGCATTTACCCTAATAGGAATATGCGTACTTTGACCGCCATACATTTTTCTACCTTTAACTTGTTTAGCATATTGCACTGGAATTTTTCTTTCGCTCATATCCATGAAAACGATAAAGCCGAAAATAACTACCACTGCAACAACGAAAATTGCTAATTCAATACCACTTTCTACTGCTTTTTCTCCACCTGCTGCAATAGTTGTAATATTATTTAAGATTGAAGTTGCTGCTGTTGATAAAATACCAACGAAGATGATTGCTGAAAGTCCGTTAACCAAGCCAATGCTTGTAATCTTTTCACCAAGCCAATATGTGAACATTGAACCTGCTACTAAGACGATTGTAACAAGACAACCAACAGCCCATTCAGGCATAACTTCTGTATTTAAAATTTGTCTATAACCAATAACAATGGCAACTGCTTGAAGAACAGCAAGCACTAATGCACAATATTTTGTGTAAGTAGCAATTCTTTTCTTACCTTCTTCACCCATTTTTGAAAGTCTTTCAAGTCTAGGAATTGCAATCGTTAAAAGTTGAATTATAATTGATGAACTTATATAAGGAGAAACACCTAAGGCCAATATCGCACCATTAGACAATGCTCCACCACTCACTGCACTTAATAATGCTAGGAAGCCTTCGCCATTTCCACTATTTACTAAGTCTTTAAAACTATTAGCCACCAATCCTGGTACTGGAATCCAGCAACCAAGACGGTAAACTAAAATTAATAAAATTGTAAAATAAAATTTGCGTCTTATCTCTTTAATTTTAAAAGCATCAACTAGATTTTTAAACATTACAATACCTCGGCTTTACCACCGGCTTTATTGATTTTTTGTATTGCGGATTCTGAAAATTTTGTTGCTTGAATTGTAAGTGGTTTTGAAATATTTCCATTTCCTAATACCTTTAAACCATAAGGAGCCTGTTTTTTGATTATATTCTTTGCGATTAAAGATTCTTCATTTACTGTTTCATTTGCATTGAAAACTTCCAAATCTGAAAGATTTATAATGTTATATATTTTTTTGAAGTTTTTATTATTAAAACCTCTAATTGGTAACCTTCTGGTTAGTGGCATTTGTCCACCTTCAAATCCAATACGAACTCCACCACTACTTCTAGAGTTCTGACCTTTAGTTCCGCGTCCACTAGTTTTTCCTAATCCTGAACCAATACCTCTTCCAAGTCTCTTAGGTTCGAAAGTTGAATTTGGAGCAGGAGCAATTTGATGTAATTTCATTTGGAACCTCCTAGTTTAATTCTTCAACACGAACTAGATGTTTAACTTTGAATATCATACCTCTTACGCATTCATTGTCAACAATTTCGTATGAAGAATTTAATTTTCCAAGTCCTAATGTTTTGCAAATACGGGCTTGTTTTTTATTGTAACCAATAGGGCTCTTAACTAATGTAACCCTAATCTTCTTTACTTCTTTTTTAGGTTCTGCAACTTTCTTAGTAGTTGTTTTCTTAACTGTTTCAACTTTTTCAACTTTAGCAGTTTCAGCCTTTACAGTTTCTTTTTTAACTGTTGCAGTTTTTGTTTCTTTTTTAACTACTTCTTTCTTAGGTGCTGTAGTTTTTGTAGTAGTAGTCTTTTTAGTTGTTGTTTTCTTTTCCTCTGCCATAATTTCCTCCTACAAAATTTCCTCTACAGTTTTTCCTCTTAATGCTGCAACTTGTTCTTTAGTTCTTAATTGAGTTAATGCATCAAGAGTTGCTTTAACACAGTTAATCTTGCTTCTTGAGCCATAAGATTTTGCTGTGATATCTTTGATTCCGCATAGTTCAACAACTGGACGAACAGAACCACCAGCGATAACACCAGTACCTTCTTTTGCTGGAAGAAGTTTAACAATGCTTGTTCCGAATTTTCCGATAACTTCGTGTGGAATAGTTGTGCCATCAAGTGCAACAGCAACCATTTTCTTCTTTGCAGTTGAAGTTGCTTTATCAATTGCGTTTGGTACTTCAGCAGCCTTACCTTGACCTAAGCCAACTTTACCTGCTTTATCACCAACAACAACCAATGCACTAAATCTCATTGTTCTACCACCCTTAACAACCTTAGTTACACGATTAACGTCAACTAATTTGCTAGCGATTGGATCAACTTCCTTTTCTTTACGAGGTTGTCTTCTATCGTTTGGTTTTTTAGAAAAGTTTTTCTTTTCATTTTTGTTTTCAAATGGTTTCTTATCAGTATTTTGCATAACTTTTCTCCTTAAAATTCCAATCCGCCGTTACGAGCACCATCGGCCAATGCTTTAATACGACCAGTGTAGATATATCCTGCTCTATCAAATACAACAGTTTTAATACCTTTCTTAACCGCTTTTTTACCGATAGTTTCTCCAACGATGAATGCAATTTCCTGTTTAGTTTTTCCTGCAATTTTATCAGCGATTGCTTTATCTAATGAAGAAGCACTTAGTAGTGTAATACCCTTTGTATCATCAATGATTTGGCAATAAATTTGATTTAAACTTCTGAAAACATTAAGTCTTGGTCTTTCAGATGTACCTGAAACTTTCTTTCTAACACGAAGTGCACGAACTTTACGGTCTTCGTTTTTGTTCAACTTATTTATCATCTACTCTATACTCCTTTATTATTTTTTACCGCTCTTAACTTCTTTTCTTACAACTCTTTCATCAGAATAGTAAATACCATAAGCGTGATATGGTTCAACTGGCTTAATGCTTCTTATTTTTGCAGCAACTTGACCAACTAATTCCTTATCAATACCCTTAACTGTAATTACTGATTTACCATCGCAAGTTAATTGAATACCTTCAACAGCCTTAACTGTAACAGGATGACTGAATCCGATATTTAAAGTTAAATCAGAACCACTTTGACTTACCTTATAACCAACACCGTTGATTGTAAGAGATTTTTCATAACCTTTGCTTACGCCAACAACCATGTTATGAATTAATTGACGATATAGGCCATGTTTTGCGCTATACAATTTAGCATTTGAATTGTTATTTTCTACATGGATAGTATTTCCATCTAATCTAACATTAATCTTTGGGTCTATTTCTCTTGTAAGAGTTCCAAGAGAGCCTTTAACTGTAACAACGCTATTGTTGATTTCTACTGTAACACCAGCAGGTATTTCAATAGGTAAATTTCCAATTCTACTCATTTTTCCCTCCTACCATACATAAGCCAATACTTCACCGCCGATATTCTCAACGCGAGCTTGTCTATCTGTCATTAAACCTTTGTTTGTTGAAATAATTGCAATACCAAGACCATTAATTACGCTAGGTAATTCCTCAGCACTTGCATAAATTCTTAAACCTGGTTTTGAAATTCTTTTTAATCCGTTAATAACTTTTTCGCCTTTAGGGCCAAATTTAAAATCGATAATAATATTTGCTTGAGTTCCTTCACCTTCTACTCTATATGAGGAAATAAAGCCTTCTTTAACTAATAATTCAGCAATGTTTGTTTTAATCTTTGAAACTGGAATGGAAACACTTTTATGCTTTGCGTTAAGTGCATTTCTCATTCTTGTTAGCATATCTGCTATTGGATCTGTAACCATCATAAAATTGTTCTCCTTTTACCAACTTGATTTCTTAACACCAGGGATTTCACCCTTGTATGCTTTTTCTCTGAAGCAAATTCTGCAGATACCATATTTCTTTAAAACAGAGTGTGGTCTACCGCAAATTTCGCAACGAGTATATTCTCTTGTGCTGAATTTTTGAGGTTTTTGTTGTTTAACCTTTAATGATGTCTTTGCCATACTTTCTTTCCTTTCCTCCTACTTCTTCCTGAAAGGCAAACCCATTTTATCTAATAATAGTTTTGCATCTTCGTCATTATTTGCAGAGGTTACTATAACGATGTCTAAGCCTCTAATTTTATCGATTTTTTCATAACTGATTTCTGGGAATACTAATTGTTCTTTTAGTCCCATTGAATAATTTCCTCTTCCATCAAATGACTTATCTGATATACCTTGGAAATCTCTTACACGAGGTAATGCGATAGAAATTAATCTATCTAAGAACTCATACATTATTGTTCCTCTTAAAGTAACTTTTGCACCAATCTTATTGCCTTGTCTTAACTTGAAGTTTGCAATAGATTTCTTAGCAGTTGTTACAACTGGCTTTTGACCTGAAATTAATCCTAATTCCTCAACAGCCTTTTGAAAACTTTGTGCGTTTTCCTTGCAATCACCAAGACCACGATTGATAACGATTTTTTCAATCTTTGGAACTTGATAAACATTTGTAAAATTTCTTTCTTTCATTATAGCAGGAACAACGACTTCTTTATATTGCTTTTCTAATCTATTCATTTCTCTAGCCATTCTTTATTCCTCCTACTTTGTTTCGCTTTTCTTTGTTGATTTTTTTGCAGTTGATTTTTCTTTTTCTGCAGTTGCGCTTGTTATGCTCTTTGAAGCAACTTTTTTAGCAGGTTTGCTTGCTGTTGCCTTAGCAGGTTTTGTTTCTTTTGAAGCAGTTTTCTTAACTTCTTTCTTAGCAACAACCTTATCTAAAGATGCACCGCATTTTTTACATTTACGGAATTTTTTATCCCCTTCCATATCATGAGCAACTCTAGTTGCTTTTCCGCAAGATGGGCAAACGATTTGAAGATTTGAAGCATCAACTTTTCCTTCTCTCTTCATAATTCCGCCTTTTTCGCCAGCCTTTCTAGGCTTTTGATTTTTACAAATAATGTTAACTCCTTGAACCACTGCACTGTTATCTGAAGGGTTAACAACTAAAACTTTACCAGTTTTGCCCTTGTCTTTACCAGCAAGAACAACAACGTTATCATTTCTCTTAATGTTCATTTTTCCCTCCTTATAGAACTTCTGGAGCAAGGGAAATTATTTTCATAAAGCCCTTATCTCTAAGTTCTCTTGCAATAGGTCCAAAAATTCTTGTACCTTTTGGTAATTTTTGATTGTCGATAATAACTGCTGCGTTATCATCAAATTTTACATATGAGCCATCAGGACGAGCAACGCCTTTAGTTGTTCTAACAACAACTGCTTTAACAACATCACCCTTCTTAACCGCACCACCTGGAGTGGCCGATTTTACTGATGCAACAATGATGTCACCGATGTTTCCGCTTCTTCTAAAAGAACCACCAAGGATTCTAATACACATAATCTTTTTAGCACCGCTATTATCGGCAACCTTAAGTATAGTTTGTGGTTGAATCATAATCTTTCACTCCTTATTTAACTCTTTCAATTATTCTTAATAATCTAAAATATTTGTCTTTGCTTAATGGACGAGTTTCAACGATTTCAACAGTGTCACCAATGTTGCATTCGTTTAATTCATCATGCGCTTTAAATTTCTTTGTAACTTTATAAACTTTGCCATATAGAGGGTGTCTTTTATTTTCAACAACTGAAACAGTAATGGTTTTATCCATTTTGTTACTTGAAACAACACCAATTTTAGTTCTTCTTAAATTTCTTTCTTGTTTTGCTTCCATCATTTTCTCCTTTCCCTCTAACCTTACGCATTAGCCTTTTTTAAATCTCTTTCGGTTAAAATGGTTTTAATTCTGGCAATATCTTTTTTACAAGTATTAATTTGCATAGGATTTGCTAATTGTCCAGTAGCATTTGAAAAACGAAGATTAAATAATTCTTGTTTTAATTCTTTTAATTTAGAATTTAGTTCTTCATTAGTCATATCTCTTAATTCTTTTGCTTTCATTAAACCTCACCACCTTCTGTAGTTTCTAGATCGCTTTTTCTAGCGAATTTAGTTTTGCAAGGTAATTTATAACTAGCCAAACGCATTGCCTCTCTTGCTTGTTCTTCTGTAACTCCACCAATTTCGAACAAAACTCTACCTGGTTTAACAACAGCAACCCAGAACTCTGGAGAACCTTTACCTTTACCCATACGAGTGTCGGCAGGTTTCTTTGTAATAGGTTTTTGAGGGAACACATCTATCCAAACTTGTCCGCCTCTCTTTGTATAACGGTTAATTGCAATTCTTGCTGCTTCGATTTGATTTGCTTTTAACCAACATGGTTCAGTTGCAACTAAACCAAACTCACCATAAGCAATTTTATTTCCTCTGGTAGCAACGCCAGTCATTCTACCTCTATGTTCTTTTCTTCTCTTAACTCTTCTTGGCATTAATAACATTATTCGTTACCTCCTTGAACAGCAGTTTCTTCTGTTACTTCAGGTTCTGTGTTACGAACAATTTTTGCTCTTTTTGAAAGGATTTCGCCTTTGCAAATCCAAACTTTAACACCGATAACACCAAAAGTTGTGTGTGCTTCACAAGTTGCATAATCGATATCACTTCTTAATGTATGAAGAGGAAGTCTACCTTCATGATAATGCTCACTTCTAGCGATTTCAGCACCATCAAGACGACCACTGATCATAATCTTACAACCTTCAGCCCCTGCTCTCATAACTTTTTGAATAGCCATTTTCATTGCTCTTCTAAAACCCATTCTTTTTTCAAGTTGTTGACAAATACCTTGTGCAACAATTTGTGCATCAATATCAGGTTTCTTAACTTCTTTGATATTGATATTAACATTCTTATTACCTGTTAATTTGATTATATCTGCCTTAAGTTCTTCAACTCCAGCACCTTTAGTACCAATCATAACACCTGGACGTGCTGTAAATATATCAACGATAAGTTTTCCGGCAGTTCTTTCAATAACAATTTTTGATACGCTTGAGTTTGCGTGTTTTTTATTAATGAATTTTCTGATTTTATCATCTTCAACTAAGAATTTTGAAAATTCTTTTTTATCTGCAATCCAAGAAGAATTCCAATCTTTATTAACACCAACTCTAAAACCGTGTGGATTAACTTTTTGTCCCATCTTAAAATCTTACTCCTTCTACTTATTTGACACATTGTCTAACACAACTGTGATATGACAAGTTCTTTTAATAATAGTATCAACACCACCACGTCCTCTGAATTGAACACGTTTGAATGATGGTCCTTGATTTGCATATGCATCTGCAACATACAAATCTTCTTTATTCATACCTTTATTGTTTTCTGCATTAGCGCCAGCAGAAACCAAAACTTTTTTAACAACCAATGATGCAGTACTTGGTGTGATATCAAGCATTGCGCAAGCCTCGTTGTATTTTTGTCCTTTAATGATGTCTAAAACTCTTTTTGCTTTGCTTGCTCCCATTCTAACATAACGAGCAACTGCATATGGTCTTTGGTCTTTTTCTTCAATTCTTTTTGCTGATTTTTCTCTCATTCTTTTAGCCATATTCGTTCTCCTTATTTAGCCTTTGCTGTTGCTTTTTTATCTCCAGCGTGTCCTCTAAAAGTTCTAGTTGGAGCAAATTCGCCTAATTTATGACCAATCATATCTATTGTACAATAAACTGGTATATGTTTCATTCCATTGTGAACTGCAATTGTGTGACCAACAAATTCAGGATAAATTGTTGATGAACGGCTCCAAGTTTTTAAAACAACTTTTTTGCCTTCTTCATTTAACTTTTGAACTCTTTGTAACAATCTTGGTTCAACATAAGGTTTTTTCTTCAATGATCTACTCATATCCTTTTACCTCTCCTAGTTCACACGCTTAATAATAAGCTTTGTGCTTGATTTTTTATTATTTCTAGTTTTCTTACCAAGTGCTGGCTTACCCCAAGGAGTTTCTGGTGATTTTCTACCAACTGGGCTCTTACCTTCACCACCACCGTGTGGGTGATCAACTGGGTTCATTACAGAACCTCTAACAGTAGGCTTAATACCCATATGACGAACTCTACCTGCTTTACCTAGAGATACGATTTCGTGTTCCATATTACCAACAGTTCCGATAGTTGCTTTGCAAGTTACAGGAACCATTCTCATTTCGCCACTTGGCAATTTAATTGTGGCATATTTGCCTTCTTTAGCCATTAATCTTGCTTCCATACCAGCAGAACGAACCATTTGTCCGCCTTTACCTGGCATATATTCAATATTGTGGATAACTGCACCAACTGGCATATCTTTTAATTGTAAAGCATTACCAACTTTGATTTCAGCGTTTTCACCACTCATAACTGTATCGCCAACGTTTAATCCGTTTGGTGCTAAGATATATCTCTTTTCACCATCAGCATAATTCAAAAGTGCGATATAAGCAGATCTATTTGGATCGTATTCAATTCCAACAATCTTTGCTGGAATGCCATCTTTATCTCTTTTGAAATCTATAATTCTATATTTAACTCTATTTCCACCACCGTGATGTCTTACAGTGATTCTACCTTGGTTATTTCTACCAGAAAACTTTTTCTTTGTTGCAAGTAATGATTTTTCTGGGCTAGACTTAGTAACTTCTTCATAAGAAGCAGTTGTGTAGAATCTTCTTGCAGGAGATGTTGGATTGTATGTTTTAATTGCCATATCTTCCTCCTAAATTACCCTTATGATAGGCTATCGAAGAATTCGATTGATTTGCTATCTGCTTTTAATTGAACATAAGCCTTTTTATAATCGCTTTTATATCCTTCGCTCTTGCCTTGTCTTTTAAACTTTCCATCAACATTAACTGTGTTAACTGATGCTACCTTAACTCCAAATACTTCTTCAACTGCTTGTTTAATTTCAGTTTTGTTGGCTTTTTTATCAACAATAAAAGTATATTTTTTATTAGGAATATCAGCATAACTTTTTTCACTTAAAACTGGTTTAATAATTATATCATACGCTTTCATTATCCTACATAAGCCTCCTCGATAGACTTAACTGCATCTTCTGTTAGAACTAATTTGTCGCAACAAATAATATCATAAACATTTAATTTATTTGCAGTTGTTACATCAACAGTTGAAATGTTACCAGAACTTAAAACAAGATTTTTATCAACATCTTTTGTAACGAAGATTGCTGTTCTATCAAGTTTTAGATTTGAACATAATTCAACGAATGATTTTGTTTTAGCATCTTTTAATTCAAGATTTTTTAATACTATAATTTCTTTAGCATTTAATTTAGCACTGATTGCACTTCTGAAAGCAACTCTCTTTGCTTCCTTATTAACCTTCTTAGAGAAATCTCTAGGCTTTGGAGCAAATACAATACCACCACCTCTCCATTGTGGACCTTTGGTTGAACCTTGTCTTGCTCTGCCAGTACCTTTTTGTCTCCAAGGCTTTTTAGCGTGACCACGAACTTCTGATCTTGTTAATGCACTTTTTGTACCTTGTCTTTGATTTGCAAGATATGCAACAACAACTTGATGAATAAGTGGTTCATTATATTCTTGAGCGAATACAGCATCATTTAATTTTAAAGAGCCACATTCTTCGCCCAACATATTTAACATTTTAACACTTGCCATTTTCTATCTCCTCTTCCTAGTTTGCTTTAACAGCAGATTTAACAGAAACCAAACTTCCCTTTGCTCCAGGAATAGCACCTTTAACCAAGATAATATTTCTATCTGCATCTACTTTAACTATTTTTAGATTTTGAATAGTAACTTGTTCGTTACCCCATCTACCAGCCATTTTCTTTCCTTTGAAAACTTTACCTGGGTATGTGTTAGAACCGATTGAACCTAGATGACGGTGAACTGGACCGTTACCGTGAGTCATTCTTAAACGATTGAAATTGTACTTTTTAATTGTACCAGTGAAACCATGACCTTTGCTAGTACCAACAACATCAACGATATCGCCTTCTGCAAATACTTCGCAAGTGATCTTGTCACCTAATTTTAATTCGTTTGCATTATCTAACTTGAATTCTTTTAAGTATCTTTTATTTTCAACTTGAGCCTTTTTCATAATACCAATTAATGGTTTATTAATCAATTTCTCTCTAACATCGCCAAACGCAAGTTGAACTGCACTATAACCATCGTTTTCTACAGTTTTAACTTGTGTAACAAAACAAGGGCCAGCCTCAATTACTGTAACAGGAACAACTAAACCGTCATTTCCGAAAATTTGAGTCATACCAAGTTTTTTGCCTAATATTGCTTTTTTCATCTTAAATCATCCCTCCTACAATAATTAAAGCTTAATATTGATACTAACTCCAGCAGGAAGCTCTAATTTGTTTAAAGCCTCGATTGTTTTAGCTGATGGGCTATAAATATCAATAAGTCTTTTGTGTGTTCTCATTTCAAATTGTTCTCGTGAATCCTTATATTTATGAGGAGCACGAATAATAGTTACAACTTCTCTTCTAGTTGGAAGTGGAACTGGACCACTAATTTTTGCGCCAAACTTAAGTGCGGTGTCAATAATTCTCTTACATGCACCATCAATTAATGTGTGGTCATAAGCGCTAAGTTTAATTCTCATTTTTTGTGTTGCCATCAATTTTCTCCTTATTTAAAAATCAATTTACCTAATTTCCTTTAATTGCCTTTATTTTGCAGTTTTTTTAAACACCGCACCGTGTGTTCAACCGCTTAATCTTAAAAAAATTGCTGCATCAAATTCTTAATTTTTTAAGAATTCTATAATTTTTCCCCCGTAAAACTATAAAAATTTAGCAAACAAATCAAATTAGTCGTCTATATTCAATGTATAAACACTTAAAAATCTGTAAATTATCGCATTAATTTTGGCATTTTAACGCGTAACTTCACAAATTCGCATCATACAGCACGCTTAGTTTACACGATTCTACGTCATTTGTCAACGGTTTTTGACGAAAAAGTTTTAAATATTGAAATATTTTTGTCATACCTAAATTTGCCATTTTAAACGCACAATTTTTTATAAATCAAAAAAGGACAATAAAAAAACTTCACCAATATATAATGAAGTTTATTTTTCTCTATAAATTGTATTATATATAATAAAATTTTAATCGTATGAATGTACAGCATAAATCTTATTATCAACCATACTTTTAAACACGCTAATTGTTCCGGCAGTTGCAAAATATGGTTCCATTCTAAGTTTTTCATAAGCCGAAACTCCACAAACAAGTTTTGGAGTCAACTCATTTTCTTCCATACAATCCTTTATATCAATCTTAATTCCACATCTAGTTTTTATATCTAAAGTTTTTGTTAAGCCAAGATTTATATCAATTTCTGAGATAAATCCTCTAATTGACTGATCTTTATAACCCGCTTCTAATAGTGATCTTGTTAAACTCTTTAAGCATGTGTCAACATCGTCAATTTCTAAGAAATCACCAATTCCAAAAAAATCTTCTTGGATTATAACCCCCGAACGAGTTGTTTCTATTTTAATCTGGTTATTTTCAATTTGAGATATTGTTAAATCATCTTTATTTATTTTTACAATTGCAGGTCTACTACCTTCTGAAATTGCCATTAACTCGTCATTCGATATGTAATTCAATATTTTCAATTCTTTGTCTAAAACAATATAGTTTGAATTTTTTAGTTTTACTGCATAAAGTTGCTTTCTTTCCGCCACGTGAATGACTGCAGAATTGGGAAATTTAGTTTCCACATTTAGAACTTGCAGATAAGGATATTCCTTTTCCAAATCTTCAACGATTTTAGATTTCTTTAAGAAGAATACACTTTCTCCCATCGGAAACTTCACGTTTTCAGAAAATGTATCTATGGTCTCTTCCGCCAAAACAGAACGCGTTGTCAACCAATTTAGCGAGATTGACTGCAAAGTAAAAACTGTGCTACTTAAAATAACTAGCAATGCAATAAAACCAAATACGATTAAAAGTGCAATCAACCTTTTACTTTTCATTTTTCCTTCCCTAATATACAACTATTGTTATATCACAAAAAAGGAATCAATCAAAACGATTTTCTTATTCAATTAAATTATTTAATAATTTTTAATTCTTTCTTGTAATTTCCGCATTCAATCGACACAAATCGTTTTCAATGTTCTTATAACCCCTATCAATATGGAAAATATCATGCACAGTTGTATAACCATCCGCACAAAGTCCCGCAAGCACCAAGCCCGCTCCACCACGCAAATCAGTGGCCGTCACATTTGCGCCATAAAGTTTCGAAACTCCTTTTACAACCGCTATTTGATTGTTTACAGTTATATCTGCCCCCATTTTTGTAAGTTCTGTACAAATTTTCAAACGTGTTTCAAACAACGTTTCGTTGATAACACTTGTTCCTTTAGACACTGTCTGCAAAGCCAAAATCTGATTTTGCAAATCTGTTGGAAAACCTGGATATGTTTGAGTTTCTATTTTAGATATACTTTTTAATCTACCCTTGCACCCAATTCGAATACTCTTTTTATTTAAATCTATTTTACAACCTGCAGACTTAAGTTTGTTAATTAATGCAACATTATGCTCAGCCTGACTTCCCCTAATCTCTATATTTCCGCCAGCAATCGCACATGCAAGCAAATATGTACCCGCAATTATTCTATCTTTTATTGGTTCATACTCAATTCCTTTTAACTCTTTTACCCCATCTATCACAATTGTGCTAGTTCCTGCACCACTGACTTTTCCACCTGCGGAGTTTATAAAGTTTTGCAAATCTATAATTTCTGGCTCTCGAGCAGCGTTATATATAACGGTCCTTCCTTTCAGTAAAACGCTCGCCATCATAATATTTTCTGTTGCACCAACACTAGCAATATCTAAATGAATTGTACTTGGTTTCATATTTCTACCATCGCAAAATATGTAACCATGTTTTTCCTCAATCTTTACATTTAAACACCTTAAACCTTTTAAATGCAAGTCTATTGGTCTATTTCCTATGTTACAACCGCCTGGATATGCAACCACGGCAGTTTTTAATCTTGAAAGCAATGGTCCTAGCATAAAAATACTAGATCTTACCATTTTTGTATATTCTTCTTTAACAAGTGATCTTGTTAAGTTATCTGTATTTATGTAAACATCTTCTTCATTCTTTTGAATCTTGCAACCTAAATCCTGAAGTATATTTAGCATGTAGTTAACATCAGTATACATTGTACAATTTTTTATAGAAATATCGCCATTCAGCATAACTGAACAAGCAAGAATTGGCAATATGGCATTTTTACTGGTTGCAATATCAACACACCCAGAAAGTGTATGACCACCTTTTATAAACAAAGTTTCCATACTTCTCCTTTTACATTTGTTTAAATCCTAAATCAAATAACAAAATAAAGTTAAACACTTTATTTCTATAATATATTTTATGGAAAAGGCAAAAGATATGTGAAAACAAGGCTTAAGCAATTTCTATAAAAAATACTTCCATAAATAAACGGAAGTATTTTTTATTTTAAACCTTATAAATCTTATTAATTATTTGCCAATTGAGTTGCTAATTGATCGGCTATGCTTATTTTCTGCTTTATATCATCAACATCAACATTACCATAATCAAATGACCATTTACCAGATAACATTGAATAGCCACTTTCATAATCAGAATAATTCGCTGAACTTCCGAAGATATCATAATTATAAGAAACAAATTTATAATCCTTCGTAATTTCAACTTCCATTAGAGCTAAAATCGTTCCTTGAGTAGTTTGATCTCCCACAGTAACTGAAGATACAATAGTGATTTTATAGTTTCCATTGCTTAAAACTTCACCTATTGCAAAGGAATTATCTTGCTTAATTGAACCATTTTCGGTCATCATTGCAGGAATAATCACTGGATCTTGTGCCAAATTTCCAATAGTTCTTTCTTTATCCGTAACTTCTTCCGCACCTTCAGAATCTTTTGTGTATTCTCTTAACTTATAATCTTTTGCAATGTTTCCGACAACCTCATCAACGATTTTATCATATCTTAAAAGATACTTTCCACTTGTCTGATTATTAAATTCATATGCATATAAATTTTCATCGTACCTGCAATAATTATAAGTTTCTGTCGTCTCAGTAGCAAGATATGAACCCGCTTCTTGGAAACTAGTGTGTGTAACGGTTACATTGTCTCTCACACCACCAATATTAAATAATAATTTTCTTTCTGCCACCTTGAAAATGTCAAAATAATTTAAGTTAGATGCACTGCAAAGGCTTTCTAACCATTCCTTTTCTGTTCCAACAAAGCCATTTTCTTTAGCGATCTCATATGCCGATTTACCATTATCGCCTTTTTCACCTTTAATACTCTGTAACCATTCTTCATAAGTCCCAGTATAGCCATTATCCACCGCTAAAGTGTACATCGCCTTTATTTGCGATGATGTCTCCCCGCCTTCACCTGCGTTACAGCCTGCAAGTGTAAAAGCACCGCTCAAGCAAATAACCAAAGTTACTAGCAAAGTTAAAATTTTCTTTTTCATCCTTCTCTCCTTTCACATTTGTAAATGCAATTACATTATATCAGAACAAAATGTTCTATGTCAACATATTTTGAACAAATTGTTCTAAAATAATAACATGAGTAAGTTTCCTGAGAAGTTAAAAGAATTAAGACTTGAAAAAAATATGTCAAGGCAGTACCTTGCCAATCTTTTATTTGTCAACGTAAGAACTATCAGTTATTGGGAGTTGGGACAACGAGAGTGTAACCTAGATCAGTTGATAAAAATATCTCAGGTATTTGGAGTTACGACAGATTATTTGCTAGGGCTTGAAGATTTTTAAAAACAAAACGAAAAAAGGCGTAAAATTCTTTACGCCTTTTTTCTGATAGCACATAGACCCATCTCCCAAACATTATTATGTGTAGCATACTTTTCATTTTATTGCAACAGAAAAACGAAAGTTTTCATAATATTCTTGCAAAAATATAAAATATTTGGAATTTATTCAGTTATTTAGCAAAAAAGAGCCGATTTGTTATTACTTCGAGATTTTTACTAAAATTTTACTGTTGATTCTTGTATATACATTGTTAAAAAATCTTTCATTATATTTCTCTATCTATATTGTGCGTTATAGAAGACGTTTGGAAAAGTAGTTCTTTTATTATCTTTGGTCTGCAATCCAATTCCAAAATTTTTTCTTTAGAAAACCACTTAAAAGTCTTATCAGAATCTAAGCATTTAAATTCATTTGTTTTAGCAAAAGAACAATCTTCTCTTACATTTGCTCTATAAACAAATAACATTTCCTGTTGAGTTTTGCCATTCCACTTAAAAAAATTTTCAGAAATATTAATAAGTTTCAAATTTTGAATTTGAATTCCCAATTCTTCATACACTTCTCTGCTTACTGCATCTAATGAACTCTCTCCATATTGTACTCTTCCACCAATCATATTCCAAAAGTCACTTGATGTTTCCAACAATATCTTATCTTCATATTCAAGCAAAACCGCTACCCTGTAATTAAATCTTATGCTTCCATTTACTACAGAAATATTTTTATTACTCATAATATCTCCTTAATTAATTTTATCAACTTTTATCGCAACAACTCCATATTTTGCTTCATCATCTACAGTGTAAAATTCATGATAAATATTAACGACATCTTCAACACCTTCTTTTAAAAATCCTACCTTTTCAAGTGGTAGCGTTTTTGCCATCTCTTCGAATGAATTAAAATATATTAAATCTTTAACTATTGTATCAATTTTTTCAACCAAATTTGGTTCTTTTTTGAACACAATAATATCTCCAACATCGATAAGCTGTCTTTTTTCATCATTCAACCTTATTTCATAAATTTTCTTTCCATCTTCAATCATATTAAAATATTTTTCTCTTAATTTCATTTTATGGACCATAAATAACTCTCCTATTTATAATTTTTATTATTTAAGCATAAACTAAAAGAAAGGTCAAACGAATACGAATATAAAAAGCAGAGCATTTTGCACTCTGCTCTTTTATACTTTTCCAATCGCCTTTTTATCTCTTTGACCAAACTTAAACAAATTAAATTTCCAAAATTTATTTTGCTTAATATCACTTGATTCTCGTGAACATTTGCTTACATTTAAAAGTATTCCAATCGCTCCAAGGAAAACCACCAAACTACTTCCTCCTGCCGATATAAACGGAAGTGGAATGCCTGTTGGCGGAATTAGACCTGTTAACATCAGTTGTTGTATTATAAAAATAGCTATATTATTTATTCCTATTATTTTTTAATTCCTTTATTGTATCAAAAATAATAATCATTGGTATTAATGCCAATATTAAAGATATCATTCCTAATGGTAAAGACCCAAAATTATCAACTAACGAAGATTTTGACCATGGTCTGGCAATTTCATACAAAACAACAACTATCAATAATAAAATAATACTCGAATAAATAGAGTACACTATAAAAATATTAAAATATACGAAAATAATATTAACTGTAAGCAATAAACACCATATCAATAACATTAAAAATAAAATTTTATATTTTTTCGTATTTTTGCTTTTAACTTTTATAAAACCTTCAAAAACAATCCAGAAAATATTAACAATAGCAAAAATTAAATGTAATATTGATATCTGATCAAAAAAAGAATAAACAAAAGTAGTTACCCCAAGAATACAAACTATTAAAGATATTATAATATTTAATTTGCTTCCTTTCACTTTCTTTCTCCTCAAAAAATTATAATACTACTTCAAATTCTTGTGATTTATTATTAGGTAAATATGAACCTATGTCTGCTTGATTATCTGCAAGCGCTTTATATACACCCATTAATTCTTTAATTTGGGGTTCTTGTCCTTGCATTGCTTTTGTTTGAATATTATTCAAAACTTTTGCTATTTCATCATTAGTTAAACCTTTTTTTACTAATCTATTTACATAGTCAGAAATATCTTGATTCTTTTCATAATTTTGAAGATTGATTATTTGAGCTGTATCCCTTGCTTCATATTTCATCTTAGGAATTTCTATTTTTATATCACCTTGTTGTCTACCATTCTTTAAGTCTTCGTCTTCTTGTGTGATTTGCAAATCACTATTGCAATTTAGAAATGAATCTATTTGTTCCAAAGATTTTATAACCAATGTTGGTATTTTGGCAACATTCTGCTCACCATAATACATCTTGCTTCTATTTGTGGGATCATAAATGTAACCAGCATTATTTTCTTTATCTTGAATAACAATAAACGCATGATTCTCTCGATTAGTTCCATTTGTAGCATCAGCCAAAATCATCTTACAATCATATCCCAAAATCTGCAAAAAATTATTTGCCATCGCAGACTTTTGAATACATTGTCCACCTCTGTTTTTATAGTCCTTAATAGAATGAATCTTATTCCCTAATTTTTGTTGTTCTTCTGCAACTGCTTTAACCTCATCCATCCCGCCAACAAAATAATTATCTAATGTTTGTTGAATCAAAGAAATGTCTTTAGAAATATTTTTATCTTCATTTCCTTTTATTTTAATAAAATCAAAATATACATCTTGATCATCCATTTTGAAACCAACCGTGTGGTCTGAGTATGGTTTTAATTCTGTTTGATCACCAATGAATCCTTTACATATCAACATGGGCTTAATAGCTTTTTTCCTATCATTTTCAATTACTGCATTAATACTATTTTCTTTTAACTTTTTATATCGTTCAAAATAATCCATATGCAACCCTCTGTTATAATTATAACAGACAAATAAAAAAATGCATACTCTTTGACTACACTTTGTATACATTTCTTGTTAAAAAAAATTAAATTTTATTCACTTTCTTTTTCTTGACTTTAATCCAATTTACACTAAACCCACCTTTCTTGAAATCTTCACTACTTTCGTGGGCTTTCCCCACATTGCAGAGTATTCCAATCGCTCCTAAGAAAACTACCAAACTACTTCCTCCTGCCGATATAAACGGAAGTGGAATGCCTGTTGGCGGAATTAGACCTGTACATACGCATAAATTGATTAGGAGTTGACAAAATATTACAGACACAATTCCAAAGGACATGTAGGCTCCAAGCCTATCCTTTGCATTTAATGCTATCTTTATTCCCAAAGATATTATTGCTATATATATTAAGAATAAAATTATACAACCAACTAGTCCAGTTTCTTCACCTATGATCGAAAAGATAAAGTCACTTTCGCTAAAAGGTAAAAATAAATACTTTTGTCTACTATTAAACAATCCAACGCCAAATAGTCCGCCTGCTCCAAGCGAATACAAAGATTGAATCAATTGATAACCTTCTTCCAAAGGATTAGCCCAAGGATCTACAAACGCTATCAATCTTTGAAATCTATAAGGCTCAATAATTATTAGAACTGGGACTAAACACAATGCAGGAATAAGCAACAACATAAACCATTTAAAACTAATCCCACCAACGAGCAACATAAGAAGCATAACCATTCCCAAGCATAATGTTACTGAAAGGTTTGGCTCAAGCAGAATTAACAAGCACATTCCACCACCAACCAACACCACAGGCAGAAAGCCTTTCAATGTTTTCATTTTCTGATAATTTTTAGATATGTAAATTGAAGAAAATATAACAAACCCAAATTTTGCAATTTCACTGGCTTGAATACTAATTCCTAAAATATTAATCCATCTATTTGCACCATTTGCACTAACACTTAAGAATGGTACAAAAACTAGTACCAACATAAGCACTGAAACACCTAAAATATACCATCTTAATTTAACCAATTTATGATAGTCAAATTTATACATAACAAATAAAAATATGCTCCCAACAATTAATCCAAACAACTGCTTTTTAACAAATAAAAAAGCATCACCATAATTTTTGCTCGCATTATAATTACTTGCGCTATAGATAAAAACCAAACCTATAAAACATAATAAATAGACAAGCAGTATTAACATTAAATTATACTTAGCACTCTTATTCATTTTTTTGATTCCAATAAACTTAATACTTTATTTTTAAAGAATTCACCACGTTCTTCATAGCCCGAAAACTCATCAAAACTTGAGCATGCTGGAGAGAATAATAAAGTATCGTTTTCTTCTAGCATACCAACTCCAATCTCTATTGCATCACCTAATTTTTTTGCTTCAACGATTTTATAAAAACCAAACTTTTTTGCAGATTTCAAAACTCGTTTTTTTACATCTCCATACACGATAATTGCTTTTAGATTATACATATATGAAGCATTAAAGAACGCATCAAAATTTAGTTTTTTATCAACGCCACCAATTAGCAAAACAGTGGGCGTTTTACACAATTTTAGACTATTTTGCATAGCATGTATATTTGTAGCCTTACTATCGTTTATTATCACAAACTTAGAGATATTTGTCAATATTTCTCGTTTATTTGTCATGTTCTCATACTTTTTAGACAAATCTATCAAACATGTAAAATCTAATTTATAATATTCACACACGCATAAAGTTGCTAACATATCATCATAAAAAATCTTATCAATATCTAAATTATTCATATCAAAAACAACTTTATTATTGGCATTTAATACCTTGTCATTTTCATCTAAAAACAAACCATCACATTTACCTGTTTTTGAGAAAAAAGTCTTATTGCCTTCTATTCTAAAAGTGTTAATGCTCGTGATATAATCATCAAAATTTAAGATAGATAAATTAGGCTTATTTTTAAATAATTCAAATTTTGAATTGATATAATTTTTAAAAGTTTTATGTCTATCTAAATGGTCTTCAGCAACATTTAAAAGTACACAAACATTGGGTGCAAATTTGTCAACCGCCTCCAATTGAAACGAACTAACTTCACAAACTAAATAATCATATTTTGTTTCACACACGCTTGTAAGTGGCAATCCAATATTCCCAACTGCAACGCTCTTAAAACCATTTGAAAGTATTATATCATTAATTAATTTCGTGGTTGTAGTCTTGCCATTAGTACCTGTAATAGCAATAATTTTGGGCTTATATTTTAGATGCTCAAAACCAAACTCTAATTCACTAATAACCCTAATATTTTTTCTTTTTGCATACCTAACCCATTTATTAAAAATTGAAATTGCTGGCGATATAACCACCAAGTCCACATCTTTAAAATGGTTCTTATTTAGTTTATGAATTGCATTAGGAATATTCGATTCATCAAAGATTAAATACTCAACTTTTTCTTTTATCAACACCTGTTCAACAGCCTTTCCACTTTTGCCATATCCCATTATTATCACTTTATTATAAGTCTCCAAATCCGTTCTCCTTATAATAAATTATATGCTTAAGATTATCGAAAAAACACTTAACATTAAAGTTATTATTGTATAAAGTACAACTATTTTATTTTCGTGCATGCCACATTGTTCAAAGTGATGATGCAATGGTGCCATTTTAAAAATTCTTTTTTTAGTTAGTTTATAAAATCCCACTTGTAAGATGATACTCAATGTGGTTAAAACATACATAAGTCCAACTATGAAAATCATCAAATATTGTCCACTAAATGAAACCATGCTCGCTAAAAATCCACCGAGCGCAAGGGAGCCAGTATCGCCCATAAATATCTTTGCTGGAAAACAATTTAATATTAAAAACGCTAATATACAACCCGCAACTCCGGCAGACAAGGTTATTAGATTATAGAATTCTTGCATTTGGGCGTTGCCAACAAACCCTGAATCAATCGTTTTTAAGTTTACTATTCCTATCAGAAATGCAAACGCTGTAATTGCAACAAATGTAACTGATCCAGCAAGTCCGTCTAACCCATCAACGAAATTTACACTATTAACGACCGCTGTATAAAAAATCATTACAAAAGGAACAATCCACCAGCCAATCTGAACTGATTTATCAGTAAAAGGAATTAGTATTTTATCTCCAATCAAAGAACTATTATAAACAAAGAAGCCTAGAATTAGCCCCAAGCCTACTTGTCCAATAAACTTCTGATATGCCCTAAGTCCCAAATTCTGCTTAAATTTAATCTTAATAAAATCATCTAAAAAGCCCAGTAATCCAAAACCAAGCATTGCAAGCAAAGTCACAAGTGCTAAAGTGTTATTTCCTTTAGCAACAAATATAAAGGAAAAGATAGAACCAAATATAAATATTAGCCCGCCCATTGTAAGCGTTCCTTGTTTACTTTTATGTTTTTCAACATAGGAAAGAATGCTTTGCTTACCTTTCATCAACTTTATCAATTTGATTACAAGCGGAGCAATGCCCAACGAAAACATAAACGAAATTAGAAAACAAAGCAATATTTTTTGCATATCTTTAACCTATTTATTTAAAAGTTTTTTCACCACATCAACATCTGAATAATCAACAAGATTTCCCTTTATCTTCTGATACTTCTCTGCACCTTTTCCAAGCAAAACCAAAGTATCGTTTTTAAGTAAGCCATCAAAGGCACTTTTGATAGCAGTTTCTCTATCTTCAATTATTTCATATTTGCACTTTTTTATTCCTGCAACTATATCCTTTGAAATTTCTTCCACGCTAGTATTATTAGGATTATCTGCAGTAAGAACTAAATAATCAGAATACTTATCAGCCACTTCCCCCATTAGTTTTCTTTTATTCTTATCAGCATACTCCACACAACCAAACAATGTTATTATTCTACCTTTTCTTAACATTTTTACTAGCGAAAGAGTTTTTTCAAATCCATCGGGAGTATGTGCAAAATCAATTATAACTTTAATATTATTATTTAATTCAAAAACATTAAATCTTCCGTCAACACGTTCCAATTCCTTAAGCGCTTTCTCAATACATGAAACATTACAATTTAACATAAGTCCAGCAGTAATTCCTGCAAGTATGTTATAAACATTAAAATCACCAACTAGTTTAGTATTTATCTTAAGCAATACATCATTTGAGTTTGCTATGAATGAAGTACCTTTCATACTTGTTTTTATATTAACCGCAAATGTATTCGATGGATTAAATATACCATAAGTAAGATATGGAATTTTTAGTTTATTAATTAACTCTTTACCATATTTATCATCAATATTAACTATCGCATTTTTCATGTTTGTTTCATTAAAAAAGTTTAATTTCACATTCGAATAGTTTTCCATTGAACCAAAAAAATCTAAATGTTCATTTGATATATTTGTAAATATTCCTATTTCAGATTTAACGCCATACAATTTATTAAGGAATATCGCATGAGCGCTTGCTTCTATAATCACATATTCTATTTTAAAAGCAACTAACTGACTAAAAATATAATGCATTTCAATCGGATCAGGAGTTGTTAGATCACATGGCAACGACAATTCTTCATCAAAAAACACTCCGTTTGTGCCAATAACCCCCACACTCTTGCCACAAGTCCTTAGTATTTTGGCTAAAATCATGCTAGTTGTTGTTTTGCCATTTGTTCCAACAATAGAAACAATCTTTAATTTATCTGACGCTTTATCATAGAAATTTTTTGCGATTTGAGACATCGCGATTCGTGTGTTCGGAACTAAAATTTGCGGGATATCATAAGGCAAGAACTTTTCAACAACTAATGCAACCGCTCCATTTTCAATTGCTTCTGACGCAAAATCATGTCCATTAACTTTAGTCCCGGTAATACAAAAATACAGAGAATTTCTTTCACAATCCTTTGACGAATGAAACAGCGAATTAATATTAACATCTTTAAAGTTTTGTTTGGATAATACTTGAACATTTTCAAGTAGTTGAGATAATTTTTTCATTTCTTTCTCCATTTTTCTAAAGTTATAATATTTTATTATATTAAACATATGAATTTTACAAATGTATAAAAAAAGACAAAATATTTTTTTAGAAAATCTTGTCTTTTATATATTTTTCAACAAATTTAAGCAGTTAACACCACAATAGCATATTTATAAAGCATTGTTGAAGGTGCTGGGGTTTGCGAAGTTATGTAGTAGCCCTCACCCGAAATTTCAAATTGCAGGCATAAAGCATTTAAGATGTTTACTGCTTCAACTACACTTTTTCCAACCAGGTTTGGCATTTCAATATTTCGCTCCATCTTCGCCTTATCTTCTTCCAAGTTCATTGGTTCATACTTTAAATAATCCAGCATATCAATCATGATTTCTTTCGCATATGGCGTTGCAACAACACTACCAAAATAATTACCAGCACTTGGCTCATCAGCAATTATTAGAACTGCATACTCAGGCTTATCTGCCGGGAAAGCACCGATGAAAGAACTTATGTACTTATCTCCAATTGCACCGTTTATATATTTCTGACTTGTTCCTGTTTTTCCACCCACTCTAAATCCTTCAATAAATGCATTTATTCCTGAATACTGTTTTACAACTTGCTCAAACATTCCCCTTATTTTTTCACTTGTATCTTCCGATACTGTGGTTCTAATCTTAGATGGAGAATTTTCATAAATTGTTGTGCCAAATGAATCTGTTACACTTTTAACCAAATACGGTTTCATTAAATTTCCACCATTTAACACTGAACAGATTGCTGTAATCAACTGAATTGGACTAACCGCTATAGCCTGCCCAAAACCCATTCTCGCCAAGTCTACATTTTTGGCATCTTCCTTATTCATAAGTATTCCACTTGCTTCACCTAAGAAATCAACCCCGAGCGTGTTACCAAGTCCATACTTACTAAAATATTCGTACATTCTGTCTTTGCCAAGCCTTAATGCCAAATCAACAAATACTGTGTTACAACTATTACAAAGCCCTTCTGTAAGCGTCTGACTACCATGGCCTATAGATTTCCAACACTTTATCTTTTCACCATCAAGCATACAAAATCCCGGATCATAGAACGTATCGCTTAAATGCGCTACGCCGGCATCAAGAGCAGAAGCCATTGTTAAAACTTTAAAAGTAGAGCCCGGTTCGTAAACGTCCACAATTGACAAATTCCTAACGTTATCTAACAGAGTTTTAACATCATTTCTAGGCGGACTATTCAAATCAAAAGAGGGTTTTGAACTTAACGCCACAATTTCGCCGGTATTTACATTCATCACAATTGATGTTGCAGTTTTTGGTTTTTGCTCTTCCATTAAATGCACAAGTGCTTTCTCACATGCTTTTTGAATATTAACATCAATTGTTAAATTCAAATCACAACCACTGATTGAAGGAATATAGTAATTTAAAGTGTTTTCAATTTTTACTCCATTAACATCACTTTGTTCCACTGCGTAACCATCAACGCCAGTCAAATACTTATCATATTGCGCCTCCAAACCAGCCTGTCCAATATTATCAATAGTAGTAAAACCTAAAAGTTGAGTTGCCAAATCTCCATATGGATAATATCTTGAATTGTTTTCACTTAGTTTTATACCTTTAACATTCGCTGTTTTTAACTTTTCAGCCTGCTCGTTTTCAATTTGCATTTTAATTAGCACTTCGCTATATTGCTTTTGAGAAATTTTTGAAATCAATGTTTCGTATTCTAGCCCTAAAGTTTCGCTCAATGTAAGTGCCACAAGATTTTCATTTTCAACCATACTAGGTCTAACATAAACGTCATATGTAGTATGACTAACCGCCAAAGCAACTCCATTAGAATCGTAAATATTGCCACGTTTAGCATTTAGTGGCAAATCTCTACTCCACTGATCCTGTGCTTTCATTTGCAACCAATTTCTATTGATTATTTGCAAATACACAAGTCTAAATACTATTATCAAAAAAATAAAGGTTACAAGCAAAAATATCGCTAATAACCTCTTTTGTAACGAATTTATTGAATTGTTTAACAAATATTAACCTCCAACAAATAATCTGCTGATGAAATTGCAGAACGCATCAAACCAGTTCGTTTCTCCTTTTAATTCGTAAACTTGACTAGTTTCTCCTAATTCGATTGTGATAATTGCATCGTCAGTTATTGGAGAGAATCCTTGTGCTTCAAGTTTTTCTCTTATTTTAGCCTCATTCTGTTCTGTCATTTCAACAATCTGATTATAACTATTCTGCTCAGCCATAACATTGTTTTGCAATATTTGTATGCCATTACCTAAAGAATTTATAACAAAAATATTATAAATTACCATAAATAACATTAACGCAACTATCAAAGATGCACTTGTAATAAACAATTTAGACCTAAAAGACAATTTTTCTTTTTCAATTGCATTTGCTTTAACCAACGTTAGATTTTTTAAATCTGTGTCGTTAACAGTTACTTGGTCGTACTCAGCAAACAAATCTCTTACTTTATCTGAATTGTACTTATCAAATTTCTTTACTTGGCTTGAAACAACATTTTGATAAGGCTCTTCAAAATCCTTACCAATAACTGTGTTTGCTTTTTCATCAAGTATTAATTTTTTGTATGCACCCATTTTTCATTCCTCCAAAATTAAATCTTCTCAGCAATCCTTAATTTTGCACTAGTACTACGTTTATTCTCTTTTTGCTCCTTCTCTGTTGGTATAATCGGTTTTTTATTTATAAGTTTAACTTCTGCTTTATGATGACAAATACAAATTGGACTATGTTTATCACACAAGCAATCAGTTGACAACTTTTTAAACACATTTTTCACTGCTCTATCTTCTAGCGAATGGAATGTTATAATCACAAACCTTCCACCGCTTTTTAGTACATGTGACATATTCTCTAATTTTTCTTCAAGATCTTCCAACTCATGATTTACTTCAATCCTAATTGCTTGGAAAACCTTAGTGGCTCCGCTCCTGCCAGTATTGTACTTCTTAGGAATACAAGACTCGACAAGATCGGATAATTCAATAGTTGTTTCAATAGGTTTTATCATTCTTTGTTTTACTATTTTCTCAACTATTTTTCTCGCATTTTGTTCTTCGCCATATTCATATAAAATCTTTAACAACTTTTCTTTTGAATATGAATTTACCACCGTGTACGCAGTTAGGTCTTTGGTTTGATCCATCCTCATATCTAAAGGTGCATCAAACCTATACGAAAATCCCCGTTCTGCTGTATCTAGTTGATAACTACTAACTCCCAAATCCAATAGTATTCCATCTACCTTGTCAATTTTAAGACCTGCTAAAACTTCATTTAAATTTTTAAAATCAGACTTAACAAATACAATCCTAGAATCGCTTTCGAATTTGTTTCTTCCATTGTTTAAGGCATCATCATCTTTATCTATTGCTATCAACTTGCCCGTGGTTAAACGTTTTAGTATTTCAGAACTATGACCTCCTCCGCCGAAAGTGCCATCTACATATATGCCATCTTCCTTAATAGCCAAGCCTTCAATACACTCGTTTAACAAAACTGGTGTGTGATTAAAATGTTTTTCCATTACACATTATACTTCCCTAGATTGCTTAAAACCTTATCAAATGAACTATCGCCCATCAAATAAGCATTCCAGTTTTCTTCGCTCCAAATTTCAATCCTGTTTCCCACACCAACAAAAACAACATTTTTATTTATCTTTGCGAATTCTTTTAATGCTAAAGGAAGTAAGAATCTGCCATGTGCATCTTCCATAACTTCAAAAGATGAACTAAGCAATGCTCTAATTGGCTTTTGCGCTTCCAAATCAAAAGTTGGAACTTCCATAAGTTTATTTAAAAACTGATTTTCAAAATAAGTTTTATTAAAAACAAATAGGCAACCATTTGTACCCTTTGTGATTACAAACTCATTTTTTAAGTCTGTTTTTAACTTCGCTGGAATTCTCATTCTTCCCTTTTCATCTATTTGATGAGAAAACTCGCCAAAGAACATATTCTCTCCTTTACGATTTTATTATATACCAATTTTTGACCACTTCCAACCATTTTTAACCACTTTAACAACTTTTTTTAATAAATTATTAAAAAAAGAGCATGTTTTGAACAAATTTTATTTTCTAAAGATAAACGACTGGGGAACTTTTTCGCTTAATACATTTAAGCGAATTTGTCTTTTTCAAAGACAAAAACTCCCGCAGGCAAACGCCCACGGGAGTTAAAAGTTCCCCAACCCTTAATATATTTTTACCAGTTTATTCCCAACCAAATCACAAGAAGTTAGAATATACTGAATTTTATTCTTAGTAAATTTCATTTTGTAGCCTTTATCATAAGCATGAAGATGCCCGTAAACCACTTTATTTACGCCATATTTTTCAAACAATTCAGTAAATTCATTCTTTTCGCATTTATTATTCATTGGCGGATAATGTTGCATAACAATTAAATTATCTCCATCATTCATTAAAGCCCTTCCATTCTTTAAAGATAATTCCATGCGAATAAGTTCTCTTTTATATATCTTTTCATCATCAGCACTTTTGAATTTACCATTCTCTTTTGCCGTCCAGCCACGACTTCCACAAATCACATAATTTCCAATTTTTATTGCGTCGTTTTGCAAGGCAAAAGTCTTATTATCAAGTTCTGCCCTTAAAGCGGAAATACTATTCCACCAATAATCATGATTACCTTTAATAAACACTTTATTTCCTTTAAAGGATTTTAAATATTTTAAATCGTTTTTAACTTCATCAAACCGCATAGCCCAAGAGATATCTCCAGCGATTAAAACAATATCTTCCTCTGAGACTTTTTTATTCCAATCCTTTTCAATATCTTCTAGATAATTCTCCCAAACCGGCCCAAATATATTCATTGGTTTATCAACAGACAAACTTAAATGTAAATCAGAAATTGCATATACTTTCATAAATTTTCCTTCTATCTCTAATAGCATATCAAAATATTAAGAAAATTACAAGCAAACTACAAAATAAAAAATGCCAGTTATCATCAACTGGCATTTTTTAAGTTTTATTAATTATTTGCAACTGGTTGTTGTGCTGGGAACAATGGTAGGTCGAAGAAACCAGAACAAACATCTTGAGAGAATTCCTGACAAGGCGGAATATGAGCATAACCATAAGACGGTACTAATAAATCTGCTTCAACAACAATTTTTAATACCAATGTTAGGCAGATATCTAGAGTGAATGTATTCCCTTCGCCAGCAGTTCCATTTGAACAAACTGCCCCACCAAACGCTTCCACTTTATACGGAACAATAGATGGTTGTGGAACATATAGAACCACATCATTACTTACTGGTATGAATGCAATTCCAGAACCTGCCACGCCATTTGCGTCAGTATAATTTACAGTGATTGGAACTTGGGCATTTGCAGAAACTCTTGCAAAACATGGTTTGTCATCAAATCTATCAACAACCACATCAGATAATTCCACGCCATTTGTGTTTGCAGAACAACTAACAAATGTTAATGGGAATGTTGGATTTGCTGGAGTTAGATTTGCCAAATCAACAACCACACCACTTTGTTGAATCTGTTTCATACAGGCATCAAATACTTTTTTAACTTGTATTACTGCTTTTTCGCAAAGCCCATTTAACGGATTGCCTACAATCGGTCCTGGTAGATTTCCTTGCCTATTTCCTGAAAAAAATGACATTATTTTTTACCTCCATTTTTAATAGTTGATTTCAAAATCTTTTAACTATGTAAAATAAATTGATTTTATCGGATAGCGAAAAATCTTAAATAGACGAGTTGCAAGTTTAGAAAAACAAATTCCTTGCCTTTTCTTCCATATAATCCGATACACTTTATTATATGAAAAAACAGTCAAGGAATGTGTTTAATAATTTTTAAAAACTATAAAATTTATGCTGTTTTGCTTCGATTTCTTTTATTTTAGGCACTTTGGTTTTTTTAGTTTTGTCTGGCTTAACTTTGTTTGAAAACATTGCCCAAACTATCAAACCTAAGGCTATTGCAATCATTGTAATAGTTGCAAACAACCACGCATACCATGGATATGGCATTAAGCCACCAGCCATTGCAACACTTTGGAATAAGAATGGGGTAAAATCAGATATAGTAATAGAAACGCCATCAACAACCTTTAAAATAACGTTTCCAAGAATTGCGTTGATTAAGATAAATCCGGCAAATACAACCACAATTGGGACCCACATTTTTTTAGAGATAGCATTTAATGAGATGGTTACAACCACTATAAATTCAATAAACACCAATCCACATAAATATGAAACTAACAAATCTGAAATTGTTGCTCCCATAGGTTCGCAATATGAAATTACAAATATAAAGTTCAAAAGTGCTCCTGCCAAATAACAGATTAATACAGATATACAACTAACCACTATTTTAGATAAAATCAGATTTCTTGGCTTCATTCCTGCATTTATAGGCAATATCCATTGTTTGTTTTTTATCTGTTTTGATATTGAATTTGCAAATACAATCACTAAAACTATAAAGAAATACGATTGCATAAATGCCTGAAAGAATGTTATTCCAACCATATATGATTTCTCAAACATAATAGACATTTGCGAACCGGCTTCTGAATTTGTATCAACCACACCTTTTAGAAGTTGCATCACCAACACATACAACATAGCAAATAGAGCCATGCCAACACTAAGTGCTAAAAGAGAATAAAACTTTTTGCCTCTAACGGTTTCTAAATATTCTTTTTTCAAACATGCTTTAAATTCCATTACTTTTCATTCTCCTTTTTTTCAGTCTTATTTTTACTTTCTAGAATAAATATTTCTTCAAGCGATTTATGTTTTAGGCTTATATCTGTAAACTCAACACCGCTTTCAATAACTGCCTTTAAAATCTCTTGTTTATTCTTCTTAGATTTATATGCAATTTCTAAAGCACTTGCCTTAGGCTCAAAATCTTTAGAAAGTTTTTTATCTTGCATGATTTTACAAAGTTTTAATTTATCTTCTTTAGAGCAACTTACACAGATTTTATCTTCGCTATATTTGCCCATTACATCTGCCAAATTTCCCTCAATAACGATTTTCCCATTAACTAAAAGTCCTACTCTATCGCAAACTCTTTCAATATCATTTAAAATATGAGTACTAAGTATGATAGTTTTACCTTTGCTTTTCAAACTTTGAATAATTTGTAAAACTTCTCTTCTACCGATTGGATCTAAGGCGCTGGAAGGTTCATCCATTAATATGATTTGTGGCTCAAAAATCAACCCGGCAGCGATACCCATTTTCTGACGCATTCCCCTAGAAAAAGCCTTTATTCTTTTATTGCCTGCTTCTAAAAGTCCAACTTCAGACAAAACTTTTTCGCTTCTTTTCTTGATTTCTTCTTTTGTTTTATTACTAGAAGAATATATAAATTCAAGATATTCAAATGCGGTCATGTAGTCAAATAATGCAGGAATATCAATTATGTAACCAAGTTTATGAGATAAATCATTGATTGTATTTATCTTCTTTTCATCTACATAAACACTTCCTTCATCATAATCCAAAACTTGAGCAATTATATTAAAAAGTGTTGTTTTACCAGCACCATTAGCACCAATTAAGCCATAAACTTCGCCATCTTTAATATCTAGATCAATGCCATCAAGTATTACATTTTCACCATAAGATTTTTTAACATTTTCAACCTTTAACATTACAACTCCTTTTAAATTAAAAAATCAATCCTAATAGAATAATTATATAATAATTTAATGTATTTTTCAAACAAAATTATGTATGTAATTTATAAGAAATCATCAAAAGGTTACAAAAAAAATATAGGAGAAAATCCCCTATATTTTATGAAACCAAATTCACAGCCTTTTCAGGCTTCTTTTCCTTTATTTTTTCTTCTTTAACTTCTTCAGGTTTTAACTCCTGCCTAATTATGATAGGTTCTTTCTTATTTAAAATACTATCGGCACTAAGCGTAATCTTCTTAATAGACTTATCGCTTGGAGTTTTAAACATAAGATCTAGCATGCTTTGTTCCATGATAGTTCTAAGTCCCCTTGCACCTGTTTTTAGTTCTATCGCTTTTTTAGCAACTGCACTTATAGCGTTATCGTCTATTTCTAAATCGATGCCATCTAATTTAAACATTGTTTTATATTGCTTTGTGATAGCATTTTTAGGCTCAACCATTATCTTTTTTAAAGCATTTTCATCTAACTCATTTAAACCCACAACAATTGGCAATCTGCCAACAAATTCAGGAATTAAGCCAAATTTGATTAAATCTTGAGGTTGAATTTGTGAAATTAGCGTTTGGATATCTTTATCTTCTTCAGTTTTAATATCTGCATTAAATCCTAAAGAATTTTTATTAACTCTCTTTTCAATTATATCACTAAGCCCAACAAATGCACCGCCACAAATAAACAAAATGTTTTTAGTATTTATTTGCAACAATTCTTGCTGAGGGTGTTTTCTTCCACCTTGAGGAGGAACGGAAGCCACAGTGCTCTCAATAATCTTCAACAATGCTTGCTGAACACCTTCACCAGAAACATCTCTTGTGATGCTTCTATTTTCACTCTTTCTGCTTATTTTATCTATTTCATCAATATAGATAATGCCTCTTTCTGCTTTCTTAATATCAAAGTTTGCACTTTGAATTAATTTAAGCAATATATTTTCAACGTCCTCACCAACATAGCCGGCTTCAGTTAAAGTTGTGGCATCGGCTTGAGCAAATGGAACTTCAAGAATCTTTGCTAGAGTTCTAGCCATCATAGTTTTACCTGTACCAGTTGGGCCAATTAATAAAACATTACTTTTATCTAAATCCAATTGTTCTTCGCCAGACTTTGTGTTTTGAATATCAATATTATAGTTAATTCGTTTATAGTGATTATAAACCGCAACACTCAAAACTCTTTTTGCTTCGTCTTGACCAATAATATATTCATCTAATCTTTTCTTAATTTCTTCAGGAGTTGGAAGGTTTATTTTGGGCAACTTTTCAGCCTTAACACCTTCATTTAGCATTTCTTTACAAACAGCAACACAATCTTCGCATATAAAACATGAGCCATCAGGACTAGATATCAGTTTCTTTGCTTCTTGCTGACTTCTCCCACAAAAGGAACAATACATATTAACGCCCATTCTATTATTATCTGACATTCTATCTCCTATTTACTAACTTTATTTCTTTTTATAACCTTATCAACAAGCCCATATTTGCAGGCTTCATCAGCAGTCATAAAATAATCCCTATCAACATCTTTTTCAATCTTAGATAGTTCTTGACCAGTGTTCTCACTTAAAAGTTTGTTCAATTTATTTTTTGTTTTGATAATATGATTTGCTGAAATTAAAATATCAGATGCCTGACCTTGCGCACCACCAAGAGGTTGGTGAATCATAACTTCGCTATTTGTTAAGCAAAATCTTTTGCCCTTGGTTCCACTTGATAAAAGGAACGCTGCCATAGATGCTGCCATACCAATACAAATTGTTGACACATCACATTTAATATATTGCATCGTGTCATAAATAGCCATACCAGCAGTAACACTACCACCTGGGCTATTTATATACAAGCAAATATCTTTTGATGGATTTTTCGATTCTAGATAAATAAGTTGTGCAACAACAGTGTTTGCAGTGGCATCAGTTATCTCATCAGTTATAAAAATTATTCTATCTTCTAAAAGCCTTGAATAAATATCATAACTTCTCTCCCCACTACCTGTTTGGTCAACTACATATGGTACTAACATAAAAACTCCTTATAACTATTTAGTTTCTGCTTTCTTAACAGTTTTCTTAGCAGTTGTTTTCTTGGCTTCAGTGGCTGGCTTTTCCGCCTTTGCTTCTGCTTTATTATTTTCAACTAAGAATTCTAATAATTTATTAACAAGTATATCATTTTTGATATAATTTAATCTTTCAGCACTCATGCTCTTTTTGAAATCTTCTGCTGTTTTATTCATACGTTTTGACAATTCTTCAATTTTATTGTCGATTTCTTTTTCAGTAGCAACTAAATTTTCAAGTTTAACAATTTCTTGCATAGCAAGTTTTGCTTTACAACCCTTTTCTGCTTCTGCTTTTCTTGCCTTTCTTAATTCTTCAACAGTTGTATTTAAGTATTTGGCATAAGTTTCAAGATTTAAACCTTGATACATCAAATTATATTCCATATCTTTGAATTGTTCATCAAGTTCTCTTTCAATCATAACTTCAGGAAGGTCAACTTCCATATTCTTTATAATTTCTTCGATTACTTTATTTTCAGCATCAATTTTTGCTTTATCTGCATTTTGTTTTTCAAGATTTTTCTTAATATCTTTTTTATAATCTGCCAATGTTTCAAATTCACTTACATTCGCAACAAACTCATCGTTAATTTCAGGAAGTTGTTTTTCTTTAACTGCATTAATCTTACAAGCAAACACTGCTTTCTTTCCTGCCAATGATTTTTCTTGGTAGTTTTCTGGGAATGTTACTTCAACATTCTTTTCATCTCCCGCTTTTAAACCAATTAATTGATCTTCGAAATTATCAATGAAACTATGAGAACCAATAGTTAAATCATAACCTTCTGCTGTTCCGCCATCAAATTTAACGCCATCAACACTTCCACTGAAATCAAGATTTACAATGCTTCCATTTTTAACTTCACCGTTTTCAACTTCAACAAGTCTAGCATTTTGTTCCTGAACTCTCTTTAGTTCGTTTTCAACATCTTTTTCAGTTACTTTCTTAGGTTCTACATTAATTCCTAAGCCTTTATATTTATTTAACTTAACTTCTGGCTTACAAACAACTTGTGCAACCATAACAATGCCATTATCATCAAGGCTCTTGATATCTAAAGATGGATTATCTACTGGTTCAATTGAAGCATCTTTATTTAAGATTTCTTCATATGCATCAAAGAAAGAATCGTTAATAGCATCGTCATAGAAAACGCCCATACCATAAACTTTTTCAATTACCTTTCTAGGTGCTTTACCTTTTCTAAATCCTTCAACAGTATACTTGCCTTTATTTTTATTAAAACTGTTTTCTACCGCTTTCTCCCATTCTTCTTTTGAAAGAGAGATTTCAATTTCTAAATTTTTATTTTCTAGTTTTTTAGTTTTGTATTTCATATATTTCTCCTAATACTCAATTTGCAAGATATTATAACATAGTTATTTTTTTAATGCAAGGCAAAATGCTCACAATTTTAGCGAAATAAAAAAGTTACTAGCATATCTTTAGTAACTTTAACTTAAAATTTTCAAAACCAGCATTTCCACCGCCAAATCTCCCGATATCATGCTATTTTTCATTTTATAATCCAAATCCGCACAAGCATCACAAACACTTTTCAACTTTCTTTTTGAGAAATACTTTAACTGCTGTTCTATCTTCCCCACAGCAAATTCTTTAATTCCTAACATATTGCCAAGTTGAGCCCTACTCATACCCGCATTTAATGAAATATGCATAAGCCTTCTAAAATGATTATATATCAAAGGCATAATGCCTTTTAGCCCATCTTTTCTAGATTTCAACTCTTCCAATATTTCATAAACACCTTTAGCATCTTTCTTCCCTAGTTTTTCAGTTATCTCAAAAATTTGAAACTCAAGATTTTTTATCGTAATTGCTTCAATATCTTCTTTGCCGATTACTGTTTTATCACCAACATAATTACAAAGTTTTACAATCTCATTCATTGCACCAGACAAATCACCATTTGTGTAATTATACAAAACTTCAAATGCCTCATTATCTTTAAAACTCTTTCCCAACTTACCAAGTTCGCTTTCAACAAATCGTTTGGCTAAAGATTTATCCAACCTACTACAATCAACTATTACAAACTTATCTTTGTTCTCAATCGCAAACTGGCTTTCATTCTGACCAACTTTAACAACCAAAATACTCTGTTTATTACAATCAGCCAAGTATTCGTCTAAAATCTTCAGATTGCCAAGTTTTGAAACTTTAGTTGACAAATCTAAGAAAACTATCTTATATTCGCTAAACGCAGGCAATGTTTGCAAAGCCTTAACTACTTGGTCAAAATCCAAATTTTCATTATTAAACTTAATAAGATTTAAATCTTTAAACTCAATATTATATGCATCTAAAATAATCTTATATGCCCTATCAAGCAAGAATTCATCATCACCGGTTAAAATAAAATTATTAAATTTTGTTGTTCTTAATGTCTTTTTTAGTTCTTCGAATTTCATACTTTCCTTCTCTATATGTATTTTAGCAAGTTATAAAGCAATTGTAAAGTTTTCCAAATAAAATAAATTATTTATATTTTTATCTTTAATACTAGAACTATTACAAACAATCTGTGCCACATCAATATTAAAATCTCTAAAATCTTGCTTGTATGATGGAGTAAACATAATATCTATGTTTCCGTCAATCTCGCTTGTTAGATAAGAAATATTTTCTTCGCTTAAACTATTCGTAAACATAATATTTTTCTCTTCATTATATAACTCAATCGCAATGCACTTATTTAAACTTGTGTTATATTCTCTAACATTGAACTTTCCAATATTAGAAACTTCATCGGCAAATCTTAAATTGGAATGAACGTTTAACTTATTTAATGCACTCTCATATTGTTTGAAATATGTTGGCAAAATTATATTTTCAATTTTATATTCTTGTGCAAAAGTTTCTAGTGATGTTAATTGATTAAACTTAAAATTATATGCATATAAAACTTTTATACTCTTTACTTTGTTCTTAAGCATGAAGTTGTCCATGTAATAATTCGATTTATTAAATCCTATAAGATTAACTTCGCTATTATCGCTCACATAGATGCATGAATTGTTTGAAGAAAACTCTTTAAAGATAAGCACGTCCTTCGCTGAATACAATGGCAAGTTCGCTACAACTATTAACACAATCATCAAAACCATCAATCCAGAGCATAGCACCGCTTTAAACTTTTTATTTATCATCAAGAAATGAATAAAGAACGATAATAAAATAACTCCAAATAAAACCAAATAAGAAACATTAAACAGAATCATATATGCATTAGGAATAGATGCAAAGAAATTTGCAACAACCTTTAAACCATGCAAGACTGTTTCAGGAACAATCAATATAAACGACATAAATCTTAGAATTGAAACAATTAATATGCAGGCAAATAAAAGAATAAAGCAAAACGAAAATAACGGAATTACAATTATATTAGCAATCACGGAAATTATAGAAACTTTATTAAACATGTTTGCACATACAGGCAAAATTACTATATTTGTACTAATTGAAATTGCAAGCCCTGATGCTAAAACTTGCGGGCATTTAATTTTCAATAAAAGTTTAGTTACAAATGGCGACATTGATATAATTGCAAATACGCACAAAAACGATAATTGAAAACCAACATCAAATAATGATAACGGACTAAACAATAGAATTATAACACCTGCCAAACTTAAAGAATTTAGCCCATCATATCTATAACCAAACTCACTGCTTATCATCAAAACAATACTCATTATTGATGCTCTAACCACGCTTGGCGTGAAATCACAAATATAAGAATAGGCCAACAAAAACAAACCCAGAATTAAAATCTTTAACCATTTATTTGAACGAAATATTTTCTTCAAAACAAAATATATTGCACTCACGAGTACGCCAACGTGCAAGCCCGAGACCGCTAAAATATGCGAAATTCCCGATGCCGAAAACGCATCAGAAATTTCTTCGTTAACAAAGGATTTCTTTCCAAATAACATTGCAAAGCAAACCCCAGCATTATCTTCATTCATATTATCAAATAGTATATTTTTGACATAAAGTCTAACACTGCTGGCAATATCTCCTTTATATTTACCAATAATCTTAATACTGGACGTTCCGCTTACAGTTACAGAATAAGCATTATTATTCAAATAAGATGAAATATTTTCGATATTTACGTTCTTTTTAGAAAGTTTGCATAGTACTGAAATTTTATCACCTTCATCAAATTTGGTGGTGCTTGAAATGTTTAGATATCCACCACTTTCTAGTGTTACAACGCTATTATCTGAATTAATAATTTTTATATCTTCTAGAAGCAAGGAATAATTATAAACCTTTTCAATTTTTGCTTCAATTGTACATTCATAATTTTCATATTCCTGATAATTCATATATGGATTTAATGAGATATATGAACCTAAAATTCCAACACACAATGCCACTATGAAAACTACCAAATACTTAAAATCTCTTTTAATAACAGCAAAGAATAAGTTATCAATTTTTATAAAATATAAGATTAGCCATGCTATAAAAATACTTAATATCAAACAACCAAAAAGTATGGCAAAATTAAATTGTCCGTTTAACTTATATTGTATAAATTTTGCCATTCCAAAGATACCAAATATTAATCCTATAAACACTAAAAATATTGGTCTGGAATTGATTATTCTTTTGTTATTTTTAATCTCCATATTTAGATTTTATCACAATTAAATTAATTATTAAAGTTAATATTTCATATTTAGAAAATTTTTTACAAGTTCTTTTTCGCCAATCTTTTTTACCACCTTTCCTTCATCATCTAAAATATAAAATTGTGAATAATAACTTGAAGAACAGTAACTTAAAAGTTTGCTAAC
Source organism: uncultured Clostridia bacterium (assembly GCA_934754335.1). Classification (GTDB taxonomy): domain Bacteria; phylum Bacillota; class Clostridia; order Christensenellales; family UBA1242; genus UBA11490. Next base: position 42,930 of record CAKVHY010000006.1, read on the forward strand.
ATTCTCTTCTTTTATAAAAAATGATTTTATTTCCATCACATTTTTGTTATCTTTTTCAATAAAATCTAACACCCTTACACTTAATTCATTTGAATTTAAAGACATAAGTAAAAAGCAAATTATAAATAAATAATTAAGATTTATTTTATCAAATATAGAGATAATCAATAAAACTGAAAACACTAAAATAAATATTATTGTAATTACTCGCAAAATTACTCTTGCAATCTTTTTTGAATATTTATTTTTAAGAGTTATAAAAACAACTCGCCCCGCATCAAGCGGGAACATCGGCAACAAATTAAATATTGCCATAGCAACGTTAGCCTGGAATAAAACTAAAGTGCTATCATATGTGTTTGGGAAAGCCCACCAAAGCCCTACTAGAATAAGAGCAAATAATATATTAAATATTGGCCCAGCCAAACTGATAATGATTTCATCTTTCTCCACAAACTTATTTTTTGTTTCTACAGATGCTCCATATAAGTTCAATTTCACGTCATCAAAATTATAACCCAAAAGTTTTCCAACAATTACATGTGCAAATTCATGTAAAATCAAAACTAATGTATACCAAACGATTTCTTTAAAATAGCCAAAATATATGCAAAAGAAAAGAAATATAACATAGATAGGATTAAATTTTATTTTTAATTTCCCCATACAATCTTATTATCAACCACTTGTAAGTTTTGCTCCACCCCATCTATAAATAATTGCAACTGCACTTCGCTTCCGTTTTTAAGCGAACCAATTTTTTGGCCACTTAGAACGTAATTTAGATAATTAACACCTAATATATTTATATTTTTAATCACGCTTACGCAAGATTTACTATGTAAAATCTTAATGTTTTTAGAGCCATCGTTATTAGTTGTAACTTCTGTTATAACTCCCGATTCCGGTGCTATAAAAGTTAAATCGTCTTGAACCACAAATATCAACTCGTTTCCAATCTTCTCAACTTTATTTGTAACAACTGGCACTTTTAAACTTGTACAATCTTTCAAAAGATAAGCATCTGCATCTGTAAAAACAATGCCATCATAATCATCATATGGCGAATAAATAGGATTTCCAAGTTTTGCCACCGTTTCCATAATATCTCCATTTTTGAAACCTATAAATCCTAGAGCCACAATCGGCACCACAAACACCAGCAATAACAATGTAAACATTCTAAACTTTTTATGTTTTACGTTCTTATAAACAATTTCTTTTTTCTGCAAAGATATAATCTCACAAGTACTATATTCCATAATATTCTCCTTGTTTAATTATATTCAAGTGGATTTTAGTTTAGTACTGCTAGTCCAACAAAATCGCACTTAAGTTTTTAAGCCTTATAACTCCAGCCAAAATTTCAAGATTATAGCACCCATCTTCATCTAAAATGAAGTTTATTTCAAAATCGTTAGGACTCAACTCCAAATAGTTTTTTAGCACATTTGCAATCTCACTTTTTAATATTCCTGTTAGTTTTAACTGCTCACATTTATCTTTAACTAAAACACTTTTCAATCTTGATTCACAAACCAACTGCAATTCGTTTTTCATTTAAACAATCCTTCTTAATGTTTTTTTAATGTTACCTATAAAACCTTTATACTTCTTTGTACAATCAAAAATCTCAGTTCCGCCATCATTAATTCGTTTTGCTATAAGATTAAAGGCTTTTCTTATTTCTCCGTTCTTAACTGTTCCACCAATCAAAAGTTGCTGACTAATTATATCGTTCTCAGGCACAACGCCATAAAGGTTTATTTTTAAATACTTTTCTATTGTGTCAATATCCACCATATCTCCATCAAGCATTAAATCCCCCCTGGCTCTATTAATAATACACCCGACGGTATCAAAATTAAATGTACGCAAAAAGTTAATTATCTTATCTGCGTCACGAATTGCAGAGATATGCGGAGTGGTTACAACAATTGCTTCATCTGCAATTTCCAACGCTCTAAAGAATCCATTTTCAATGCCTGCTGGACAATCTACTAATATGTAATCGAAAAAGTCTTCCACTTCTCCCAGTATCTCATTTATTTTCTTACCATCAATAGATACTGAAGAATATGTGTGATTAGAAGGAAACACAAACAAGTTTGGATTATAAAAATCCTGAAGCAGTGCCTGTTTTACCCTGCATTTCCCTTCCAAAACGTCAACCAAATCATAAACTATTTGATTTTCCATTCCCATTACAACATCTAAGTTATTCAAACCAAAATCCACATCAATTAACAAAACTTTTAAGTTAAGTTCAGATAATGCCAACCCAAGGTTCGCACAAACAGTAGTTTTACCAACACCGCCTTTACCGCTAGTTACAACAATTTTTCTTGCCATAAAAAACTCCTTTATATTAGTTTAATATCTGCAAGAAAAAAACAAAAGAAAAGTAAAATGCTTTTCCTTTGTTTTTAGATAAATCCTACATTTTTAGACAAATTGTTTGCTAAATTTCTTCACAAACCCTTTCTTGCAACACCGCCGATTTTAACAATATATCTGCTCCCTTCATAATTGCATTTTCAGGATCTTGCGGAACCACAACTTTTAAATTTAATCTAGATTTGAAAAATCTTTCCACACCAGTTATGTTCGCCAATCCACCACATACGAAAACACCGCCCATTTGCAAGTTTGTTTTGGCTTCTCCTTTACAAGAAGATTTTAATTTCTCTGCCACTTCATAAACTTGACCAAAAAACTTCTCCATGATAGGCAAAATCTCTGTACTTGTTAATCTTATAGTTTTTTGAACACCTGAAAAGAAATCAAACCCCGTTAGTTCATACGAAATTATATCGTTTGGAAGCAACGTCCCAATTTCTTTCTTTATATTTTCCAACTCCACTTTATTAACAACCAAATTAAATTGGTTTAATAAATAGTCTGCAATTTCTTGGTCAATATCTTTTCCGCCTATTCCAAGTGTAAATCCCGCCAAAACCTTCATGTTAAACACCAAAGCAATATCTGTTGTTCCGCCACCAATATCTATTATTAGTTTAGTTTTTATGCTATCGTCCACGGAAGAACAAATATATGCAAGAACTGCACTTGAAACCAATGTTGTTTTATAAACATTCAAACTATATGCCAAGTTTCTGCACTTATTTCTCTCGTTTTCAGATAAACTTGATGGCACAACATAAATAAGTTTATTTCGATTAAAAAACTTCTTATCTCCTATCTTTTTTAGAAAATCTTCAAGCAAACTACTTGTAAGTTCTCTATCCTTTATCACAGAATGAGATATTGGCTCTATTATCTCCACTTTTTCATTATGTTTGATTAACTTATTTGCGTCGTCACCAACTGCCACAGTTTGCAACTTCCCGCCAATTTCTGCCTTTGCAATAATCGTTGGCTCTCTCAAAACCAAACCTGGCCCCAGTTTATAAAAAGAGCAATTTGAACTACCAACATCTATAACCAAATTATAATTATTCATAAGTTTTTTCCTTAAATCTAATTTATTTTTTAAAAAACACTTTTTTTTGCACTTTACTTATGTTATTATATAAAAAAGGAAGCAAAATGGCAAAAGATATTGAGGAAATTATAAAAGAAATTCGAAAAGAAGAATCAGAAAATGTATGCAATCTTAATGAAACTCAACAATATTTGTACTACAACCACAAGCGTATTGAAACTGAAAAAGGACTAAAGGCACTAGGATTAAATTACAATAAAGGAGCAAGACGATGTGGCACAACAGAGAACAAATAACTGATTTTGCATTAGATACTAATATCATCATTCATTTGTTTGATATCCATCGAAATAAAGAAATTAACTTTGTAAAAAGATCTGCTCGTTTTTCTGAAAGCGTTTATCACCTTTATGATTTAATAAACTCTGACGATTGCAAGTTTAATTTCTATATTACACCTGAAGTTCAGTCCGAGATTTTGAAAGGCGTTGAAGAATATGGTCATGATCCTGAAATTGTTAACTTTATCAACAAATCAAACATTTCTCCTTTAGTTCCAAACGGAGCAGAGATACAAAAAGCAGATTTCTTACAACGTGTTTACACTGGACAAGTTAAAAAATATAAGAAATTTCCTACAATTTTTAGCAAAGAAAATGCGTCTGATGCTCGTATTTTAGCAGAGTCCACTGCTCTTGGATGTATGCTTTTAACTAACAATACTATTCATTTTATAGGAAAGCAAACTGGAGATAGAGAGATTAAAAATAGAATAATATTAATTAATAGTTATCTAGACGAAGATTACGGAATTCCTTACACAACGCTTTCATTCTTTAAAACTTTTGCTCGAGAATACTATGATTCTTCTGCAGATAATTTTAAAGAGCCGCCTGAATGTTTACTAGAAAACTTAGAAGAGAACGATGCAGACGACTATTCTGATTATAAGGCAATGCAAACATCTTTGATGGGTGGTATCCGCCGAATGCGAGATGAAAGAAGTAGTAGTCCTGACGATTTTGACGATACTACCGATGTTCCGCCATCAACTAACGACAATCCAACAAATTAATTAAATTTAGTATAACAAAAAAATCCACCAGTAGAACTGGTGGTTTTTCATTTTAGGGTAAAATCCGGAGAATTTTTATTCAAAGGCAATTTTCTACTTATTTAGTAAATAACTTGCTAATTCTTTGTAACCATCAGTATTCCAAACTTGAAATCTTTCTTCATCAGGATAATTCGCCAATGTTTTGTCATAGCCATCAGGGATAAATATAAAGTCCCAACTCCATCCGTATGAGCCAGATTTTGTAGTAGCGATCTTACCCGTTGTTATGGATTTAAAAACCACAGGCTCTTTGCCATATTCACAATACGCATAGGCTTCTATAAAACATGCTTTTCTATTATCGCTACCTTCTAAAAGCTTAAGCAACCCTTCTTCCCCTAATTTTTCATCAACATAATGAGTATATGGTCCAGGAAATCCACCAAGACTTTCTACAAATAATCCTGTATCGTTTTTTAAGACTGCACTTTTTAATTTTTCACTAGCTTCTTTCGCTGAATGCATCGCAATCTCTTCTACTGAATCTGATTGAATTTCCGTCGTGTTCATTTTTACATGATCAACTTGAATTCCTAATGGCTCCAATATTTGCTTTGCACTCATTATCTTAGACCAATTTCCAGTTACAAATGTTAGTTTATTCATTTTTTATCTCCTTAATTCTAAATTTTTAGTATTGTTTTTTTACAACAAATAACAAAAAAGGCTTTGGGCTTAAACCATTTTTTTATCTCAACAAATCATCTATGAAATTTATAGTAATGAAATCCGGTTTGCTCAATAATCTCTCCACCAGTTTTTAATATTAACCTTTTCCATTCTTTTACTGTAAGAGACCTTTCATTTCCTAGCATTTTTTCATTCATATTAAAATATGTACATAGTATTAAATTAAATATGTAATCATCTAACTAATATTATAATAAATCAATTCAAAGTAATTGTCAAGAATTTTAGTTTGTATTTACATGTATCATAGTATTGTTTAAATTAATAAACGCCATATCATATTTTAATATCTTCTTTGTTTTAAAAGCACCAATTTTCTGTCACAAATACAAAAAATAAACCCTAAATCTAGGGTTTATTTTTATTAATCTAATTCTTTATCTGCGATAACTTTACAAATATCATTAATAGCATCACTAACAGGTTTTGAACCAATATCACCTTTACTTCTCTTTCTAATAGAAACGCACGCATTTGCCATTTCATTATCACCAACAACTAGCATATAAGGAATTTTTTCAAGTTGTGCTTCTCTAATCTTTTTAGAAATAGTTTCATTTCTAAAATCTTTTTCCACTCTAACACCGGCAAGATCAAGTCTTGTAACAATTTCATTTGCATAATCAGCGTTCTTTTCAGAAATTGTCATAACTTTAACCTGAACTGGAGCAAGCCATGTTGGGAACGCACCAGCAAAATGTTCTGTGATAATTCCAATAAATCTTTCAAACGAACCAAAGATTGCTCTATGAACCATAATTGGTCTTTGCTTATTTCCATTTTCATCAACATATGTTAAGTCAAATCTTAAAGGCAATTGGAAATCTAATTGGATTGTACCCATTTGCCATTCTCTACCAATACAATCTTTCATTTTTATATCAATTTTAGGTCCATAGAACGCACCGTCACCTTCATTAATCCTATATTGATTTTCTCCGCATATCTCATTCAAAACACCTTTCAATGATTTTTCTGCTTCGTTCCAAACTTCAATATCACCCATAAAATCTTCAGGTCTTGTTGATAACGTTAATTGATAAGATAATCCAAAGATTCCATAAAGTTTGTCCATAATCTCAACAATACTCTTTATTTCGCTTGAGATTTGGTCTGGACGAATAAAGTTATGTGAATCGTCTTGTCTAAACATTCTAACTCTAAATAAGCCATTTAATTGACCAGATTTTTCATTTCTATGAATAACGTCCACGTCGTTTAATCTTAATGGCAAATCTTTATAACTACGAAGTTTGCTTTGATAAATCCTTATAGAATTTGGGCAGTTCATTGGTTTTAAAGCCTGTTCATTTCCATCTGCATCAGTTAAAACAAACATATCTTCTTTATAATGATCCCAATGTCCTGATGTTTTCCATAGCACACTACTATTTAATTGTGGTGCTGAAAATTCAAGATAACCTTTCTTTCTATGTTCTTCTCTCCAAAAATTAATAAGAGTATTTAAAACTGTGAAGCCCTTTGGCAACCAATATGCCATTCCCGGAGCAGTTTCATCAAAGAAAAATAATTCTAATTCTTTTCCAAGTTTTCTATGGTCTCTTTTCAACGCTTCTTCAAGCATTCTAACATATTCTTTTAGTTGTTGCTTATCTGCAAATCCATAGCAATAAACTCTTTGAAGCATCTTATTTTTCTCGTTTCCTCTCCAATAAGCCCCTGCAACTTTATTAATTTTAAAAGCAAACGAACGAAGATATTTCGTATTTTCAACATGTGGACCTCTGCAAAGATCAACGAAATCATCACCTAGATAGTAAATAGAGATTTCTTCATTATCTGGCAATTCATTTATAAGTTCAACCTTATATTCATTATCTTTAAACAATTCCAATGCTTCTTTTTTGCTAACAACTTTTCTAACGAAATCTTCATTGTTTGCAATTATTCTTTTCATTTCTTCTTCAATTGCTGGGAAATCTTCAGGCGTGATTGATTTGCTTAAATCTATATCATAATAGAAGCCATTATCAATTGCTGGCCCAATTGTAAACTTAACGTCCTTATAAAGATTTCTTAATGCTTTTGCAAGCACGTGGCTCATGCCATGTCTTAAAATTTCAATGTCGTATTTTTCTGCCATAATTTTTCTCCTTTCTTGTAACTTGGGCGTAAAAAAAGCCCTTTAATTTCTTAAAGGACGAGATATTCCCGCGGTTCCACCTTATTTATGCGTTCTAAAAAAACACATCAACTTTAATTCTAGTTGTCGTACTAGAAAACGCCACAGTATAAAAATAGTTTCAGTTAAAAGTTATTTGCGGGCATCTCAGCGCCACCCACTCTCTGTAAAATGATTGCTTAAAACCTACTTGTTTTTTAATCACCCCATGGTATTGAATTATAGATATTCTACAACAAATCACCAAGCGTTGTCAAGAATTTAAATCAATTTATTCGAAAAAATATAGTTTATTAGGTTCAAAGACTCAGCACTTATCTTTTCTTTACACATTATTTTTATTTTTTTAGGCGACAACAAGATTAAATTTGTTATTAATTCCACTTCATCGTTTATCTCACTTGACAGAAAAGACTCATCACATTTTTTGCCATTTTCATCGTACAATTCAAATCCTTTATCATATTCAACAATTACAATTCTTCCACTAGGAGTTAAACTTTCAACCAATATTTCCAACAAAACTTCAGCGTTTGAAACCACGCTATCATCTTTGTTTGCCAAATTAACTAAATCCAGCCATTTATTCTTCAAATGCATCAATCTAAAGTTAAAAAAAGCATGAAGATCAATTCTTTTACTTAGTTCTATTAAGTTTTCAATCTCTTTCTTTTCTTCTTCAAAATCAAACAACACAAGAGTTTTAACAAAAACGCTCTTGCTAGTTATATCTTTATTGTGATGCTTAATATTATTTAAAATTATATTCTCTTTTTCAGTTAGGAGAACAATTTCCGCTATTAGTTTTTTAAGAGTTTTTTTAAATTTATATGTTGGCTCTTTTATCGCAAGAGATAATGTGGAGTTTTCTTTTCCATCATAAAAAGCAGATTGAATTTTATTTGAATCAAATTCAATTTTTAGTTTTTCTTCCAAAACTTGCAAATATCTCTTATATTTCGTTTGAATTATCAAACTTATTTCCCACATAGAACCTGTATCCTTAAATTATCAACTATTAATATTCTATGCTATCTGCCCCTTTTTATTTTACTTTTATTAAAATTTATATAAAAAATAAAAAAGAGAACTTAAAAATATAATCAAGTTCTCATTTAAATTACATTCTTTCAGGAATTTCTATTGCTAAAATATTACATGCGTTTTCAATACAATTTAAAACCATCTTTGAAAAGTTTAGATAACTTTGCCTAATTTCTTCATTGGGTTCTTTCAAAATCTTAACGTCATTATAGAAAGTTGAGAATGCACTGGCAAGTTCGTAAACACCTAAGGCCAAAGCATTAAGCGAATTTTCTTCCAAGGCAACGTCGTAGGCATTAATAAGTTTAAAGATTTCCATCATAATCTTTTCCTGACTAGGCAAGGTTATTTTAATACTACCTTTTGCAAAATCAGACTTGTCTAACAAACTCTTAATTCTAACAGCAGAATACTGAATGTAAGGTCCTGTTTTTCCTTCAAAGTTTACAAATTTATCAACATCAAAAATATAATCTTTTCCAACAACATTTATAAGGTCACCAAAAATCAAAGCCCCAACGCCAATTTTTAATGCAAGTTCTTTTGTTGGATTCTCAACCTTATCGCTTGATTTCAATTTCTCTAAGGCCTTCTCGGAAACACTATCAATCAAATCTTCTAGGCTTACAACTCCGCCATCTCTGGTTTTGAAAGGCTTACCATCTTTGCCATTAACTGTTCCGAATGGAATGTGAATCAACTTTGGTCTATCTCCCACAATTCCAGCAAGTTTAACACTTCTAAACACTTGCTTAAAATGAAGAGATTGTCTGAAGTCTGTTATATACAAAATTTTATCAGGATTAAAATCTTGAATACGTTCATAAATTGTGGCGATTTCAGTTATCGGATACATTTGAGCACCATTGCTCTTTTGCAACAAAAGTGGTGGCATTGGCTCTGTTTCACCTTCAATTGAAACATCTACAATCTTTGCCCCATCGCTCTCATAAGACAATTTTTTATCTTCAAATATTTTTAAAATTGTTGGTACAATATCATTAACAGAACTTTCGCCATTCCATAAGTCGAAAGAAGTACCTAAAGTGGTGTAAACTCTCTTAACCATATCAATACTAACCTTTCGCATCTCTTGCCAAATATCATAGTAGCCCGACTTTTTATTTTGCAACCATAAGGTTATATCACTTGCCCTTTTGGCAAACTCTTCATCGGTTTTCTTTCTAGCGTTTGCATTTGGATAAGCAGTTTCTAGCATTTTCTCAGTAATTTTTAATTTAGGCTTGTTTTCGCCAAAATATCCTCCAAAATCGTATGAGTCCATAAGTTCGGCAATGGTCAAACCCATTTGCAATCCCCAGTCACCTAAATGGGCATCTGAGATAACTTTGTTGCCTTTAAAAACATTCAATCTTTTAATCGCTTCACCAATAACTGCAGAACGCATATGACCCACGTGCAAAGGCTTGGCAACATTCGCTCCGCCATAATCCAAAACAATTGTGGAAGGATTAGATAATTTTTCAACGCCAACACGCTCATCGTTTAAAATATCGTTGGCAAATCTAGAAAATAACTCGCCCTTTATTTTAAAGTTTACAAAAGCAGGCTTTGCAACTTCAATCTCAAATTCGTTGCAAATCTCTAAAAATGAATTTTTAATAATCTCAGCAATCTCGATTGGATTTTTCTTTAAGGCTTTTGCCACCGCAAATGCACCATTGCATTGCAAATGAACCCCTTCCCTATCTGAGAAAGACACACTTGCATAGTTCTCATCAAAACCATTTTTTATAAACACTTTCTTTAACTTTTCTTCAACATACTTTTTAATATTCATAGTCTTTTCCTTGTAAAATATAAAAGAGTATAACATAGTTGTATTAATATTTCAAATATTTTCGCTTTTTAATTTATGATTTTAAATAAAAGGCTGAATTTGTTAAAATATCATTTGAATTTAAATCTAAATAAATAAGTTATTAAATTAAAAAAAAGAGCAAATTCTGCTCTTTTTTGTTGATTATCCTGCATTGTAATCTGCAAGTGTTTGATTCCAATAGGTAGTTAAAGTTTCGCCTAAATCATAGTAATTCCAAGAATTTCCCCAACCGCTTGGCTTACTGCTTGCTTCACAGTAGATTTTAAGAGTGGATGAACAGTAGTAAAATGGAGAATCATAATAATTAGATGCAGATATTGTTGTAACCGATGAAGGAATATATATTTTCTTTAAATTGCTACAATACTCAAAAGCAGACCTTCCTATACTTGTTACACTGTTTGGTATTGTTATACTTGTTAATCCGCTACAATTATAAAATGCATAATTTCCTATAATGGTTACACTATTTCCTATTGATATATTTGTTAATTCGCTACATTCAGAAAATACATACTCCCCTATACTCGTTACACTATCTGGTATCGTTATACTTGTTAAGCCGCTACAATTATAAAATGCATAATTCCCTATACTTGTTAAACCATTTCCAATAGTAATATTTGTTAATCCGCTACAACCACGAAATGCCGCCCCTTCTATACTTATTACACTATCTGGAATTGTTATACTTGTTAATCCGATACATTCAGAAAATGCAAACTTTCCTATACTTGTTACACTA
>CAKVHY010000007.1 GCA_934754335.1 uncultured Clostridia bacterium
TATATTGCAACAACCATTGCTGTAACCACTAACACAACTGCAACTATTGTTGCTATAACCTTTGTACTCTTCTTCATTTTTATTTTCCTTTTATATTTTATTTATCCACAATTTTGAAAAATTTTATATTCTCTAATATATATGCTATTTTTTTTTTTTTTTTAGTCAAGTAAATTTCATTGGTTTTTTTAAATTTTTCATAAAAACTTTAAATTTTTTGATTTTTTAATAAATTTTCAACATTTTTTTGCTTTAACAATGTGGATAAATAAGTTAGAACTTCAATCGCACAGAATGGAAGTTTTAACTTATTAAATTTAAGAAGCCCATGATTCTGGCATTGTTCTATTTGCTTTAAACCAGTCGGTTTCTTTCAATAGTTTACTATTATTTGAGAAGTATATGTTTATATCAATATTTGATCCGTTTGCTTTAGAACAAACTACAATGTTTCCGTTCATTGAAGTAAACTGAGCGTTATCATAATCTAAGCACAAACTTGTAACATAAACTTTATCTGTTTGAGCGTACTTTGCAACATTATCCACGAATTCTTGAGTTGGAAATTGATTTGCGTTAGTTTTTGTGTATTCAGGGCTACCTGCACAACAACAAACACAAATTGTTTTTGGTTTTATAACTTCTAATAGGGCTTTTGACGAACTTGTTTTTGAGCCATGGTGACCTGCTTTATACAATTCAACTTCGCTAAGCAAACCTGCGTTTTGACTTGCATTAACCAAAGATTCTTCCCCTTCTTTCTCCAAGTCGCCAGTGAACATATATTTTTTAGTTTCTGTACCTAATTGTTGAACAAGTTGGAAGCAAACCGAATTATTATTTTCAGTTTTTGCATCAGTTAAATCGTAATATTTTTGATACAAGAATTGCAACTTAACGTTGTTTCCCAAATCTATCTCACGATTAGAAGTGTCGTCCTTATTAATAAAATCTGTAACCTTATATTGATGATGCTCTTTCCCCAAATCCGCCATCTTATCTTCGAGTTGTTTTTTCTCATCAATATAGGTTTTATAAAGCCCTTTATTTGGATTTTGATTACATTTATTAAATTCTATTACGTTTGTAATTTCAAACTTATCAAATAGGCTATTACTTGTTGCGAATCCAGCGTAGTGGTCCTGATGAGCGTGAGTTACGATAACATAATCTAGTTCGCCTTCCACATAAGGGCTTATATAATTATAAATCGTTTCCACAGACGTTGACTTTGAGCCTGCATCAACTAATATCTCAACACTTCCAATCTTTATGAAAGTACAATCGCCTGTGTACTTATTTCCAAGTTCTAGAAAATGAATTGAAAGGTCATTACTCTTAACAGTTTCAACATCTATATCGCCTTCATGAGTGGAACTACTAGATACTCTAACCGTTCCCGGAATTATGTACGAATCAGGAGTGGCGTTATAAAGCCTTAATACACCGCCAGCAACAATTCCCACAGCAAAGCACAAAATTGAGCAGATTATAATCACTGCAACCGAAACTTTTTTTGGTCTGGCCATACTAATCTTCCTCCCTTAAAACAATAATATTTCTAATCAAAGTAACAGATCTATATCTAGGGTTATCTATTGTATAAATTGCATAATAAATGCCTGCCCTAGAAGAGTCTACTCCCGCAACCGTTTCAGGGTCAAACGAGATATCTTCCCTATATTTATACTCCACTTTGATTTCATTTGAGATGTCCTTTCCAAACAACACGCACTTTGCACCAATTTCAGAGTACTCAGTTATGCCATCGTCGTCATTTAAGTATACATCTATAACGTCCCCTGCATACGCATTCATTTCAAAAGTATCGTTTTTGCAAAGATAAAGCAACGAGAAGTAGCCCAAAACAATTCCTAAAACCAAGAAAATTACAATTGATATAACCAAAGGTTTATTAGTTTTCTTGCTTAGTTCTTTTGAAACTTTTTTATTAACATTAGAAGAAGGAATTGAGATATTTAGTTCTTTCTCAGTTTTAACCGCTTTAGCCTGCTCGGTTTTGCTAGAAGACTTACTAACACTTGCCTTACTAGAACTTGACGATTTTTTATTCTTATTTGCATTTGGCCAAGGAACAAAAGATTTATTTGAAGACTTTGTTGCCTTAGCATTTTCATATTTCTTTTCCGCCATTTTTCACTCCTTTATTTTATTTTTCACACAAACTAAGTATAGCACATAAAGGAATTTATGAAAAAAGAATTTTAAATGTTTTTTGAAAAAGTATTTTGGGGGCTATAAAGTTTCTTCAATCACAAGTTCAAACTCTGAATCATCTAAATCAAATCGTAATATATTGTTTATGTAAGACGCATTAAAATTACTACAAACTAGATCAGCAACATAAACTCTCAAATCTTCAAGCGACCTTAGGTTAAGTTTATTAAGGCTTCTTTTTTCTTTGTCTAGCCCATAGCCATATTGATGGTTCAACACATAATCTCTACTATCTTTTAACTCTTTCATTTTTACTCCTTTGCGAAAATAATTTTTAAATTTGTAAATACTAATTTATGCCAATCCTATCACTTCAACCTTAGCCTTTTTCCCATTGGCTAGATTGATGATTAGATGGTTACCTTTTATATCAAGACTATTAGAAACTTCTTCCTTGAAAAAAGAACTTAAAATCTCAAATATCAAATCTCTATTCATTATTATACCTCCACAAATTATTTATAACACGCTTATTAGCCCTATCTGTTATGACAACTTATTGTAACGCATTTTCCTATAAAATTGGTGTGAATTTAATAAATATTTGACAAAAATTTTGTCTATTTTTGTCAAATTATGGGGAATTGAATAAAATGGAACAATTTAAAGAGAATTTAAAAGATTTAATAGATGAAACTGGATTATCTCTTAGAAGACTTGAACAAGTTAGCGGAGTATCTGCAATGCAATACAGCAGATATTTAAGAGATAGTATTCCAACCATTGATATTGTTTTAAAAATTGCAAAATTTTTCAATTGTTCCATAGACTATTTATTTGGTCTAGATGAGAAACGAAATACAAATCATTTTAAAACTTACAACTATGATATTTCTAAATTCCTGCCAAGGTACATTGATTTACTAAAACAGAATAATATATCTCATTATAAGTTCTCACAAACTCAATCTTTTAACGAAAGTATAATCAGACACTGGAGATCTGGCAGAGTCCCTAGATTAGATATTGTTTATTCAATCGCAAATTATTTCGATTCTTCCATGGATTACTTAATTGGAAGATATTAATAACAAAAGACGAAAGCGAGTTCAGTTTTATTAAATTTAATTGGAGAGAATAAAATGAATGAATTTCAAGAGAGATTACAAGATTTATTGAGTGAGAATGAATTAAGTAGGTTGCAATTATCTAAAAGAATAGGCATATCTTTTGAAACTCTTAATGGCTATTTCAATAAAGACTTTTATCCAGAACTTTCTGTCGCAATCAAAATAGCAAATTATTTTAATTGTTCATTGCAATATTTATGCGGTTTGAGTGAGGATTACAACAACTCAGACAAAAACTCGTTATCATTTGTTGAAACGTTAAAAGAATTAATGAAAAGCAACAAAATATCAATTGAAAAACTTATGAAAACTCTTAATATGAGTGAAGCCAATTATTATAGATGGAAGAACAATAATAACAAACCTTCCATGCAATCACTAATTGCTATTGCAAAATATTTTGATGTAAGTGTAGATTATTTAATCGGTGGCGTAAAGTAAACTACACGAACTTTCCCCCACCCTTATTTTTATAAAACACAATTATTTTAAAATAAAAAATCCAAACATTAATTAGTTTGGATTTTTTTTACAATAAATTGATAACCTATAACTTTCATAAATCATTTTCTAAAAAGCAATAAAGTATTAAGCATTTTTACAAAAAAACAACCCAAACACTCTGATTTGGATTGCTTTAGTTTGGTGCTGAAGACCGGACTTGAACCGGTACGAAGTCGCCCCCGCAGGATTTTAAGTCCTGTGCGTCTGCCTATTCCGCCACTTCAGCGCAAGATTTGGAGGCACCACCCAGATTCGAACTGGGGCATAAAGGTTTTGCAGACCTTGACCTTACCGCTTGGCTATGGTGCCATATTCTTCCCTAGTTTCTCTCTTGTACTATTTAAAGTTTAAAGCATAATATAAAATTATGCTTCCTTTAATCTTTTGGAGCGGAAGACGAGATTCGAACTCGCGACATTCGCCTTGGCAAGGCGACGCTCTACCACTGAGCCACTCCCGCATATAATTTTACTATAATCTTATATGATTTAATTCTAAATTTGTTTCTTAAATCAATTTATGCCTGTTCTTAATTTGAACAGGCACTAAGATTTTGGTGGGAACTGTAGGGCTCGAACCTACGACCTCCTGCTTGTAAGGCAGATGCTCTCCCAACTGAGCTAAGCTCCCAAATAATAGGAATTAAACCTGCTTTGAACCGCCTTTCGAACGATTGCTTTAATAATATAGCAAATCTTAAGATAAATTGCAAGCAATTTTATCAACTTTTTTTAAATTTTAACAAATTTTTATATGTTTTTTAATTCCCCTTCCATCTATATTCACTATTTTAGGCTTGATAAAGCGATATTTCATTTATTTACCATAAAATTTCATCACCTCAATGAATTTCCCTCTATATTAATATATATAAATATTTTACAATAAAATCAACAAATATATAATTGCATTAAAAAGCCCCTTAGTCGCTCATTTCTCTTGTTTAAAAATACATAACTGAAATTATTTTTACATAAAAATATATTATACAATTATTGAATTTTATAAGAAATAAGTTTTGAAGATGACTAATTTTGTGCTAGAATATCAAAAAAAGGAGAAAATTATGGACGAAATGACAACCACATCTGAACAACCAGTAAAAAATAGAAGATCGGCTATGTTAAATTGGGCTGGTGCTCTTAATATTGTTACCGCCTTCTTTTATGTAATAGCAGGCTTGTTAATAATGTTTTTTAAAATGGAAGCAACTTACGAAAATTACATGAATTACTATTACACCGGTGCTGTAGATGACCTTACATTTGAGCAATGGCAACAAGTTATAGAAGGGTTTCAAGGCGGACCACAAATCGCTATAGGAATTGTATTGCTTGCCTTAGCAGGATTATTTATTTTCTTTGCTGTTAAACAATTAAAATATGCAAAGATTTATGATGATGTTGAATTTAGCCAAACTAAAAACCTTGCGATTGCTATTTTAAGTCTTATTCTATCAAACTGGATTTCTGGATTGCTAGGTATTATTGCTTATAACACAAAGAACAACATTCAATTCCAAAATGGTTTTGCAACTTCCCCTGCCAGTTCAAACTCGGCTAACGAGATGGAAGCAAAAATAATGAAACTTAAAGAAATGTATGCAAAAGGCGATATCACATTAGAAGAATACAATGATTTAATGAGTAAAATTGATTTCTAAATTAAACACTAGATTTAGTCTAGTGTTTTTTTTAATCTTTTTTATATTTTTAAACAAATTAAGCCCTTATGATTTAACTTTAATTATAAAAAAATAAACAATTTGTCATTTAAATGATAAAATCAAATAAAATAATATTTCTATCATTATATACAAAAAAGCACCAATAATTTGGTGCTTTTTAATGAAATTGTTTAACTAATTGCAACACTTACAAGTTTTGCAACCGCATTTCTTTCTTTTAGTTTCTTTACCAGCCTCTAATTTAGAACTACAACCTTTAGTTTTTGTTGAACCGCAAGATTTAGTTTTAGATGAACCACATGATTTAGTGGTTGCCTGGTTAGATCTAGAAGAATTTGCTCTAGCCATAATTTCACCTCCATATTTTTACAAGGAACAAAACATTTTCTTAGTGAATGGTTTACACATAATTCTATGAAACGATAGACACCAGTTCCCTTCCTTGTACTATTATTTTCCGCAAAATTCGACAAATTATTCATAAAACTTAAAAATTTTTTCTAATACTATTAATTGCGTTCTTCTCCAGTCTACTAACCTGTGCCTGACTAATCCCTATCTCATCAGAAACTTCCATTTGTGTTTTACCAACATAATATCTAAGCATAACAATTTGTTTTTCTCTGGGAGATAATTTTCTTAGTGCATCTCTCAAGTTTAACTTTTCTAGCCAACTCTCTTCCCTATCTTCAGAGTCACTCAACTGATCCATCAAATAGATTGTGTCGTCGCCATCATTATACACGGGGTCGCACAAACTTATAGGTTCACTAATTGCTTCCAATGCAATGCTAATTTCAGATTCCTTCATATCCAAATAACTTGCAATTTCGGAAACCGTTGGCTCTTTACTATTTAATCTTATTAATTCTTCCTTCGCCTTTAGTGCTTTATATGCTGTGTCCCTTAAACTTCTTGAAACTCTGATAGAGTTATTATCTCTTAAATATCTTTTGATTTCTCCTAATATCATTGGCACTGCATAAGTGGAAAATCTAACTCCAAGATTGACATCAAAATTATCTATGGCTTTCATAAGTCCAACACAGCCAACTTGAAATATATCATCAAAATTATTGGTTCTGTTTTGAAATCTTTGAACTACACTTAAAACCAATCTTAGATTTGCAACAGCAAACTCATCTCTAGCCTTCATATCTCCAAGTTTTATTTTTTCCATTAATTCCGCTTGAACACTTGCAGAAACCTTTGGAAGATTATTCGTGTTTATTCCTGTTATTTCAACCTTATTATTTGCCATAAAAAAATCTACTCCTTTTCTTTTAGTATGTAGATTTCTTTATTTTTTATGTTGTATTAAATTGTTTTAATTACATTATTTTTGTCATATTTTTACTTAAAATTGTCAAAAAATATATAATTATTGCCAATAACTTATATATTATGCCAATTTCAAAATTTCTTTTTTAATCCTACTTAAAATCTTTTTTTCTAATCTTGAGATATAACTTTGGCTAATTCCCAAATCATCAGCCACTTCTTTTTGAGTTTTTTCATCATCGCCATTTAGTCCGAATCTCATAACCATAATCAATCGCTCTCTTGAATTTAGTTTATTTAAAACAGACCAAAGAATCTGAACTTCTGTTTGTTTTTCAAATTCACTTTGAGGTGCAACATCTTCATTTGAAACCAAATCTGTTATCAATAACTCATTACCTTCACTATCACAATTTATAGGTTCATTCAAACTAACTTCTTTCTTTAACTTACTTATTTTTCTCAAATACATTAAGATTTCGTTTTCGATGCAACGTGAAGCATAAGTGGCAATCTTTATATTCTTTTCACCTTTAAATGAGTTGATTGCTTTTATAAGACCGATGCTTCCAATACTAATCAAATCTTCCATATCTGCATCTGTGTTCTCAAACTTCTTTGCAATATAAATAACCAATCTTAAATTATGTTCAATTAGTTTTTGCTTTGCCATCTCATCTTTATCTTCCATAACTTTTAAGATAAGTTCTTTTTCTTCGTTTGGTTTTAACGCCTTTGGCAACGCTTCACCAAGTGATAGATAATTAACAGAGTTCTCCTTTTCTTCAAAACTAAAGTTAAATATCTTTTTAAATAAATTTAATAATCTTTTAAACATATTTCCTCCGCTAAATATATTTCAAAGTGTTACAATTAAGCAAACAATCGAAATCCTTAAACTCCGTTTTTGTTACTCCGATTAGTGCTTTTTTTGTGGAAATCTTTTCATTCTCTTTATTTATAATTAAATCATCTACTTCAAACACCATCACAGCATTTTCTCCAACCGCCGACTGAGTTTGAATAAATTCAATTTTACTGAAATTTTTAAACTTCTGATTTATCTTATTAAAGCAACTAAGTGAGATAAGCGAGACATCTTTTCCTTCCGAACTTTTAAGTTTGTTACCACTATCTAGATAAGCCCTAAAATTAAAAACCTCATCTTTAACTTGAATTTGAATATCATAAGTAAATTTACTTACAATGTTTTTACTCTTAATATAGTTCATTAATTTATTAAATAACCACCAATAAATCAAAACTCCTAGCAAACATACGCCAACAGGAACGTTATAATTCCCTATAATCAAAGAATTTAAGTCTGCCCGTTTATTAACCGCTATTAATATTGCAAAACTAAGTCCGCCAAACACGAATGTTAAACTTAAGATTGTTAAAAATCCTACAATGATTTCTTTGAACGATTTATATTTTTTAAGAACTATCACCATACAAAAGCCTATTGAAATTTTAAAGCCCCACATTAAGATATCATTAAAATACAACATTGGCAAAATGATTGCACCGACCATGCCAATAATAGCACCTAAAAAAATATTACGTTTTCTTGCATTAAGTTTTAAGAGTTTATTTGTTAATAAAAGTACAATGAAATCTATAAAAAAGTTATCAAATAATACTTGCTCAACTACAATCTCCATATTTTCCCTTTTTCACAATTTCATTTTACAATAATTAAACGTGTTTAACATAAAAGAAAAAAGCAAAACTTTGTCTGTTTTGCTCTTATTTTATCTATTCAATTTTTAAATTTATCTTCTCTTATTTTTCAATCTATTTCTGATGAATGGAGGAATATCTGAATCATCTAAAGTTTCAATGCTAGATTCATCTGCTTCTTCATCTTCTTCTTGCTGTTCTTCAGAAGATTCTTCCGCTTCTTCATCTTGTTGAATCAATTCCTTAGGCTCTGGTCTACCCTCTTCAGAATATGAATTATTAAATCCTGTTGCGATAACAGTTATTTCAACTTCATCGCTCATATTTTCATCAATTCCACTACCAAAGATAATATTGCAAGTTGGATCAACAACTTCTTTAACTAAGTCTGCAGCCTCATAAACCTCGTCCAAAGTTAAATCCATGCCACCCTTGATATTTAAGATAATACCAGTTGCACCCTCGATAGTTGTTTCCAAAAGTGGACTTGAAACAGCCTGTCTAACCGCTTCAATAGTTCTATTATCACCTCTGCCTCTACCAAGACCCATATGAGCATAGCCTTTATTTTTCATTGTTGTTTTAACATCGGCAAAATCTAGGTTTATCAAACTTGGAGTTACAATCAAATCTGAAATACCTTGAATACCTTGCCTTAACACATCATCGGCAGTTCTAAACGCTTCAACGATTGGCGTACCCTTTGGAACGATCTTCAACAACTTTTCGTTTTGAACAACAACAAGTGTATCAACAGCATCTTTTAAAAGTTTCAAACCCCTTTCAGCATTATCCATTCTTTTTCTGCCTTCAAATCCGAAAGGTTTTGTGACAACAGCGATTGTAAGGATACCCATATCTTTTGCAAGTTTTGCAATAACTGGAGCAGCACCTGTACCAGTACCGCCACCCATACCTGCTGTAATAAATACAAGGTCTGTACCTTCAAGCATTGAAACTAAGATATCTTTGCTTTCTTCGGCAGCCTTCATTCCAATCTCAGGTTCTGAGCCAGCACCCTTACCGCCAGTAAGTTTTTCACCAATTTGAATTCTATGCTTAGCCTTACTCATTAAAAGCGCTTGCTTATCTGTATTTACAGCAACAAACTCCGCACTTTTAATTCCTGCGTTCACCATTCTATTAACTGCGTTGTTTCCGCCACCACCAATACCAACTACTTTGATATTACAAACAGGGCGAAATACTTCTTCTTGATTTCCATAATATTCGTTTTCCATAACACATTCTCCTAAAAATAACGGAATTATCTATATATATAGTATTGAAACATTTAACAAAAGTCAAATTATTTGCTAAGAATTTTGATATTTTTTTTCTAAACTTACAGCCATTTTTAAAATTGCTATCGAACTTGTATCTTCAAAACCATCTAAATTACATTGTTTTGCAAACTCAATTTCAACTTTCTTACTTAATCTATTCCCAAAATAATACTTAATTCCTTTGATTTTGGCTATTCCGCCACCAGTTAAATAAACCTTATCGCTCTCCATTCTAAACTTACTTAAGCACTTCTTTATTCCATCAATTATTGCATCAATTCTTGCCAATGCGATATCATTTGCAGTTTTAACATCAACTGTTTTATCTTTAGACAATTGATAAACATCAAGTTCGGTGGGCTGAATTGTTAAAACCAACTTTCTCTTCAACATTTCCGCATCATTATAGCCAAGTTCCAAAATCTCCGCCAAATCACTCGTTATATAGCCTCCACCCTTTGAGAAACTTTTCAAATCCAAAAGCCCTTCGTTTTTAACTGAGAACAACGATGTTGTGATATACCCGCAATCAATAACCACAGCACCATCTTTTCTAATCTCTTCATCAAAAAGATACAAGCCTTCACTAAGTTCCGCACTCACAAATTCATACTCTTTTATTTTACAATTATCAAGTATATTTCCAATTAACTCAACAAAGTAATTCGATGCAAAAATCTCACTCATTCTGCACCAAATCTTACAGCCTGTTTTCCCTATTGGATTATCCACTTCTTCATTATCTAATTGATATTCCACCGCCGAACGATTAATTAAAGTTTTAGAAGAAATACTCAAAGGCGAAGATTTTTCAAAGAGCATGTCTAAATGTTTTTGCTTAATTTTAACCGGCATTTTTGATTGCAATTCGGCTTCATTTAGTCCATTATAGCAAAACTCTGCAGGAACTCCAACATAAACTTTTTCAATTTTTCTATTATAATTTATTTGCGTTAAATTCAACACATTTGAAATTTCTTCTTCAAGTTTTTCTTCTAGCAAGAATTTTCCCTGCATAAACCCAGCATAATCTACAATATTTTTACAAACAATTTTATAATTCTGATTAACACTCTCATAGCCAACTAAAACACTAATCTTAGATGATTGTATATCTAAAACGACAACATTTTTATCTCTCATGTTTTAATCTCCTTTGTTAATCTATTTATACAAATTAATTATATAAAATCTAAAAAAAATAGTCAAACAAATCAACAAAAATGCCTTAAAAAGTACAAAAAAAGAAGCACTTGCTTCTTTTTCAAATCCACTATATTGCATAAACCCCTTTTATAATTTCCTTACTAACCAAGTCCGCTTCTTTAGCACTATCTTCAAAAGTTATGTTATTTTCATTTGCTAAACTTATTTTACTTAGTGAAACTTCATAAGCAGTTTTAGTTTGGATTTCTTCGCCTTCAACCTTTTTCTGATACTCTCTACTTTGAATACGACCTTCAACCTTCACCTTATCACCAACTTTGAAATTCTTTACAAATCTTGCATTTCTACCCCAAGCAATACAAGGAATGTAATCGCTTTTGCCATAGTTTCTATTTACAGCAAGCAACACATCGCAGATTTCTCTATTAAAAGGCGTTGTCCTATAAATCGGTTCTTTACAAACATAGCCCACAATTTGAATATTATTTGTTTGCTCAACACTGTCTTTCACTTCAAACTCACGCAAGAATATTGTTAACAGCAACCTGCTCTTTTCTCCATCAAGTTTGTTATAACTTCTATATTGTCCCACGCCATCTATTAGTTTTCCAACCTTTAATTCTTTCCCATTTAACAACCTATCTGAGATTGTTACAGGAATTGTATCAGAACTATTAGATAGTCTATTTATTTTCACGTCAAATTCATAAAAGTTTTCACCATAGATTTCATGACTGAACCTTGGCTCACTTACCACTTCTCCTGCAATTTGTACCTTATTATTTATTTCATTGTTGCTCATAATTTTATCTCCCATGTTTTTAATTTTTATGCTGTATTCCTAGATTATCTATATAATAGTCGCTTTGATATATAAGTTCTCCAACGCTTCCTACGGTGTACCCCGCATTTTTAAGCCTTTCTAAAAGCAAAGGTAAAGCATCTAGGATATGATCAGAATTGTTATGACACAAGATGATTGAACCTTCCTTAACTCTGCTCATAACCCTTTCACATATCTCAATTCCGCTCAAACCTTTCCAATCCAAAGTGTCCACGTCCCATTGGATTGTTTTTAAACCCATCTCGCCTGTTATGTTTAACATTTGATTATTGTACGCTCCATAAGGTGCTCTAAACAACTCAACTTTTTTGTTTGTGATTTTCTCTATCTTTTCTATGCTGGTTTCAAGTTCTAATCTCATTTGAGAAGCAGATAACGTTGTAAAATCTGGATGAGTATTGGAGTGAGTACCTATTTCTAGGCCATGATCCATCACATATTTAACCATGTCCGGATAATCGTCCACCCAAAATCCTACTAGGAAGAACGTGGCGTTAAAGCCATATTCTTTAACGATATCTACAATCTTAGTTGTTTTGTCCGCACCCCACGCCGAATCAAATGAAATTGCCACTCGTTTCTCCGTTGTATCAACATTATATATTGGTACAAGTCTTGGAGCATAGCCAAAATAAACTTGAGCACTTGTCCCGCCACCAAAATTTAGCGATAAAAGAACCACACACACCAAGCAAACCATCGCAAGTTTTATATACTTTTTATAAATAACTAAAAATCTCAAGCCTGAACTCCTTTATATTAACCTATATTCATTAATTTCTCTTTAAAGATTTTTGTACTATCTTGTCCGTTTTAAGAAATAAATGTCGAACCAAGTTCTTATATAACTAATATATTAGAAAACAAAAAAAAGAATACCTATAAAAAGCATTCTTTTATCAACTTCTATTAGAAAATGTATCGAACAAACATAAATATGATAACAATCGCCATTACTATACATAAAGAGCCAAATAATGTTCGATTTAATTTACTAGAGTTTTCTTCCCTTTCTTCCCTTAAATTCTCCTTCAAGTTATTTGTTTGAGGAAAAAACTCTCTAATATTATTTTCATTTTTAGGTTTTATAAAACTCTTTATCGCTCCTTCAATGCAAAGTGCAAGTAGTCCTAACAAAATTATATATGTAAAAAATCCTACATATACTGAAATTAAAGAACTTATAAACACTATGCCAAGAGTGATTACGATCGCTCTATTAAGTTTGCTTGACCAAATCTTTTTTAAAAAATTCATTTCTCTTCCGTAAAAATAAAATTATAATATCATAAATACAATTATAAGGATTGTTGCAACAAGCCATAATATGAAAAACCAAAAATTACGTTTACTTCTTGAATAGTAAAATGCTGAGATTGAAACAATGATATAAGCAAGTGCGTTTGCAATCGTAATCAAACTACCACAAACACTAGAACTTACTCCCAGTTTCCCAAGCACAAACGAAAGCGCTAAAGCAAGTCCAATCATTATCACAGCCACATAAGCAAGAAAATTAATAAAGTGTCTCCAATTATTCGTTGAATTATTATTTGCCATATTCTTCTCCTTTTATTCTTCTTTTAACCTTTCCAAAATCTTATTAAAATATTCTGGCAATGGAACTTCAAATTCTAAAAGTTTTCCAGAAGATGGTTGATTAAATTTTATTTTATAAGCGTGAAGCATTTGTCCAACCACATCAAACTTACACTTATTAGGGTTATACAACTTATCTCCCACTATTGGGTGATTTATATACGCACTATGCACTCTTATTTGATGCGTTCTGCCAGTTTTTAATTCAAATTCCACGAGCGAATAACCAACATAATTTTTAAGCACTTTAAAGAATGTATCCGCCACCTTTCCTTCTTTAACAACCGCCATTTTCAGCCTATTTTTAGGGTCCCTGCCTATATTAGTTTTAATCTCACCACTATCTTCTTTCATTCTATTTTGAACAAGGGCAATATAATATCTTTTACAAGTTTTTTCCTGAATTTGCTTAGATAGTGAATTATGTGCAAAATCATTCTTTGCAACGAGCAAAAGCCCTGACGTATCTTTATCTAGCCTATGTACAATTCCCGGTCTCATCACGCCATTAATTCCGCTTAAATCTTTCACCTGATACAAAAGTGCATTTACAAGCGTTCCTTCATAATTCTTTATTGCTGGATGCACCACCATTCCCTGAGGTTTATTAATAACCAACAAATCGTTATCTTCATAAACAATATCTAAAGGGATATCTTCCGCTTTCGCTTCTAATGGAATCGGATCTAGAAGTTCAAACTCCACCACATCATTGGCTTTAACTTCAAAGCCTGCTTTTGTTTCAGTTTTCCCATTCACCATCACTTTGCCATCGATTATCATATTTTTGATGTATGAGCGAGTGTGAGATGGAATATTTTTTAACAGCAACAAATCAAGCCTTTCTTTTTCTTCAACTATTATCTTTTGCATCTTTTGTTTTCCTTTTACTTAATATATCTAAAATACAATACAAAACATAAAGTGCTATTCCAACACAAATGAATATATCTGCAATATTGCAAACATACCAATTAAACATTCCAATAAAATCCGTTACTTCATGCATCGCACCAACTCTTTCAACAAAGTTACCAATTGCACCAGCCAAAATTAGAACAAAAGCAGAAATATATAATTTGTTATTATCTCCAAAGAAATAATCGTATACAATTATGCCAACTATAAAAACGCCCGAGAATATAGTTAAAATCAAGGTTTTATCAGACATCATACCAAAAGAAGCACCTGAGTTTTTAACAAAACTAAGTTCTAAGAAATTAGGAATTAGCACAATTGTGTCACTACCTTGCAAATAAACTTGTGCCAGTTTTTTTGTTATCAAATCCACCGCCACAAGCCCAACTACAATTGCCAACTTTATTAAAATGCTTTTTACATTAATTTTCTTCATATTGTAAGTATAGCAAACTTTTTTTTAATTACAAATTGATTTTACCTTTATATCACCAAAATTAGTGAATGATAATTAAAAACAAAGTCCGCTAGACCATATTTTATGTCGCTTACTGGCGAGAAATTAGATAAAAGCGTGTTTACCGTGTTATCTAAACTGGTTTCAATTGAAACAAACCCTGCAAGCAACTTTTTAACCACATCATCAGAATTTTCTTTTAAAAGCAAATCAAACTTTGTTTCATAAGTTTTAATTTCGCTTTTATATGCATTTATAAAACTTGCACTTGCCACATATGAAATTTCTCCCTTTTCCAATTGCACGCAAGTGGTTTGAAAATTATTATACAAATCATTTAGATAAGATAAGGATTGCACGCAAAGTGAAATTACGTCCTTATCTTTTTTTGTAATATCAAAACTAACTTCTTTAAAGTTAATTTCTTTAATTTCGACTGTGTAAACACTACTCTGAAGTCCTTCTGAAACTTTTTGGGCATCTTCCAAACTTGAATAAATAGAACCAATAGCATAATAACTTTTATCGCTATTTTTCCAAACATACCCGCTCGCTCCAGCCACCGACGAACCAAGCGCCACGTCCTGACACTGTTTTTTATCTTCAAACTCACCAAGAGTTACAGCATAAAGAGTATGCTTTTCGATTTTATTATTACCCTGCCCCAATATTAGCGAAGCCAATGAAAAGTTTCTAAGATTTAAGGTTTTAGATAAAATTGAACTAAAAGAGCAAACCATTAAAATACAAACAATAGATAAAGCAAAAATACCGAGAACTTTAAACTTCCTTTTTCTTTTTATAATTTTAATTCCCTCTGCATATTGTTCTTTCATAATAAAACTCCTATTTAAATAAGATATTTTTTAACAACTTGTTTTATGATTTTAAATGTCAGTTAAAATTGAAAATGAATTAATCATAGATATATAATAACATAAGTTTAAGGCGAAAATTTTTGGAAATAAATCATAAATAGGGAAATTTTTGTCTAATATTTAAAAGGAGATTTTTATGAAAATTACACCACTATTTGATAGAGTTGTTTTAAAACAACTAAAAGAGCAGAAAGAAAATTCTAATATCATCTTGCCTGATTCTGCTCAAGCAAAACCAATCCTAGCCGAAGTGATGGAACTTGGAACAGGCGGAAAACTTAACGGCGAAGATATTACCTTCAAAGTAAACGTTGGCGACAAGGTTTTATACAACAAGTATGCCGGCAACGAATTTAACCTAGATGGTGAAGAATTTATTTTAATTAAACAATGCGATATTTTAGCAATTATAAAATAAGGAGAAAAAATGAGTAAGAAAATTTTATACGGATTTGATGCGATTAAAAAATTGGAACAAGGAGTTAACAAACTAGCAAACACAGTAAAACTAACTCTCGGCCCCAAAGGAAGAAATGTTGTTCTAGATAGAAAATATACCGCACCACTAATCACCAACGATGGCGTTACAATCGCAAAAGAAATTGAATTAGAAGATGCTTTTGAAAATATGGGTGCAAGCCTAGTAAAAGAAGTTAGCATTAAAACAAATGACGTGGCTGGAGATGGAACCACCACAGCCTGCGTTTTAGCACAAAGTTTAGTTAATGAAGGTGTTCGCAATTACACTGCTGGAGCAAACCAAATCATGCTAAAAAAAGGAATACAAAAAGCAATAGAAAAAGCAGTTGAACACCTAAAAGAAATTTCTATTCCTGTAAACACATCAAAAGAGATTTATCAGATTGCTTCCATCTCTGCTCAAGATGAAGAGATTGGAAAATTAATTGCTGAAGGATTTGAGAAAGTTGGCAAAGATGGCGTGATAACAGTGGAAGAAAATAAGACACTTAAAACCGAATTAAAAATCGTTGAGGGCTTGCAATTTGATAGAGGATATTTATCTCCTTACATGGTTACAGACTCAAGCAAAATGCAAACCATTTTCGAAAAATGTTACATATTGATTACAGACAAAAAAATAAATACTCTTAATGAGATTTTACCTTTACTTGAAAAAGTTTCAGCATCAAATATGCCATTATTAATCATCGCCGATGATATAGAAAATGAAGTTTTAAGTACACTTGTTGTAAACAAATTAAGAGGTGCTTTAAATATCGTGGCAGTTAAAGCCCCTTCATTTGCAGATAAGAGAAAAGCAATTTTAGAAGATATTGCAATACTTACTGGCGGAACATTTATAAGTGATGATTTTGGCAATAACTTGAATAATATTGACATAGATATGCTAGGGATTGGCAATATCAAGGTCACTAAAGACAATACAACAATCACACTAGGGCAAGGAAATAAAGATAAAATTAACGAAAGAATATGCGAAATCAAAGGACAAATTAATGAAGCCGAAAATGATTTTGATAAAACCATGCTTCAAGAAAGGCTATCTAAATTTATGGGCGGAATAGCAGTTATCTATGTTGGCTCTGCCACTGAAATTGAACTTCAAGAAAAGAAACTAAGAATTGAAGATGCAATTTCCGCAACGAAAAGTGCTGTGGAAGAAGGCATTGTGGCTGGCGGTGGAACTGCACTTTTATCATGTAAAGATAGCGTTAAAGAATTAATAAAAACTTTAAACGGAGATGAAAAAACTGGTGCTGAAATTGTATTAAAAACTCTTGAAAAACCTTTATATATAATAGCCGAAAATTCAGGCGTGGACGGGGCTGTTATTATTCATGAAATAGAAAACAGCAACAAGAAAAATTATGGATACAATGCCTACGACGGAACATTTGCAGATATGTTAGAAGCAGGAATTATAGACCCAACTAAAGTAACTAGGTCTGCCCTTCAAAATGCTGGAAGTGTGGCTAGCACATTGCTTACAACTGAGTGCATTGTAACAGATAATGAAAAAGAAAATAAAGATAAATAAAAGAAAAAATCTCTCAAAAATATGAGAGATTTTTTTATATTCTTTTTGATTTTAAAGAAATTAAATTTTCTTTCTTAAGATATCTCCAGCCTTTAAATTTAAAGTGGTTTTTAATCTTAACTTTTGTTGAACCAAACTTGCGTCTAAAACTTTCTCACCATTCTCATTTAACATTTCTTCAACATTAATCAACTTATTAAAGTTATCTGATGGTGACAAAACTTCCAAAGTTTCTCCAACTTTAAATCTATTTCTTTGCTCTATCAATGCATAGCCTTCTTTTGCATCTTCTAATACCACTGCCATAAATTCATGCGTTTGAACAGGCATACTTGATTCTATACATTCTTTATCTTTTGCTCCAAAATAGAAGCCTGTTGTATATCTTCTATGGCTAGCCTTTTCTAATTCTTGTTCTAACTCATCTAGATTTACATCATTATTTTTTTCTATTGCATCAAGTGCACGTCTATATGCATTAGTAACTGTTGCCACATAATATGGGCTTTTCATTCTCCCTTCAATTTTAAAACTTGTAACGCCTGCATCAATTAATTCTTTTAAATGTTTTATCATGCAAAGGTCTTTACTATTTAAAATATATGTTCCCCTATTATCTTCTTGTATTTCATATTGCTCGCCTTCGTGCCTGCTCTTTTCAGTTATACAATATTCAAATCTACAAGCCTGAATACATGCCCCACGATTACTATCTCTTCCAGATAGATAATTAGATAACAAGCATCTTCCAGAATAAGAAATGCACATTGCTCCATGTACAAAGCATTCAATTTCAACGTTGCTTGGCACTGCTTCTCTTATCTCTTTTATTTCACCTATAGATAGTTCTCTTGCTAGAATTAATCTAGTTGCACCCATCTTCACAAATTCCATTGCTGAATACTTATTTGTGATATTCGCCTGTGTGGAAACATGAATCGGAAGTGATGGAGCAAACTTTTTTGCATAAGCCATAATTCCTATATCACTAACGATTATAGCGTCCACTCCTATTTTTTCTAAGTACTGCAAATATTCTTTCAAGCCCTCAAAATCTGAATTATGAGCCAAAATATTTACTGTTATATAGCATTTCTTTCCTAGTTTATGAGCATAATCTACGCTCGTTTTCAATTCATCATCGTCAAAATTATCTGCAAACGCTCTAAGCCCAAATTTTTTACCTGCGAAATAACAAGCGTCAGCACCAAAATAAAATGCTGTTTTTAATTTATCCATACTGCCTGCTGGCGATAATATTTCTAACATTTTCTTCTCCTTAAATATTACTTCACTAAAGTTATGGCGAAACCATCGTCTATATCATAAACCACAGTTTCAAACTTCGGATCATTTTCTACTTCGTTTAAATAATTTTGCAAAGAAACTACAATTGTTTTCTTTCTATGTGGATAAACATTTGATTTAACCATGCCAAAATATTCCACGTTATCTGCAAATATTACACTGCCACTTTTAACTAACTTTTTAATTATCTGCAAGTATCTAAAATATTGCCCCTTTGGTCCATCAAGAAATATAAAGTCAAACGTTCTGCCCTGATTAACTAACTCTTGCAACGTTTCCATTGCATCGCCTAAAATTTGCTCCACTCTATCAGTTAGCCCAAGTTTTTCAAAATTCGCTTTTGCAATTTGATAACTATTCTCATTTTTCTCTAGCGTTACTAATTTCCCTTTGCAACATTTCAACATCAAACTTCCTGAGTAGCCAATCGCTGTGCCGATTTCTAGAATACTTTCAGGTTTTCTTTTTTCAATTTCTTTTAGCAAATACTCCCTTGTTTTATCTCTAACGATTGGAACATGGTTTTCCTTTGCATAAGAATAAATTTCATCAATAATTTCCAAAATCTTTTCCTTTTAACACTCTATGTATTATATCTTATCATTGTTATTTTTGCAAGTTTTAATTAAAAATAATAAAAACTCCTAAAGAAATGCCTTTAGAAGTTTTATATTTTTACGCTGTTTCAATTATAATTGGAATAATCATTGGTTTTCTCTTAAACTTCTTGAAAAAGAAATTTGTTAAAGTTTTCTTAATATTATCTTTAATAAAGTTCCAATCTTGAGTTTTAAAGTTTACGCTAATGATTGTATTTATAAGCAAATCCTTTGCTTCTTCAATTGTTTGAGAATTATCTTTTCCATATAAGAAACCTCTAGTTATAATCTCTGGTTTGCTTGTTAAAACTGCAGAACGAGCAGAGATTGTTAGAAGAACAACGCAAAGTCCTTCAGTGGCAAGTTGCATTCTATCTCTTTGAACAACGCCACCTGCATCGCTAATATCTAATCCATCAATTAATTTAATGCCTGAAGGAACAGTACCAGTTTTTCTAATAGAATTTTGAGTTACTGTGATGCTCTCGCCTAGGTCTGGAATATGAATATGACGTTTTGGCATTCCCAAATCCATAGCCAAGTTCGCATGAGCCATTAAATGCCTATATTCACCATGTACTGGAATAAAGTATTTAGGTTTTAACAAACTATGAATTATCTTTAATTCTTCTTGGTACGCGTGTCCTGAAACGTGAACTTCTGCCAAACTTTCATAAATAACCTTTGCGCCTTTCTTGTAAAGTTGGTTTATAACTGTGTTAATTTCAGTTTCATTTCCCGGAATTGAAGATGCACTAAAGATTACGTAATCATTGTTAGTGATTTCAATCTTAGGGAAATCGCCAGAAGCCATTCTTGAAAGAGCACTTCCCGGTTCGCCTTGGCTACCAGTACAAATGATACACATTTTATCATCGTCATATTTATCAACTTTTGAAACGTCTGCGATATTTTCCTTATTGAATTTCAATTCGCCAATTTTAGAAGCAGTTTCGCAGTTGTTTAACATACTACGTCCTGAGAACAACACCTTCCTTCCATACTTTTCGCAGATATCTAGAATTTGTTGAATTCTATGAATGTTTGAAGCGAAAGTTGCAATTATTATTCTCTTTTGCTTGTTTTGTGCAAACAAAGCATCTAAAGTTTGACCAACTCTTTTTTCGCTCATACTAAAGCCTGAACGTTCGGCATTTGTGGAATCTGCAGTTAGAAGCAGAACCCCCTTCTTGCTAATCTCTGCAAGCCTTACCAAATCCATTGGCTCTTCATCAATTGGAGTAAAATCCATTTTGAAGTCACCAGTATGGAACCAAATTCCAACTGGAGTGGTTATAACCAAAGCAAAAGAGCCAGTAATTGAGTGTGTAACTTTAACAAACTCCACTGAGAATGTTCCGCACTTAATAACTTGTTTTGGCTTTACAACATTCACTTTACATCTAACATTTTTATGCTCTCTGAATTTGTTTTCAATTAATGCCGCAGAAAGTTTGCTTGCATAAATAGGTGCATCAATTTCCTGCATAAGATAAGGAATTGCACCAATATGGTCTTCGTGACCATGAGTTACAAAAACACCTTTAACTCTATGTTTATTTGCTTGAATATAAGCAAAATCTGGAATTAATAGGTCAACGCCGGGCATATCATCGCTTGGAAACGCAACACCGGCATCAATAATGATAATGTCGTCTTTATATTCAACTGCTAGCATGTTTTTACCAACTTCGCCAACACCACCCAAAAAAGACAACTTCAACGCTGGTTGAGTATTTTTCATATATTTCTCCCTTTATGTAAATATTTATTTATTTTTAAATGTTTTAAATAATATATTAATTTCTATTAAATAATGCCAGAATCTGCTTATTTTATTCACTATTTTTCACCAAAAACAAAATAAGACAAAATTCTAGTCAAATAGAAAATTAAGTTCAGATAACCACTAAAAAATTTGAAAAGTACAAAATTCCAAACTTTTTAAATTACCATTTATTCAATTAATGATTGCCAATAATCAGGCACACCATTTAAAAATCTAATGGGAGTATAGCATAAATCAAAAGAAATTTCAAGTGTATTTCATATAAATTCATTAAAATTTATGAATATTACAAAATAAGACAAAGAGAAATTGGACTTGAGAACTTATGTAAAATTGCTGACTATCTTCAAGAGGACTTAAATTATTTAGTTGGACGTTCGGATTTTTAATAAAATATATAAAAAAGACTAGATTCTTCATCTAGTCTTTCTCGTAATCTTGGTCTGATTCATCAGGTTTATCTTTTTCATTCTCTTTTTCGTTTGGGTTTTGTTCTTCTTTTTTTGTTTCATCTATTTTTTCATCGTTTTCACCTTTTTCATCTGTGGATTTCTCGTGATTATCTTTGGGATTATTGCTATCAGGCAAATCTTCCCCTTCTTCGTTCTTATCTTTATTTAGAACTCCAAGCACCACCAAAACGCCACAAAACGATAAAACAATGCTTTCAAAAGCAGTTGAATTGAAGTCAAAGCCCACAACTCCGCCTAAATTTTGCAAGAAAATTACAATCGCTCCAGTAACAGCCACCCAAAATGCATAGGAAGAAAAATTATTTTTCATTTTTTTCTTCCTTTTTTTGTGCTGGAAATTCTTTTTCAAGCAATTTTGTTTTAATTTCTTGAACATCTTCTTTAACATCTTGAATTATCTCCAAACTATCTGCCAAAGTGGTGATTGTTTGCTGATATTTCAATTCTCTTGCCTTACTATCTTTCAAAACATAAACCAATAAAATTAAGAAAAGAACCGACCAAAGTCCATTATTTATTGCGAGATTAAATATTTCTTCCCACATAAATTCCCCCTTAGATTCTACTTATATTTCTTTAATAAAGTATTTAAGTTTGTGGAAGTTAAATAATTTCTAATCTCATTATTATTTTCTAAAATTTTTATTGCATCTTCTTTAGAAAGTGACGCCAAATATTCATCAACCATATTATATATCTGATTTTGTTTATACTTTTGAACTGCATTTGAGCCATACTTGGTTGTAATATTCATCAAGTCTTTTTCTTTATCCCATGCGTCATTTTTCAAGTCTTGCTCTAATTGTTCATACTTTAGTTTATACTGTGCCTCTTTCTCAGCAATCTGGTTATTATATTTTATAACTTCATTTTGCTTTTCTAAAAGTTCTTGTTTTAAAGAATTTATTTTAGAATTTAATTTCACAGCATAAGCAATATCAAACTCACTAAGTGCTAAATCTTGCTGAGTTTGCAATGCATTTAGTTCAAAATCCACCTGATTAATCTTAGCAGTTAAATCTTTATCTAACTGGTTATATAAATCTAGTTCTTCCTTATTGAAAGCATCTAACTGGTTTATTACAATACTGCTTCGGCTTAATCCCCTTCTTAAAGCATCATCACTAGCCTTTTGTCTTGCATTATCATAATTTTCTTCAATGCGTGCTTTTGAACTTGAATAATTTTCCTTCAAACTTTCCTTATTTAAATTCAACTCTTCTTCTTTTGCTTTTGTTTGATTGTAAATTTTATCAACACTTGATTTTTTATAATCCGCCAATTCATCATTTGCCTGCTTTTCAATTGCGTTATCATCTATAACAATATCTTCTAGTTTTTTTAAATCTAGATTATTTGAAGGCAAATCCGAAGTGGAATTATCAAACTTAGAGTTAAAATCCTTTATTTTATCTAAAAGTTCATCAGTATAAGCGTTATTTGTGATTGCATCAACTTTCTTAGAAGTTTCTTTATCAATATACTTTTCCATTGTTTCTCCTATATTAAGTATGTTAAATATCCATTCGAATACAGCAGTTTTTCATCTGCAACCACAAATCCAAACTCTGCATTTTTGTATTTTTTTAGTTCAGTTTTAGTAAGTGAAACAAGACCTACAGAAAATGTCAGTGTGTATTCACTATAAACCACACAATTATTAACACTACTAAAACTTAGAATTTTATTGTTATACAAATACATATTCAAATGTAACGATTTCCCAACATAAACTGGTTCATAAAAACTATTAGTTTCGCCAACTTCATCAACTTTCGAGAAAACTATATAAGCATCGTCGTTTGCATCTATAAACCAAAAGCCATAATGACCGCTAGTTTTGATTTCTTGATTTATAGCACCCGCTTTTTTAATATCAAATTTTAAATTAAAGTCCAAATCCGCTTCTTTATCGGAAGTGTTATCCAACTTAAAATATTTAACTTTCAAATTTCCATTTGACTTATAAAGCAATCCATATGAATAAGTTGCATCTAAAATCGGAAACACCGCATAAGCCTTTCCATTTTCCAAAACTAAAGTTTTTGTATTTGTTTCATCTAAAACACTTTGCACATAATATTTGGAATTATCTTCTAGCAAAACAATTAAATCTGAAACTCCAAATTCTGTTAAATTATATTTACAACAATTTGAAATAAATCCTTGTATGTTTAAATTCGACCCATCACCGCTCTCTAAATTTTCTAATGATTCAAAGCAATCCAACTTTGCATCACCATTATTGCTAAGTGCATAATACTTTGAATTTAATTTCACCAAACTCATGCTCTTAGGTGCAAGCAATTCAATTGCTCCAAATATCTCTAGGAACACATTTATTGTTCCTGTTTCTCCCTCAAAATAGATTTCAAGCGTATTCGATTTATTACATTCAAGCACAAGTTCGCTTGAAAAATTTTTCTCACCAGATTTGAAAATCGTAACTGAATTTAAATTTATATAAAACAAATTTGTTTGATTTTGTTTACATCTAAATTTCACTTTTACAAACTTTTCAAAACATTTAAAATTAAGAGATTTAACAAATGCCGTTTGAGATGGGGCAAAAACAAATTTAAACTTTTCAATGCTCTTATTATATGAAGAAACTTCTTCATAATTCTTCTTTAACTCATTAACTTGAGATTGCAAATATATTGTTTCATCGCTTATCATAACAACCCCACAACAATACTAGAATTTGTGATATATGCTTCCGCCAATTGAGTATAAAATTCAATACTAAATAGATAGCCTTTTCTATTAGGATAAATCGTTTGCGGAATATCTTTTCCTTTTAA
This sequence comes from uncultured Clostridia bacterium, assembly GCA_934754335.1. Classification (GTDB taxonomy): domain Bacteria; phylum Bacillota; class Clostridia; order Christensenellales; family UBA1242; genus UBA11490. Next base: position 24,606 of record CAKVHY010000007.1, read on the forward strand.
TTTGTAAACAGTTTTAACACCATCAAGATCAATTGTAATTTCTAAATCATATTTCGTCACAAGCGTTATAGATTTTATAAGTTTTTCTTTTAGCGGATAACCAAAACTTGTTTTTGGAGATTGCCAACCTTTATATGTATTATTAGCAATATACTTTCCACAATCATCATAAAATTGCTCTAAAAATATTTCGTCCGCTTGCCTAACTAGGCAAAGCAACGCGCTATCAAGTTCGGTATTAACTGTTCCCAAATTTCTTACATCAATCCCACGCATGAAGTTAATATCACCCGTTTTTAAATCAAGTTCAATCATTGCATTATTTACATAATCTGTATTGTTTTCGCAATAGATTTTTCTATTGTCATTAAATTTTAGTCTCAAAGTTAAATAGTATTTTCCATTAAAATAAACACCAACTGCATTCTCATTTGTTACATTTTTTAGTAATTTATCTAGTTTTAAATCTAATTTACTAGTAGTACTTCCATTAAATGAATATATGCCATCATTGGCAAGAAACATTATTCTATTGCCACATACTGCAATAGTTTTGTCATAAACTCGTCCACTACTAGTAAATAAGTGAGCAACTGAAAAGTTTTCCTGATTTGCATAAGCGGTAATTCTAGAGATTCCAAACTCTCTAAAAACATATAGATGATCCTGAAAACTTACTATCTTATTCGCTCCGCCTCTTTCATCATAAAGTGAAATAAATCCACCTTCGCTTAACGACACGTTCCAATTAGTTGGGTCTAAATCATCACTAAACCAAATAGTTCTATTATCTCCAGAAATGGTTGCAAACAATCTTTCGTAATGCAAGCACATGCTAGAAATCTTAGGTGCATTATTAACTTTATATGGAGTTTTTTCAGGCGTCCAAACCCACATGCCATCTGAGTCGCTAGATATAAGAGCAACATCTAATCCGTTTAAATAATAGTTCACCACATTAGGCATAGTTGCAAAATGTAGTGCTGTAATTTTTAAAAAAGTTGGCAATTCAAAATATAAATATCCTTGATACATGTATCCATCGGACCCATATACAAGCAAGTACTTCTCAAATCTATCCATGGCAGAATTCCACCTTGAATATTCCCAAACACCAAGTATGTTAACACCCGTGATTTTATTAAAAGTTTTCTTCAAATTTCTATTATCAAAACTATAAGATAAACTAACTTCTTTTACTCCCATTCCTGTTTTCAAAGCACCATTATTAAAGTTTAAATTATATGTACTAACTGCTGTTGTTAACGGCAAAAGTTGTTCATCAATATTTGGATTCATTCCGTTAGCAAATGATGTTAAATTATATTTTTTATATGTGATATTTTTCAGTCCAAGGTTATTGTTATAAAACATTTCATTTCCCCCTAAACCATTTTTTCAACAGGCATTTTGATAGAACTTGTTGGACGAGTGATATTTAACAATGCTCGTTTAAATCTTGTGTCCCACATAGATGCATCATCAATATTGCCTTTTATAAATAAATATTCTCCTGCAACACCATAAGCAAAAATTCGCTCATTCATTTTAGTTTTGTAATCATTTACACTTCCGTTTAATTCTACATCTTGCGGAAAATATGCATATTTAATATTAACTTTTCCAGAGTAGTTTACAGCAACTCCAGTGTTTGTTAAAACAAAAGGAATTTTATCTCCGTTCACTGTTTTAACGGATAAAATTCCTAAAATCTCATCTGTGGTAATGTTTTCAAATTTAATTTCATAATTAGAACTAACTGTAAGTTCTTTTGTTTTAACTAATTTTATATAATCTGTGGCGATTAGATTATTCACAAAGTTTACACAAGACACAAGCAAGTTCACTTCGCTCATAATTTCTAATGTGCCAGTTTTCGTTTGATTTAAAAATCCCAAGACATCACTTAACTGTAAAAATGTGGCAACATTTTTCAAAATCTTTCTAACTTCCATAACTTCTCCTTATAACCATTTATTTTTGTATGCATTATTTTCATCAAAATCCTTGCTACCAAAGTTCGCATATTTATAAATCTCCTTTAAAACTATGCCACTTTCATCCTTTCTCTTTTCATCAATATCTTTTTCAATCTTTTTATTATGGTTATCAATTTCATAAAATATTTTTTCTGAATTACACATGCTCGTTTTCAACGTGTAATCCAAAAGCCTTTTGTCTAACGTATTATACGGACAAGTTAACGAATAAGAGTTCAAATTTTGGGAAGAATTATGAACTTCATATTTGCCATTTCTTAAATTATAAACTATGTAATAATCTTTATCTATTTCTTTAATTCTTTTAGAAATATCAAAAACATCACTATCTATTCTAATTAAATTCATAACTCTCCCCTTAATTTAAACCTTCTATTTTTTATTCGCCATTTGCAGATCCTAACGCTGTTGCATTAACAGTTGCATAATCTTGAGATAATTTGTCAGTTGCTGTTGCAATTGCACCTGCTTTTGTTGCAATAGTGCCAGTATTAGTTGCGATTTGTTTTGCATAATCAACGCTACCAGAACTAATACCAGTGATTAATCCTTGAGCCGCAGGCCTATCGCACATCATTTCAGCATATTTAACCAAAGTTGCGCTATAAGTTGCATAACCAGGATTTTGTTTTAGGATTCTGCCGTCATCACCTTCAAGCCATGTCCAATCGCACAATTGATATAGATTGAAATCCTTAGAATTTAAAATATACATGCTTCCCTTTGGAGCAAATCTATCAGAAACAATCGGAATTCCGCCATAACTCATTGCTTTATAACCACCATTTAATTCCATGTAGTCAATGTTTCTTCTGAATGATTGCAAATATTCTTGATAGAATCTCTTAACATCACTAGAACAAGTGATATAGTCGATATCGCTATCATAGTAATCTTCCAATTCATCAATCATTTTCTGAATTAAAATATCTGTAATTTGTCCCGCATTAGTAACAACTTTTGGATTTAACCATTTGTTTTGACTTCTATCAACTCCATATAATGTGTTATCTTCCTTGAAGATTTTCCCAAGACCAGTAAGTTCATTATTCTTAGAGTTTGGAAGGAATGTTAAGAATGCTGAAGTTAAAGCAGTTGTGAAAGAATTCTTATAATGAACTCTATTATTTTCTCTATCAACTGACTTTACAACATTTGCAGGAACGTTTGCTGAAGTGCTTTGTGGGTTTTCAAAATTAACAACCATACCTTCAACGAAGTTTCTAACGTCATCATATTTTACATAATCGTCAATAGCTGGATAATGTTCAACAACATTTCCAAGATTACCTGTTCCATCACCAAACAACATTCTTGCCAAATGGAATGAACAAGTTTTAATTAAAGATTCCATTTCGCTATTAAGCAAGTTTACAAACGCACCAGAACTGCTTTGGCTTGCTCTAACAGCCTTATCTGAAATCTCGATTTTACCATATAAGTTTTTAAGTGTTTCTCTAAATTTTTCGAAACTAGTGCTCACCGCTTCAGGAAGTGCACTATCTTCAAGTAACGCACCAAAACCACCATTTACACCATATGGTGCAACTTTTACTATTTCGTTGCCAACAATATTACAAGTGGATTGGTTCATTTTTGCTAAAAATGGATTAGCCTTTAGGTTTAAATGATTCGCAACTGCACCTAAATAAACAGTTTTTAATGCTTTTTCAGCAGTAGTAAGTGTAATCAAAATTTTCTCCTTTTGCCAAACTACTTAAACATTTTCTCCACCATTTTTCTGGCTTCTTCTAAACTTTTTGGAGTTTGCTCTATAGAAAACCCCAAACTAGAGCCCTTATTATCTAAAATTAGTGGTGGCGTTGAATTTTGAACAACACCTTTTAAATAGTCGTTTATAATTTGGCTCCTTATTTTTTCATTATTCAATATTTTTTCGTTCACAAAAGTTTCATCGCCAAGAAGTTCATCTGCAGATTTATAATTTTTTGATAGAACTTTAGCGTACGCTAAATCTAAAGCATTTGGGCTATTCGCCAAATCTCTATTTTCCATCAACTCCTTTGCAATATCTTTTGCAAAACTTTGTGCCTCTTTATGAGATTCTAAAAATGATTGAATCTCATTTTGCCAATCATTTTGCATGTACACCGGGGCGGTATTTTCAACCACATTATCGGCTTCGTGCTTTTCTAGTTCGCTTAATCTCTGACACTTTTTTGTAAATTCTTTTTCAAGTTCATTATAGGCACCAAGCAAACTTTTGGCATCTTTGAATTTCCCTAATGGAGAGCCTTGCTCTTCAGATTTGCCCGCACTTAAATTTTCACTTGCCTCCGCAACATTGCTCATAATCTGATCAGCCGGTTGTTCTCCAATTTTGTTTAATTCTTCCATTTAATTCTCCTTTTTAATTTTGCATTTCTTCTGCTTTTTTAGTTAAGTTTAAATATCTCTTATGATCTTTTATATGCTCAAGCAATTTCTTTTCCAATTTTGAATTTTTCTTAGAAGCCTTTTCAAATTCGCTTGAAAGCATAAATCCAATATGCGTTGAAATATGTATGTCATGCTCATCAATCTCTTTTGGAAGATCAATGATTTCTTCTTCAATAAGTCTTAAGTTTTCTCTTGTGGCTTGTTTTGTTTGAAGAGATTTCAAATCTTGATCAGTATCCAAAACATTCAAACCCATTCCAAGTTGTTCTAACAATTTTGTACGAACTGAATTTGAAAGTTTTCCATCTTCATCGTGAAGCAATCCAGTGTTTAGAATATCTAATATCATGCTACGTTTTTGTGCCACAGTTTCATTGATTTCATTTTCCGTTTCGAATACAATATCATCTGCTTGAATATCTGAATTTTTCCAATAAAACATTTCAATCCCACCATCTTCACCAACAATCCTTGATGTATGTGGAAGCAATGCGAATTGTTTGAAAAGTCTTAAAACTTGCTTTGCAATTTCTTTGGCAGCGTTTCTAATTTCTTCCGCACTTGATAGCAATCTTACTTCATCTTGCTCAATCAATAATTGCAACGCCACACCGGAAATGTTGGAACTGATAGTTTTAGCATTCAACAAATCATTTACTCCACTAACGTTTAAAAACTCACTCAAAAGTTGAGTTTCTTCATATTGAAAATCTATAGGGACAGAACCCGTGGATAATAACCTGGGTGCGTTTGAACCTTGCCTATAAATTAAAACTTTTCCCGGGCTCAATCCTTCTTCTTCCAAATCCTCCGTATCCACTGAACCATCTTCCACTGTTAAAATTCCCATCGTTAACCTATTCAAATATTCGTGCTTTCTATTCTTAATTGCGTTATATGCTCTTTGAATTGGAATACATCTATCGATAACGCTAATGCCAAAAAATGAGTTTGGTATTGGAATAGAACATTGCCTTACAAATGGAAATCCCCTTGTTCCATTTTCTTTATTTATATATGGCAATTCACCAACATAAACAAGTTTATCCCCAGCAATTATGATAAGCCTACCATTGGGAAATTCAACAGACGGACTCTCATATTTTTCTAGCACAATTACCTGATCAAGTTTGGTGGTTTTTGCAAGAGTTGAACTTGTGGCACTATAGCCAAGACCACCAACAGATGCTATGTTGTCTAAAGAGAAAACATTAATGGTTTTGCCTTCAACATCAACGCCCCATTTATTTTTTACATCTTTACTAGAAAAGGATCTAGCATAAATAATACTTTCACATTCTTCAATTGATGAATATGTATTACTATCAGGATATATCTCAAATGGACTAACCACGCTTACTTCCACATCACCTTCGTGAATGTCACCACCTGCTTCATTTTTGGCAATAAACCTACCCTTTCTGTCATTCCACCCTATTTTATAGAACGCAGAACCACATATTTCACTCCAACGCGTTGCTTCTTGTAAAAGTTTAGAAAAGCCAATTTCGTGGCAAACAGATTTTAAAATCTTCTTACTAACTTTTGCACTTGCTATATCATCAGTCTCGTCTGAAAATGGCAAAACGGTTAATGACGGACGAACATTCGCAAGTTTACTAAGTCTTAGTTCAATGATTGGTGCTATATGATTAAACACTTCTCTTTCTTCCCAAAAATATTGCTTGTAGCCATCAACAATATCTCCCTTGCTATCAATTCCACAATATTGATTTCCAATAAAATAATTGATATTTAGTTGCCAATTTGTTTCTAATTGTCTGCGTGCAATTTGTCTGTTTTTAAAATCTTCCAAAACTTCATTTACTAGTTGATTTTCTTCATAAATATTCTTCTGTTCTTGTTGCATTTTTTCAACATCTTTTAATTTTTGCTTTTTCAATTTTATTCACTCCTTTTTCTTCTTTTGGGTTTATCTTCTACCAACCCTTTTTTATTTAACATATTTGAAATGCTAGCAGGCGTTATACGTTTTGCATACCATTCATAAATTTGCCTTATACAGTCTTCACAAAGGTAGATACTTTTATCTAACAAAAATCCTTTATTTTCTATATAAACCATTCCGTAATTTCTGCAACCTGCAACATCGCATTTGACTTTAAATTTTGCTTCCTTAATTTCCATTTTTTGCTCCTTCATTTTCTTCCAACATTTTCAATAATCGTTCCTTTTCTTTTTCCAGTTCTTCTTTTGTGTAAGACTTATATTCATCTTCTTCACCATCTTCACCAAGCAAATATTTAATCGTTGGCAAATCTGGTGGATAATCTTTAGTACTCGTTTTTTTCTTAATCAAAACTAAATCATTATCCACAAGTGAATATTCTTCAGTTGTTTCTTCCACACTATATCCCATGGCCTTTTTGATGAGTGCTTTTTTGAGTTTCAAAATATCCTGTTTTTCTTTTGCCATTAGTAGTACCCCATTCTTTGATATTTGAGTTTGCGATAAAGCATTTCCTTATTTTTAACAATCTCACTTTTCTCAGTTTTTAAAACCGGCGGTGCTGGACGTGACATTATGTAATATCTAAGTTCGTCTAGAGCGTGGTCATCTTTTTTGATCGGAACATCATCGTTACCCCAAAAATAACCTTTAATTTCTCTAATCAAATTAATGCAGTTTTTGAATATAAACAATTTTGGCTTGCCTTCACTATTTCGAAGATAACTTTTAACTCTATTAATTCCGCTATATAAATCCTTACAAACTTTTGTGTTAACCAAAATGCCATTATCGTAAAACAAATCAACCACATTTTTCTCACTTGCCAAAGTCTTCTGCGTGGCGGCACTATCTATAAGTGCATTTATATAACCATTCTTAGAGGTTTTCCAATCAAGACGTTTACAAATCTCTTTTATTTTTTTTGAATGATACGCCACGTCCCTATTTGCTTCATAATGCTCCGCCACCACATAAACATTCTCATCATAATCCACTGCATACCAATGGCAACTAAGCGGATTATGTAAACCAGGGTCGATAGACAAATTATCTTGCCACTCCTTCGGAACTAAAAAAGGTTCTATTACGTGGACGTTTGGATCAAACTCGTTATAAACAATTCCACCAAAGTTTTCAAATAACCCATAACGCCTAGAATTTAACTCACTCTCGCTAAATGCTTTAGTGTACTTTTCAATCTCTTCATAATTTAAATATGGATTATCTGCCCATTCCATTTGAATGTACCAAACATCTTTATCATCAAATTCGTTTAGATAGATATAGTTATAAACCCAACTGAGTCCTTTCAACGGTGTCATTGTGCCAAAGATCTCACCGCATTTATCTAAAACTCTCATTCTACATTCCAAATAGATATCTAATGGTGGCTCCTCATCAAACCAAACAAAATCCAAACTCGTACCTTGAAACTTTTCTCGTCCCTGATCACATGTTTTAAATCCAATCTTTGATAGTCCTCCAAAAACATTTTTAATGATTATTGTATCCACCACTCCAAACTCAGGCGAATCCTTTCTTCCTGAACTCATTTTTATATCTTGTATCCAATCTTTATTTAGATAACTAAAAATCTTTGCTTGTGCAACATCTCTTTGAACTTGCGTGGAAAGCGAAACCACCCAACCACTAACGTCCTTCTTATTAGGTTTGAATGGGTGAATTCCCCTGGCAAGCCAGATGGCTTCCACTGCTCCACATTCTGTTTTTCCGCTTCTGTTTCCACCAAACACCCATCTATTTTTATGATTGTTTTTATGAAACTCAATCTGTTTTTTATGAACTTTCTCGCCTTTGTTGTAATTTTCAAGTTTGTTTGAAGAATGCAATAAAAGTTCTCGTTCCACTCTGTTCAGCCTATCAATAATCTCTTCATCTGTCATGCTCTCACCCCCCTTCAAAATGTACAAAAAAAGTCAAAAAAACATAAATTCTTTCAACTTTCAAATTGTGATTTTTTCAATCATTTTTTAAAATATACTTAAGATGAAAATTACTACAATAAAACCCAGGTTTTTAGTACTTGCCTTAATTTTCTATATTCTACTTGCAAGTACTTTCCCCAATTCAATAATTTATGCAAACAATGAATTTGCTCAGATTCAGAAATCTTGCATACTCTATAAAACCGCAAACACAAACCTTGATGTTTCAAATATTTTTTGCTATCTAGAACCTTCATATTTTGTGGAAATTTGTGTTTTTGAAAACGACAACTTCTATAACGTCAACTACAATGGCGTAAACGGATATGTTGAAAAGCAAAACGTTAAAATCTGTACATCTATTCCTAAAACACCATATCCTATTGCAAAACTTAAAACAAGCAACTTTAAATGTAATTTAAGAAGCGCACCAAGTTCTGAAGCCACAGTTTTGATGACTCTTCCTTCAAACACAAGCGACATAAATTATATCGGGAAAACTTATGGCGATTATGTTATGGATTATTTCGGCAACATTTGGTATTTAGTAAATTACATGGGCGTTTATGGTTATATTTATAATGGATATCTAGCAAACCTTCCTGCGGTTCCCGTAAACACCGAAAATGTTTCATTTGCTTCAAACGACGGATTCCTAACTGTAAATCCGCTTTCAAATTCAACTTGTATTATATTGATAAGCGTTATAATGCTACCAGTAATTGCAGTAATGGTTTTATTATTTAAGTCTCCAACCAAAGCAAAACCTAAAGTTAAAGTGGTTCGTCAAAACGATAAAATTGATTACGACTCATTATTATAAAAATGAATTTATAAGCCTATATTCATTAATTCTTTTTAAGTTACCATTTTTTGTTTGATATGTATTAACCATGAATAACCATTTATCTCCCGCATAATTTTCTTGAAAATAATCTAAATTGAAGCCATTTCTAGATAATGCTTTTGTAAACGATTCTATCGCTAAGTTTTTGTGCCTAAACATGGTTCTAAGATTCAACCCCATAACCTTCGCAATTTCTTCACAAGAAACTTTATCTATATAAAACAAAACTAATATTTTTCTATACTTTTCATTAATCTCAGTGAGAGCCTTTTCAATTATTACTTTTAGATTTATAAAACGTCTTTTTTTATCTATTAGTTCCATAACTTTGTTAAATCTTTTCTCAATATCAAAATTTAATCCACAATCAAAGTATGATGTATAAACGCATTTATCTAAAACAAATTTATCTATAGCCTTCACAGATTGCTCCAAATAACTGTAATAAGATAAAATAATCTTACTCCAATCTTCTAATTTCATAACCAAACTCCTTTTAATTAATTTTTGAACATTAATTTTATTTCAAATTTTCTAGAACTTTTTTCAACATTCTAGAACATTTGTTCCATTATAATATGCTAGGACTACAAAAATCAATAGTGAATGCCAACAAAATTTACCAATTTTTTCCAGCATCAAATTTGGTGCATCGCCTAATTTTTCAAGGTTTAAAACTATTTTTCAAGAAACCATTTAAATTTGTTTGTTATTAAATAAAGAATGTTATATTATATAATATAAATAAAAATGTGCAGGTTTAAAACGAATGAAAAATAGAAAAATTTATTTATGTTTAATAACAATTTGTATATCATTTATGGCTTTATTTGGCGGTTTCGATCAGATAAATGTTTTTGCGGACGAGCAAAATGATAATTCGATTATAAGCGAACTTTATATTGAAGATAGCGAGTTTTCAAAGGATTTAACTAATATATCTTATTTTGACGTTAATAGTGCTTTCATTGTTTACACCACAGATAACTCAAATCTTCAAATTTTAAATAGAAGAAATAAAAACGAAAAGATTTTAGAACATTTTAATAATATTGATTATGTAAAACTTTCTAATAAGTTTTTGTTTGTTTGCGACCAAAAATCTGAAGGCCGAGTTTTAAATATTTATTCTTTACAAAACTTTGAAAATGTTAAGATAACGGACGAAACTAACAACAATTTTAATATAAACTTGTTTGATAAAATTTCTATCGTTGAAACCTCAAATGATAATTCATCTCAGATTTTTATTGCCACATTAAATAGTACTTTTCTAAAATATTACTACCTTATAAAAGGCGAAAATCGCCTTCAAATTAAGAGTTCTGGGATTATAACTATTAAAGATATAAACGACACAGTTAGTAGCACCAGCCCTATCACAAAGTTCTCAAATATCGCAAACTCAAACGAAAATAAAATCTATGCAGTTGCTGGTGACGAAACAAATCAGAATAAATTATTCACCATCTCTATTTTGCCAACTATTGTTATTGAAAACCCTAGCAAATTCTATCCTTCAAACGCGTCTGTTTTGATTGTTGCACAGAAAAATCTAAAAGATTATGTGCTTGCTATATCCACTAGAAATGTTTGCCTTGTTAAAACAGATATTGGGTTATCTGAGAGCATCGACCAAACAAATTGGAAGAAAGGCGACGAAACTTTAGAAGATAATAATGGCTTTAAATGTGGAAGAATTAACTCTCCTATTGATATTAAATTCTTCAATGGAAAAATGTATGTTAGTGATAACGGAACAAAAAGTATTCAGTCATTTACTCTAAATATTAGCGACACAGGTGCTGAAATGATTGGTGAAAATGTATTAATTGCGTCTGTTTGCGGAAGTACTGGTAGGTTTAATAAAAACGCCACATTAAGCGTTAATTCAAATGATAAAATCTTGGTTGGTGACCCCCTAAATAATAGAATTCAATTCATTTCAAACTCTTCATCAACAGTGTTAGAAAATTCCTATCCTTTGTCTGTTAATGCAAATCACCCTGTTCAGTTTACAGAAAATATTATCTTCTATAGCGTAAAAATTTCTGCAACAACAAGCGCTGTTATAAAATACAACCTTGAAACTTCAGAAACACTAGCCATAACTCAATATTCTATAAGCGACACTTTAACATCTATTCCAACTATCTTAGGAATGAAAAAGTTAAATGATTCATTGATTATTTTAACAACGAAAGGATTGCTTACTTGCAGTGCTTCTTCCCCTTCAGCAGTTGTATTGAATTTTAGTGCAACTTTAAACTTTAACGAAAGTTGTTTGATAAACACTTTATCAGCATCAAATAAGATAGTTCTTTACACTGAAAGTGGTTTATATATTCTTTCAAGTTCTGGCGAATTGGAAGCCAAAACAACTCAAATTACGTCTGCTCGAAGCATAACAGTTGATATGTTTGATAACATTTATGCTCTTTCATCAAATACGATATACAAAATCAAATATGCAAATAATAGTTTTACAATTAATAGCAAAATAAAGCCTGAATTTAGCGGTTTTTACGATATTTCAATCAACCCAATGAGCGGGATTATTTATGCTTTTGATAATTCAATTTGTGCAATAAAATTATATACAGATGTTGATTTTAGTTATATTGAAAGACCAACTAGCATTAAAACCGCAAACACTAAAACTTATGTATTTTCAAGACCTTCAGGCTTAAATTCTTCGAATGTTGAAGTTTTAGAAACATTGGAGATGGATAGTTATAAAACCATCTATTCTAAGTATCCCATCACCTTTGCAAATAATAGTTTCTTTATAGTTTATCTAGAAAATGGCTATGGATTTATAAACTCTGCTGATGTGTTTTTCAATAACGAAGATGTTGTTAATTTAAAAGAGTCAAACGCTAAAATTAATGCATATGGAACAGAAAATGCTGTGAACGTTTATAGGTTTAATAATATAGATGAAAACAATATAAAAACTACTCTTCCACATGAATATAGAATTTACGTTGATAAATTAGATAGTTCAAAAACATTAACTTATATCACCTATTATGATGAAAATCAGATAGAACAAGTGGGCTATATTGAAACAAAATTTATTAAACTAAATGGGATAAATTCAAATCAATTAACCGCCTTGATAATTTCATCTATTGCGTTAGTTTGCGGAATATTTTTGCTTATCTTCTATATAAAATTAAGGAATAGAAAAAAGGCTTGATAAAGCCTAAATTTAATAGTATAAAATTTTCAAAATCGAGAAAAATAAATAAGCGATAGTTTAACCTAACGCTTATTTTATTATGGAAATTTTATATTATATTATTGCTGGAACAATTAGCGGAATAATCGCCGGCATGGGCATGGGCGGTGGCACCTTCTTAATACCTGTGCTAACTATTATTTTTGAGTTTGCACAAAAAACTGCTCAAGGAATAAACCTGCTTGCTTTCTTACCTATGGCGATTGTTTGCTTAATTATTCACTTCAAAAACAAATTAGTAAATTTAAAAATTGGCATTCCAATTGTGATAACAGGCGCAATTTCGTCTTTTTTTGGTGCAATGCTTGCAAATACCTTAACAAACTCCAATTTGAAACTTTATTTCGGCATATTTTTAATAATAATTGGAGTTTATCAAGTTATTGTTTTTATTTATCAAAAGGTTAAATCAAAACTTAATAATGCTAAGAACTCCAGCACTCAGAATGATAAAGTCGAAAACTAACTTTAATATTTCATTATTAATTTTCTTTAAAATAATTGCTCCAATCACGCCCCCAACCACAAATCCAACTAAAACTGGCCATGAGAGTGCTAACTCTAGTTCTGAATGTAAAAAATAAATTATTAGACTTGTAACACACATTGGCAAGATTATAAGAATAGTTGTGGCATGTGCCACCTTCTCTGGAAGTTTTAAAATGCTTGTCAAAACTGGCACGCAAATCATTCCGCCACCTCCGCCAAAGAAACCGTTTATAAAGCCAATAAAAACTCCGCATATTAGTGCTAGCCAAATATTTTTAGGCTGGTTCTTTTCTTTTTCACTTGAAAAAGTGTAATTAAAATTGTTATAACCTATTGTTAATCGATAATCTGATATTTTCATAATATTAGTATTTGCAATTATGAATAAAAAATAAAAAATTAAACAAAATAAAAATGGAAAAATTTTCCAGCACAGTTTTTATAAAAAAATCGTTATTTTCTTTATAAAAAAAGAAGAAATCTACTCATTTTAGTTGAATAATTGTTTGAATTAAGTTATAATCAATTTGTATGTAAATTATATATAAATACTCTATTAGATATTTTATTATAACTTATTTGCATCTAGAAAATTACTTATATTTTAAAAGGCGGATACTTATGAAATCATGCAAAAAAAATAAATTTGGTTTAATAGTTATGGCTATGCTATTAGTTGTTGGCGTTCTATGTTCATTAGTTTTTGCAAACGCTAACTTGGTTTTTGCTAAAGAAGTTTTTACAAATCCCATAACTAACAACACATTTAAGCAAACTAGCGATTCAGATTCTATTGCTTCTTTAAATGGTTGGTCTTATATTTCTTATGATGGCTACGATAGCAAACTTTATAAATCTGGCGCAGTTAAAAATTCTTCTATGAAGAAATTGGAAGACGAAGGCGATAACGGCAAGGCTCTATGGGATAGATTCAAAATTGTTGAAGCACCAAGTGGTTATAGCGGAGATGATGAAGAAACTTATCTTATGATTAATTCTTTTGATGATCTTGGCAGACTTGGTTATAAATCCACTAAATTCTCATTAGACGCAAATTCTTATTATTCCATCACTGTCACCTATAAAACCACAAAAGCATCTAACGATTATGGTGATAGCGATAGTTTTGCAAGCATTTATTTGAAAAATTTATCCAATTCAAAAATTGAAACTGAAAATAAATTTGAGAGAAAAACCACAAATAATGCTTGGGACAATCTTACATTCTTCGTTGAAACTAGCCCATACACTAGCGAAAGTCTAGAACTTCAACTTTGGGTTGGTGGCGAAAGTGCAACAGATTTATGCAAAGGCTCAGTATTCTTCAATGACGTTAAAGTTTCTCGTTACACTGAAAGTGCTTTCACCACAGCGTTTAACGATGCAGACGAAGATAAAAAATCTTTGATCTCATTAACAGATTATAACGAATTACCTTCAGTTGAAAATAACGGATTTGAAAATGGTTCTATAAACACAATCACTGGTTGGACTCAATTAAATCCTCTAAAAGGCAACGATGCATTAAAACAAATATCATTCTCAAGTTTTGCTTATAAAGATATTGAAAATCCAAAATCAAACAATTCTAAGAGCAATACTAAAGCATTATTTATGTATCAAGAAGATGCAAAGGAAATGGGCGTTCAAAGTTCAACTTTAACCCTAGACCCTAATAGATATTATTTACTTTCTGTTTGGGCAAAGAGTGATTGCAATATTGGCGATGGCGGAATTATCCAACTTGTTAAAATTGATAACAAAGGCAAAGCCGATTCAAGTATTGCAAATGCATTAAAAGTTTCAACTACTGTTTCCGATGATAACAACTATAGAAATGGCTGGACAAATTATTCAATTTATATTCACACAGCAAATTTCGAACAAACTAAAGTTGCAGTTCAATTAAAATTAAATAGCGAAGGTTATGTTTTCTTTGATGATGTTAATTTAAAACAAATCTCTGCCACTAATTATGCAACTGGTTCAAAAGGCTCAAATACAGTTTCTGTTGACCTTTTAAATAACCAAACTTCAGGCTTAATTACTAACTACACATTTGATGTTGCAAACTATGAAGGTAATGATTTAACATATCCCCTAACCCCTTCAAATTGGACATTAAATGAGCATAACGACTATGAAAATTACTTTGCTGGTGTTGTAAATACTGGTGAAATTGATAAAGTTAAAGTTAATCACCCAACCTTCCCTAGCGTTACAAATTACAACACTGTAAATTCAAATTACATCTTGGCTATGGGTTCTAAAAACGCTCAAACCAAGTTGGTTTACACTTCAGAAGAATTTTCGCTATCAAAATCAACAAGTTATTTATTAAATTTCTATGTTAATTCAATTTATGCAAGCAATGGCACAAATGCTAAAGCAACTTTAAAAGTTTTAAATAACGATTTAGTTGTTTATGAATTTGATAATTTCAACACAAATTCAAATTGGGAAAACTACTCATTATATATCTCAACGGGAATGTTCTCTGGTTCATTTAAAGTTGAACTAAGTTTTGAGAACATTAAAGGTTATATTTTCTTTGATGCAATTGATTTAAACACCACATCTAATGTTTTAGAAGAAGATGCATTAAACAATATTTATGCTATTGATCTAAGCAAGGACTTATTAAAGAATTTAGATAACTGGACAATTTCTGCAAACACAAACGATTATAAAGTTACAAAAAATGCTCAAGGATTAAACCTTGAAACATTAGATGATATTAAATTAACACTAACTTCAAATAACAAAATTACACTTGCTTCAAATAGTTTCTATAAAATAACTGTTTTAGCAAAAACAACCATTGCAGATGGTGTTAAAGGCGGGGCAAGATTTGGAGTTTTGATCAACGACGAAGAAGATTCAATGGCTGAAATCGTTGAAGAAAATGGATTTAGTAAATATTATATCTATATTCAAACTGGCGAAAGCGAACTTAATATTAAACTAGTTATTGGTTTAGGAAGCAATGATAATGCCCTAACCGCTATCGCAGATTTCAAAGATCTTGAAATAACTCAAATTGATAATGAAGAAAATTACAATTCAGATTATACAAACTCAACAAACTCTTCAGATAATGTAAAACAAATCACTTTAAAATCCGATAACAACAACGAAGATAATAAAAATAACGATGAAGACAATTCATCATCAAGCAGTAATAATTCAGTTAATGTTTGGATGGCAATTTCAAGTTCTATCACAGCAGTTGCCCTAATCATTGCATTAATTGGTTTTGCTGTAAGAAAAATTAAATGGAAAAGACCTGAATCTAGAAAAAAATCAACTTCATCTTATGATAGAAGAAAAACATTAGAGAAAGGTTTAAGTGCTAAAGAACAAATTGAATTAAGAAAGCAAATGATTGAAGATTTAAAATCTGACCTCCAAAAAGAAGAAGATTTATATAATCAAGCAAAAGCAACCACAGATAAACAAATCGACGATATTGCAAATGCTTTAAATGAAAATGTTCAAGAATATAAAGAACAGTTAAAAGAATTAGATAAGAAAGATGACGAAATAACTCAAGCCCACAACGCAAAAATTGCAGTTGATAAAAGAGCAACCACATCTATCGAAGATAAGGAATTTAACAAACAAATTTCAGACATTGAAAAGCAAGAAAATATTATTAAATCCAAGATTGAAAAACTTGAAGCAGTTGCTGAAAAGAAGATTAACAAACTTCAATTTGAACTTGAGTACAAACAAGTTAGAGTTGATGAAATCAAGAATGAAATCAATGAATTAAATGAAGAAATTAAGGAGATTTCATCAACTAATAATTATAAATAAAAAAGAAAACATATTAGATTAATTTCTAATATGTTTTTTTATATTAAGTTATTCCCCACTTTGAGTATCTTTTCCGTCATCTAAAGATTGATCTTTAAAATACTCATCACAAACTTCTATAAGTGCATCTTTAAATGGATCTAAATATAATTCAAGGTCATGTGCATTGCCCACTTTTGCAAGCAATGGCATAGCCACCTTCACATCTGATGTATACTGTTCGTCTGCAGATTTTATGCTTGCATTATTATTGTAGAAATAGTTACAAGCACATTGCTCAGCATCATTTAAGTCACACACTTCACCATTTCTAAATCTATACATATAGAATGGTGGATAAGTAAATTCAAAAGTTCCCTTACTATCATATGATGTTAAAATTGCATGGCTATCACTAAGCATATTATATTCTTTAGTTAAATCCTCAACTTTTTGCTTATATTCTCTATATGCCATTCCAGCAAAGTCATATGGCGGATTATTTATATCACCACCATTCTCAGTTATCACCTGCCCTAAGTTTTCAAGCATTTCATGAGAACGGAATAATTTTTCAAAGTCCTCTGCCAATTCATATGCTTCCGCACCATGAATTTGTCTTAATAGTTCTGGTCTATCTTCTTTCTTTACTGTTTCAAATAACTCAACAAAGGAATCCATATCGTATCTTTTAGCAATAGCAATAACTGCTGGAGTCACCGATTTTGTAAGTTCTGGCTTTGAAACCACGTATTTTATTACATCAGATTTTTTAACATTATGTACATTTGTAGGTTCGCCATTTTCGTCGGTTCTTGAGTAGAATTGTTGTCTACCATCTAAAACTTCCACTAGAAAATCATTAACAATTTCGTTTGAATGCTGTTCTTTTTGCTTTTGAGTTAAGTTGATTTTTGAATTATCTAGTGCATAAGCACCGTTTTCAACTAAAATATCAATTGTTTTCCTAAAATCATCAAAGTTTACAAGTATTGGTTTAACTTCTTTAGGTCTTGAATTATATGAAGAGTCATATCCATAGTCCGGTTCTTGTTCGTCAGCATCATATGGAGTTAACAATCTTCCTTCAGTTCCTAACGCATAAGCAAGTGGAGAAGCATTACGTCCTAACCCAAATTCAGCCCTATAATTCACGTCTGCACCATTTTTAACTAACAATTCTACGGCTCTATGATTTAACTTAGAACTTGCTAATTGTAACATTGAGTAACCTGATGAAGAAGTTAAATTTGCAAATTCTTTTGGAGTTAACATTTCAAATTTTGCCTGATGGTTTTCTGCTAAAATTCTTCTTGATTCATCAGAAATGCTTTTTAATTTTTCAAAATCTGCTTCTAATGATCTTAAAAATATTGTATCACTTACGTGCATGTAGTAATCTTCAAAATATGTATTAGCCTTAGAGCCACTTATCTTATTTTTTATGTATTCAAATAAATTCATTTTACCACCTCACTTTTTAAATTATACCATAAATTCTTCATATTGTCAAATATTCAGCGATTTATGGCTTTATGAAGCGGTCCTTTAATGCTCGTCTTTACACAAAAAAACTTCAATAATAGCATGTTATTTTTAAAAATTAATGATTTTAATTAACAAAAGAAGTGTGCTATCGCACACTCTTTTATATAATTATAATTTAATCGTTTCATATAATCCATTTTGAACTTGAAACATTGGTGGGAAATAATTATTTAAAGTCCAATAACTTATTCCAGCCAAGTTATATTTATCAACGAGTTTAAATCTAGATAAATAACTTCTTGCATCATCAAACCAAACTATATGCTCGTTTTCAGTGGTGTTATATGTAAAGAATGGTGCTTGTGCTGTTTCATCATATTCAATAAATGCACCTTTTTCTCGTGCTAAGTCCACTGCTCCCATATTAGATAGTATTGTTGCTGGCGTGCCTTGAACATATGGCAATTTCCAATCATAACCATAATTTGAAACACCCATAAGAATTTTGCTTGGTTCTATTACAGTTACAGCATAATCCAACACCTGCATAATAGGTTTAATTGGCGAAACTGCTTGCGGTTCGCCGTATAAATAGCCCCATTCATATGTCATCAAAATAATTCTATCTGCGATTTTTCCTATTTGTTCGTAGTCATGCGCTTCATACAAAGTTCCCTGCTGTTCTCCGCTAACTTTTGGTGCTAGTGCAACAAATAATTTTAGATTATTTGCAGTTGTTTCCGCCTTTAACTCGGTTAAAAAATTCACATAATTTTGCCTATCACTTGGAAATAAGTACTCGAAATCCACATTTATTCCACCATAACCCTTCGAAAGTGCAGTTTGGATAACATTATTAAATAAAGTCCTTCTAGCATCACTATTTGTAAGCACTTCATTTGCTAATTCGCCTGAGAATCTTCCTTCTTCGTTATCAAAATTAGTTATAACCATCATTGGCACAACTCCATAAAGTTTTGCCTGCTCTATAATTCTATCGTCATTGATGGTGTTTAGCGAACCATCGGCATTAATATCATAACTAAATATACTAACATATGTAAGATTTGGAAGAGTTTTTGAAAGAGTGCCATTGCTGATATTGGGATAAATATAGCCATTAACTTCCATTTTCCCTATAGGTTGAATGCCCACCGGGATTAACACAATTTGCCCAATTGATAGCATATCTGCGTTTGAAATATCTGGATTTTCGTTTAAAATTGCATCAATGCTAACATTAAATCTTTGAGATAATTTATATAAAGTATCTCCTTTTTTAACCTCGTATGCATAAACATTTATCGGCAAAACTATTGATTGCCCAACCACAAGATTATCTAAATTCGTTAAGCCATTCGCTTCTATTATTTTTTCTGGTGACGCATTAAATCTTTCGGCGATATTAAATACTGTGTCGCCTTTTTCAATTACATAAATAACCATAAATTTCTCCTATTAAGTTATGTATATATTTATGTTTAAACTTAAAAAAAGGTTTAATATTTTATTTTTTATCTATTTAAAAAAGCATTTTTATTAAAATAGCATAATTGGGGATAAAAATATTTAAAATGCAATTAAAAAAACCTGTTATTAAAACAGGCTTTTTATTAATCAATCTTTTTAATATAGCATCTTCTACGTTTATGTTGCCTTCTTTCAAAATCATCAAAAGCATTTTTAATATTAACATTTGTTTCCAATTGAAGCAATGATTCTGCCTCTTCAACACCCAATTCAATCAAATTAGATAAGATTTCGTTAATAATAAACGCAGGAACACCTTTTGCTCTATAATCTGGTCTTACAGCAATAAACACTGTATCAACAACCTTTGGATGTTTAACCGCTTTTAGAAGTTTGAAAATCTTTGGCGTAAACAATTTTCCCTTCATTTCTTGCATTGGTTCAGCAATGCTTGGGAACACCAACCCAAAGCCAATTAATTCGTCCTTATCATTTGTAACCATAGCAATAAACTTCTTATCAACTATAAGTTTGAATTGGCTAACCAATTGTTTTTCCAACTTTGGAGTGATTGGAACAACGCCATAAAGCGGACTATAACATTCGTTTAGAAGGTTAAAGATTTGATCTCTATATTTATTAACAACTTCTCTTGTGCTCTTAATATTAACTAATTTAAAGCCATATCTTTGAGCAATTTTATTGCTGACTCTTGTAATTTTCTCGTCAATAACTTTTGGGACTTTAATCCTATATTCAAGCCAATCAACGTCCTTAGAATATCCGCATTGTTCAATCAACTTTGGATAATAATCATAAGAATAATTTTCTTCAAAGCAAGACAACTCATCAAAACCTTCAATTAGTAATCCTTCTCTTTCAAGGTCATTAAAGCCTAGTGGACCATGAACATATTCCATTCCCTGAGCCTTGGCCCAATCTTCCACTGCTTTAAATAATGCTTTTGCCACTTCTAAATCATTTATAAAATCAATACGAGAAAATCTTACATATTTTTGATTCATTTTTTTATTGCAGGCTTTTTGCAAAATTCCAGCAATTCTTCCCGCTAACTTTCCATCTTTATATGCTAAATAATAACAAGTATCACACTCTTCAAAATTTGCATTTTTCTTTTTATTAAATATTCCCATTTCGTCTGCCAAGATTGGGGGAACAAAATATTTATTATCTTTATACAATTCAACTTGAAAATTAACAAAGGCTTTCCTTTGTTTTCTTGTTTTAACTTCAACTATTTCTACCATTATATTCTTCCTTCTATATTAAATACACTTAAACTACAATTTACCAATAAACTTTTATTTGTATGATTTGATTATATCACACTAAACATTTATTTAAAAGAAAATTAAATATAAAATTACAAATAAAAACATAATCTTCAAAAGAAATTTCATACAAATAAGTAAAAGGAAGAAATTTTATGCAAATAGTTTATCTTTTAAAAGAAAATGAACCAAAAGAAAAGGTTGCAAAAATATGCAACGTTAAAACAGAATCTTTAAAATTTAATAATGAAAATAAAATTCTTGGCTATAACTACGCAATCGTTAAAGATGGCGATGAGGATTTTCAGATTATAAACAACTACTTTGTTCCAAAAATCTATGAAATAAAAGAAGATGATAGTTTAGAGAGTTTGCAGGCTTTGGGCTATGAGATTGTCCCAAACGAAAAAGTGAACGCAAATGATATTGTTTTACTAAATAAAATTTCAGGCAAACGCCATGTTGTAAAGCCACTAGAAAAATTAAACGATATAGCAAATATGTATTATACAAGCGTTAACGAAATCATTAAGCAAAACAATCTAAAATCAGACAAATTATTTATTGGTCAAATTCTATATATTTAAAGGAGTTACGGTCATCAAATCATTATTTAAAGCAGTTGCTTTGCTCTCCATATTTAGTATTTTAACAAGATGCTTAAGTTTCGTTTATCGAATATTTTTATCTCGTACACTAACAAATTCAACGCTTGGAATTTACACAATTGCCCTAAGCGTGTTTGGGATTTTTAACACGTTGCTTGCAAGTGGCACTCCCCTAACCATCTCAAAACTTGTTTCCACCAACCCCCATAATAATAAAGAAAATGGACGAGTGGTTACTGCCGGATTTATCATTAATATAACAGCAAGTATTTTGTTAACAGTTTTTGTTTTATTATTTAAAAATTTCTTTGGCTTATTCTTTACAGACGAAACTAGTTACATAATTTTATTAACAATGATTCCTGCAATTTTATCTACTGGATTTTACACATCATTTAGAGGCTACCTATATGGAAAAGAAAAATATTTACATATCGGCGTTGTTGAATTAATAGAACAAATATTAAGAATAGTTCTTTGTGTTATTTTAATTATCTTCCTATTCCCTGAAAATTCACCGGTACCTGCAGGAATAAGTTTTGGCGTAGCAGGTGTACTTAGTACAATTATTGGTGTTTGCGTTTACTTCAAAGTTGGCGGAAAAATTGGCAACCCTAAAGGCTATTTTTCAAATATTATTAAAACCAGTTTACCGATTACATTCGTTAGAATTGGCGGAAGTTTAATTGTTCCATTAATATCAATTTTAATTCCGCTTAGGCTTGTGAGTGCTGGTTTTACAAATGAATATGCGCTATCTCAAATTGGAATTATTATGGGAATGACATTGCCTTTGCTTACAATCCCCTCCACAATCATAGGTGCATTCTCCACTGCCCTAATTCCAAGAACCGCACTTTCATTCAGACAAAAAGATTACGACGGAATGAATAAAGAAGTTATGTCCTCATTAAACTTTTCATTAATTTTAACATTCCTTCTTATTCCCCCATTTATAGCCTTAGGCGAACCAACTTGCAAATTTATATTCAATTCAGAACAGGCTGGAATATATTTAAGTATGTCTGCCTGGCTTATGATTCCAATGTGCTTTACTCAGATTTCAACAAGCGTTTTAAATGCTATTGGTGAAGAACATAAATCATTTTGGATCTACCTTTTTGCAAGCATCTTCTTACTTGCTTCCGTTTGGTTCTTACCTAAATATATAGGAGCAACATCAATTGTAATTGGCATGGGAATATCTTCCACCATAACCACAATTTTAAACATGAGATTAATTTCTAAACAATTAAATTTGTCACATTCTTACGTGAAATTGACAACTGTTCTATTATTTTTGTCAATACCTATCACACTTCTGACAAAATTCTTATTTAATATTTTTATTCAATTTATGCCATTATTCTTGTCTTTAGCCATCACTTCCATACTTTCTGTTGGATTATTCTTCATATTATTATCAATATTTAATATCTTAAATGTTCAATCATTTATGGAAATAATTAAGAATAGATTAAAAGTTAAATCACTAAAATTAAGAAAGAAAAATCAAAAAGTTTAGGTTAAACTTTTTGATTTTTTTAGAATATATTATGAATATTAAATCCCATTATATGGTCTGCTTTATATGCAAAATTTTGTAACAAATATAACTCGGTTAACGCATCGTCATAATCGTTTAAATAAGTGTAGGTTTTTAATTTATTCAAACTATCTGTAACGTCACTTAAATCTTTATGATTAAACATTAAACAAAGTGTACATTCCCTATCGTCCCAATAAGATTTTATTTCTGACACATTATCAAGCAAAACTGTTATATCATTTTTATTATTCTTATAGTCATCAATTATCGAATCAATTGAATTTGATAAATTATCTATAACTCCACTAACCGCCACTGCTTCCCAAATCGCCAGCGTTAATAATAACACGGTTAAGGTTATCATAAAAATTCCACGCTTCATTACCATTCCCCACTTAAAGAAGATTCATAAATTTTATACTTGTTTTTATAATCTTGTAAATACATTTTCCCACCGCAATCTATAGTTGCAATCATAATTTCTTTTAAATTTGTGAAGCCTGCTTTTTTTAATTCTTTCTTTATTTGTTCGTCATCAAAGTTTCCAACTTTTAAATTATCTTCAACAATCTTTCCTTCAGAAATTATAATCATAGGCAAACTATCTTCCTGAACATTCACCTTCAAATCTTCTGGTGTGGCTGGTTGGCACATCGCTTTTGGCAACACAGATATTGATCCATTAGTTTGAATTATCGCATAATGAATTTCTTCAAGTTTGAAATATCCACAACCTCTTAGGGCATCTTGCAAATCATTGAAATCCATATCACATCGTTTTAGATTCTCATATTCTATTCCCTTAGGACTTACCAGCACCACCGGAGTACCATTTAAAAACTTTCTAAATTTTAAACTTTTTCTATCTAAGAAAGATAACAATGTGTGTACAACCACAATTGTAATCAATGGTATTATTCCGTGTAAAATAGGAAGTGCTGTTTCGGACATTGGAATACAAGCCAAATCGGCAATAGTTAAAGTAACAACCAATTCATAAGGTTGCATTTGTCCTATTTGCTTTTTTCCCATTATTCGTATTAATAACAAAAGTAATGTATAAATGATAATACATCTTAAAATTATAGTTAATCCCATGTTCTAATTATTGCTATATTTTTTTTTGTTTATACATTAAAATTAACCAATATAAACGAAATGTACAAAACTAAGAAGTAGCGCTTGAACTAATAACAATATAATCATAATCACGCATAATATTATCATGATTATAAACAAATCATTACCTTCACCAAAGCAAAACCTTCCATACTTTTTATTTACTTTATAAACCTTAAATCCAATCCCTAGCATAACGCATGAAATGAAATAAATCAGAATACCAATAAGTACATAGAAAAGTATAAAACAAATTTTTGAGAACAACGAGAAGCAAACAAATGCCACCACCAAATCAAAACCAAAAAGATAGGCAAAGAAGATTGTTAGAATGAAGTTTATAATTTGAAAAGCAAGCATTTTGTTAAAAATAAATGAAAGCAAAAATATTGCAATAACGTATAACAACTCTATTCCGATTAAGTTCCAATATGACAACTCAATATTTATAAATGCAACTATGTATGTATTACTCATTCTGTCAATTTCCAAGTCGCCACCAATCTTTGTTCCCATTATAATGCCAACAATAAATCCCACGCACCAGATTATGCAAAATAAAATAATTTCCCACTTAAAGCACTCAAAAAACTTAGAAATATTAGAGCCAATTCTATTAAAATTTCTTAACCTAGAACCATTATTCATATAATAATATATGATTTTAATTAAGAATTAAGATAAAAAATGTAGAATTATATTATTTATACAACACAAAAAAGAACACTTATTTTTTGTAAGCAAACCATTTCCCTAAATACATTTATAATGTTTTACTTCAAAAGAATAAAATGTTCTTTTTAAATTACTTATTTAATTTAATAATATTTTTCATTCGATTTACGATTTCTTCGCTAGTTATATTAAACTTCTTAAATAACAATTCGGCATCACCGCTCTCGCCAAACGAATTTATGCCTATCACTCCTGTTAGATTAGTTACATATTTTGCAAGACCATTCTCACTACCTGCTTCAATTGCAACAATATTCTTACTACACAAAAGATTTTTCTTATAACTTTCCGATTGTTCATCAAACTTCTTTGTGTTTAGCATGCTAACAACTCTAACATTTATCTTTTTTGTTAGCAATTTTTGTTTTGCTTCAAGTGCTAGAGATATCTCACTGCCGGTTGCAATAATAATTCCATTTAAAGCACCCTTTTCTTCCTTAGATAAAATATAAGCACCCTTTTCAATGTTCTCATAACTTACGCCTTCTAACGCCTTTAGTTGCTGTCTTGTAAGAATTATCAAAGACGGAGTTGATGTTTCGTTAAAGGCTGTTTTATAGGCCTCAAAACACTCTTTTTCATTGCAAGGACGGAAAACATTCAAGTTTGGCATTGCTCTAAACGAAGCAAGTTGTTCAATAGGTTCATGAGTTGGACCATCTTCTCCAACCGCAATTGAATCGTGGGTTAAAATATAAACCACTGGCAATTTCATTAAAGCACTCATTCTAATTGCACTTCGCATATAATCACTAAACACAAAGAAAGTGCTTGCAAAAGGCTTAAATCCCATCAAAGCAAGCCCGTTTGAAATACATGCCATGGCGAATTCTCTAATTCCATAAAGCACATTTCTCCCGCCGAAATTACCCTTACTTACATTTAAACTATTCTTAATAACTGTTCTTGTACTGCTTGAAACATCAGCAGTTCCGCCAACAATTCTAAAATCGCTAGATGCTAAAATGTTTAAGATTTCACCGCCCATATCTCTTGAACTTTTGCCTTTTAACATAGTTAAATCAGGCTCAAGATAATTTACTGGGATTCTTAAAAACATTGCATTTATCTTCTCAAAATCTTGCGGATATTTCATTCTCAAACGTTTTAATTTATCATCAAACTCGCTCTCAATAGCGTTAAATCTGCCTTTTAAAATCGCCAACTGAAGTTGGACATCTTTATCTAATTCGAAATTATCTTCACTCTCAATTTTTAGGTTTTTCTTTAGCACATTTAATTCATCAGGCTTCATAACTAAGCCATGGGCTTTATTGGAGTTTTCATAATCAGATTTAAAACCAATTCGAGTGTTTACCACAACAAAACTTGGCGTGTTAGATTTCTTTGCCATAGCGATTTTCTGATTTATCTCTTGAATATCGTTTCCGTCTAGCACTTCAAACACTGAAAATCCATAGGCTTTCATCACCGCTTTTATATCAACATTGAAAGTAAGAGAAGTTGAACTATCTAAAGAAACTTGGTTTCTATCATAGATAACAATCAAATTATCTAGGTTTAATGTTCCAGCCAATGAAAGAGCCTCACTTGAAACACCTTCCATCAAACAACCTTCGCCCACTAATGCAAATGTTTTAGCATCAAAAAGTTTATCATTTGGTTTATTAAACCTTGCTTCTAACATCTTTTGCCCCAAAGCAATTCCCACTGCAGTTGCAACGCCTTGCCCGAGCGGACCTGTGGAACAATCAATTCCGCATTGTTCATTTAATTCAGGATGCCCTGCCACTTTTGGATTATCTAACTTTCTAAAGTTCATCAAATCTTGCTTTGTTATAGGAAAACCAAAGGCGTGCAAAACAGAATAAAGCATAGCACTTCCATGCCCTGCGGACAACACAAATCTATCTCTAAAAATTGAGTTTGCTCTAGTTGGACAAACGTTCATTTGCTTAGAATATAGCGAATAAAGAATAGGAGTTGCTCCTAAAACAATGCCAGTATGCCCACTTTTAGCGTTTGAAACCATTGATGCGCCCAAAAATCTTAAATTATTAATAACTTTATCTTCAATTCCCATATTAACACCCATAATACTTTAAAATTGTATCTTTAATTAGGTTGGCAGATTTTAACATATCTAATTCACTACAATCCACAATCAAATCTGCCTTTTCTTCTAAAATTTTATTTCTCTCATCAAACACAGATAAATTTATAAGTTTATTCAACTTATCATTTTTATTTCTGCCAAGTTTTTTATCATATGTTGGCTTATCTAATTTTAGATAAATCATTAAACAATTTTCATTCAAAACCTTTAAATTGCTATCATCATTTAATAAAGCAAATCTAAGCGTTATAAGAGTGTTTTCAAATGTTGCCACTTGCTTAACCTTTTTTCGTTCTTGTTTCTCTAAATATTCTTTTCCGCAAATATCTTTAACCATATTGGTGTTGATTAAATCAAACTCAATAAGTGCGTCCACATCGGCAAAAAACATTTCAAATTTATCTGCCACTCTTTTGGCAACCTTTGAAGTGTAGTCTTTAACCATTCCGAATATACAAATATTATTTTTCATAGCAATCTTCCTTTTATATATTATATCAATGAAACCCAACTAAGCAAAATAATTATGTCAAAATATTGAAAAATTATTTTATCTTCTAAATTTAGTGCAAAATAATCTCCCAGATTAAAAACACCCTAAAAGTGGTTTAAAATCTAAGAGATTATACCTTTACTATTAAATTTAATATTATTTGCCAAAAATTTCTTCAAATTCAGCAATAGTTGCAGGTTCGTTTCCTGCCCCAAAGATTGCAGTTAAATCGTAAAGTTCAGGAACAAAAGTAAGATTACTGCAATTTACAGATGATCCAACCCTTATTTGCAATGGAGTTGTGGTTGTTGTATTAGAATTAGAAATCGCACCATTTCCTTCATCAACTAATCTGCCTGGGAAATATGCTGTTAAACCATATAAAGCATATAAGCCAGCGTTGTAACCACCGCCAGCAGGACAACCCCTTAACACATAGATATGGCCCGTAATTATATTAACGGTTGATACTGTCATTGTTGCGACACTTGTTGAACTCTCAGTTCTATTACAAACAATCGTACCATCACCATTATTTGTAAACTTTACACCATGTGATGTAGTTGATGTAGAGAACTTACTTTTATCTAACATATTATATGTTGAAGCCATTGTTTGCCCATATTTTACTGTTAAAGGTTTTCCATCGGCATAATAATTCCAATATTGACCCCAGCCACTTGGTGCAGACTCGGCTTCGCAGTAGATAACTAGTGAAGGTGAACATGCCCTGAATGGTGAATTTGTTACAGAACCAGCATTAATTGTTGTTACAGACTTAGGAATAAAGATTTTAGTCATTGATGAAGCAGGAAAAGCCGAAGAACCTATTTT
>CAKVHY010000008.1 GCA_934754335.1 uncultured Clostridia bacterium
CAATAATTCTGTTGACAGGGGGGGGGGGGGGGCGTGATAAAATAAAAAATAGGATTAGAAATATGGACAATTTGTTCACAAATTGGGCGTAACGCCCCCCAGCATAAATTCAATCCGTAGGATTGTAATTAAAGCAAAACTTAAACAGTGGATTAATTGTTCATAATTAAGTATTTAAGAAAGGAAGACAAGATGAAAAAATCAACAAAGATATTAGCGATGGTTGTGGCTGTTACTTTTGTAATTACAGCAATGGTTGTGGTTATTTATTCTGCAGTTGCTGGTAATGCAAATATAAACGCCAGTGTTTCATGGACTGCTCAGGTTGGAGTGGACTTAGAATTTTGGGCAACTTCCACAGGCGGAAGTAATGGATATCAAACTATCAAGTCAGTTAGTATAACTCCGTCAACAACGAATGATAAAGCAGGAGTGGTTGGTGATTTTAGTTGTAGTTTTAAGGACTCTGTGGATAATGGCGTAAACGACCCAAATCCTATTACGTTTAGTTATTTTATCAGAAATAAAAGTTTAACGCCATTAAATATAAAGGTAACAAAATCACCAGATGCTCAGGAAGAAAGTGGTACGGACGTTGCAAGTCATAAACCTAAGGTTGAATTAAGTTCTAAAGTGGGTGATGTTTCAGTGCTTTCGAGTGCACGTTCGGTTGATGGCTATGATTTGCAAGGCGGTGAATTATTTAGTTATGTAGTGACAGTTTCGTTGGCTTCAGGTGGCACAAATGGTGATATAAATGCAGACCTTAGTTTGAATAAGTTTGATGCTGGAGTGAATTTTAATTTTCAAGTTGGGGGCAAGGCTTCAAATGGAGTAGTTAAAATTAATGTTGATGGCGTTCAAACTTCTGCCACCACATCTAGTACTATTCAAAAGCAAACAGTTCGAGAATTTCTTTTAGATAAAACTCCAAGTCTAACAACTGGTTGGTTTTTTGATGAAGGATTAACACAACTTGTAACAGACGAATATTTAGACCAAGTTATTGATGCAAACACAAATACAAATCTTTATTGCAAAACTGCATCAACAAATGGTTTGACCTTTACTCTTTTATCTGATAATTCAGGCTATGAGGTGAGTGGTGTGAGTGCTAGTGATACTACAAGTGAAATTGTTATTCCGAATTCATATAATGGAAAGCCGGTGTTAAAAATTGCTTCAGGAACTAGCGATCAAACTTATATTCCTTTTTATAAGAATAAAAATATCAAAAAGGTTTATTTAGCAAACACAATAACTAGTATTGGCGTGTATGCTTTTAGAGATTGCACAAATCTAGAAAGTATTACAATTCCTAATAGTGTAACTACAATAGCATATAAACCATTTAGAAATTGCTCAAGTTTGAAAGAATTGCGAATCCCTAGAAGTGTTACTCAAATTTCATCGCCACAAGCAAACGGTTGCTATGGCCTTGAAAAAATCGTAGTTGAAGATGGTAACACAATTTACGATAGCAGAGAGAATTGTAATGCTATTATTCATACTAAAACTAATAGATTGATTTCAGGCTCGAAAAATGCCTTTATTCCTTTTGGTGTCGTAAGTTTGGCTGGAGAAAGTTTTAGTGATTGTGGGCTTAGGAGAATATATATTCCTGGAAGTGTAACTGGCATGGATTCACCATTTCCTAATAGTAAAGATTTGGTTAGTATTATAGTAGATGAAAGCAATGCTAAATATGATAGTCGAAATAATTGTAATGCAATAATAAAAACATCAACAGACGAGTTGATGTTTGGTTGTAATACAACAGTTATTCTAGATGGAATTAAGATAATCGGACAGAGAGCATTTTTTGGGTCTGATATTAGTTCAGTGGACATACCAGGTAGTGTTATTGAAATAAAAGATTATGCTTTTTATTATTGTGAGAATTTAACTAGTATTGCTTTGCCAAATAGTGTTAAAACAATTGGCAATTTTGCTTTTGGGTCTTGTGTAAAACTTGAGACTATAAATCTTCTAGATAGCATAACCAGTATAGGAACATTTGCATTTTATAATTGTGCATTAAAAGAGATTCATATTCCTAAGGGGCTTACTGAAATAAGCAATGGTGCTTTTAGTCATTGTTATTATATAAAGGAAATTGTTATTCCTAATGGAGTAGTAAGTATTGGTGATGAAGCATTTAATTCTTGTAGCGTTGCCACATCAATAACCATTCCAAGTAGTGTTAAGAGTATTGGAAAACTTGCTTTTAGAAATAATGTTTTGGTGAAAAAAATATTTATTCCAAGTTCGGTAACAACGATATTAGCCTCTAGTTATTCAGAATCGCCATTTTTAAGAGATTATGATGCCAAGATTTACTGTGAAGCGAATAGCAAGCCAAACGGTTGGGGAGATTACTGGAATTACTATAATAATGGTGCAACTTTAACTGCAACATGGGGTGTAACTCGTGCGGAATTTGATGCGTTATAAGATTTCATTATAGAAAATGACTGCAAGTAAAATGCAGTCATTTTAAAAGTCATAAATAAAAAAACCTAATCTATGTTTTTCATTAGACTAGGTTTTATTTTTTACAAATTTTCATCGCTTAAGAATTTAATTTCAGGGTCTTGTAATTCTTTAGTGTAATCAACTAATTCATCAGATTCTAATTGCATATTTTTCTCCTTTTCGTTATTTGCTATTGAGATTTTTGTTTCGCTATTTTCATTTTTGATATTGTCTTCAGGTTCTGTTTCTTTATCTTCTATTGGAGTAACTACAATATTTTCAATATTTGCATTTTCATTTTGAGCAGATGTTGTATCAATAACATCGTTATTTAAAGAACTTTCAATATCTTCATTTCTATCTGTTATATCTAAATCATCTGTAATAGTCTTGTTGTTATCTATTATTTCGTTTTCTTCAATTTGGTTATCGTCAACAACTTCTGAATTTGTTGGAGTAATATTTAAAGTGTTAATCCCATTATTAATTGTTCCTCTATTTAGAGTGTCGATTAGAGTACTATAATTATAAGTATCTATATTGTTGTTTCTCTTTCCTTCAAATCCATTAAAGTTGTTTGCATTGTATAAGTTACCATTTGCATCATAATAATAATTTGCACCGTTGGTTACATTATTATCTTGATTTAGATTGTTTTGACTGATAACTCTATTGTTTACTCGTCCATTTCCGTTAAGATTATTGTTAATTCCATTATTAAAACCATTATTAGCAACGCCATTTCCTATGTTGTTATTGATTCCGTTATTAATTCCATTATTTGGAACAACGTTATCATTTGTTATATTATTATTTAGATTGTCATTAATAGTGTTGTTTTCATTAAGATTATCGTCATTTAAAGCAGTATTATTTTCAATTGTGTTATTAGAATCGGCATTATCATTATTAGGATTAGTTTCGATAATTTCATTATTAATTGTATTATTTTCAATTACATTGATATCTTTATACGTATCCACATTCTTTAAAGGACTTTCTTTGTAAGTATCTAATAAAGAATTATTTTTATCTTCATTTAAAGCGTTATCGTCAACGATAGTTGTATTATCATTTAGGTCCGTATTAACAACATCGTCAGTTTCGCTTGGAATAACATTTTCTTCTTGGTTATTTGTTGTTTGATTGTCATCAACAATAGTTGTTTCATCATCATTTGGCAATACTGAAATATTTGGAACATTATTCACGATTGCGTCTTGAATTATATAACTAAGTTGCTCTAAAGTTGCTAAAGCATTTCTGTGGAAAGTTATTCTAGCATCTAATTGATTTAATAGGGCAATATAATTGCTGTTCATTATGTCCACGCTTGAAGAAAGGGTAGTGTTATTTGAAGAGATATGATTTAATTGATCATTCAAATCACCATTGCAAGCCCTAAGATTATTATTAGTGGTTTTTAAATCTGCCAAATAATTTTTTAATGCTTGTATCTGATAATTACTTGGTTCATATTGTAATTCTTTAAAATTTTTGTTTAAATCTTTTGCTGATTGAATAGCGTCAATAAGATTTGTTTTGTAACTAGAAAGTTCGTTATTAGCCTCTATAACATCACTTGTGATTGCATATAGTTTTTGAACCTTAATGATGTAGTTATTGAAATCGTTTTCAGTTGTACTTTGGTCGTAACCAGAAACAAATCTTGGTTTGTATCTTAAGGTATCAGGAGTGAAACTTTCTTCGTAATAGTAGTAAACATTTTTAGGTTCACTTTGAGTGGTGCTAGTGTCTGCACTTGTTTCATTTGAAAGTTGTTCAACAACTAATTTTTCATTTTGTTTTTCAAGGTTTGATTCATTTCTTCTAACTGGGTTTCTAAAACTTTGATTATTTCTGTTTCCTAACCTATCATATCTAGATGTATAACCACTATCAATATTTGTATTGTTAGTAGTTTCTAAGTTTGGTTTAACTAAAGAAAGGTTAGAATTTGTTAAGTCATCATTTAAAATAATATCGTTGTTTTCTTTTAATTCAGCACTTGTTAAATCGCTATCATCTGTGGTGGTGATATTAGAAATAGTTTTAGTTTCTAAAGGGTTTCTATAATTTGAAGCACAATTATTATTTGATGTGTTTGGTAAAACTACAGTATTTCCGTTTGTGTTAAATCTGGTGGCAGTTGAATTAGAGCAAGTACCATTTACACAATTGCTATTGCAGTTTTTGCATAAACCATTTTCAGTTAATAATAATTGCTTATTGCAAGTTTTGCAATTACCATTGCTATCACAAATTATTTGACCGCCACAGTTATCGCAAGTTTCATCTGTGCAGTCGCCATATTGTTTGTTGCAAAGATAACAGTTGCCATTACTATCGCATTTGTATTTGTCGATTAATTTATTTATAATTAATTCTTTTAAAACTTGATTAGTATCTGTTGGGTTAAAACTGGCAATACTCCTTTTAACAACCGTGGATTCCGGAGCAGGTGTAAAGCCAAAATTTAGTGTATTTTTTGCAGAGTACATATCTGGATTTGCTAGCGTGCTATTGTCAATAGTATCTAACTTTGTGACAGTATATAGTAAGTTGTTGAGATTTTTATCGACGTTTTTGCCAACAGCCACGTGCATAGGAGTTTCTGTACAACCCACTAAAATCACTGTTAATAATAAACAAACGATGGTAATAAGAATAGATTTTTTCATAAATTTCCTCCAATTTTATATTGCTAGTTTGTGCTATAAAAAAAGTTTTATTTATGATTTTGCAAATTTTGTTTAAAAAATTTTTTTTCGGTTAATAATCTTAAAAATTGATAGGAGATTTTGTTATGACTGAACAAGAAAGAAATAAAAAATATAACGAATATATTCAAGCAAAGATTCCAAAAACGAAAGATTTTCCAACTCTTATATATGCTTTTTTGATTGGTGGACTTATCTGCTGTATTGGTCAAGGGATTAATGATGCATTGATGGCAATATTCCCAACAATGGGTGTTGATACAGCCAATGCTTGGATGCTGATAATTCTAATATTTATTGCCAGTTTCTTAACAGGTCTTGGAGTTTATGATAGAATTGGAGCGTTTGCAGGAGCAGGCTCAATTGTTCCTATTACAGGTTTTTCTAATTCCATCACAAGTCCAGCCATTGAATTTAAAAAGGAAGGAATCATCTTTGGATTATGTGTTAAGATGTTTACAGTTGCAGGACCGGTTATAGTTAATGGTATTGCGGCATCAATTATAGTTGGTATTGTTTATTTATTTTTGTAAAAGGGGTAAAACATGAGCAAGAAAGTTGGTAATCAAACAATAGTTTTTGAAAATAAACCTGCGGTTAAAGGTTTTTATACAATTGCTGGATTTAAAGAAGGCGAAGGTAATTTCAAAGATTATTTTGATATGATTTTGGAAAACGATAAATTTGGTGAAAAAACATTTGAGCACGCCGAACGAAAGTTGATTGAAACCACAATTAAGTCTGCAATCAAACAAGCGAAGTTAAAAGAAGATAATATTGATTTATTGATTGGTGGAGATTTACTTAATCAAATAGTTTCTTCTAGTTTTAGTGCAAGGCAATTTAATACAACATTTTTAGGATTGTATGGTGCATGCAGTACTATGGCGGAAACCTTGGCAGTGGGGGCGTGTTTTGTTGATGGCGATTATTTTAAAACAGTGGCTTGTTCAACTGGTAGTCATTTTAGTACCGCTGAAAGGCAATATAGATTTCCGCTAGAACTTGGCAATCAGCGTCCGCCAGTTAGTCAATGGACTGTAACTGGTTCTGGCTGTACGATTCTAAGCAAAACAGGAAAAGGTCCATATATAGCAAATGCAACGTTTGGCAAAGTTGTGGATTTTGGTATCACAGATGTAAATAACATGGGAGCGGCAATGGCACCTGCAGCGATGGACACCTTTGTGGCACATTTTAAAGACACAAACACAACTCCCGATGATTACGATTTGATTTTAACTGGTGACTTGGGCAAGTTTGGAAGCGAAGTTTTTATTGACTTAATGGAACATCAGGGCTATAAGATGGGTAAGAACTACAGTGATTGCGGACATATGATGTTTAATAATGACCAAAGAACCTTCCAAGGTGGTAGTGGCGCTGGTTGTAGTGCGTTGGTTTTAAATTCATATGTTTATAAGAATATGATGAAGGGAAAGTTTAAACGAGTTTTATTCGGAGCAACTGGTGCGTTGCTTAGCACAACAACAAGCCAACAAGGTGATTCTATTCCGGGAATTTGTCATATAGTTGAATTTAGAATGGGGGATAAGTAACATGTGGTTAATGTATTTAAAAGTATTTTTAGTTGGTGGATTTATTTGTATGCTCGGTCAAATATTGATTATAAAAACAAATATAACTAGTGCGAGAATTCTAGTGCTGTTTGTTGTGATTGGTGCGATTTTGGAAGGTTGCGGTTTGTATGAGCCGATTGTGCAATTCGCAGGTGCTGGTGCAACTGTTCCGATAACAGGCTTTGGTAGAAGTTTGGCGAAAGGTGTTATAGATGCCATAAAAGAAAAAAGTGTGCTAGGAATATTCACAGGCGGTTTAACAGCCACAGCGGGCGGAATTGCAGCAGCGGTTATCTTTGCTTATATTTTTGCGCTAATATTTAGTAGTAGAACAAAGAAAGCATAGTTTTTATGCTTTTTTTGTTTTTTAATTTTGTCAAATGCGGATTTGTATGATAATATATAAAAACATATTTAGATTAAAATTTAGGAGGATTAATGGAAAAAGAAAAAGTTTCTATAATAATACCCGCATATAATGTTGAAAAGTATTTGGAAAAGTGTGTTGAGAGTTTGATTAATCATTATTTTTGAAATTTTCAAAATAATCTTAAATTAAAAATTTCAAAATGTTTTTGTTTTGTATTTAAATAAACCTATGCTATACTTTTTAGACAATTAAGGAGAAAGTATGGAAGAAATACAACGACGTAAACCTAAAGTTTTGGTTACATATATAGAAGCAGGAATGGGACATATAGTTAGCGCAAAGGCTATCTCTGAGACTTTACAACAAAAATATGGTGATGAAATTGAGATAATAGAGAAAGACATATGCAAAGATAACAAAGTGTTGGAAAAATTTGAGAAATATTTGGTTGAAGATGTAAAGAAATCTAACAAAATGCCAGGTTATTCAAACCTTCAGTTTATTGCTATGCAAATGTTTGGACCTCAAAGCACTCTGAAGTTTGTTCACTCAACGGTGTTTAGTAAAGTCAAGAAAGAAATGCAGGATCTTATAGAGCAAATTAATCCGGATTTGTTTTTTGGAACTCATTTTGCACCATTGCATATTGCATGCGAATTAAGAAATAAAAAAATGCATGATATGATTGTGGCTACTTATGATCCAGATCCGAATGTGCATGGCTGGTGGGATATAAGAGGCGATTTGTTTTTAGTAAATAATGGATTTGCACATGAAGAAGCAATAGAAAAAAATAAATTTAATCCTAACACTGTTAAGCAAGTTAATTTTACTACTCGTAAAATGATAGTTGATTGCAATTTAACAAGAGAAGAATTGCGAGATAAATATGAAATTCCTAGAGATAATTTTACGATTTGTCTTGCTGACGGTGCTTATGCAACTGCTAAATTAAAGGATTATACTAATGAACTTTTGAAGAGCAAGAAAAAAATGACATTATTAGTTATTGCAGGTAAAAATGATGAAGTTTATAAATTCTTTAAACTAAAACAAATGCAGAATAAAATACCTAACAATATAACTATGAAAGTATTCAGATTCGTAAACTTTGCACATGAGTTATATGGTGCTTCAGATATTTTCATAACAAAAGCCGGACCAAACGCAATTCAAGATAGTCTATTTATGGGAACACCTGTGTTAGTAAACTATTATGCTTCGCAAATAGAAAAGGCAACAAATAAAATATTCACTGGTTATTATAATTGTGGTGTTAAAATTTTAGATAAGATAAAGGCAAGAAAACGTATTGAGCATTGGATTGATGATCCATCAGAAATTAATCAATTAAAAGAAAATTGTAAACAATTTGATAAATATCAAAATGGTTCAGAGAAAGCAGCGGAATATATTTATAGAATTCTAAAATATCATAAACCAGAATTGTTTAATGACCAAAGTAATAGAGAAACTAAGAACTAATAGGAGAAATTATGAGAATTGCTATTTTTACAGATAGTTTTTTACCTGGAGTGGGCGGAACAGAGAAGGCTGTATTAGGGCTTGCTAACGAATTGGCAAAAAATAATGAAGTTGTGGTTTGTGCCCCAACATATGATAAAAAATATAAAGACGAGTTTTCGTTTAGAGTTTTAAGGACCAAAAGTTTAAGACTAACAACAAATGATTATTATGCATTTCCAAATCTATCTAAGAAATTTAAGAAAGAATTAAGAGATTTTAAACCTGAAATAATACATTGTCAGTCTGTGTCTCCAATGACGGGTTTTGCAATCAAATATGCAAGAAAAAACAATATTCCTATTATAATGACGGTTCATACACAATTTAGAGCAACATTTTCTAGAAGTATTAAGTCTAAAGTAATCGTAAAAATGTTATTAAACGATATTGTTAAGAAATTAAATAAAGTTGATAGGGCATTCACTGTTTCAAATGATATGATTAACGAATTGAAAAGTTATGGTTTTAAAGGTGATGTTAAAGTTATAAAGAATGGTGCCACATTTTCTAAAATTGAAAATGTGGAGAGTTTAAAACCTTTAGCGATTGAAAAATACGATTTAAAAGGTGCAAAAAACATTTTTCTATATGTCGGACATATCGTTAAGTTCAAGAATTTAGAATTTACTTTTAATGCTTTAAAGGTGCTAAAGGATAAAGGTGTTGAATTTAAAGCATTGTTTGTGGGACATGGCTTAGATGATAATTATTTCAAGTCACTTTCTAAAAAGATGGGGTTAGAGAATGAAATTATATTTACAGGACAAATAACTGACAAAGATTTGCTAAGTTCTCTTTATAGCGTCGGTGAATTATATTTGTTCCCATCAATTTTTGATAATGATCCATTAACGGTAGTTGAAGCAGCATTGCATCATGTTCCTAGTATCACAATAAAAGATACCGGAAGTAGCGAGAGAATAGAAGATGGAGTTTCAGGATTTGTGGTTGAGAATAATGTAAACGCTTTTGCTGAAAAAATTTATGAAGTAATTCAAGATAAAAACAAACTTAGAGAAATTGGCGATGAAGCCGAAAAGAGAATTCCAAAACTCTGGAGTCAGACGGCTGAAGAATATTTAGAAGAATATAGAAAACTTTTGAAAAAATAAAACAAATTAAAGATCCGCAATAGGAGAAAGTTATGAAAGCAATTATGTTAGTTGCTGGTTATGCAACAAGATTATATCCGCTAACTGAAAATAAAGCAAAAGGATTATTGCCTTTGAACGGTAGACCTATAATAGATTATACATTTGATAAACTAGAAGAGATAAAATGCGTTGATGAAGCCATTTTAGTTAGTAATCATAAATTTTATAATCAGTTTGTGGACTGGTCTAAAACTTATTCCGGAAGAATAAAAATAACAGTCTTAGATGACAACACAACTAGCAATGAAAACAGATTGGGTGCTATTGGAGATATGCAGTTCGCAATAGAAAATTGTAATGTTGATGAAGAAATAATGGTGTTAGTTAGTGACAATTATTTTACATATTCACTATTAGACTATTATGATTTCTATAAAAAAGTAAATGCAGATTGTGTTTTAGGTTGTACTTTTGAAGATATGGATTATCTTGCACATAATTTTGCTGTTGCAACAATAGATGAAGATAGTAAAATAACAGGTCTTGTGGAGAAACCTGGTGTTGCAAACTCAAACATTGGCGTTTATGCAACTTATATCTACACAAAAGATACTGTGAAATTAATCAAAAAATACTTGGAAGAAGGTAATAGCAAAGATGCTCCAGGCAATTTCCCGTCATGGCTTTATAAACGTAAACCTGTTTACTTGTACAAGTTTAATGGGGAATGTTATGATATAGGAACTGTTAAAGTTTATAACGAATTAAATGAAAAATTATCTAATTCAAATTAATTTGGAAGATACTAGATTTTAAAGTTTTAGCACTTTATAATCTAGTATTTTTTGCACAAAATCCTCTCCAAATTCATATAAAAAAAGTTTATTTCATATTTATTTAATATGAGATTTAAAAGAAAGAAAAAATCGGGAGTTAAGAAAAAAATTACAATTATATTAATTGTATTTTTTACTATTTTTACTGTTATTTCTTTCTATTCTATGTTGGTTAATCCAGTTTTAAATTCAAGTTTGGAATATGAAACATCGAAATTGGCTACAAATTCTATTAATTTGGCAATTAAGGAAAGTGTTAGGATAACAAATTTATATGACGATCTTATAACGATAAAATATAACAATGAAGGTAATATTTCTCTAATTCAAGCAAATGGAGCAAAGATAAATAGAATTTCCGAGCAAATTGCTTTAAATACTGAGAAAAACATAGAAAATAATGGTTCAAAAGGCATTCAGATTCCGCTTGGAACTTTCTTAGGCGTTTCTTTATTTGCTGGTGCGGGACCCAATGTAAGAATAAAAGTAAAACCAATTGGTTCTGTTTTTTGTGAACTAAGTTCAAAGTTTGAAACTTCAGGAATTAACCAAACCATTCACAGAATTTATTTAAATGTACGTGCGGATTTGGGCGTTGTTGTGCCATTTTACCAGAAAGAATTTCAATCAAACGTTCAGGTATTAGCATGCGAGAACATCATCGTTGGACAAGTTCCAGAAGTTTATCTTTATTCGGATAATCTTGATACATTATTAAACTTTGTGCCATACTAATAATCTAAAGTGGTAAAGATTTTTTAAATTTCGTTGTAAAATGTGATTTCTTGTGTTATAATGCCACGAAAGGAAGATTTTTATGGTATTTTTAGATAATGCAAGTACAACTAAGATGTACAAAGAAAGTTTGGGTGTTTTAGTAAACATTAATGAAAACAATTATTACAATGCAAGCGCGTTATATAAATGTGGAGTTGAAAGCAAGAATTTGCTTGATTCTGCGAGAGTTGGTATTTTAAAAGACCTTGGTGCGAGTTTGTTGGATAACTTAATTTTTACCAGTGGCGCAACTGAGTCTAATAATATGATTATTAGAAGTTTTGTTAGAAATAAAAACGCAAAATATATTTTTTCCATGGGAGAACACCCATCAGTATATAATGTGGCAAAAGAACTGGAAAGTCAAGGATATAATATTTGTTTTATTCCTTTAGATAAAACTGGCAAGATTGATGAAAACATATTTAAAAAAGAAATGGACTCAAAAACTGCATTTGTATCTATTATGCTTGTAAGCAATGAAACTGGTGCTATAAACGATATAGAAAAATTAGTAAATATTGCTAAAAGCGCAAATCCAAGAGTTATTTTTCATACTGATGCGGTTCAAGCGTTTGGCAAAATTCCATTTAAGGTTTCCAACTTGGGTGTTGACGCCTTAACTCTAAGTGCACATAAAATTCATGGACCTAAGGGTGTTGGTGCATTATTTATTAAAAATGGTGTGAATATAAAACCATTTATTTTAGGTGGTGGTCAGGAAAATAACTTTAGAAGTGGAACTGAAAATTTGGCAGGAGTTATGTCGTTTGCAAAGGCTAGCAGATTATCTCAAGAAAACTTAGTTAAAAATTACGATAAAATAGAAGGATTATCAAATTATCTAAAGAGAGAAATAAAGGAACGTATTCCGCAAGCGGTTATAAATTCAGATGAGAATTGTAGCCCATATATAATTTCTTGTTCTATTCCTAAAGTTAGAGCGGAAAGTATTCTTTATATGCTAGAAGATAGGGGCTTTTTGATTGGAAATGGTTCGGCTTGTTCTAGTAAGAAAAAAGATAATAGAATTTTAAGCCAAATGGGAGTTCCTGATTATTTTATTGAAGGTTCAATTAGAATAAGCCTCTCTAGTTTTAATGAAAAGAAGGAAATACAGGAATTTGTTATCATGTTAGAACAAGTTGTAAATGATTATCTAACTAACACAAACAGGAGATAAATATGAATAGAGTTATATTAATAAGATTTGGAGAGTTGTTTTTAAAAGGCAAAAATAGGCATATTTTTGAGAAAATATTGCTAGATAATATTGATCAGAAATTAAAGGACTATTCCTTAACCTTAGAAAAAATTGGTGGAAGATATAAGATTTCAAATTACGATGAAAATTGTGAGATGGAGATTATAGGAAAATTAAGGAAGGTTTTTGGACTTCATTCAATTAGCCCAGCAGTTGAACTTGAAACTGATTTGCAAGAAATTAAAGATTATGTTTCAACAATAAAATTAAATGCTAAAAGTTTTAGAATAACCGTAAATAGAGCAGATAAAACTTTTCCATATAATTCAACTGAATTTTCATCAATGCTTGGCGGGGTTGTTTTAGAAAATAATGATATTACAGTTGATTTGTATAACCCTGAAGCAACCATATTTGTTGAAATTAGAGAACAAAATAAAACTTATATTTATTTTGATACTTATTCTTGCGAAAGAGGATTGCCTGTGGGTACAAGTGCCAAAGGTATGCTATTGTTATCTGGCGGAATAGATAGCCCCGTTGCAGGCTATATGATGGCAAAAAGGGGAATGAAAATAGATGCGGTTCATTTTCATAGTTATCCTTATACAAGCGAACTTGCAAAGCAAAAAGTTGTTAAATTGGCAAATATTTTAACTGATTATGTTGGTGAATTTAATCTATATATTGTATCGTTTACAAAAATACAAGAAGAGATTAATAGAAAATGTGCTAGTGAATTTATGATAACAATTATGCGAAGAATAATGATGAGAATTGCAGAGCGACTATCTAGAATAAAAGGTGCAAAAGCAATCATAACCGGTGAAAGTTTGGGGCAAGTTGCAAGCCAAACAGTTGAAAGTATTACAGTCACAAACATGGTGTTAAAAAATATGCCTGTTTTGAGGCCGTTAATTGCATTAGATAAAGAAGATATAACTGAAATTTCTAAAAAGATTAATACTTTCCAAACATCAATTTTACCTTATGAAGATTGCTGTACAGTATTTCTTCCAAAGCATCCATTGATAAAACCAAGGATAGATAAAGTTGAAAAAGAAGAAAGTAAACTAGATATTGAAACATTGATAAAAGATGCTTTAGATAATTTAGAAGTTATAAAAATAACAGGCAAAGACATGTAAATCAACGAAAATTCGTGTTATTTAATACAAAATTTGTAAAAAATCGAAAAAAATCTTGAAGAATACTTGTAAAAATGTTTATTATGTGATAGTATATCTAAAGAATGTTAATAGGACATTAATGAGTGAGGCGTTGGTTCTCACTCTTAATTTTAAAAAAGGAAGTTAGATTTGAAAACAAAGAACACACAAGAAAGAGCAGAAGAAATAATCAGACCAATTGCTGAGAGTCTAGGTTATTATTTGGTTGAAGTGCAATACAAGAAAGAGTTTAACGGAATGGTGCTGGCGGTTTGTATAGATAAGCCAGGAGGAGTTAATATTGATGACTGCGAGAAATTATCTAAAGCATTAGATGAACCATTAGATATTGCAGATGTTACAAATGGAGCGTCCTATAATTTAAATGTTTCTTCATATGGTTTAGATCGAAGTTTAAAAACTGATTATGATTTTAATAAGTTCTTAAACGAAAAAATAGTAATCAAATTTTATAAGCCAATAATTGCCAATAAAAAGGAAATTGTTGCAACCTTGCTTAAGTTTGATAACGAAACTATTGAAATAGACTTTAATGGCAAGAAAGAAATAATAAATAGAAAAGATATGGCAAATGTTGTTCCATATATTGAATTTTAAGGAGATAAAAGAATGATAAACAAAGATTTTTTCCAAGCATTAGAAGAATTAGAAAATCAAAAAGGAGTTAGTAAAGATTTCTTTGTAGAAGCACTAGAAGCAGCCTTAACAAGTGCATATAAGAAGAATTTTGGCGAAGCAAAGAGTGCTTTTGTTAAATTAAATCCTGAAAAAAACACTATAAAGGTTTATTCTTATAAAACAGTTGTTGATGAAGTTACTGATCCAGATAAAGAAATGAGTTTGGCTGAAGCAAAAACTATTAAAAAATCTTCAAAAGTTGGGGATTTAATGCAACAAGAAGAAACTCCTAAGAATTTTGGTAGAATTGCCGCTCAAACTGCAAAGCAAGTTGTTATGCAAAGATTAAGAGAATATGAAAGAACAAGAGTATTAGATGAAGTTAGTGGTAAACGTGGTAAATTAATCACTGCTATTGTAAGAAGAATTGAAGGGGAATCAGTTTATTGCGATATTGGCATGAATACTGTTGAAGGTGTTCTTGGTAAAAACGATATAATCCCGGGTGAAAAGTTTACACCAAATTCTAGAGTAAAAGTATATGTTAGATCGGTAAAAGAATCTTATAATATGCCTTTTGTTCAATTATCTAGAACTTGCCCTGATTTCGTTAGAGAATTATTTACATTGGAAGTACCTGAAATCGCAACTGGTGATGTTGTAATTAAAAATATCGCTAGAGAAGCCGGACATAGAACAAAACTTTCAGTTATGGCAACAAGATCAGATATTGACCCAGTTGGCGCATGTGTTGGTGCTAAAAATATGAGAATTAGTTCTATTATAAACGAATTAAATGGCGAAAAAGTTGATATTGTATTATATAGTGAAAATCCTATGCAATATATCACTGCTGCCTTAAGTCCTGCAACAGTTCTTCATATTGAAATAAACGAAGCAGATAAAATGTCTTTGGTTATTGTTCCTGATGATAAACTTTCTTTGGCTATTGGTAAGAACGGACAAAACGTTAGACTTGCTGCAAGACTTACAGGTTGGAAGATTGATGTAAAAGCAAAGAGTGCTGTTCCATCTTTAGAGATTGATAATGAAATTGAAAAAGATATGGAAGAATCAATGGTTGATACTGAAAATCTATTTAACGATGATGGAGCATTTGACGATTTAGAATAAAGCGAGATTAGTTTATGGAAAAGAAAACTCCTCAAAGAATGTGCCTTGTTTGCAGACAATTTTTTGATAAGAAAGATTTAA
Organism: uncultured Clostridia bacterium; assembly: GCA_934754335.1. Lineage (GTDB taxonomy): Bacteria > Bacillota > Clostridia > Christensenellales > UBA1242 > UBA11490. The sequence continues at coordinate 15,607 of CAKVHY010000008.1, forward strand.
TAAGAGTTGTGAAGATAGAAGATGGGTTCGAGTTAGACGAAACATTTAAGAAAAATGGCAGGGGCGCATATATTTGTAAAGATAAAAATTGCATAGAAAAATGCATAAAAACTAAAGGATTAAATAGAAGTTTTAAATCTGCAGTAGATAATAAGATATATGAGAGTTTAAGGGAGAAATACCTTGAAAATTAAAACATATTTAGGTTTTAGTGTTAAAAGCAATCAAATAGTTTATGGAATAGATAATCTAATAACTACAAAAAAGAAAGTTCACTTAATTGTTGCTTGTAAAACTTTAACTGATAATGGATTAAATCAACTTCTAAAGTTTGCGAATAAGAATAATATAGAGGTGGTTAGTCCAATTGAAGAAACATTGAGTGAACTAATTAACAGAAATAATTGTAAAATTATAGGTTTGACAAATGGAAATTTATGCAAAGCAATTTTAAATTGTGAGCAGGAAATAAAGATTATTTATAAGGGGTAAGTAAGGTTGGCTGAAATCAATAAGAATCAAAAACAAAACCAAGTACCACAGTTTGAAAATTTGAAGAAGTTGGGTAGTTTGTTATCACAAGGTGGAATAAATTCAATAAAGGAAAATATTATCAAGTCAAAAAAGTCACTTGAAACTTTTTGCAAGGGTATAAAAGATAGAGCAATTGAGATTAATAAAGAGTATAAAGATGAACAAGAAAAAATTGCTATCTCCAAAATCGAATTGCCAAAAGAACCAGAGAATAATGAACAAAATGCTGAAAAATCTACATTTGTACGTAAAAACGATTATTCTCAAAGGCAAGATGGTTCGGGAAGATTTAATAAACAAGATAAGCCTTTTGAGAAAAAGCCATTTAATAAACCTTTCCAAGATGGCGGAATTAGAGGTAATAGACCAAATAATGCAGGTGCCACAGGTCAAAGATCTTCATTTAATGGCAAGCCAAGTGTTGGGCAAGGAGCAACTAAGGGATTTAATAAACCATTTGGAAACAAACCGGAAGGATTTAAAACCACAGGATTACTTCCTAAAGCAGATAAATCTGAAACCTTTGCACCAAAGCCTGAAAGAAATTTTGGTAATAAAAATAAGACAAAACAATTTGATTCAGATAAAAAAGAGTTAAGTAAGAAGTCTAAAATGAAAATGGGATATATTGTTGAAGATATAGACTATGAAGATGAAATGAGTGAAGGTAGAGTTATCGGAAGAGTTAAGTCGAAGCAAAAGAAAGAAAAAGTAGTAATCCCTGAGAAGATTAATATTGAAAAGGCTGTTATAACAAGCGAAAACTTAACAGTTAAAATGTTGGCTGAAAAGATTGGTAAGCCTGCAGTAGATATTATAAAGAAGTTTATGATGCTTGGAATGATGCCAAATATAAATTCAGTAATTGATTTCCAAACTGCTGAATTGGTTGCTCAAGAATTTGGTGTTACATTAGAATTAAAAGTTGCACAAAACTATGAACAACAACTTCAAGAGATGTTTGATAAACAAAGCAACTCAACTGAAACAAGACCTCCAATTGTTACTGTTATGGGTCACGTTGACCATGGTAAAACTTTGCTTCTTGATACAATTAGGAAAACTAATGTGGTTTCAGGAGAGGCCGGTGGTATTACACAACATATCGGTGGTTATTCTGTGAATTATAACGGGAATAAAATCACATTTATTGATACTCCTGGGCATGAAGCGTTTACATCAATGCGTGCAAGAGGTGCAAAGATTACAGACGTTGCTATTTTGGTTGTTGCTGCCGATGATGGAATTATGCCTCAAACAATTGAAGCAATTAATCATATTAAAATGGCTGGAGTGCCAATGGTTGTTGCTATTAATAAAATGGATAAACCTGAAGCAAATCCGGATAGAGTAAAACAACAGTTAACAGAGCATGATGTTCTTCCTGAAGAATGGGGTGGCGATACAATTTGTGTCCCAATCTCAGCAAAAACAGGAATGGGCGTAGATAAACTTTTAGAAATGGTACTATTAGTTAGCGAAATGGCAGACTTAAAGGCTGATAGTTCAGTTCCTGCCAGTGGTCATATACTTGAAAGTAAGATTGATAAAGGCAGAGGAATTGTCGCAAATATCATTATTAAGAACGGTACTCTTAGAATTGGAGATTTCGTAATTAGCGGAATTTGCAGTGGTAGGGTAAAAGCAATGACAGATTGCAATGGTAAGAGCGTTAAAGAAGCAGGTCCAAGTATGGCAGTTTCTGTGCTAGGTTTTACAGGAGTTCCAGAGGCTGGCGACTTAGTTTACGTTGTTGATGAAAAGATGGCAAAAAATATCATTGATGAAAGAATAAGCAAGGCTCAGATGGAAAAGAGTAAACAAACTTCGGGAATAACTCTTGAGGACTTCTTGAAGAAATCTGCAGATAATGAATTAAAAACTTTAAATATCATTATTAAGGCAGATGTTAAGGGTTCTTGTGAAGTTCTAGAACAAACTCTAACAAAGATCGCAAACGAAGAAGTTCAAGTTGCTTGTATCCATAAAGCAGTGGGCGGAGTTAATGAAAGCGATGTGTTGTTGGCACAAGCAAGTCAAGCAATAATCATAGCATTTAATGTAAGACCAGATAATAAAGCAAAAGAAATCGCTGAGAAAAATGGCGTTGATATTAAGTTCTATAGAGTAATTTACGATGCTGTTGACGATATCACAATGGCGATAAACGGAATGCTTGCACCTAAATTTGAAGAACAGATTGTTGGTCATGCAGAAATCAGGCAAATATTTAAAATTAGTTCTGTTGGTCATATCGCAGGTTCGTATGTTCTTGATGGTCAGGTTACAAATAAGAGTAAAGTAAGATTATTAAGAAATAATATCGTTGTCGCAGAAACGGAAGTTGAAAGATTACAACAACAAAAAGATGAAGCAAAGGTTGTTCGTGCTGGATATGAATGCGGTATCAAACTTAAGAACTTCAATGATATTAAAGTTGGCGATGTAATAGAGTGTTTTGAAATAGTTCAAAAATAAAAGGAATTTATATGAACAATCGAATAGATAAGGTTAATGCTGAAATTCAAAAGGCAATTAGTCAAATTATTACTTATGAAATGAGTAATCCAAAAATTCAAGGTATAATCACTGTATCTAAAGTTGATACCACTCCAGATTTGGATTATTCAAGAGTTTATATTAGTATTTTAGATAAGACAACAAGAAAAGATGTTTTTAATGAGATAAAACATTCTGCAAATTTTATACGAAGAGAAGTTGCGAAGATGGTAATATTAAGAAAAATGCCTTTCTTGGAATTTAAATTAGATGAATCTTTGGATTATGGTGAAAAAATTGATTCTATTGTAGATAAAATAGCAAAACAAAGAGAGGCCATAAATGAAGATTAGTTCTGATATTATTGATGCTATTAAAAATGCATCAAATGTTGCAATTATTACGCATATAAGACCCGATGCAGACGCATTGGGTTCTGCGTGCTCATTTAAATTAGTCCTTGAGAAAATGGGCAAAACAGCAGATATTTATTGTGATAGTGAAATTCCATCAAATTATGACTTCATAAAATATATTACAAAGATTAATAATCCGCAGAATATAAATTATGATACTGTGGTTGCGCTAGATTGTGCGGATATGTCAAGAATGGGTAAATATGTTGATTTATTTACGAAAGTAGAAACTTCTATTAATATAGACCATCATGCCACAAACGATCGATTTGGCAAATTTAATATAGTTGAAATCGTTAGCAGTACAGGCGAAATCCTATTCAGTGTTTATAACGCATTAAAGGTTAAATTAGATAAATTCATCGCCACAGCATTATATTCTGCTATTGCTTCAGATACAGGTTGTTTTCAGCATAGTAACACAACTGCAACGGTCCATAGAATTGTTGCAAGATTAATGAAGTATAATATAGACCTAAATAAAGCAAATTATTACTTATTCAAAAGAAGAAGTATGGGGCAAATTCAATTGCAACAAATCGCTTTAAAAAATTTAAGATTTTTTGAAGATAATAAGATAGCATTAATTTATTTAAAGGAAGAAGATTTTGAGAATTGTAAGATTGGTTCAAACGACAGTTTCGGATTGGTTGATATTTGTATCAATATAGAAAAAGTTGAAATTGGAATATTGATTAGTGAGATAAAACCAAATCTTTATGCTTGCTCAATTAGAGGTAAGGGAAAGGTTGATGTAAGTGAAATAGCAAAGAAATTTGGCGGTGGTGGACACGCAAACGCTGCAGGCTGTAACTTGTTTGGGACAACCAGTTCTGCGATAAATAAACTAGTAAGGGCTTGTAAAAAATATATATGATTGGATTTTTAAATGTATATAAACCTAAGGGCATAACTAGTAGTGCTGTTGTTGGTAAAATACGAAAAAAATTTAATATCAAAAAAATTGGACATATGGGAACGCTTGATCCAATGGCTGAAGGGATTTTGCCCTTGGCTGTTGGTAAAGCAACTCGTATGTTTGATTATTTTTTAAACAAAACGAAATCATATTTGGCTACATTTGAGTTCGGCTATGAAACAGATTCCCTTGATGCCACAGGTTCAATTGTTGATGAATGCAATGAAATCCCAACTAAAAGTTCTCTTGAAACTGCAATACAAGATAAATTTATTGGTAAAATAAAACAAATTCCACCTGCGTTTTCAGCAAAACATGTAAATGGGGTTCGGGCTTACGATTTGGCTAGAAATGGTCAAATAGTGGATTTAGAACCTGCAGATGTGGAAATTTTTGATTACAAACTAGTGAATCAAATTTGTGAAAATAAGTTTGAATTTTTGATTTGTTGTAGTTCAGGAACTTATATTAGAAGTTTGGCTAGAGATTTGGCAAAAGAAACAAATTCTTTAGCAACAATGATAAAACTAGTTAGGATTGAACAGGGCGTTTTTAATTTGGAATCCAGCAAATCATTAGATGAAATATTAAGTTTAAATAAATTAGATGATATTATTATTCCTGTTGATAAAGTATTTAAAAATTATAATCATCTAAATTTAAATAAAAAAGAATTTGAAAAATTAAGGAATGGTGTTAGAATTGATTATAATAAAATTACATCACCAACATTTTTATATTTTGAAAATGATATAGTTGGTGTTGCCGGATATGAGAATGGGAAATTATTTGTCAAAACTTTTTTAATGGAGGATTAATGTGATTAAGTTTGGACCATCAGGAAATGATAAATTATTCTATGAGCAAGGTTTTAAAGAATCTTATCAGGCTCCACAGTGGCTCAAGGGAATGGGGCTAAACGCTTATGAATATTCTTTTGGTAAAGGTATTTTATTGAAAGATGAAACTGCTGAAAGAATAGGCAAAGAAGCCAAAAAGAACGGAATAGAAATCTCTGCGCACGCACCTTATTTTATTAATTTTGCATGTGTTTCTGATGAGCAAGCATTAAAAAACAAAGATTATATTTTCAGAAGTATTGAAAAACTAAGATTGCTTGGTGGTAAAAGATTAGTTGTTCATCCGGCTTCTTGTGGAAAGTTTACAAGGGAAGAAGCACTTGTATTAACAAAAGAAAGATTAAAAGACTTAGCCATTAGTTTAATAGATAATGAGATGAACGATATTTATATTTGTTTAGAGACCATGGGAAAGCAGGCGCAGATTGGTACTTATGAAGAAATTATTGAATTTTGCAGGCTTTATGATCATTTTATTCCAACTTTTGATTTCGGACATATAAATGCATTAACTGGTGGTTCATTAAAAACAGAAAATGATTATAGAAAGATTATAGATTTATGTTTAGAAAGACTTGGTCCAGCAAAAACAAATATGATTCACATTCATTTTAGTCATATTGAATATGGTGCTAAAGGTGAAATAAAACATTTAACTTTTGAAGATAATACTTATGGTCCTTTTTTCGAACCATTAGCAAAAGTTTTGAAAGAATACAACTTGTCCCCAGTTGTGATATGTGAGTCTAGAGAAACTATGGCTGTAGATGCCTTAAAAATGAAAGAAATATATGAAAATTTAGAATAAATGTAAAAAAATATCAATAAAAGTAGAACACTTGTTAAATTTTAGCAAGTGTTTTTTTATTTGTATTTTAAAATCTTAAATTAAAAAATATTTTATATCATAGATCTTAATTTAGGCGGTGAAAAATAAATGTTGATAGAGTTGTTTAAAGGGGAGATTCAAGAAGGATTAAAAAAACTTAATTTTGAAAAAATTAATGAAATTCGTTTAAGATTGAATTCTCCTATAATTATTAGCATTCAATCTTATAATTTTTATCTGAATAAATTTGGATTAACCAATACTATTGAAGAAGGATTAGTTTGCACTAAGGCGGTTATTGAAAATGTTTTAAGTGAAGCAAGCAACCAATCAATTCATTCTATCAATGATCAAATTGTTAATGGTTACATATCTGTTCGTGGTGGAATCAGAATTGGGGTCGCAGGAGAAGTTGTTGTTATTAACGGTAACATAAAAACTGTTAAAAATATCACTTCCTTAAATATCAGAATTCCGCATGAAGTAAAAAATTGTTCTTTAAACGCTTATCCTTTTATCACAAAAAATGGCATTCCATATAATACATTAATTTTATCGCCAGCGGGTCTTGGTAAAACAACCTTCATTCGTGATTTTGCAAAACAATTAATTTTAAGGAACAAAGATTTAAATATTCTTATTGTTGATGAAAGATATGAAATTACAGGAATAAGTGAAGGCTTTACATCTTTAGGACTAAACAACGTTGACATAATCTGTAATTCAAAGAAAAAATACGCTTTTGAAAATGGCGTTAGAAGTCTAAAGCCTGATGTGATAATAACCGATGAGATAAATCTTTATAGCGATTTAGATGCCATTGAGAATGCAATCTCTAGTGGAGTTAAAGTGATTGCTACTATTCACGCAAGTTCTATAAACGACCTTCGGTTAAAACTTAAGTTTAATGAAGTGTTGGAAAAAGGTTTTTTTGAAAGATTTTTAGTTCTTGGTAAGAGTAATGGCATTGGAACGATTGAAGGAATTTTCGATTCTAATTTAAATTGTATTGGGTGTTAATATGAAGTTGTTTTTAATTATATTGATAATTCTTTCATCGTCACTTTTAGGATTTGTAATCTATTTAAATTATAGTTCTAAACGCAAAACTTATGGTTATTTGGTTAACTTTTGTGACACATGCTTATTGGAAATTAAATTCAATAAAAATAATTTTAAGAAAATAATAGAGAAAAACTTGGATTCCTATAACCAGGAGATGAAAAAAATATTGAGTTCTTACTTAGATAAAGAAAAATATAATTCAAAATTGTTTAAAAAAAATGAAGTTGTATCTATTCAAAATTTTATAAATTCATTAGGTAAAAAAGATCTTGATGGTGAAGTCCAAAATTTGAATAAATATAGAGAATTATTTGAGCAAAACTTCAAAAAAAGTAAGGAAGATGAACAGAAGAAAGGAGTGGTAAGTTTTAAACTTTTTATAGTAGTTGGTATGCTACTAGGAATTATGCTGGCGTAAAGGAAAATGATATGGGAATTGATATAATTTTTAAAATTGCTGCCATTGGCATTTTAACTGCAGTTACAAATCAAGTTCTGAAGTATGCAGGAAAGGATGAGATAGCAACATTAGTTACGTTGAGCGGTGTTGTAATAGTCTTATTTATGGTTGTTAATATGGTCAGTCAACTATTTGAAACGGTTAAATCGTTATTTTCGCTTTATTAGGAGAAATATTTTGGAGATAGGCAAATTTATAGGAATTGCCATTTTAATATGTATTATAGTAGTAATTCTGAAACAAGTTAAGCCAGAATTGTCTTTGCTTGCACTGATAATAGGAAGTATTATCTTGTTGTTATATGTGCTATCTTCTTTTACTTCTGTAATAACTTCATTTAATCAAATTGTTACCAAAACAGGCGTTAATTCTCAATTGTTTACAGTAATAATTAAAATAGTTGGAGTTGGTTATCTGGTAGAGTTTACAGCAGATGTTTGTAAAGATAGTGGAAACACATCTATTGCAGATAAAGTTTTGTTGGGTGGAAAAATTATAATATTATTGCTCGCTATTCCGATTATAACTAATTTATTTGATATTATTTTGGAGTTACTACAATGAGAAGATTTAACTATTGTGGAACAAAAAAATGTTCAAAGAAATTTTTACTATCATTGCTAATTATTACAGTTTGTTTAGTTGCATTAACTTGCTTTAAAATAAACATATTCAGTGTTTCAGAAACCACCCAAAATGCTGAAAATAGCCTTTCTTCAAATGTTTTTAATCAGTTAAATGAACTAGATTTCTCTCAAATTGATGATATCATAACCGAACTAAAATTAGATGCAAATATATTTGGCGCCGGCAACTTTAGAGAAAAACTAGAACAAATTATAAATGGTGAATATTTTCTAGATTATGGTTCTTTTTTTGAGTTTGTAATAGGGAAGATATTAAACAGTGTTCTGAAATATCTGCCATTAGTCTTTTCAATTCTTGCAATATCAATCTTAACAAGGTTTGTGAGTACGCTCAAGAATAAGGAGAATGAAGGCCTAGATAACGTGGTGAATTTCGTCACATATGGTGTAATCATTACAATGCTCGCCTTTATCTTTAAAAATGTTATAACGGTGAGTGGCGACACATTAACTGCGATTAAGAATCAAATTGATGTAATTTTGCCGATTATGCTAACTTTATTAACTGCGGTCGGCGGAATAAGCAGTGTTGGAATTTATAAGCCTTTAATAGTCGCACTTAGTGGCGGAATAATAACTATTTTTTCCAAATTTATATACCCGTTATTTATTCTAAGTTTCATCTTAATTATCGTTGGAAATTTAACAGATTCAATAAAATTAAACAAGTTTATCGATTTAATTTTTAGTGTTTTCAAATGGTCAATTGGATTTATTTTCACGTTTTTTAGTGCATTCTTAACATTTCAAGGAATAACAGCAGGTAAGTATGATGGAATTAGTGTTAGCGCAACAAAATTTGCAATTAAAAGTTATGTTCCAATAATTGGCGGATATTTAAGCGATGGATTAGATTTTATAGTTCTAAGTTCTGTTTTAATCAAGAATGCAATTGGCGTTGCAGGACTTGTAATAATTGCTTTGACTGTAATAACTCCTATCATTGAAATTGTATTGTTAAAATTCTCTTTACAGTTTCTGTCGGCCATCTTAGAAACAATTGGAGATAATAAGACCAGCAATTTTATTAATCAATGCTCAAAAATTCTGTTGATTCCAGTTGTAATATTAATTGCTGTATCATTTATGTATTTATTGGTTATGTCTTTGATTATGGTAACAGCGAATGTCGTCTGAGGGTAAATTATGAGTTGGATATTAAGTCTTGTTGGACTTGCTTTTCTAGGTGTAATGATAGATATTGTTGCACCTAGTGGGAGCATTAATAAGTTTATTAAAAGTGTATTCTCTATTTTTATTCTTTTTATCTTAGTGTCGCCATTACAAAACCTTGTAAGAAACGGAATAAAAAATATTGAATTAAGTTCAAATACAAATTTAGAGCAAGATGAAGAGTTTTTAATTAAATATAATCAGAATTTGGCTGTTCACTTTTCTGAGAGATTGAAAAATAGATTAGAAAATGAAGGATTTAAGGGGATAAATGTCACAATTCTGCCATCTTTGACGGATCTTAATTTTAACATTCTAGAAATACAAATTGATAAGTCGAAATTGGTTCTAACTAATGAAATTAAAAATATAAATATAAATGAAAAGATTAAAGAAATCATTGATAATGAATTTGGAAAAAGTATGGAGGTTAGATTTTATGAATAGTGAAAACCAAAACTTGGAAGTGGGAGCGTTGGTGGCTAGTACAATTGAAAACAAATCCAGGTCGCCAGCAGAAAACGGAAGCAAAGAGAACCTTGTAGAAAAATGTAAAAATCTTTTTGAGAAATTAAAATTTGATAAATCAAAAGGAATAAAACTACTAGTGTTAATAATATGTTTTAGTATAGTTCTTATATTTTGCTTAAATTTCACAACTAATCCCAAGACCAAAAGTACTAATGGAGATATAAATTATAGATATCAAACCACTTTAGAGTACTCCGCTAGTTTGGAAAAGAAGTTGGAAAATTTAATAAGTAAGATAAAAGGAGTTGGACAAGTTACTGCGATGGTTTATTTAAGCGAAAGTCCCAAGTTGATTCTAGCCGAAAGTACAGATGAAAAAGTTAACACAACAACTAGCGGAAGCAGTTCTACTTCGTATACAACGACTGTCACCGAGCCAATCATACTTACAAATTCGGGTTATTCAAGTCCATTAATCTTAACAGAACAGTTGCCGGAAATTCAGGGTGTGGTTATAGTGGCCGAAGGTGCGGGAGATATTAGTGTTAAACTAAATATAATTCAGGCGATAAAAACACTTATAGATATATCAAGTGGAAATATTCAAGTATTTGAAAGTTAAAAAGGAGAATTATTATGAAAAAAGAAGTATCACCAAAAACTAAAAAGAAAAGGAAAATATTTGTATTAGTTGGATTTTGCTTATTGCTTGTCCTAACTGGAACAATAAATATTTTAATAAACAATTACGCTTTAGCAGAGGCTAAAGGAGCAAATTCAGATAACATCGTTGTTGGAAATTTCTTCACGAATTATAGAACAGATAGAGTTAGTACAAGAGCACAAGAACAAACTTATTTAGATGCAATAATTGCAAGCAGTTCAACATCTGCAGAAGCAAGAGCAAATGCAGAAGCGCAAAAAGATGTTTTGATGAAGGCTCAAACTAGTGAAGCATTAATGGAAAGAATGATTCTAGCAAAAGGCTTTTCAGATGTTGTAACATCTTATTCAAATGGCAATGTTTCTGTAATAGTTAAAGCAAAAGAATTAACTAAGGCAGAAGTTGCTCAAATCGTTGAAATCGTACAAACTCAAACAGGTTTAGATATAGATAATATTAAAATTATTCCAGTTGAATAAAGTTTAAAAAATGTAAGTCGTTTAAAGATTTACATTTTTTTTGTTTATAATTTATAGAAAATATTAAAAATTAATTAAAAAACCATTGACATAATGTATCTTATTTGCTAAAATAAATCAGACTAATTTGGTAGGGTATTATGAAATTATCAACAAAAGGAAGATATGGGTTGAAGGCAATGTATTATTTGGCCCAAGAAAACAATTTGATGTCATTAAAACAACTAAGTATGAAATCTGAAATTCCAGAGCCTTATTTAGAAAAGATTCTAGGACTTTTAAGAAAGAAAAATTTAGTTGAAACCATAAGGGGTTCTCTCGGAGGATATTCATTATCAAGGCCTGCAAATGAGATTAGTATTGGAGAAATATTAAGAGCATTGGAAAATAACCTTTATTTAGCGGCTTGTAATGGTGGTAATTGTAATTCTAAAGATTGTCCTAGTAAGAATATTTTTAATAGAATATATTTAGAAATTAACAATGTTTTAGATAAAATATACCTATCAGATATGCTAGAAAGTAATAAGAAAGGATTAAATTAATGAGAAGTGTTTATTTAGATAATTCAGCCACAACTATGGTGAGTGGCGAAGTTTTAAACGCAATGTTGCCATATTTTACTAATATTTATGGAAATGCAAATAGTTTACATTCATTTGGTAGAGAGGCAGGCAAAGGCGTTGATAATGCAAGAGATATTATAGCAAAGGCAATTCATGCCGATAAAACTGAGATTTTCTTTACTTCAGGTGGTACTGAAGCAAATAACTGGGCTATTAAAGGCGTGGCCTATGCTAATCAAAAAAGAGGTAAACATATCATAACATCTTCAATTGAGCACCATAGTATTATGGATACTTGTAAAGATTTGGAGAGAGAGGGGTTTGAAGTTACTTATTTGCCTGTTGATGAATATGGCTTAATCAATTTAGTGGATTTAATTAAGGCCATCAGAAAAGATACTATTTTGGTTTCAATTATGTCTGTTAACAATGAAGTTGGTACTATTCAAAATATTAAGGCAATAGGCGAAACTTGTCATCATTATGGGGTTTTGTTCCATACAGATGCTGTTCAGGCTATGAGCACAATCGATTATGATGTTAAGGATATGTATATTGATTTGTTAACAATGTCATCTCATAAAATCAATGGACCTAAAGGAATTGGTGCTTTATATGTTCGTAAAGGCGTTGCTATTAAGAAATTTATGCTTGGTGGCGAACAAGAAATGAATAAAAGAGGTGGTACTTCAAATGTGCCTGCTATTGTTGGTTTTGGTAAGGCTATGGAAATTAATAAAGCCAATATGAACGAATCAAAAAAGAAGATTCATGAAGTAACTGATTATTTTATTAAAAAAATTCAGTATGAAATTCCTAACATTAAGATTAATGGTCATCCAACTCAAAAAGCAGAAAATATTGTTAATGTAAGTTTTAGATTCATTGAAGGTGAAAGCATTCTTATGCTTTTGGATATGAATGGAATTGCAGTTTCAACGGGCTCAGCATGTGCATCAGGTTCGCTTGAAAAGAGTCATGTCTTAAAAGCAATGGGATTAGATTACGAAGATATTAATGGCGCAATTAGATTTTCATTTAATCCACAAATTACTAAAGACGATGTTGATTATGTTGTAGATAAACTATCTGCAGTTGTTAAAAGACTTAGAGATATGAGTCCATTAAAAGCAAAAAAATCAAGAGGAGTTAAAAATGTATAACGAAAAAGTAGTTGAAATATTTACAAATCCTAAAAATGTTGGCGAAATAAAAGATGCTAACGCTGTTGGACAAGTTGGAAACCCTGCATGTGGCGATATAATGAAACTTTATTTAAAAATAAATGATAAAGGTATTATTGAAGATGCAAAATTCCAAACATTTGGATGTGCGGCTGCAATAGTTTCATCTTCTGTTGCAACAGAAATGATAAAAGGAAAAACTGTTGAAGAAGCATTGAAATTGGAAAACCAAGAGATTTTGGATTATTTAGGCGGTTTGCCAGCACATAAGATTCATTGCTCAGTATTGGCCAAAGAAGCAATTGAAAGTGCTATAGATAACTATAATAAAAAAAATAAATAATGTATATTTTTCTACAAATTTCGCAAACTAGAAGTAAAGGAGGCGGAGTCTGTAAAATGAAAGATTGTGTTATTATAAGTATGGCAATTGGTGTGATTGTTGGAGCCTTGGTTGTTTCAAACTCAGAAAAGGCGCGACAATTTGTAAACAAAAGCAAGAAAGCCTTAAAAGAACAAGTTGAAAAAATGAAATAAATTTTATAATAGAACTATTTTGATAGTTCTATTATTTTTTTTTGCTTATTTATTTTACTAATTTGTTAATTTGTGCTATTATTCTATATGGAATCAAAAATGTTTAGAATTATGGCTCTTGATTATGGCACTGTTAGAATAGGCATTGCGCTTAGTGATTTAACGCAATTTATTGCGAATGGCTATGAAAATTATCAGAGAACCAGTTTAAAAAATGATATAAATCATTTAAAACAGATTATTAATGATAATAAAGTGGGTAAAATAGTTGTGGGCTTGCCTTTAAATATGGATGGTTCTGAAAGTGGTCAAACATTAAAAACTAAGGAATTTATAGAAGTTTTAAGGAATGAAATTTCTAATATTCCAATTGAAGTTTTGGATGAAAGACTTACTTCAATGGTTGCTGAAAAATTGTTAATTTCTGCTGATATCTCTAGGGCTAAAAGAAAACAAGTGATTGATAAAATGTCAGCAACAATCATATTGCAAGACTATTTAGATAGGCAGAATTAAAAAGGAGAAATTTAATATGGCAGAAAAAGAAAAGAGTCCTATAGAGATTTTATTAGATCAGGACAATGACGAAAACATCAAACTTTATGATGAAAAAAATAATTGCGTTGAGTTTGAACAAGTTGCAATTATTCCAATCGATGAGAAAATTTATGCAATTCTTCGCCCAGTTTCAGGGATTGAAGGCATTGGTGAAGACGAAGCGCTAGTTTTTGGTATTGAAGAAGTTGATGACGAAGATTGCTTAATCGTTGTTGATGACGATGCAATTGTTGATCAAGTTTTCGAACAATATTATAAATTATTAAAAGACGAAGGCGTTGAAGTTTAATAAATTAATGATTCTTACAAAGTTCTTGTAAGAATTTTTTTTGTACAAGCAAAATTCGACATTATTCAACATATAGTATTTGTAATAAATGGGAAGGTGCAAATATGATTATTGAGAATTTTGTTGCATTTATGCAAAAACTTACATTTTTTACTGCTTATATAAATAATAATACTTCGTTTCCAAAGCCACTATCGTCAAAAGATGAGGAATATTATGTGCAAAAATATTTAGATGGAGATGAAAAAGCAAAAGAAATTTTAATACATCATAATCTAAGATTAGTGGCACATATCGTTAAAAAATATAATCAGGCTGATGAGGCCGATGATCTTATAAGTGTGGGAAGTTTAGGGCTAATAAAGGCTATAAATACTTATAAGCCTGGTTTTGGAACACAATTTAGTACATATGCGGCAAGATGTATTGAAAATGAAATATTAATGCTCTTAAGAGTTAATAAGAAGCATAAGAATACAGTTGGAATAGATGACGTAATTGTTTCAAATATGGGCGATAATGATTTATCTATAAACGATTTACTCTATGAAGAAGATAATGATGTTGCATTAGAAACAGAGAATTTAATTTTAGGGCAAGATTTAGATGAAATATTGCAAAAGCACTTATCTAAAAGAGAATATGAAATCATGTGTATGAGATACGGATTAAAAAATCAACCTATGCTCACGCAGAGAGAGGTTGCCAAGAAGTTGCAAATTAGTAGGAGTTACATATCAAGGCTGGAAAAGAAATCTCTAGAAACATTAAAAAAGGTTATCAAAAAAGAAGATTATTTAACATAAACAGGCTTGAATTATATTTTATAATATGATATAATAATCATGTTAGATAGACAGATGGTTGCGAGATTTTATATCTTGAGGAAAGTCCGAGCATTACAGAACAGAGTGCCAGATAACATCTGGTGAGGGTGACCTTAAGGAAAGTGCAACAGAAATATACCGCCTAGAATTTTCTAGGTAAGGGTGGAAAAGGGGGGTAAGAGCCCACTAGCACATTGGAGACAATGTTGTTGTGTAAACCCCACTCAATGCAAGGTAAAGAAACGTTTTAACGCTGTTCGCTAGTTTCGATACACCGCTTGAAACTATTGGCAACAATAGTTCTAGATAGATAACCATCTAATACAAAACTCGGCTTATGGCTATTCTAACTTTTTAAGTAGGTTTTAGTGCCTACTTTTTTGTTTTATTATAAAAATAATGCTAATAATTAAAATATGGTATTATTAACTCTAGCCTTGATGTTGATTATTCTAACATATAAATTTAAAAAGAAACCAGTACTTAAATCCAATAAGAAATATATGTTGAAAAAGAAAAATTTTGGAAGAATTTTTTATACAAAATATAACGTTGAATTGATTTTAAAATATCTAGAAATATATTATTGTAAAGATAAGTACTCGCATATAAATTGGAGAAAAATAAGTAAGGATTCTTATTTGGGAGTTGTAGATAATAATAAAGAAGTTGTAAAAATCTATCATAAAATAGATAAGGTTGTTGTTGAACCGATTCATTCATGTAAATTAATGTTTAGGTTTAAAAACGAATGCTTTAATGATGGTTATTTAGATAAAATATTTAATGTTTCCAGTACTATGCAAATTGATTTTGGTAATAATCATATAATAAAACGATATAGAAGAAATAATGCCTTAGATGTCACTTGTATGTTAAAAAATGACAATAACATATGTGTTATTAACAAAAATTACAATAATAATGACATAAACCATAAATATATACTAATAAATCAAAAAGATTATTTCATAACAAATTTAAGAACCAATGTTAGAATTTTAAATAATTATATTAACAAAATTCAGAAGGTAAGAATAAGTAATAATTCAATTGGCAAGGTAAAGGAAAATGTGTTTTTGATGTTAAAAGAATTATATTTGTCTAATAATTTAATTGAATTTAATAATGTTTTATCAAATAATTTGCTTGGCATTTCAATTAATAAAGATAAATTAAATATAAATAAAAATAATGATTTTTTAAAGTATTCATTTACGATTAATGAAAAATTAATGCATGTTGATTTTACTGGTTCTAGCCTAAAAATTAACTATGGTGGGATTGATTATTATAATGTTCATTCTTTTAAAATTTAAATTAAATTGTTGAAAAAGTTTTATAAAAATGTTATTATCTATGTATAAGATTATAAAGACTTTTAACTAAGGAGAATAACTAAATTGGATAATTTGTTTGAAGATTTATATAACGACAAAAAACCTTTGGCTGAAAGAATGCGTCCACAAAGTTTAGATGAGTTTGTTGGTCAGAAGCATATTTTAGGTGCTGGTAAATTGCTTAGAAGATTGATAGAAGCAAAGAGAGTTCCAAGTGTAATTTTTTATGGCCCACCGGGAACAGGGAAAACTACTCTTGCCAGAATCATTGCTGACACAAGTAATTCCAAGTTTGTTAAATTAAATGCAATATCAAGTGGTGTGGCAGATGTAAAAGAAGTAATTGAAAAAGCCAAAAGTGATTTTCAGTTATATGGACAGAAAACTTATTTATTACTTGATGAGTGCCATAGATGGAGTAAAACTCAAAGCGATTCATTGTTAGCCGCACTTGAAAATGGTTATTTAATATTTGTTGGTTGTACAACAGAAAATCCAAGTTATAGTATGACAAGAGCAATTGTTTCAAGATGCTCCTTGTTTGAATTTAAAAGATTGGGCGCAAATGATATCAAAGAAGTATTACTCGGAGCCATTAATTCTGAAAACGGACTTAAAGTTTATAATATAAAAATAGATGAAGATGCTCTAATGTACATTGCTTCTGCGTGTGGTGGCGACGTGCGAAGTGCATTAAACGCTATTGAGATTGGTGCAATTACAACTCCTTTAAATAAAAATAATGAAACTATTATCACAAAAGAAATTGTGGCTGAATGCTTGCAAAAAAAGGCAACAAGCCTTAATGAAGATGTTTATTATGATTTACTTAGTGCTTTTTGTAAGAGTTTAAGGGGAAGTGATTCAACGGCGGCGTTGTACTATGCTAATAGGCTAATTGAAGGTGGAATCGAACCGCAGGTGCTAGCACGCCGTACTTTGTGCCATGCGGCGGAAGATTGCGGTTTGTCCAGTCCGAATGCAGTGCTACAATCAGTTGCGGCATTGTACGCCTTGGATCATTTGGGTATGCCTGAAGGAAACTTAGTTCTTACTCAAGCAATTATTTATGTTTGTGAATCTCCAAAGGATAATAGGGTGGTTACAGCAATGAATATGGCTCAAGATGATGCAAAAAATCATCCAGATGATAATATTCCACCATATTTAAGAAACCATACACCGCAAAGTAAATTCTATAAATATCCCCATGATTATGGTGGTTATGTTGAACAACAATACTTGCCGAATTCTTTGAAAGATAGAAAATATTTTATTAGAAAAGATCCAAAGAAGTCTGAGTAAGATATTTGTTATAGATCATTTAGTGAACTTAAAAAATTTAATCAGAATAAAATAAGTCGAGCAGTGTGTGCTCGACTTTTTAATGTCTTTTATGGAGGTAAAAACAATGTTAGATATTGTTTGTGTACCAGTAATTGTTTCGTTAGTATTTGCGATAATGGAAGCATATAAAAAGATTATTGCTAAAGAAAACGAAACTTTAATTAGAATAATACCTGTTATTTCTTGCGTGCTTGGCATTGCATTTGGCATTCTATGTTTTTATGCAAGCCCTAGCATAATACCGGCAACTAATGTTTGGACTGCAATTTTAGTGGGTGGTGCAAGTGGACTTTCAGCAACAGGTTGTAATCAAATATTTAAACAACTTAAAAAATTTGGCTTAGATATTCAAGAACCTGAAGAAAAATCAAATGATAACGATATAGAATAAATAAAGTTATTAAAAATATTGACTCACCGGTTAGTTAGAAAAGATTAATTGGTGAGTTTTTTATTGCCTAAAAGCACCTGAATAACTTGTGGAAATCCCATTGATTTGAAATTATAGGCGAGTTTGTTTTTACTTATTGCAGTGATTTAAATAGCGTTAAGGTAGCAACAGAGAATACTTTTTATGATAGTCGAGATAAATGCAATGCGATTATTGAAACGGAAACAAATACCTTATTCATTTTTGATATCTAATTTTATAAATGTTAGAATATCGTTATAAACTTCTTCTCTATTTAGTTCATTTAAAATTTCATGTCTACAATCTTCATAAAGTTTGATATAAAGATTTTTAAAGCCTTCTCTTTTATATTTATTATATAATTCCTTAACAAGTTTTCCGTTACCGCCAACAGGGTCTTTATCTCCGCTTAGTATTAAGATCGGCAAATTCTTATCTACGTTTTTTAAATTATTATAATTCTTTAACATCATCTTGAATAGGCTTTGATAAAAAGCATTAGGGAAGGAATTTCCGCAATATTTATCGTTTTTATATTCTTCCCAAATCTTTATATCTCTAGTAAGCCAGTTGTTATCTTCAAAAGGTTTTCCATATCCACCAAACCCAATTTTTTCCACAGCCTTTGCCGATGCCTTTCTTCCTTTAAAGAATTTAGCCATATTTGCTAAAACTTTTCCCATTCTCATTAAGCCAGTTTTGGTGTACGCACTTCCTATTAAAACAACTTTATCTGCCAATCCTTTTCCGCTATTTATATAGCCTTGAGAAAGGAATGAGCCATAAGAGTGACCAATCAATATTAATGGAATATCTTTATATTTTTCTTTCAAATATTTACTAACCAACAATTGATCTTGAATATTTTCTTTTGAAATATCTCCATCTGAATAGCCTGCCATATTATCTTTAATAGACCTTCCATGACCGCGAGTATCTGTAATAAATACAGCAATATTATTTTTATTTAAATACTTACAGAAGTTATCATATCTTGCTGAATGCTCTTGCATGCCATGAATTATTTGACATACTGCCACAGGCGACTTAATGTCATATAATCTTGCATAAAGTTTAAAATCTTTATATCCTTTAAATTTCATTTCTTCCATACTATTCTTCCTCTCTATACAAACATTTTTGTACTGCTTTTTGCCATCCTAAACATAAAAGTTTTCTTTCAACTCCAGAGATTTTAGGGGAATAAGTTTTTGTGTACTTAACACACTTTTGAATCTCATCTAGATTTTTATATGCTCCTAGACCTAATCCTGCCATATAAATACAGCCGAGAACCGTTGCTTCGTTGCTTTCAGGTAAGATTATAGGAGTGTTTAAAATATTCGATTGAAATTGCATTAAGAAGTCACTTTTAGCCACTCCGCCATCAACTCTTAGTTCTCTAACTTTAACTCCGTGATTATACATGTAATTTGCAATATCGTTAATATTATATGCCATGCTTTCTAATACAGCCCTTGCGATATGTCTTCTATCTGAACCTCTTGTAAGACCAGTTAATAAGCCTGTGCAATACTGATTCCAATAGGGAGCACCAATACCTGTAAACGCTGGCACAAAATAAACGCCTTCATTGTTTTTAAGTTGAACAGCCAACTCGTCTACTTCTTTTGGAGTTTTTACTAGTTGAAGGTCGTCAACAATCCAATCCACAGCACTGCCAGCATTAAATACGCTTCCTTCCATTGCATATGTTGTTTTACCATTTATAGTCCATGCAATTGTTGAAAGCATTTTCTTACTATTTATTCTTGTTTCTCCAGTATTAGATAGTATAAAGCAACCAGTACCATAAGTACATTTAGCCATTCCATGATTAAAGCATGCCTGACCAAATAGAGAAGATTGTTGATCACCAATTATTCCGCAAATTTTAAATTCATTATTGTTATATTTATAAACACCAACGCATTCATTACTATTTACAACCTTAGGAAGAATATCTTTAGGAATGTTGAAGAACTTCAATAACCATTCGTCATATTCCAACTTATCGATATTATATAGCATCGTTCTTGAAACATTTGTGGTGTCCGTAACAAAAGATTTTCCGTTTGTTAAATTATATACCAAGAAACTATCTATTGTTCCAATACATAAGTTGTTTTCGCTCAATAGTTTTTTACATTCCGGCTCGTTTTCAAGCATCCATTTAAACTTACTAGCGCTGAAATAAGCGTCTACAATTAATCCGGTTTTTTTCTGAATAATATTCCTATTTCTTTTTGAGATACCATCACAGAAGTTGGCTGTACGTCTGCATTGCCAAACGATACTCATACAAACTGCCTTGCCAGTTCTCTTGTCCCAAGCCACCACGCTCTCACGCTGATTTGTTATGCCTATTCCATATGTGTTTTTGTTAGTCAATTTTAACGAGTCAATTGCCTCATTCAAAAGGGCCTGAATATTAGCCCAGATCTCATTAGCATTGTGTTCAACCCAGCCCGGTTTAGGAAAATATTGTTTAAATCTCTTTTTATTTATAAACACTATTTTATTCTGTTTTGTATCAAAAACTACACATCTACAACTTGTTGTACCTTCATCTAAACCAATAATATATCTTTTTTCCATATTTTCAACCTTTTTCTTTTATCATAACATTTTAAAATATTTTTTCAAAACAAATTTTCAAATGTTTGTTTTGTTTGACTTTTTTTAAAATAAAATTTATTATTTATTAAGATAAAAAAATAATGTCCAAATTAATTAAAAATATAATTATTACAAACACTAAGGAAAATGGAGAATTAAATATGATTTATGATTATGCAATAATTGGCGGTGGTATAATTGGCTGTTCAATTTTAAATAAACTTACTAGGCTAAACAAGAAATGTGTTTTATTAGAGAAGTATAATGACGTTGGAATAGGTACAACAAAAGCCAATACTGCTTTAGTTCATGCTGGATTTGATGCAAAGCCAGGAACAATGAAGGCTCGTTTTAATGTTGAAGGTTCTCAGATGATGGAGAAGTTATGTAAGCAATTAAGCGTACCATACAAGCAAAAAGGTGCTTTAGTTGTTGGAAATGATTTAGAGAAACTGAACAATTTGCTTGAGCGTGGCAAAACTAATGGCGTTAAAGGGATTCAGATTATAAACAAATCTAAATTACGTAAAATGGTTCCAAACCTAAGCGAAGATATAAACTATGCTTTGTTTGCAAAAACTGCAGCGATTATATCTCCTTATGAATTAGCGATTGCTCTAGCCGAGGAGAGTGCAATTAATGGTGCCGATGTACTATTTAATGAAGAACTAAAGTCTGCCAGTTTCAATAATTATTGGATGTTAAAAACTAACGACAAAGTTATTACTGCAAAATGGGTTATAAATTGTACAGGATATGCCTTTAATGAAGTATCTAGTATTTTGAATGCAGAACAGTACCCAATACAATATAGAGTTGGAGAATATTATTTATTAGATAGTACGGAGATAAACTTAACTGAATATACCATATTCCCATTACCATCAGATAAGTCTAAGGGTGTGGTTGTAACTCCAACTGTGGAAGGTAATATACTAATTGGCCCAAATGCTATTGATATAGACAATTATTCAACTGCAACCACTAAGGAAGGTTTACAAGAAGTAAAAGCAAATGCTTTAAAAGTATTCCCGGGTATTAAGTTTAATAAGAATATAAGAAACTTTGCTGGTGTAAGAAGTGTAATTGGAGAAGACTTTATTATAGAGAGAAGTAAGGTTGCCAATAATCTTATAAATATTGCAGGTATATGTTCGCCAGGATTAAGTAGTGCTCCTGCTATTGCAAAGTATGTTACTAAAGATATATTAGGACTCAATGATATAGAAAGAAAGATGACACCAAGAGAGCCTATAACACATACGAAAGGTTTAACTCAAAAGGAAATAAATAAACTAATTAAAAAAGATCCTAAGTATGGAGAGATTATATGTAGGTGTGAACAAGTATCTAAGGCTGAAATTATTCAGGCGTTAAATAGTCCGTTAAAGCCAACATCGATTGATGCTATAAAAAGACGTACTAGAGCAGGAATGGGAAGATGTCAAGGTGGATTTTGTTTGATAGATGAAATTAACTTAATTGCTAGAACATTAAATATTCCGATGGAAGCAGTTGTTAAAGAATCAAAAGATAGTAATTTTATATTAGGAAATATAAAGGAAATAGGTAGAGATAAATAATGGATTATGATGTAATTGTAATAGGTGGCGGAGCAGGTGGGATGGCGGCTGCCATAGAAAGTGATAAACTTGGTGCAAAAACTTTATTAATTGAAAAAGAAAATGTTCTAGGTGGCATTTTAAATCAATGTATTCATAACGGATTTGGGTTACATCATTTTAAAGAAGAACTAACTGGTCCAGAATACGCAAATAGATATGTTAAAGAACTTGAAACCACAAATGTTAATGTCTTATATAACACCTTTGTTACAAATATTGAAAAACATAAAGTGGAAATTATTAACGAAAATGGCAAAAAAACATTAACCAGTAAGGCTATTGTTTTGGCAATGGGTTGCAGAGAAAAGTCTGCAGGTTCAATTAATCTTACAGGAACAAGACCTGTTGGTATTTATACGGCTGGGCAAGTTCAAAAGATGGTTAATCTCCATGGAAAATTGCCAGGCAAGAATGTTGTTATACTAGGTAGTGGAGATATTGGATTAATAATGGCTAGACGATTAGTATTCGAAGGCGTTAAAGTTGAAATGGTTATGGAAATAATGTCACAAACTAGCGGTCTTGCCAGAAATATTCAACAATGTTTAATTGATTTTAATATTCCACTGCTAATGAATACAACTATCACGAAAGTTGTTGGCGATAAAAAAGTTGAGGGAATATATTATGCAAAAGTTGACGACAAATTTAATGTTATAAAAGAAACTGAAAAATTTATCAAGTGTGATTGTGTTTTATTATCGGTTGGGTTGGTTCCGGAATTTAATGTTGCAAGAACATTAAAAACCAATAGAATCACTAATGGAACCTATGTTGATGAGTATAGACAAACTGAAGAAGAAGGCATTTTTGCGTGTGGAAATGTCTTACATGTGCACGACCTTGTAGATAATGTTTCAGAAGAAGCAGAGATTGCTGGAAAAAATGCAGGTCTTTATGCTTTGGGAAAACTTGAATTTGGTGTAAAACACAATGTTACAACAGGTGATGGAGTTAGATATGTTATTCCAAATTATATTTACAGTGGTGAAGGTGATTCCGCTTTATATTTTAGAAGTGACAAAAAATATGTGAAGAGTAATATAGTTGTTATGTGTAACAATGAAATAATTGCAAAAACATTTAAGTTATCTATAACTCCAGGTGAGATGCAAAAAATTGATATTGATAAATCAAAGATAAATGGAGATTTGGTTGTTAAAATAACGCCAAATGAAAAATAAGGAGAAGATATGAATTTTACATGTATTAAGTGTCCGCTAGGTTGTTCATTAAAGATTGAAAAGAAAGGCAATGAATATGTTGTCACTGGAAATAATTGTGAACGGGGAAGATTATATGCAATTGATGAAATGACAGCACCTAAAAGAATCGTAACAAGTTTGATAAAAACAAAAGAATATATTTATCCTTGCAAAACAACAATCGAAGTTCCTAAAGAAATGGTTTTTGAAGTATTGGACGAAATAGGTAAAATAAAAATCAAAAAAGCAAAGATTGGTGATGTTGTTTTAAAAAATGTATTGAATACAGGTGCTGATATTATAATCACAGGGAATGGTAATAAATTTTAAATTTTATGTTGAAAATTTGAGAAGTTTTTCTCAAATTTTTTATTGTTAGATATTTTTTTCATTATTGTTTGACAAAGAGCCATTAATGTAATACAATTAAATAGTATAATATTGTTAAATAGATTCATATTTTTTAATATTTATATAATTTAAACTAAAATCGAGGTATATGATGAACATTATGTCATTGTTAGCATTGAGTGGTTTTGGTTTGAGTATAATTGTAGCATTAATAACTGCAATAATTGCTATTCCTGCGAGCATTTTTGTAACGTTATTTTTACAGAAGAGAAAAAACAAAAATAATAAAGTTGTGGCTGCAAATATTATTCAAGAAGCAGAGGCAGAAGCCAAAAATTTGAAAAAAGAAGCAATTTTGGAGGCTAAAGACGAAGTTTACAAACTAAAAACCGAATGTGATACGGAATTAAAAGAAAGAAGAGCAGAAATCCAAAAATCAGAAAATAGAATAATGCAGAGAGAAGATTTCATTAATATGAAAGAAGAAGCATTAGAAAAGAAAAGCGAAGGTTTGGATGTTGCTAGAAATGAATTGAAATTGAAAGAAGATCAACTTCAAAAGAAAATTGATGAACAGAGCAAAATTTTTGATAAAATGACTGGCGAATTAGAAAGAATATCAAAACTTTCAAAAGAAGAAGCCAAAAAAGAATTAATTTCTAAAATGGAAGAAGAAGCAAAGAAAGATGCTGCCATCATTGTTAGAAATATTGAAGAAAATGCTAAAGAAGAAGCAAATAAAAAGGCAAAGGAAATTTTAACTTTAGCAATTCAAAAAACTGCAGTTGATCATACTAGTGAAGTTACAGTTTGTTCTGTTGCTTTGCCTAATGAAGAAATCAAAGGAAGAATTATTGGTAGAGAAGGAAGAAACATAAGGGCATTGGAAAATGCAACTGGTGTTGATCTAATCATTGATGATACTCCTGAGGCTGTAGTTCTTAGTAGTTTCGATCCTGTTAGAAGAGAAATTGCAAGAATATCTTTGGAAAAACTTATCTTAGATGGAAGAATTCATCCGGCCAGAATTGAAGAAATGGTTGAGAAAGTAACTAAAGATATTGAACAAACAATCAAGGAAGAAGGCGAAGCCGCTGTATTTGACGCAGGAATACATGGTATGCACCCAGAATTGATTAAAATTTTAGGAAGATTAAAATATAGAACAAGTTATGGTCAAAATTGCTTAAAGCATTCTTTAGAAGTTTCATATTTGGCTGGCATGTTGGCTGCTGAAGTTGGAGCGAATGAGAAGATTGCAAGACGTGGTGGTTTACTTCACGATATTGGAAAAGCAATTGATCACGAGACCGAAGGAACACATATTTCTATTGGTGTTGAATTGGCAACAAAATATAAAGAAAGTAAGGAAGTTATTCATTGTATTGCTGCTCACCATGGTGGAGTTGAATTTGAATCTTTGGAAGCGATCCTTGTTCAAGTTGCTGATGCCATTAGTTCTTCTAGACCAGGCGCAAGAAGAGAATCTCTTGAAAATTACATTAAGAGATTGCAACAATTGGAAGAAATTGCCAATGGATTTAAAGGTGTTGAAACAAGTTTTGCAATTCAAGCAGGTAGAGAAGTTCGTATTATAGTTAAACCAAATGAGATAAGCGATGAACAAGCATTGTTCTTAGCAAAGGATATCGCAAATAAAATTGAAAAAGAAATGGAATACCCAGGACAAATTAAAGTTAACGTAATAAGAGAAACTAGATGCGTTGATTACGCAAAATAAATATAAACCCTATTATAAGGGCTAAGATAATTGAAACTAGCAAAAAAAGACATAAGAAAAATTAATTCTTATGTCTTTTTATTTAATTTAATCCTAGTGATATAGTTGCGCGTTTTAGGGTCTCTTTTGCAACAATTTGAGCATGTTTTGCCCCGTTTGTTAATATTTTTTTCAAACATTCTTCATTGTTATAATGTTTATATTTCGTTTGTATATCTGTCAACAATTCAGCAACAATATTTGCAACTTCTTTTTTGAATTCTCCATATCCTTTGCCGTTATATCTTTTTTCAATACTTTCAAAACTTTCATTTGTAATCTTGCTCATTATACTCATAAGATTTGAAATGCCCGGTTGATTATCTTCATCAAAGTGAACTTTATTTAAGTTGTCTGTTTTGGCTGACATTATTTTCTTTTTTGCAATTTCAATATCGTCCATCAGAAATATTGTTCCCTTATTTTCACCGCTGTCAGACTTATTCATTTTTTCTAATGGGTTTTGTAAATTTAATATTTTATTGCCAACAGGGGCTACATATACATCTGGAATTTCAAAGGTTTTGCCATATCTTTTGTTAAATCTTTCAGCCAAATTGCGAGTAAGTTCAACGTGTTGCTGTTGGTCTTTGCCAACGGGGACTATCGCAGTATTATAAAGCAAAATATCTGCAACCATAAGTGTTGGATAAATAAATAAACCTGTATCAACTCCTTCTTTTGATTTTTGCTGAGATTTATATTTAAATTGCGTCATACGTGATAATTCACCCATTTTTGTTTGGAATGTCATTATAAATCCGAGTGTTCCATGCTCCAATACATCACTTTGCTTAAATATAGTTGTAATGTCCGGATTAAC
>CAKVHY010000009.1 GCA_934754335.1 uncultured Clostridia bacterium
TTGTATTAGAAAACCCCCAGATAGTCTGGGGGTTCGGTGAAGGCTTGTGCCGTTGAATAAAAATTCTCCTTGTGTTAAAATAAATTTTGTCTGCCAACAAAATTTAGTACACAAGGAGAAAAAAGTCAATGAATGACACGAATAGTTTAGCACACACAACTTGGAATTGCAAGTACCATATAGTATTTGCTCCCAAATATAGGAGAATGGTTTTTTATGGTCAAAAGAGAAGAGAAATAGGAGCAATTCTAAGGCAGTTGTGTGAATGGAAAAAAGTTGAAATAATAGAGGCTGAAGTTTGCCCAGATCATATACATATGTTGGTGAAAATACCTCCCAAAGAGAGCGTGAGCGGATTCATAGGGTACTTAAAAGGGAAGAGCAGTTTGTTAATATATCAAAAATATGCGAATATGAAATATAAATATAGAGATAGGACATTTTGGTGTCGTGGATATTATGTAGATACGGTTGGAAAGAATACGGAAAGAATAAAGGAATATATAGCGAACCAACTGAAAGAAGATAAATTAACGGAACAAATGACGATAACAGAATTGTTAGATCCATTTAAAAAATAGCGGTTCGCTTCGCAAGTGGCAGACAAGGAGTAAGCGTTTACGCTATGCTAGTAACATAGGGTTTTACCCTAAAATGAAAAACCACCAGTTTTACTGGTGGATTTTTATTATATGCGTACTAATTTGGCTAATACTTCCACATGTTTTGTTTGTGGGAACATATCAAAGCCTTGAATATAGTTGAGTTTATATTTTTTGGAATCGAGTAAAATTTTTATATCTCCTGCCATACTTTCGGCATTACATGACATATAAACTATAGTTTTTGGCAATAACTTGATAACTTCTTTTAACGTTTCTGGTTCTGCACCGCTTCTTGCTGGGTCTAAGAATAGCAATGAGTTAGATACTTTTGGCAGATTTGGAAGAATATCTTTGCACATTCCTGTACTTATCTCTATCTTATCTTTAATACCATTTAATTTTGCATTAGAGATTGCGTTAAGAGTGGCATTCTTAGAATATTCTATGCTGTAAACTTTTTCACAATGCTTAGCAAATAAAATGCTTGTAATTCCAATTCCACTATATAAATCATATATAGTATCGGCTTTGGAAATGTTTAATAATTCAATTGCTTTCTCATACATTTTGGAAGCGATTTTTTCATTTGTTTGATAAAAGGAGTTTGGTGAGAGTTCAAATTCCACTCCAAGCATTTTGCCTTTTATCTTTTTCATTCCGCCTTTAAATATAAATTTGTTATCATCAAACACAGCGTTATCAGTTCTCCTATTTATATTAAGAAAGAACGAAACATTTTTAAAAGTTTCAACCAACTTTTTATAAAACCAATCCTTGCCTGCAAAATTCTGAGATGTGGCAACGATACAAACTGATATAGAATCTTTTAATTTTCTTGCCACAACATATCTAACTGTTCCGCTACGCTTTTCTTTGTTGTAGCCCATAATCTTGAAATCTTTGATAAATTCATTTGTAATATTTATAAGTTGCTCCGCCCATAAATCAAATAGAATGCATTTCTGTATTTTAACAGGTTTGTTTGAACCTTCTTCAAAAAATCCAAGGCTTGTAGTTCCTTTATTTTCGCTTACTGCAAGATGAATTTTATTTCTATATTTATATGGATAAAACATTCCTTCAGTCTCTTCCACTTTAAAGTTTATATTTTCATTTGTTAAGCAATTCTGAATAAATTCTTGTTTAATTTTTAGTTGTGTGGGATAATCAATATTTAAATAATTGCAACCACCACACATTTGAAAGTTTTTACATTTTTCCATTTTACTTTAATTCCTTTAATAACATTCCAAAATTTTCGTTATCTAATATTTTTGAAAATGAATTTCCTTCTATATTTTCTAAAACATTTTTATAATATTTCTTATCAATATTTCTAAGATCCGCAACAATATTTTTGTTTGTTTTTCCAACAATATTTATAACATATGAATTTAATAACTCAAAATAGCAGTTTGCAACTTGATAACGCCTGATTTTATATCTGTTCTTTGGGTCGCCATATTCTAAGTTTGAGTTAAATGAACAATTATCGCAAGTGTTTTCGTTTATGGTTTTATGTGGACAATGTGCAAAAGTCATAAGAGTGAAATATCCAAAACTATAGCAATAATTGTTGGCTTGTAGAAAATTCTCCTGATTTAATTCCACAGATTGAATTATATTAATAACTCCCATTTGTTTTAAAACATTTGCTGAAAGGTCGTTTGCGATGTTTAATCCTGTTCCGCCGATTACTTTAAATCCATGATTGATATAATCTAAAGCATAAACATTGTTTGCTATCAATATCAAATCCTTGAAATTTGATAAAATATTATCAATAATTTGTAAATCGTAATAATTTGCAATGATGGGTAAATTAAGTGCAAGAGAATCTGCTGGAACTAGTTTTTCAATTTCTTTCAAACATATATTTGCAGAATTAAACGATGAAAAGGAGTAAGCAAAAATTGTGTTTGATAAATTTGCAAACTTTAGTATTTCTTTTAGTTCATTCAAATTTTCGAATATAACTATGCTTCTATTTTCGATAAACTCCATAGGGGAATAATCGAAATCTTTATCTTTAATGTCTTTTAAAGTATAACTCATTTTGCTTTCATAGAAATCAATAATTGCATCACTCATCTTTTCAAGTGAAGTACGTCTTAATTCGTTTAAGATAGATTTCGGAATAAAAACTCCGTTTTCAGATATCTTTAATTTTTTGATTATAAATACGGTATCTGAAGTTTTTTCAATTTGTGTTTTGATTTCTTCGCAGGTAGTTTTCTTATTGATTGCTTCAGGGCAAATGTAATTAGGCTTATACTTTGTGACAGTATCTCCATATTTTAATGTTATGGTTAATGGTTTATTAATCATTGCAGATATAATGCATTCTAGGTCTAATTTTCTTTTATTATTTAATAGATTATCATCTTGTTCTTTATCTAACGTTAGATAAACGTCATTATTAGGTTTTACAGGGTTTTTGGTGTAAACCATATAGATATTGTCAGAAACTTGGTTTACATTTCCAATTCCCATGCTTCCAATCTCTTTATTCCCGTCCAAAAACTTTAATCCATCACTTAATGCCAAATGCTTTTCTGATTTAATCTGAACTTCTTTTAAATCTTTAAATGGTTTAACAGATAATACTTTGCCAATCTTAATTCCAATATGATTGTTTGCGTTTTTGTTTATTATTTCATTTGGAGTTTCGTTAGGTAAATATGCGTTAAAATTAAAATCGCCCCTTGAAAAAACTTTTCTTAAATTTAATATTTCAGCATCTATGTTTTTAATATCTTTATTTTTTATAACATAACTAAGAGTAGTTTTATAGGATTGAATTGTTTGTGCCACATATGCTGGGCGTTTTAGTCTGCCTTCAATTTTAAAACTTGTAACGCCAGCATCAATTAACGATTTTAGATTTTTAATCAAACATAAATCGTGGGGAGATAAAAGGTAGCCATCTTGAATATTTTTGTTGTTTATAAACGCTGAATATGGAAGCCTGCAAAGTTGTAAGCATCTGCCCCTATTTCCACTCTCTCCAAATTTCAAACTGGAGAAATAACAGTTTCCGCTAAACGCCACGCATAATGCACCATGAACAAAGTATTCAATTTCAAGATTTGTGTTTTCGGCAATTTCTTTGATGTCCTTAAGTTTTGCTTCTCTTGAAAGCACCACTCTTTTAAATCCTAACTTTTCTAAAACCTTTGCACCTTTTAGATTATGAACTCCAAGTTGGGTGCTTGCATGAATATGAGCAGAAGGGCACAACTCATGAATGATTTTTGCCACTGCTAAATCTTGAACAATGAAGGCATCAACTTTCTGATTAAGTGCAAAAAGGATTAAGTTTTTCAAATCGCTTAATTCGTTATTCTTGATAATTGTGTTTACAGTTAAATAAACTTTCGTATTAAAAAGGTGAGCCTTTTTTATAATGCTCCTAAAATTATCATTATTAAAATTGTTTGCTTTCATTCGTGCGTTGAATTGAGATAATCCAAGATAAACTGCATCTGCGCCATTATTTATTGCGGTTTCAAAATTCTCTAAATCACCGCAAGGTGCTAAAACTTCTAAATTCTTCATAATTTTTCCTATTTTTATCAAATTTATTATAACAAATTTCAAACTAATTGAAAAGCGGTTTGGAAAATTTTTAAACATTGGTTATAATATATTTAAAAATAGTTCACATTATATAATTTGGAGCGACAATGAAACAGGGTAAAAAATGGTACTCTTTAGATAATTCAAGTAAGATATTTCCAGCCACAACTAGTGATGGAAGAAAAAACACATTTTTCTTAAGTGCAGTTTTAAAGGAAGAAGTTAATAAAGAAATCTTAGAGCAGGCGGTGAATGAAGTTTTAAAACGCTTTCCTTCTTTTTGCGTTAGATTGAAAAGAGGAATGTTTTGGTACTATTTGGAAGAAAATACAAAGCCTTTTAAATTAACGGAAGAAAATGCAAATTTTTTAGAAACCTTTGATGAAAAAGAAAATAATAATTATTTGTTTAAAGTATCTGCATTTGAAAAAAAGATAACTATAACTTTTTTTCATGCTATCACCGATGGCAACGGTGGAATAGAATTTTTAAAAGCCTTAGTTTTTGAATATTTGTTATTGCTTGGAAAACCAGTGAAAAGAGAAGGTATTATTAAAAATTTAGAAGCACCTGCTCTAAATTCTGAAACGGAAGACACGTCCGTTCTCGTTTCATCAACAGATAAAAATGTTAAGTTACCAAAAGATAAAAAAGCATTCCGAACTTCAGGTACTCCGTTTGAATATGATGGACAAGGTGTTATAATAGGTTCTATTAAGGTTGACGAGTTAAAGGAAGTTACAAAGAAATATAACGTAACAATCACTTG
Organism: uncultured Clostridia bacterium; assembly: GCA_934754335.1. Taxonomy (GTDB): domain Bacteria; phylum Bacillota; class Clostridia; order Christensenellales; family UBA1242; genus UBA11490. Next base: position 4,954 of record CAKVHY010000009.1, read on the forward strand.
CTATCTAACAGCAGTTTTAATTTATAGTATTTATCAGGCGTTTATTCAAAATAAAAAACAAAGCATTAGTTTGAAAAAAAACAATAAAAATGTGGTGGTGTTTATCCCTGTGAATATGCGAAAAGTTTTTGGTGGAGAAACACTTAGAAACTTTTTGGGTTATATTAGATTAAATCATGATTTTAATATTGAAGTGTCTTTTGAAGAAATTTTAAATAGTTGTAAAAAACAGATGAAAGACAAACTAACAGAAGAGAACATGAAAAAGTTGGTTAGTGATAATGTTAAAATTGAAAAGAATTTCTTCTTAAGAATTATGCCATTGTTTATAAAAGATTTGGCAATCAGATTAAGTTATTCAAGGCTTGGGGATTGCTTGCACACTTGTAATTTATCTAACCTAGGAAGCGTTGATATCCCCAAAAGCATGAAAGAATATGTGGAAGATATATATTTTATATTAGATGTTGGAGCAAAAACAAAAACCAACGTTTCAGTGGTGGGATATCTAGACCATATAAATGTATGTTTTGCAAGATTTTTTAAAGAAACCGAACTTGAAAGATTATTTTTCAAACACTTCAGTGATTTAGGAATGAACATTAAAATTATTAGTAATTATTGGGAGAAGAGAATTTGAAACATTGTGAGAAATGTAATGTAAACGTAGAAACTTCAGCCGATTATTGTCCGCTTTGTTATAGCGAACTTGAAGGTGAATGCAATATAAATAAGTTTAAAGAAAGAACTGTTAATGAAAAATCGGGCAAACGAATGGCTTTTACGGTTAAGTTGTTTGGATTTATGAGCATTTGCGTTGCGATTATTTGTACTGTTATTAATATCTTGGCTGACCCTCAAACCAGATGGTCTTTGATTGTGGACTTATCTATACTATATGTTTGGATTCTGGTGGCTCATACAATACTAAGCAAAAGGTCGTTCTTTGAAAAAATACTTTTTCAGTTGGTGATGATTTTTGCCATATTGTTTGCTTGCGAACGAATTTCTGCAGTTAGCCCACGTTGGATGCTTAGTTATGTTTGCCCATCAATCGCAATAACCACGATTCTAACTTTGAATTTGTTCTCTATGATTGGCGGAAAAAGATATATTAGTATAATAACATGCATTGTATTTTATGTAATATTCTTTGTGGCGGGTTCTATAATTTTAGGAATAAATCAAACGGATTGTAGAGTTCTTTATTGGGTGTCAATTATTTATTCTATAGTTTCAATTTTAGGTTCATTTATATTTGGCTACTCTTCAATTGTGAATGAATTTAAGAAAAAAATGCATATTTAAAATTTATTATGTATTTTGTTTTTATTCAAAATGTATTTAAAGTAAAAAGAAGGTGAAAACCTTCTTTTTACATATCCCTTCCGTCGTTATCTTTAGAATTTTCTTCTTCAATTCTATCTGCTTCTTCAAGTCTTTCTAATCTGGATAAAATATAATGTTGAGCGGAATTTTCGCTTCCTTCAGGAACTTTATTTTCAGCAAGTTGATACATTACATGTTTTGCTTCTCTTGTAAGTAGATCTGTGCTAACTCTATCTAGTGCAGTATCAATCATAGGAGTGAAAGTTATTTCTTTAATAACTTGTTTCTTATATAGTTCCACTTCGCTTCTTTTTTGTTCTTTCTCAAGTTCTTTTCTATATTCTGGGTTGTTAAGTTTATCATAAGAGTCCAAAACTTCAGGTGAAACGTTTCCCATAAAATATTCTTTTAAAACTTTCATTTCTAAATCTTTTTTAGTCATTTTTTCTTCCCCCTTAAATCTAAATTAGGGTATGTTAGCACAAGGTGAATAACCTGTCAATACTTTTTTGAAAAAAAAGTTTGAAAAAATTTTTAACGATTTGATTTAAGTAAGAATTATCAGTAAATTTTAGAAAATTTTAGAATAAAACTTGCCAACTCCATACCATGTTGTGTTATAATAGAAATGTATTTAAAAAACAACATAGGAGAATTTTCATGGGAAATTTTGTTCACTTACATTTACACACAGAATATAGTTTGCTAGATGGTGCGGCAAGAATTGAAAAAGTGGTTAAAGTGGCTAAGAGTTATGATATGCCGGCGATTGCAATCACAGACCATGGAAATATGTATGGCGTTATTCCTTTTTATGACGCATGTAAAAAAGCGGGGATTAAGCCAATTTTGGGTTGTGAATTTTATGTTGCTGATGATTTAACAGTTAAGCAAGGCAAAAGCAAGAATGCTCATTTAATTTTGCTTGCTAAAGATAAAGAAGGCTACTTAAATTTATGTAAATTAAATACGATTGCTTTCCGTGATGGATTTTATTATAAGCCAAGAATTGATTATAAAGCATTGGAAACTCATGCTAAGGGTTTGGTTTGTTTAAGTGCGTGCTTGGCTGGAGATTTACAGCAAGCAATCTTAAAGCGAGAATATGATGAAGCAGATAGGCTTGTTAGATGGTTTAAAGATTTGTTTGGAGAAGATTATTATATCGAACTTCAGGACCATGGCTTAGCGGAACAAAAGGAAGTTAATCCGCATTTAAGAGAGTTGGCTAAAAAGTATGGCATCAAAACGGTTGCCACAAACGATGTGCATTATATAAACAAAGATGATGCGGAAGTGCAAGATGTTTTAATGTGCGTTCAGATGGGTAAAACTATAAATGATCCAGATAGATTGAAGTTTGGTTCAAACGAATTCTATTTTAAAACTTATGATGAAATGGCAAAAGTTTTTCCAAACGATCTAGATGCTTTGGAAACAACGCTTGAGATTGCAGATAAATGTAATTATGAATTTACAGAAATAGATAAAAACATATATCACTTTCCGCCATATAAAGCACCAGATGGTGAGGATTTGGAATCTTATTTCAGAAAACTTATTGAAAAGGGATTAATTCGAAGATATGGCACTGTTACTGAAGAGATTAGAAAAAGAGTAGATAGCGAACTTGCGGTTATTGTAAAACAAGGTTTCGTTCAATATTTCTTAACAGTTTGGGATTATATAAATGCAGCAAAAGAGATGGGTGTTCCAGTTGGGCCAGGAAGAGGAAGTGGCGCAGGAAGTGTGGTTGCATATGCTATTGGAATCACAGATATAGACCCATTAAAATTTGACCTGCTTTTTGAAAGATTTTTGCATACTGAAAGAGTAACTGCACCCGATTTTGACGTTGACTTTGCCGATGATAGAAGGCAAGACGTTATAGATTATGTGCGAAATAAATATGGTGACGATAAAGTTGTTAAGATTGTAACATTTGGAACAATGGCGGCAAAAAATGCGATAAAGGACGTTGGAAGAGTTTTGGGCGTTCCATACTCAGAGATGGATAGGGTTACAAAAAACATTCCCAATATTCCTGCTAAGCACCATGATGTTATAAAAAAGGCATTTGGTTTCTACCAGGCAAAGGAAGGCGATAAAGACTTTGGCGTGGATTATTCAGTTCCTGAACTAAAAGAATTGTATGCAAATAGTGAAGACGTTCGAAGAGTTGTGGATATCGCAATGAAACTGGAAGGAATGCCAAGGCAGTGTTCCACTCATGCTTGTGGTGTTGTTATCGGATTTGATACGCTTGAAAATTGGATGCCATTAAGCCGAAATGGTGATGATTTAACAACGCAATATTCCATGACAGATATTGAAAGACTAGGGCATTTGAAAATGGACTTCCTAGGTCTTAGAAACTTAAATGATATTTCAAAATGTTTGCAATATGTTAAGGAAAACTATGGAATTGAGATAGATTTCCACAAGAGCAATTATGATGATCCAAACGTGTTTAAGATGATTTCCACAGGAAACACAAAGGCTATTTTCCAAATAGAAAGTGGCGGATTCCAGAAGTTTATGAAAGAACTTCAGCCAACCTGCATAGAAGATATCGTGGCGGGAGTTTCGCTTTATAGACCAGGACCAATGGATAGTATTCCTAGATATGTTCATAATAAACATAACCCTGAAGATATTACTTATGACCACCCAATCTTAGAGCCAATCTTGAAGGTTACTTATGGTTGTATAGTTTATCAAGAGCAGGTTATGAGAATCGTGCAAGATATGGCTGGCTATACGCTTGGTCAGGCGGACATGGTTCGAAGAATGATGGGTAAGAAAAAGGTTGATGCCATGCGTGCGGAAAAACAAGTTTTCTTATTTGGAAAACCTGCAGAAAATGGCAAGCCTGCAATTGAAGGTGCGGTTAAAAGGGGTGTGCCGGAAGATGTGGCAAGTAATATTTGGTCGCAGATGGAAAGTTTTGCTTCGTATGCGTTCAATAAATCTCATGCTGCAGCATATAGTTTGATAACTTATCAAACAGCATACTTAAAATGTTATTATGAGCCTGAATTTTTAACCAGTGTGTTGAATAATAGAATAACTTCATCAGATGAAATTAAAAACTATGTTACGTATGCAAAATCCGAAAAGATTGAAGTTTTGCCACCAGATATAAATAAAAGTAAAACTTATTTTAGCGTTAAAGATAAAAAAATTAGATTTGGTTTGGCGGCGTTGAAAAATGTTGGTGTGGGCATGGTTGATGAAATAATCGCTGAAAGAGAAAAGAATGGCGAATATAAAAACTTGCAAGATTTTATTAAGAGAATGAATAGTCAGGCTTTGAACAAAAGATGCTTGGAAAGTATGATTTTAAGCGGTGCGTTTGATTGTTTTGGCTTGAAAAGGTCGCAACTAATGCAAATCTATCCAAATATCGTGGCTATGATTTCAACTGATAGAAAGAATAGTGCTAGCGGACAAGTGAATATGTTTGGAATGTTAAGCCAAGAAGAAAGCGTGCATGTAGATATTCCTGATATTCCTGAGTTTGATGATGCGGTTAAGTTGAAGAGCGAAAAAGAAGTGGTTGGAGTTTATATCTCTGGTCACCCACTAAGTAAATACGTTGATAAAATGAAATCATATTCTTTTAGTTCGGATATGTTAGATGTGGAAGAACAAGATTATGAAAATCCCGATGATGAAACTGAAGATGTTCAGTATGAAGGTATAACTGATGGAATGCAAGTTACAGCAGGCGGAATTATAACTGAGATAAAGAAGGTTTTAACGAAGCAGGGCAATAAAGAAATGGCAATCATAGTTATGGAAGATTTGTATGGCACTTATGATGTTATGTTGTTCCCAACAATTTATGCGAAAGAGAAGCCAAAGTTGGTGGTGGATAACTTAGTAAGTATAAAGGGTAAAATAAGTGTTAGAGTGGGCGAGCGACCAATAATTATTGGTGATTCAATTGAGTTGTGGCAAAATGAAACAGAAGCAAAACCTGTGGAAGAGAAAAAAGATATTAGAACTTTATATCTTCGTTTTGATACAACTGATGAGGGTATGTATAAGGACGTTTTAGATATTCTATCTGCTTATCCGGGGAGATGCCCAGTGATTGTGAAATGTACAAACTCCGGTAAGGCGTTTAAGATGCCAAGAATGGTTAGTGTTGATGGATTAATTAAAACAGAGTTGCTTGCATTGCTTGATGAAAGTGATATTGTTATAAGGTAGGTGAAAAAATGGTAAAAAGAATTGCAGTTTTAACAAGTGGTGGTGATAGTCAAGGAATGAATGCTTGCATTAAAGCAATCGTTAATGCTGGAAACTTGCACAATTTGGAAGTTTTGGGTGTGATGCATGGATATCAGGGCTTGTTAGATAATGACTACATTAAACTAACAAACGATATGGTTGAGCATATAGGATTTTTGGGCGGAACAATCTTAAAAACTAGCCGATGCGAAGAATTTAAAAAGAGTTCGGGCGTGAACAAAGCAATTAAGAATATGAAGAAAAATAAGATTGATGGTTTGATTGTTTTGGGCGGAAATGGATCGCTTAGGGGAGTGCAGGAACTTGCAGAAAAAGGCTTTAATGTGGTTGGAATTCCAGCAAGTATTGATAACGACACGTTCTATTCCAATAGTTCGCTTGGGTTTGATACAGCAATAAAAAATGCTGTTGAAGCAGTGGAAAATGTTAGGCAAACTGCGTCTGCCACAGATAGAGCAATGGTTATCCAGGCAATGGGAAGAGATTGTGGAGAAATCGCTTTGCACACTGCGTTTATTTCCAATGCTGATGCTTTTGATTGTAAAGAACTTGGGAAAGGAATTAAAGGTCTTGTTCAAGAAGTGAAAGGTGCTTTGGAGATTGGAGTGAAGAGTCCGATTGTGGTTATAAGCGAAGGCGTTAAATATTCAGTGGAAGATGTTAAAAAAGAAATTGAGAAAACATTCAAGATTGAAGCAAGATCTCAAGTTTTAGGATATATTCAACGTGGTGGAAATCCTAGCATGTATGATAGAAGACTCGCTAAAGAATTTGGCGTGGAAGCGGTTAAGTTGATATTGCTTGGAAATGCTAAATATGCAGTTGGAATTAAAGACGGAAAGATTTTTAGTATGGATATAAAGTTGGCGAATAATGCTCCGCAAATTTTTAGAAAAGATATTTATGATAGAATGCAATTTTTAAAAAACATATAAAAAAAACACCTTGTTAAAAGTGTTTTTAGCATTTTAATAACTTTATTTGGCAGTAAATTTTTCGCAACCCCAAAGTAGCCAAGAAAATGGAACAATATGTTTTAAAAAGTTTAAGAATTTATATTTTCCTCCAATAATATAAAATGGCTTAGTTTTCTTTTTGTTTGCAATTTTAAATATCGCTTTGCCAACCACGTTTGGGCTCATTCTTTTATCCTCTTTTTTATCCAATTTGTGTGTAACTTCTTTCATTTTTGAGCCATATCTTTCGTTGGTTGTGAAGTCTTTCACTCTATTTGCAGTGAAGTTTGTTTTTATATCTCCCGGGCAAACAGCACACATATCTATTCCAAGTGCTTTTAATTCCATTCTTTGAGAGAATGTTAAGGCACTAACAGCACTTTTTGATGCTCCGTAAAAACTTCTATAAGCCACGGGAAATATTGCCATTGCCGAACTTATATTTATAATTTTTCCGCCTTTCTGAATATATGGAAGGGCATTTTTTGTGCAAAGCCATAGACCAAAGAAATTCACGTCAAAGATTTTATGAGCCTGTTCGGGAGTTGTTAATTCGCAAATACTACTCATTCCAAAACCTGCGCCATTAACTAAAACGTCTATTCTTCCAAAGCGTTTTCCAATATCTTCAAATACTTTTTCCACAGCCTTTTCATCTGAAACATCGCAAGAGTATTCCATTCCGTTATCCGAAATGTTATCTAAGGCAATAGTTATAACTTTATCTCCTGCTTCTAAAAACTTTTTCTTGGTTTCTAAGCCTATTCCGCTTGAACCACCTGTAATCACCACAATTCTATCCATATCCTCTCCAAGAATAATATTATTTTATTAATTGTATAATAATTTAGTGTTAAAAGCAAATATGTGAGCAAACTTTGAGATATAAATTTAAAATTGGTTAATAATTAGTTAATAATTGCACTAAAATAAAATATAAAGTTGCTAATAACGAAAAAGTTAATATTTTTTTTGTTTACAAAGGTTGGAATTTATGTTAAAATTAGGTCTAGAGTAAAATTGCCGGCCTTGTTTGGGTTTGGAGAAATTGCTTTATAAAAGGAGTTTTAAATTGGACAATAAAAAGAAAAATAACGGCGTTTCTTGGAAATCTATATTCTCGATTTTTCTAATCTTGGTCGTTTTTATAGGATTAATGTTTTATGTTTATAATAAAGGTGATGGCGGAGAATATATCGCCTTGGCGGGATCTGGTACTGAAGTGACTGTTGAAAAACTTGTGGACGAGGGTAAGGTTAAAGAAGTTTATGTTATTAATGGTACTGGTTATATCATCACCATTGATAGCAAACTAACAGATAAGCAAAAGGAAAGATTTCCTAAGTATGCAGATTACCATTTTAGTTACACTTCCTACACTTCTTTATCTGATATCTTTAAAGATAGTAACGGAACTACGAAGGCTGGAATTGAATCATATTACGAAGCCAATGCTGGTGAAAGTTTTATAAATAAAGTTTATCCTTATTTATCTATTCTTATCTTGATTATAGTTGCATTCTTTATCATTAGAATGTTCTCGGGCAAAGGTGGAGCAAACTCATTTAGCAGAAGTAAGGCTAGAATGGTTGAGAAAAGCAAGATTAAGTTTGATGATATTGCTGGTGCGGACGAAGAAAAAGAAGAAACTGCAGAATTAGTTGAGTTTTTAAAGAATCCTGCAAAGTTTAAAGAACTTGGTGCTAGAATTCCTAAGGGAGCGTTGTTAGTTGGCCCTCCGGGTACTGGTAAAACATTGCTTGCAAAGGCTGTGGCTGGTGAAAGTAATGTTCCATTCTTTAGTATCTCGGGTTCAGATTTCGTTGAACTTTATGTTGGTGTTGGTGCTAGTCGTGTTAGAGATTTATTTGATACTGCTAAGAAAAACGCACCTTGCATTGTGTTTATAGATGAAATTGATGCTGTTGGTAGACAACGTGGTGCTGGTCTTGGTGGCGGAAATGATGAAAGAGAACAAACTTTAAACCAGTTACTTGTTGAAATGGACGGTTTTGAGAGTAACGAAGGAATTATAGTTTTGGCGGCAACAAATAGGGCAGACGTTCTTGACCCTGCATTGTTAAGACCAGGCAGATTTGATAGACAAATTTATGTAAATCCTCCAGATGTTAAAGGTAGAGAAGGAATTATTAAAATACATGCAAAAAATAAACCTATTGAAAAAGACGTGGACTTCAAGTCTTTGGCAAGGTTAACTAGCGGATTTACAGGTGCTGATATTGAAAACTTCCTAAACGAAGCAGCAATCATGGCTGCCAGAAGAAATCATGCAACGATTAATATGGAAGATATAACTGAAGGCATTAATAAGGTTTTGATGGGACCTCAAAAGAAGAGTAGAATCATTACTGAAAAAGATAAAAAATTAACTGCTTATCATGAAGCAGGTCACGCAATTATTGCAAAAACTTTAGATACTGGTGATGCAGTTCATGAGGTTTCAATCATTCCAAGGGGAATGGCTGGTGGTTACACTTCCACAAGACCTGCAGATGATGAAAATCATTATACATTCTCTAAGTTGAATAGTAAGATTTGTATGACTATGGGCGGAAGAATGGCGGAAGAATTGGTGTTTGGAGATATTACTGCAGGTGCTAGTTCAGATATTCAAAGAGCCACTGAAATTGCCAAGAAGATGGTTACAGAATGGGGCATGAGCGAAAAACTTGGGTTCCAAAACTTTGGCAAAGGCGAAGAAGTGTTTATTGGAAGAGATTATCAAGTTCATAATAATTATAGTGAAAAAACTGCAAGTATTATTGATGAAGAAGTTAAGAAAATCTTAGACGATAACTATAAAAAAGCAAAACAAATTCTAACTGAAAAAAGAGCAATCTTAGATAATATGGCAAATCTTTTAATGGAAAAAGAAACCATTTATGAAGATGAAGTAAACGCAATCTTGGAAGGCAAAGATTATAAGGAAGTTGCAAGGCAACTAACTGAAAAGATGGAGCAAAGAAAAGAGAGAGACGAATATAAGCAGTTGGAAACAAGATTAATGCATGAAGAAAAAATGCAGGAATTAAAAGAGCAAACTGCGGCAGCGTTTAAAAAAGCAGGGGTTATATCTGATAGCGAATTTGAAATGATAAAGAAAGAAACTGCAATTTTGAAAGAAGCAAATGAAAAGTTGCTAAAAGAAAGCGGTGAGAAAATCTTTGGAAAGAAAGAAGAAAAAGAAAATAAGCCTGAAGAGAAGGTTAAAGAAGAAGTTGCAGAGCCTAAAAAGGAAAGCAAGCCTAGAAAAAAGCCTGTTTCAAAAGAGAAAGAAGGGGCTAAAACTAAGGCTAAAAAACCTGCAAGTAAAAAGAAATCTGATATAGATTCAAAGAAAGAGAAAACTGATAAAGAATAACGTTTTTAATGCTAAATAATTTTAAAGATTAAGGGAAAAGTATTAAAAGGGTTGAAGAAAAATATAAAATGGTTTTTTATAGCCATATATTCATATTTTTGCAAATGTTTTAAGTTAAAATCAATTGACAAAATTTATTATTTGGGTTAATCTATAGTAGTTAGATTAAAGGCTAAAAGGAAATATTATGAAAAAAACATTAGGTTATGTAATTACAGGTGTGCTAGCGGTTATCTTAATAGCAGTAATCGTTTTAGCAATCGTTCCAAGTTCTTTCTATAATCCAATTGAGAAAGACGATTTGAAAAGAGTTGAAGTTTGGCATGGTGGCGATAAAGTTTATGGCTTAGATATGTCAAATGAAGAACAAAAAACAATTATTGATAATATCTTAGAAAAGAATGCTAACGGCTATAATGAAAAGATTTTATCAGCCCTTTTCTTGGGTTATTATGGAAATGACCCAACAGTTACTCATAAAAGTTCAACTGGTTCTGAAACAATCGAAAATATCTTAACTTCAAATGCTAATAATTATTATCTTATTTTTGATTACACTTATGGTGCAGTTGATTTAGATGAAGCAATGAAAACTTTGAAGGTAAACGGAACTGAATATAAACTTAAAGACGTTGAAGATGAAACTAAAGCAACAGTTAAATATTCAAGAATGATTATGGAAATCACTGATTCAAAAGATTTTGGAAGTATCACAATTTATCTTGAAGAAACAAATGAACCTACAACTTCTTTAAAGAAATTGGTTTCAAATTATAGATTGAGTGTACAAGGTTATACAATTGATTTATATAATTTCTTAGAAACTTTATGTGCTGATTAAAATAAAACCTGCTTAAAATTTAAGCAGGTTTTTTCTTTATTTTATATAAAAATCATTAGAATTTGCACATAAATAATTATGATATTATACTATTGATTTTATTTGAAAAATATGTTATAATCTATAAACTAAAAAGAATGGACAAAAAATTTGAAAGGATAAGGGGAGAAAAATGGGGTTTTTTGAAGATCTTGAAAAATATGTTTATGAAAAAGGAAAAAAACTTAGCCAGAAGGCTAAGGAGAATGCGAGTAAAGTTTTAGCAACATTAAAAGATAGTAATGTCTATAAGAAGGCAGGAGCATTGGCAATCGCCACTGTGCTTTCTTTGGGTGCACTAACTAGTTGTGCAAATCCTGTTACAACGAAGTACACAACGCTTGAAGGTCAAAAATATAAAGTTGTAATGTATAAGGGTGATGATGCCTGCTTAATTCCTGTTGGAAAAGATGGTAAGGAAGATAATAAAAACACAATCAACGTGATTGTTAATGAAGATGGTGTTATTGTTGATGGCGAATTTAAAGGTTCTAACATAAATTCAAATAATAATGATAATACATTTAGAGTGGACGAAGGAAATAAGGTTACGCAAGTTGGTGGAAAGCAAAATTCCAATGGCTCAAATAATCAGGGCCCAACAAACCAAGGAGCAAGAGATTCTGGAAGCACAGGTGGAACATATAGGGTTGATAAAGGCAATGTGGTAACTCCTGCTGACGGAAATTCTAAATCGCAGGTTGTTAGTGGCGGTGCGAGTGATGGAACATATATAGTTAATGATGGCAATGATGTAACTCCTGCTGGCGGAAACAATCAAGAAAACGTAGTTAATGGAAATAACAACTCTGACGGTGTAAGTGGTGGAACTTTCAGGGTTGATGATGGAAATATCGTAATGCCTAGTGAAGAAAACCAAGGAAATTATGTTGGAGATAATAACGATAACAAGAGTTTTGATTACGTAGTAGGTGACGAAAGCAACCCAACGGACGATGAAATTTATTACACAGTTGGTGATGCGAATCCTAATGAACCATCTCAAAGTTATACTGTTGGTGAAGATGCGAATCCTAATGAATCTGACAAGGATTTAACAGTTACAGTTAATGAAGACTCAATAGAATTTGGAAATGAAAGATAAATAAAAGAGGTGAAAAAATATGGCAATAAATAATGAAAAAATAAATATGATAAAAGAATATATTGAAATGCTTAGAAGCGGAGAAATTCAATTAGGTAAAGCACCTAAATCCAAACTTATTTCAAGCGAAATGGTTAAGATTGGTGAACGCGTTTATAATCTATATCGTTATGAAGATGGTTCTTATGCTTATGAAGGAAGAGATGAAAATGGAAGACCTTTCGTTGAATTTACAAGACCAAATGGTGTTCATGAAAAGGTTTATGATATTAAAAAAGAACAACCATTAATGCCGGGCGAATCAAGAGAGTCTATTGAAATAAGTTGTGAAAGTTTTGCCGAAGATAAGAAAGATAAAAATTCTCCATATATAATGTTGTTTACAGATGGAAAAGTGATTTCATTTGATGGCGAAAACACAAATCAAACTTCAATAAAAAGAAAAGAACTTAAAGAAAGTTCTGAAAACGAAGGTCTAATGAATGAAATGCTTAAATACCTAAAAAAGAAAGGTGGAAAGTTAGTTTCTGTTGAAAAAGGTGGAAAGTTAGTTCCTGTTGAAAAAGGTGGAAAGTTAGTTCCTGTTAAAGGCGGAGATATTGTTGTGGTTGACCCAGTAGTAATTCCAGAGAAGGATGATGATAAAAACAAGTTTAAGTGGGGTCCACTAGTTGTAGGCGTGCTTGCTGCTGCAATAGGGGCGGGTGTATTTATTGCAGCAAATAGGGATAAAGAAAAAGATAAGCCAAGTGACCCTGTTACTTCAGACACAACAATGTCTGAAACAACTACTCCGGAAGAAACCTCCAGACCTTATGAAACTTCTACTTCAGAAGAAACTAAAGCACCTGAAGAAACTTCAAATACACAGGGCTACGACTTTAATTTTGACGACTTAAAAGGTCAAAACGTTACAGCAGTTATTCAACAAAAAGACGAAAAAACTGGTGCGGTTATAACAGATGTTCATTATGAAGATTATTGGGCAAGAATTTGGGCTGATGGCTCGTATGATTTAAGAGATTATAATGGTAAAGTTATTTATGAATCACTGGACGGTGAAGTTAAAGGCATTGTTTACGATGATAAAACAGGCACAAACACGGTTATGTTTGGTGATAAAACTTTGGTTATCCCTGAAGATGGTTCAAGTAAATTATTGGATATAGATGGAAAAGAAATCAAAAAAGACACTGTCATTTTCGGTGGTATTGGAAAAGATGCTATTGAAGATTATTTAAAAGAAAATCCAAACGAAACTTATAATGAAGGAATGGAAAGATAATAAAAAATCTCTCAATTTAATTTGAGAGATTTTTCTTTTTTAAAACGAGCATTTAAACAAGGGGGTTAAGGCTCGTTTTTATTTATATTGGGTAAATTTATTACTTTTTAATATCGTATTTTAAGGCTCTAAGAGAGTTTAGAATAGCCACAAGTGTAATGCCAACATCGGCTATAACCGCACTAAGCATGCCAGTAATTCCTAAAGCACCAAGTGTTAAGAAAATTATCTTAATGCCAGCGGAAAGGATTATGTTTTGCCATACAATTTTCTTTGTGAATTTAGAAATCTTAATTGCTTCCACTATCTTTAATGGATTGTCGTTTGCAAGCACTATATCGCTTGCTTCAATGCTAGCACTGCTTCCGTTTAATCCCATGCTAAAGCCAACATCTGAAAGGGTTAGGGCTGGAGCATCGTTTATTCCATCGCCAACATAACCAATTTTAGAATTTGCTTTTTCTTTTTCAATGTAGTTGAATTTATCTTGTGGTAAACACTTTGAGTAAGCCTTGTCAATTCCCACAGTTTCTGCCACTCTTTGAACGATTTTGTCGTTATCGCCAGAAAGCATGATTGTTTTAATATTCATATTTTTTAGTTCTAAGCAAGCAGTTTTTGCTGTTTCCTTTATTTCGTCTTCAAGCAAGATTTCTGCAATCTTTATATCATTTTCATAAAGTTCAACAGAAGTGGATTCGTTTTTAGTGTTCTTTCTTCCAATAAAATATGAGTTGCCTTCATATTCATAATAAACACCTTTTCCGCTTTCTTCTTTTATATCTTTTATATGTTTTATCTTTTTAACATTTGCTTTCACAATGGCCTTTGCAATAGGGTGAAGTGAATATTGTTCGCCAAGTGCTGAAAGATAAATTATTTCTTCATTTGATTTATCTTCAGATAGATTATGAATTTCTGTTATCTTAAATTCACCAGTGGTGATAGTTCCGGTTTTATCGAAGGCAATAGTGGAAAGAGAGGCAGTTGCATCTAGATAATTCGAACCTTTAATAAGAATTCCTTTCTTTGATGCGTTGCCAATTCCAGAGAAGTATGCAAGTGGAACAGAGATTGCGAATGCACAAGGGCAGGAAACAACCAAGAAAATTAATCCTCTATAGATTGCTGTGTTAATATCTTTTGTAATTGCCCAAACAATGCCCCAAACCACAAATGCCAACGCCACAACTCCTAGCGTGTACCACTTCGATATTTTTGAAATAACAGTTTCTGTTTTAGACTTTTTATCGCTTGCGTTTTCTATTAAATCTAAGATTTTATGAACTGTACTATTTTCATAAATACTTGTGGCTTTAATCTTTATAACGCTATCTAAAACAATTGAACCTGATAGAATTTCCATTCCTTTCTTCACAGTTTGTGGCAAACTTTCACCTGTTAAACTTTGAACATCTATGCTTGCAGTTCCTTCAATAACCACACCATCAATTGCCACTTTTTCTCCGGGTCTAACAATAATTATATCGTTTAACTTAATATCATTTGGAGTTACGATTTCTTCATCTTCACCATTAAGTCTTGTAACTTTTTCAGGCTTTAAGTTAGTTAATTCTTCAATAGATTTTCTAGATTTATCTAATGCCAAACCTTCTAAAATCTTACCTATAGAATATAGGAAGATAACCATTAAAGCATCCATCTTTTCGCCAACTAATCCTGCTCCTATGACAGAAACTGTTACTAAAAAGTTTTCATTTATAGTTTTCTTTAATAATAATTGATAGGCTTTATAGAATGTTTTATAACCCATAAATCCTGCACTTAATATAAATAAAACCCAGCCTAGCCATGCAGGCATTGGAATTAATATGTCTATAAGTCCTATGCATAAGCCAATAGCAAGCATGATTATGTCAAAAAGTAAGCCTTTTCCTTTTTTCTTCTCTTTTTGTTCAACCATGATCTCTACTTCAGGTTCAACTTTCTTTGCAAGCAATATAACTTCGCTAATTGTGGCATCAGGATTTTTACAATCAAGAGAAAGTGTGGATTTTAAAAAGTCTATTTCGCAGGAATCCACAGATTTAAGTCCTTTTATTTTTGTCTCTAATATCTTAGCGCAGTTAGGGCAATCTAATCCATTTATTTTAAATGTCTTTTTCATAATCTTTCTCCAAAATATGCTCTAGGCTGATTTCAAACACTTCGCTAACATGCTCGTCTGAAAGGGTGTACCAAACTTCCTTACCAACCTTTTTAGATTTAACCAGATTTAATTCCCTTAGATTTTTTAACTGATGCGAAACTGCAGATTTTGTCATATTCAATATTGCTGAAATATCGCAAACGCAAAGTTCGCTCTTTTCAAGCAAGTTTATAATTTTAATTCTTGTACTATCAGATAACGCTTTATAAAAATCGCTAATTAATATTAATTTGTCGTCATCTAACATTAGAGATTTTGCTTTCTCCACTTTATCTTTATGGATCACATCGCAATCGCAATAGATTTCTGTTTTTTTCATTTTTCTCCTTTTTATTATTCTCTTTAAATTCTGTTATCATACTTTAAACCAATTTCATATAGTTTAATACCTATAATATTTTATGATGACAGTTGAACAAGCATTCAACTGTTCTTATTATAGTTGAACATGTATTCAACTGTCAAGAAAAATTTAAAAGTTTTTTAAAAAATTTTTAAAAAGTATTGAAAGTGGGTTTTAATATATGTTAGAATATGTTTCATAAAATAAAAGGAAGGTTAAACAGATGGGAACATTAAAAAATAAAAAAAATAAGGTGGATAAAGTTAAAGGAAAGAGAGCAATTATTGCTTGTGTAACAGCCGGCTTGGTTTGCGCTGCAGGTGCAGGTTTGGGAATTGCTAAAATAAGTGAGAACGAGCAAATGAAAAATGATGTTATGACATATTTTAGAGAAAACAATCCTGAATATAACAAGATAGTTAGTGAAAGAGTTATGGAATCTGCAGAGGCAGTTGCTGGAAAAAAGATTACATATGAAGAATTTAGAAATGATGTAGATTATCTATATGGTCATGATTTTGCTAAATCTGCAATTGATGTTTTTGCTACAAAAAATGTTAGAACAGAAGTGAATGAACTTGAAAAAGAAAATGATGCATTAGGATTTGCAACAACTTGTGCTGGTGGAGCAGCGGGATTGTTATTTGGAGCAGCGGCCATTAGTTCTGCAATAGAGAAATCAAGAGATAAGGCTGGGGCAGATAGATTAGTAAAAACTTTAAATGATGATTACACAAAGTAAATAAAAATTAAGGGCATTTAACGATGTCCTTTTTTTAATTTAATAAGCAATTAAAAATGTTTGCTAAAAATTATAATATGCGTTATAATAAGTAAGATAAGTAAGAAAAGTAAGACTAATAAGGAGAGAATATGAAAAACGAAACGGGCAAATATATCTGGACAACAAAAGTTAGCGATAAAGGACAGATTGTTATTCCAAAGGAAGCAAGAGATGTTTTTAATATTAATGTTGGAGATACATTAATTCTTTTTGGAGATATTGAGAAGGGCATTGCCATTGGAAAGTATGAAGATTATTTGAAATTCGCTGAAGCAATATATAAAGCAAAGGGTGGAGATGAAAAATGATTGAAATTAAAAGTTTAACTAAAGATTTTGGCAAGTTAAGGGCTGTGGACAATGTGAATTTAAATATTAAAGAAGGCGAATGTACAGCCATTCTTGGCTTGAATGGTGCTGGAAAAACCACGCTTTTGAGTATGCTTTCCACATCTTTAGTTCCAACGAGCGGAACTGCGAATGTTATGGGGTTAGATTTGAATAAAGATAAGGAGAAAATTCGAGAGATAATTAATATATCACCGCAAGAAAGTGCTGTTGCTAAAAACTTAACAGTTAAGGAAAACTTAAATTTAATTGCCACGTTATATAACATTGAAAATAAAGAAAAAAGAGTAATGGAGATAATAAATGAATTTGGTTTAACAGAGAAAGCGGATGTTTTATGCAAACGTTTAAGTGGCGGACAAATGCGAAGATTGAGTATTGCATTGGCGATAATAACAGAGCCTAAAATTCTTTTTCTAGATGAGCCAACTTTGGGCTTAGACGTTAAAGCACGCAAACTTTTATGGGACATTGTGGAAAAGTTGAAGAAAAGAATGACTATATTGCTAACAACTCATTATTTAGAAGAAGTGGAGTTTTTGGCAGATAAGATTGCAATTATGAGTAAGGGAAAAATCAAGGTTGAGGGAACGAGTGATGAGATAAAGAAAGCCACAAATTCAAAGACTCTTGAACAGGCATTTATTAATCTAACGGAGGAAGAATAATGAATAAATTGATGGCTTTAACTAATCGCAACTTAAAAGAGATGTTGAGAGACCCTTTAAGCATAGTATTTTGTTTAATATTTCCAGTTGTGATGCTAATACTAATGCAAGCAATATTTTTAAATATGGAACAAGTTCCAGATAATTTTCGAATTGAGAGTTACGCCAGCGGAATTTGTGTTTTTGGTTATACATTTATATGTATGTTTGTTGCTCTTCAAATTGCTGGCGATAAAAACACGTCTTTTATAAAACGCTTAAACATTGCGCCTATGAATAAATTTTCTTATTACTTAAGTTTTGTGTGTTCTTCATTACCTTTAGCGTTGTGCCAAACTTTGCTATTTTTCGTAATCGCATTAATATTTAAGTTCCCGTTTAATGTAAACTTTATTTTAAGTATAATTTATTTAATTCCTTCAGCACTTCTCTATATTTGCTTAGGAGTTTTGATTGGAATTATTTGTAATAACGAAAAGCAAACTGGGCCAATTTCTTCTATATTTATATCTGTGGTGGGAATATTTGGTGGAATATTTATGCCAATCTCGGCATTATCTGAAGGCTTTGCAAACTTTCTAAATTGGCTACCATTCTCTCATACTGTTATGATTGGAGCAGATATTCAAACTCTAGGTGCTGGTGCAATTTATCCACATATTATATACATTTTGGCATACACACTTTTGCTTATAGTGTTGGCGTTTATGATACAAAAGTTGAAAGATAAAAGGTAAAGATATTTTTAATAATAAAACAAAAAGAGTTATACAACGAGATTCACCATCGTAATTATTGAAAGAAAAAAAACGATGCTAAACTCATAAATATAACTCTTTTTTATTAAATGGATAAATAACGACTTGCCAACGAGCCCGTGAAGTTCTTTAACAAAAATCCAAGAATTTTTATATAATAATTGTATATGTATAAGTAGGAGAATTTATGGAAAAAAGATGCAAATATCCAATCAATTGTTTAAACTCTATTATATGTTCAGATTATGAAAAAAAATCTTCTAAAATCGTGGGTATTACTGGTCCGCAAGGTCCAATGGGACCAATCGGCCCAACAGGTGCAACCGGTCCGATAGGCCCAACAGGTGCAACAGGCCCTAGCGGAGAAAATATAGTTGTTCGTTCAACTACAACTGTTCCGGCAGATCATGAGGCATATGTTAGTTCGTTTCATGACGGGAACACCACTCATTTAGATTTCTTTATTCCAAAGGGCTACGATGGTGTCCCTGAAACTATATCAGTGGGTGAAACAAAGACTCTAGATGCGGGCGAAAACGCAAATGTGCAGGAAAGAATTCTAGAGGGGGTTCATTATTTTGATTTTTCCATTCCAAAAGGTGAGAAAGGCGAAAAGGGAGAGCAGGGGCCAAGGGGCCTTCCCGGAGAAATTGGCATAAGTGAAGTTATAACGATTGATGGCACGGAAACAATTGAGCCAAACGAACCTGCTGAAGTTCAGGACGATTTTGATAGAAATATTCACCACCTAACTTTTTATATTCCAAAGGGAGAGAAAGGCGAAAAAGGAGAGAAGGGCGAAAAAGGAGAAACTGGCGAACAAGGGACTGTTGGTGCAACAGGTCCAAAAGGAGATAAGGGTGAGCCTGGTGAAACCGGTCCTGCGGGGCCACCAGGATTAACCCCAAACTTTAATGCCACTATTTATAATCCTTTACAGCAAATAACAACAAATGGTTCATCATTAATTTTTGGAGAAGTGGAATTAAATAAGGGATTGATTGTAAAAAACAACAGCATAACAACACCAATTGCTGGCACATTTCTAATATCGTTCGCAATAAATAATTCTTTGCAAGCATCCACTGGAGACTATATAGGAGTACATGTGAATGGGGTTTTGGTTACGGTATCCAAAAGACCATTAACGGCAAGTACTAATACAGGCGCGACCTTTGTGACCACTTTGAATAAAAATGATATTATAACTCTAGTTGCAAATGTTGGTGGAAGCAGAACGATAACTGCGTCAGGTGCACCAAGCGCTGTGCTTACTATCATGATGATTGCAAATTAGAAATTAGCATAATTTGGTGTGAGTTTTAAAATTATAAAAAAAACAGTTCAAATAAGAACTGTTTTTTATAATTTTTGTACCAGAATTTTATAGTCAACAATTATTTCATTATAATCTTTAAATTTGTTTAGAGTGATTTTCGCATTTGATTTACCTATTAAACTGAAAAATGGTTGATTAGATAAGAAAATAAATTCTTCTTTTTTAACTGATTTTGAATAGTCGCACCAAACAGTGAACCCTTTGTTTAAACATGATTTAAAACTGGCAATATTATCTTTATGAACTTTCGTAAAAACCCATTCAAATCCATCATTTTTAATTTTATCAAGTAAAATATCTATAAGTTGTTGCATAATCTTATTCCCGCGATATTCAGAATGAACTAGATTAAATCCTATTTCAACTAATTTATTAGTGTTACATTCATTTGGAAATGATATTTTCCCAATCAATTTTCCACATTTATAATCTAAAGAACTAACTCCAACTAACTTATTTTCAATAAATGCTCCAATAATGTGAAATCTCGGATTTTCAATCATTCCAATCACATTGTCTATATCGTATGGCATAGGTGTAAACCATTCTAAATTATCTAAATGGGAATACATATCCACGATTAATTCTGAAAATGCCTTTGCATCTTTAGATTCTAACTGACGAATAATCATAATCTGATTTACCTTTAAAGTATTTTATCTTTCGTTTCTAACAACTAAATCTTCATTTCCGTCTTTATCTGTTAAATATTTATCTATAAATGCTTCAGCACCCATCTCTTGAAGTTTGTCAAATTCTTCTTTTGTGATTACATTTAAGCATAAGAAATTAACTTTTTTCCTTGGAAATAAACCATATTTTAATGTGAAGAATTTGTAATCAATCCATGTTGGGAAAGTTACAAGTCCACAACACATTTTAGTACAGTCTGCATATGGAGCGAAATCTTCATCGGAAATTGTGTGACCATATGAAATAAAAGAATCGTATTCTTGTGGCATTCTTGCAACGGTTTTTAATGCCTTAATTGGCCAGTACCAATTATCATCATGGATTGATTTCATATCAAATTTCCAATCTTTTGGCAAAAACATTACAAGTTCCACGTTTGGGTATGGTGCATCCTTCATTTTGTAAGCACTCATTCCCACTGTTGCTATAATATTGTAAGGAAATTTCTCTGTTGGAAGATAATGTTCTATATCTATATGTAAATCTCCCATAACAGATTCATGCATCACAATGTCGCTTGGTTTTGCTCCTAGTTCCGTAAAGAATTTGTCATAATGTTTTTCGATTTTTTCAATGTCTTTTGGTTTTAAATAATACCCCATTTTTTCTCCTTTTTATTTAAAAACTTCTGAATTTTGTTTTACAATATGAGATTGACTGTTAATTATTTTAGCAGGTTTACTTTTTATAACAAAATTTTATTTGTGATTTTTATAATTAATATTCTCTAATGTATGCTTTACTTTTTATTTAATTTCCGCCAGCCCCACCAATTAGGAAATATTTCATCTAACGTGACCGTTCTTCTGCTTTCAAAATCAGTGATTATCTCCATATCTTTATTCTTAACATTTAATTGCATAAAAAATTCTCTACATGCGCCACAGGGCATACCTCCATTCTCTTTAGGTGGTGTGTTTCTACAGGCAAGTAACCTTTTAACAACTGTTTGGCCACTTTGAATATACATATTTAAAGCGGCAACTCTTTCTGCGCATAAAGCAATCACTCCACTTGCACCTTCTATACAAAAGCCCGTATAAATTTCTCCATTTTCGGCTTCAATAGCACATACGACATGGTGTGCATCAATGAATGGTGAAACCTCTTCCGGGTGATATTCTTTTTGTGCTACTTCATATAATTTATCCCAAATATCCATAGAGTTCTCTTTCCTTTTTAAGTTTAAAAGAATATTTATTTTTGGTATAATATCATTTTATAGTGTTTTTTGCAAATAAAATAGGGTGGTGCGGTGCAAGTGATAACTCTTATAGGGTTGTAAAAAAAGAGCAAAATTGCTCTTTTGTACTTAAAGAATTTCCCAAACAAGTGTGGCTGTGTCGTTGACGCAGATATCGTCTGGTTGAATATCTATGTCAGATGCACAAACTTTTGCCCGCATTAGAGTTCTTTCCATCTTGTATTCAGTGTTTGAATAAACATTTATCTCGCCCCAGTTATAGTCAATTGAGATTAAATCTCCAAGTTTCACATTCGATGCTTGGCTTAAGATTGTGGCTTTCTCTAGAGCGTTGTTAGATGCCGATTCTAATAGTTCCTTGCTGATTTGGGTTGGGTCTTTCACTGTAAATGAAATTGAAAACTCAGGCATTGCTTCACACATTGAAATTGCAGATATAACTAAGCCAAGTTGTTTTGTATCGAAAGCAAATTCCACCTTTAGGGTGTGATTGCAAATGTATCCTTTGAATACGCTTTTATAAATTCCTTTTTCATCTCTCTCACTTTCGTAATTTGTACGAATATTGAAGTTGCAGGTTTTTATGTCGTCCTTTTTAAAGCCAACATCTTGAAGTGCTTTACTTAGTATATTTATCTTTTCAGATGCTAAATTCATAGTTTGCTCATAATCTTTATCTTTTGTTTCAAGATTCATTGAGATAACGATCAAATCTGGTTTAACAGAAACTTTTCCCATTCCTTTTACTGTAATTGTTTTCATAAGTTGTACCTCCGTTTTCCTGAGATTATATCATAATAATTCATAATTCTTATGCAATTTTAATGATTAGAGAAATAATTTTTGGCTAAAGCCTTATGCTAGTTTTTATTTTATATTTTCAGGTTGGTCTAGGGATTTATAAAATCCATCAATTACGTGGTTAAATTCGGAAGGAAGTTTTTCTTTTGCGGATTGTCTTAATTCTTCGTCAATTCCGTAAAATGCTTCCGCAACGCTTCCCACAATGCAAGCATTGGTGTCGGTGTCACCGCCAAACGAAATCGCAAGTTTGATACTATCTTCAAACGAATTGGAGTTGAATATGGAATATAGGCATAAATCAATTGTGTCATCACAAGTACAATTAAATTTAGATACTTGTGGCTTTGTTATGTTTAAATTGAGTCGGTCTTTTATTTCGTCCTTGCTTATTCCGTTTCTTGCATAGAATATCATTAAAGCAATGGTTGTGGCACATCTGATTGCACTTTCTGAGTTGTGAGAAGAGGCGGTGGCTAAGTAGGCGTTTTCTATAACTTCTTCTTCGCTGTTAAATAAGTAGCCAATAGGGGAAACTCTCATCATTGCACCATTTCCGGAACTTGAGCCCGAGGTTTCATCTTTTGCCCATTTTATAAAGTTTGGTGAGAAAGTGGTCTTGAAATATGGGGCGAATGAAGGCTTGTAGTTTTCATACTTAAGCGTGTATTCTTTTAATTTGTCTTCATAATTAGAATGGCTAAGAATTGCGTCTGCAATAGCAACTGTAAGAATCGTGTCATCACTATAAAACGCATTTTCTTCAATAATATTTCCCACATTAATTTCTTTATGATTCTTTATTTGGTCGTACTCATAAATTGAGCCAGCCAAATCACCAATTATAGCACCTAACATTGTTTCTCCTTTTGAGATATTTTATCATAGAAATATGTTTTTGAAAATAAAAAATCGCTGAAACCCTTAATTTATGGGGCTATTCAGCGATTTTTTAATTAATGTAAAGAAATAAAAATTTTCCTTACACTACTTTTGCATGTATAACCAAAAGTCTTATTCATCATTTTTTTGATTTTGCATTCAAATAATTTACAAATTTTATGAAAATATGTTAGAATTATTTTGAGGTTTAAATTTATGATAACAATAAAAACAAAATTAGACGAAAATATGCAAAAGGAGTTAGTACGTCCAGCACTTACTACATACCTTTTTATGATGATTATTGGAATAATTGGACTTTTGGCATACATAATAATTGGTACGGTGGTTGAAAATGCTAATGTGGAATACTTGCTTGTGTTTTCAATACCTTTTGGTATGGGACTTGTATTTTATTTGGTTATAAAAAGACAACTTAAACAAATAAAGAATAGTACAAATTTAAACATATATGAATTTTATGAAGACTTTATGAATGTCAAAACAATGAATAACGGTGAAGATGTTGGAACAGTAAAGGTTTATTATAAGGATATCGTCAAGAAAAGAGAAAGCAAGAATTATTTTTTCTTGTTTATTAACAATGTAAATGCTTTCCCAATAGCAAAATCCGGATTAACAGAAGACGAACTTAAAGAAATCCGCATGCTGTTAAATATTCAAGAAAAAAAGGCAAAAACTGCTAAAGTGCAAAATGAAACAACATTAAAATAAAATCTCTGCGTTTGCAGTACCATTACGAAGTAATATCTCTGAACTGCAAGGTTTAATTTCATTGCAAAAAAAAGGTCTTCCATTAGGAAAACCTTTTTTACTTGGAGCAAGTAGCGGGAATCGAACCCGCAACTAGTGCTTGGGAAGCACCCGTTTTGCCATTAAACTATACCTGCATTTGCCCTATTCTATCACAAAACAGGGCAGGTGACTACTATTTTTCAAAGAAATTATAAATAATGTTTAAAAGTTCTTATCAGTTTCGCCATCAGCAACTAAAGTAATATTTTTGCTCTTTCCTTTAATTAGCAATGTGTATAATGTGAAATAAAGAAAGAATATCAATATGCAAGTTATGACTAGCAACGCTACGCTAACTGAATAGTTGCTAACTCCAAGCATGTTTCCATTACTGAGCACAACTCAAATAGGGTGTATAAAGTTATAGTTATAATATAATTACAATAAACAAAGCAAACTAAGTTTCTGGCACGAAGAAAGTTGTTTAATAAACCAAATGAGAAGTGTTTTTTAAAGCAAGATGTTAATAAAATGTTTGTAAAACCTTATAAAAAAGAAAAAACAGAAAGAGACTTAAAATTTCTTTCTGTTTTTTTTAAACACTTTTAATCAATAAAACTCAAATCTTATTTATTTTCTACGAGTAACAGTTTCTTTATCGCTACCAATTAAATAATCTATTGTTACATTAAAGAAAGTTGAAAGGGTGGTAAGTGACTTCATTGAAGGAATGCTATCGTTATTCTTCCATCTGTAATAAGTGGAATCACTCATTCCAAGATGATCCATAAGTCTTTCAATAGACCAGCCATTTTCTTTCATTAATTTTTTAAGAGTTTGCATAAATGTTAATTGATTCTTGCTTTTAACTTTTGGGTCATCTGTTAAACCCATAAGATAATGTACAGAACAATTGAAATGTTTTGCCAATTTGCAAGCGATTGCCAACTCAGGATTATAACCTTTTTCAACGTATCCTAAGAACGCTGAATAAGATAATCCAAGTTCTTTAGCCAATGCTTCTTGGTCTTCGTTGTTTTTCTTGATTAACTCTTCTAATCTGTTTTGAAATTCAAACATAATAAAATCCTCACAATTTGTTCTTGACTTAGGTCAAGTTTAATATTATTGATATTTTGGCAAAAAAATTGGTGAAAGTCAAGCAGAATTTTGTAAATTTTTTAAAAAAGCAATAATTTGTGCAAAAATTAACAAATTTTGTATGTCATAGGCATATTTTAAGGAACTGGACACCAAAAATTTAACAAAAATAATTGAAATTCTTTATGTATAATATTATACAGACGATTCAGAAGTGGTTGTTATTGTTACAAAAAATAACAGATTTGATTACTCAGACCACACAAACTGAGAATTTACAAAATAAGGAATGAAATGAAAATAATTGCTTTAATGTTGGTGGTTTTTATGTTAGTGGTGATTCAAGAATTGCTTAGACGTTCAAATTTTAACACCACAGCAGATGTTTATTCCCATGTTGATTTTAGTACAAAAACAGAATCTGCCCAAATAATAGATAAAACAATCACTAGAAATAATGATGCTGAAAATACAAAAAAAGAAGATATAAGTGATGAAGAATTTGAGGAATTTTTAGAATGGCGAAGAAAAAAAAAGTTGCAACAAGATAGCGAAATGTAAAAAAATTGTATTTTTGTGATACTAAAAAACATTAAAAAACACTATATAAAATCAAATGATATTTGCACAAAATCTTAGTTTTATCTTAGAAAAATCTTAGAAGAACACGATTTTTAGGTAAAATTGGGCTAAAAACCACTACATTTTTGAAATCAAAAACTTTGGTCTCTTAAACAAGGATGCTTGACAGTGTAAGATGTATGTGTGATAAAAAATAAAAAATCAGCGACTTATTAAAAAGTCGCTGAAATGCCTATAAAATCAGGCTTTTTATGGTGCGTCCATCAGGGCTCGAACCCGAAATCTAAGTTCCGAAGACTTATGTGATATCCATTTCACTATGGACGCAAAGTTGATTATTTTTTTAGTGGGATAATCAAACCCACAACCAATCGTTCCGAAGCATTGTGATATTCGCCCCACCATGGGGACATAATATATTTTTAAAAATAAATAAATTGAAAAGTTATTCTCACAAATATTATTATATCATAAATATAATTTTTTGTAAAATTTGGCAAATGAAAATTGGAATATTTTATGTAACATTCCGATTAAAATAAAAATAAACTTGTTAAAAAGCGTAAATTGTGCTAAAATTATAGTGGGAATAAAAATGAATAAAAAGAATATTTTTAAAACTCAATATATGGAGCCTCCTAAAAAAGTTAATGTTTTGGAGTTCTTAATCTATTTTATAATTGCAATTATAATTCTAAGGTTGATTATTTTCAACATTTTTTATATTTCTGCGCAAGTTATAGGCGATAGTATGAATCCAACATTAAATAGCGGTGAAAATAATGATTTGGTGGTGGTTTCTAGATTTGCCACATTCGAACATGGCGATATTGTGGTTATAGATGGAAATAAGTTGGCAAAAGACACAGGCTCTTCGTCAAAGGACCTCATAAAACGAATTGTTGGAATGTCTGGCGATGAGATTTCATGGAAACTTATTGATTCTGAATGGCAAATCTTTATTAATGGCGAACAGTTAATCCCAGATTACGCTGTTAATCCGCTTAGAAAGGCTGATGTTAATAACTCAACTGGAAAATATAAGCCGATTGATTTAGATGGCGAACACTATGATTGTAGTCCATTTAACTATATTTTAAAGGCACAAAAAGAGCATTTTATAGATAGAGATGGAGATGGAAAATTAGATACCTTGGTTGTTCCGAATAACTACGTTTATGTTTTGGGAGATAACCGAAGCAATAGTTTTGATAGTAAAAGTTTTGGTGTTATAAAAAGCGATTGTGTGCAGGGGAAAGTGGTTAAAGTTTATACTGGTGGAATAAGCCAAGTTGAATTCTTTTTCAAAACTTTGTTTTTATAAAAAATGAGCAAATTAATTACTCTTAAGTGTTTCAATTTTTAACTTGCTTATTTTTTGTGCTTAAAAGTTAGAACTATTAATAGGTAGTTAAATCCAATAATATTTGAAATAATAATAGTTTAGTATTGAGAATGCTAAAATTCTAAAAAGTTAATTAAAAAACCACTTTAAAATCTTAAAAGTGGTTTTTTATATAATTCTTAGAAATTTTTAAGCAATTCTAACAACTGTTAGCGAAACGCTTGGTCCGCCTGAATTTGTTAAATTGGTTGCATCTGTAATTGTTGGAATAAGCGAAATTTTATTGTTTGCTGTTAAGTTTAAAATAAATGTTCCGCTAATGCCTGAAGTTTGAGAAAGTAACCTTTCAGTTGGCGTGGAAATTACTCCATTAACAGCGATTGCAACGTTATCATCGTCAGAAGCATTGGTTGCTTCGTTTGTATTGAAATTGATTAAATATGTGCCAGTTGTTGGAACAGTTATTCCATCGTTTTCAATAGTTAAACCATTATTTGTTAAAATTGTTGGCATGGTTAAAGCAGTTCCGCTTGTGATTGCCTCGGCCTCTGAATTATAGATTGTTGCGCTTAAGTTTGAGATTGTGCCAGTCGCACCAGTTGCCCCAGCAGGGCCAGTTGGACCTGTAGGACCAGTAGGGCCGGTTGGACCCGTTGGGCCTGTTGCACCCGGAATGCCAATATTTCTAACAATTACGTTTGTTGCACCAGGGCATCTGCTAACGTATCTGTTTGAACAACTTGAACAAGAATTTGAGAAAAGCATAGTTCACCTCCTAAAGTTAGTATGCTATTCCATAGTATTCATAAAATTGATATTGTGTTAATATATATTTAAAGGAACTTTGATAAAGTTTAGAATTTAAAAACAATAGTGTTATCAATATAGATATTCGATTTAAATTTGTTTGACTTAGAAGATAATATTGGTTATACTCTATGTAATATTTGAAACTGGGAGAAAAATATGAGCGGTAAAAATTTGTTTATGAGCATTGCATCACTTATGTTTGGAGTGGCAAGTTGCGTCTTGGGATTTTTTGGTTTGTATGCAACTATTGGCATTGTTTGCTCTATTGTTTCAATAATCCTAGGATCGTTGCAAATTAAAGCAGGTTCAAATGGTTTGGCTGTTACAGGTTTAATCCTTGGTATTTGCGGAATTGTTTGCTGTATATTTGGAATGGGTTGTGGAGTTCTTTGCGAAGTTATTGGTAAATCTGCAAAATAAGGAAATAATGGAAAGTTCAATGCTTTCCTTTTTTAATAGAAATGTATCCATATTTAGAAATATTTGAATTTAAAATTCCAATGTATGCAATCACTATGGTGGTTGGTTTTTTGTTTGCATTCTTAGTGTTTTGGTTTCTAACAAAAAAAGACCTGAAAAACGTGGATAAAATTCTTCTTTCAATATTCATTTTTTTAGGTGGATTAGTTGGTGCTAAAATTTTAGCAATGATTGTGGCAATTCCATATTTTTTCAATGATTCATTCAACTTTTTTAAATGGGTTATGAATAGTGGAATGGTATTTTTTGGTGGCTTAACTGGTGCGTTTTTAATGGGTGAACTCTATATAAAACTCTATGGCTTATCTCCGCAAAAGATTTGGGATAAAGTTATAATAGTTTTGCCTTTAGGACAGGCTTTCGGAAGACTTGGTTGTTTTTTTGCAGGTTGCTGTTATGGCGTGGAGAGTGAAACATTAGGCATTGTCTTTCCATATATCACTAATAAAAATTTAGAAAATGTGAAACTTTTGCCAACTCAACTCTTTGAAGCAGGTTTTTGCATTTTGCTTTTTATTGTGTTGTTATTTCTTTCAGTTAAGAGCAAAAAAGAATATTTGATTTTATTCATATATTCTCTTTCATATGGCGTTTTTAGATTTATAATAGAGTTTTTTAGGGGAGATGAAACTCGTGGAGTTTTACTTTTATCCACCAGCCAATGGATAAGTATAATGCTAATAATCTTTGGATTTATTGTGTATTTTACACGTTTAAAAAACACGTCGTTTTTTCAAACCACAAAGCCATTAATTCGCCCTAAAAACTTGTAAGGAAGTTTGAGCCCGAACAAGTACTGCAACCGCAACCGCTATTAAAGTTGTTTGAATTGATAGAACTTAAGATAAGTAGAAGAAGTAGTAAAAAATTGGTGTTTGTGTTCAAATCGGTATCGGTGGAACTAGAGAAGATTGATAATAACAAAACTAATAAAACATCATTTTGAAAATTCATAATTCGTTTCCTTTTGTTTAATTTATATGAATATTTAAGTATTTCTGTCACTAATTCAATTGCTATAATTGTAAAATTTTAAAAATATGTTATAATAAAAATATGAATAAACAAATATTGGAATATATTAAATCCAAGGTTTACAAACTCCCAACCACAAGCGGAGTTTATAAAATGCTAGATACTGATGGGAACATAATATATATAGGAAAAGCCAAGAATTTAAAACGAAGAGTTGGCTCGTATTTTTTAAACACTGTTAAGCAAGCCAAGGTTCAGCAGATGGTGAACATGGTGGCTGATTTTGATTATATTCTAACAAATAGCGAACTTGAAGCCTTAAATTTGGAGAGCAATTTAATTCATAAGGTTCAACCTTTCTATAACATTCTTTTAAAAGACGGAAAAGCGTTTCCTTATATAAAAATAAATATGAAATGCGATTTTCCTAAGGTGGAAGTGACAAGAAAGGTTAAAAAAGATGGTGCGTTGTACTTTGGGCCATATTTTAATAAAGTTAATATAAATAATTTGATGCTTTTAATTTCAAACACATTTAAGTTAAGAGAATGTAACTTGAATTTGGTGGCGGGAAAATGTAAGAGCAGAGAATGTTTGAATTATCATATAGGGAAGTGTTTAGCACCTTGTACAGGAAGAGTTAGTAAAGAAGAATATGGCAAGGAAGTTAAAAGGCTTATTGCGTTTTTGAAGGGCGACTCCAATGAAGTTAAAGAAACTTTAAAAGAAAAAATGTTAAAATTTTCAAACGAACTTAATTTTGAGAAGGCAATTGAAATGAAGGATTGCCTAAAGATAATAAATGAGTTAGATTCCCTTATCATAACTGATTTGGGGAAAGTATTAGATTTAGATGTGTTTGGTTATGCAAGCAATGGAATAAACTCCGCAATTGCAGTTCTTTGCATAAGAGCAGGCAAGATGATTGGTGTAAACACTTATAGCATTGTGGACGCAAGTATAGAAGAAAAGGACACAATCTCAAACTTTATTTCTCAATATTATTTACATTCTAAAATTCCTAAAGAAGTGGTGGCAAATATTGATGATGAGAACTTGAATGCATGGTTAAAAGAACAGGCTAATGAGAGCGTGCAATTATTGTGCCCTAAGAAATCTGTCAAATTAAGATTGTTAAAGATGGCGGAAGATAATGCCTTAGAACATTTATATAAGAGCGTTGAAAAAGAAAGACTGCATGAAGAGAAAACATTGGGTGCGATGAAAATTCTTAAAGAAACCTTAGGATTAAAGCGATTGCCAAGACGAATAGAAGGTTATGATATCAGTAACTTGGGTGGACGAAACATCGTGGCTAGTATGGTTGTATTTGAAAACGGAGTTCCATTGAAAAGTAATTATAGAAAATTCAAGGTGGATCTTGCAATCCAAAATGACTTTGAAAGTATGCGACAAGTGTTAACAAGAAGAATGGGCGAACTAGATAAAGGTGACGTTAGTTTCTCTAAGATGCCAGATTTGATTTTGATTGATGGCGGAAAAGGGCAGTTATCTTTCGCAAACTCTGTTTTAGAGAGCCAGAATATAGATGTTGATATAATCTCTCTTGCAAAACGAGAAGAAGAAATATATTTGCCAAAGATTAGCGAGCCGGTGATTTTGTCTAGAAGTAACGTGGGGTTAAAACTTTTGCAGAATGTAAGAGATGAAAGCCATAGGTTTGCAATTACGTTCCAAAGAAAAGTTAGAACAAAAAAAGACTATGAAAGTGAACTAGATAATATTGAAATGCTTGGAAAAGAAAAAGCAAAGTTGCTAATTAAATATTTCAAAAGCGTTACAGCAATTAAGAGTGCATCGGTTCAGGAATTAAAAATGGTGGAAGGAATTGGAGATACGCTAGCAAATAACATTTTCAAATATTTTCACAAAGATAAATAGTTATAGCAATTAAATGGTTATTTTCATATAGAATTATATGAAAAACAATATTTATAATGATTTAAGAAAACTTTGTAAGGGGTTGTATATAAAAAAGAATTTTGATTTAAAAGAATTAAATTCGTTTAAAATCCCTGCCAAAGTTTTTCTTTTTATTGAACCTAAGAGTTTGGAAGAAACCATAAAGGTTTGTAAGTATTTGCAGGAGAATAAGATAAAGTTTTTAGTTATCGGAAACGCTACCAATATTTTATTTTTAAAACCAGAAAATAAAATAGTAGTTAGAATCTCAAATAAATTTTCAGATGTTTGGTTGGAAGAAAATAGGATAATCGCTTTTGCTGGTGCAAATCTTAATTTGGTTTCAGTGCTTGCAAAGAAAAACTATTTAAAAGGGCTTGAAGATAGCATTGGCATTCCGGGAACGATTGGTGGAGCGGTCTACATGAATGCATCTGCTTATAACTTTGAAATTGCAAAAGTGGTTAAAAATGTGGTTGCCATGGTTGATGGAAAAATAAAGGTGTTTGAGAATAAAGATTGCCTGTTTGAATATAGGAAAAGTGCGTTTCAAAAAATAAATGCTTTGATATTGCGTGTGGAATTATCTCTTGAAAAAGACGAAAGTTATAATTTTGATGAAAAAATTAAGTTTATTTTAGAAAAACGTATGGCAAGCCAACCGCTAAAATCAAACTCTGCAGGGTCGGTATTTAAAAACGTTGGAGAGATTAAGGTTGCAAAACTTATAGAAGATGAAGGGTTAAAGGGTTTTTCAATAGGTGGGGCAAAAATAAGTGAAAAACATTCTAATTTTATTGTAACGAATAATGCAAGTGCTTTAGATGTTTATAATCTTATAAAATATATTCAGAAAGTAATCAAGAAAAAATATGGCTTAAAATTAGAAACTGAAATAAAAATAATTAAATAAAATATAAATTTGATTTTTAATAATTGTTGGAATAAATTTTTTTGTGTGATAAAATAATAAATGGAGGAACTTTATGTTTATTGGAGATTATCACACGCATAGTAAGTTTTCAGCAGATGGAAAAAGTACTATTGAAGAAAATATGATTTCAGCGGAAAAGAAAGGTTTAAAAGAAATTGCGGTTACAGAGCATGCCTATTCAAATTTAAATGGAATTAAGAAGGGCGATTTGGCTAAAATCGTGTCTGCGGTGGAAGAAGCAAGAAAAAAACACCCTAAAATTAAAATTTTTATGGGCATGGAGATAAATCTTTTAGATGAAAAAGGAAATGTTGATTTAACAAAAGAAGAACAAAGTTTGTTAGATATTGCTGTTTTAGGCTTTCATAGAAGGTGTAGATTCTTTAAACATAAACTTTCGCATTATAGAATGCTATATAGAAAAACTCCAAAACAGATTGAAAAAAATACTGATGCTTATATAAAAGCGCTTGAAAATAATAAGATTGATATTATTGCACATTTGAATTATGGCTGTAATGTTAATGTTAAAAGGATTGCTGAATATGCAAAAGAGCATGATATCTTAATTGAATTAAATGGAAAGAGAATTTTATTTTCTGAGCAAGAAGTTAAGGATTTAATTGATAGTGGTGTTAAATTTATTGCAGATTCTGATGCACATAGGTCTGTGGACGTTGGAGATAACTCTAGAGCGTTTAATTTTGCCACAAAATATGGAATACCTTTTGATAGAATTGTTAATTGGAATGATTTGCCTAAGTTTAAAGGGCGTGGGAGATAGATATGTCGTTTGCTTACACTGCAAAAATGGAAGTTTTAAATAATAAAATCGAAAACGATTGTTGTTCGATTGCTTTTTTGAGCGCTATTATTAAAACTGCAGGCGAGATATCTTTAGACAATCAACATAATTTAAAGGTTGAAATTTTAACAGAACTTGAAAGTTTATTTGAAAGAATTGATGGGGTGATTTTCCAATATTATGGCAAACATTGCTCAGTTTCTAAGATCGAAGATGTGGATATTGTTAAAATTCCAAGATTTAAAATAGAGTTGCCGGGTGAAATTGTAGATAAATTACTTGTTGATTTGGGCATTATGAATGTTTTAAATGGTGGACTTAACGATATAAACGAAACAATTGCTAATTTTATAATTGCAGACGATTGTTGTAAAAGAGCATATGTTATGGGGGCATTTGTTGGCTGTGCAACAAGTAATATTAGGATTAAAAGTTATTCTAATGCGGTGGCAAATAGTAGTGGATATCATTTAGAATTTGTTTTTTCAAAAGAAAAACTGGCTGAAGATTTTTTAAAACTGCTTTCATTTTTTGATATTAAGGCAAAAAAGACAAAAAGGAAGAAATCTTTTTTAGTTTATATTAAAGAATATCAGTTGATTTGTGATACTCTTGCTTTGGTTGGCGCAAATAGGGCAGTACTAGAATTGCAGAATGAGGCGGCAATTAGAGATTTAAGAAATAATATTAATAGGCAAACGAACTGCTTAAATGCAAATATTGCAAAAACAGTGAATGCTAGTGTTAAGCAATTAAACGCAATTAAAGTTATTCAAGAAGAAGTTGGTCTAGAGAGTTTAGATGAAGAACTTATGGAACTTTGTTTAATTAGACTTGCAAATCCAGATGAAAGTTTGGAGAGTTTGAGAAAACTTTATAAATATAATATTACAAAGAGTGGGCTTAACCATAGATTTAATAAATTGATTGCAAAGGCTGAAAAAATAGAAAAAGAAAAGAATGTAAGACCAGAAAGCGTTTGGTTGTAAAGATTTTTCTATTTTTAATGAATTTATATAAAAATATATAATATATATATAATATAATACCTAATCACTTTAGGTATTTTTTGTTTTTGAGTAGTCAAATTATCCTAAATTTTAATTTTTAATCAAAAATTTTAAAGAAATTTTAAAAACATTTTAAATTTTTAGAAAAAAGTTGGTGAAATTTTAGAAAAAAATAGGGTCAAAAATATCATTTTTTAATAAAATTTGGAGGTTTTAACCGCAAAAAAAGAAACGCACGGAAGGGTGGGGGTTAAAACGGTTAAAAATTTTTAAAAAAACTTTAAAATTATTTGAAAAAATGTGTTGACATAAGTATTTTAGGGTGGTAAACTATCACCGCACACATCAAGAGAAGGTAATTCAATTGAGGTTGCAAACAAAATATGGTTAAAGTTAATTTAGATTGCTTTAACAAAGAGTACATTGACAACTGCATATTTAATAAGTATTGAACAAATATAAACAACGAGTAAAAAATTTTTAGATTTAAAAATTTTAATTATTTTCGATAATAGTTTTTAATAAACTAAGTTAACGTAAGTAATACAAATTGTTTTCACGAAAATACAATTTCTATTCATTAGAAACAATTTTTGCGTAAGTTATAGTTCAAGCGTTTACTTATATATATCTGTAAAAAGAAACATTAGTAAAGTAGAGAATTTTTTTAAAATTCAAGGAATTCGACAAATACGATCAAGCGAAAAAGAGCGTATGGTGGATGCCTTGGCACTAAACGCCGATGAAGGACGCGACAAGCTGCGAAAAGCTAGGGTGAGTTGCAAATGAACCTTGACCCCTAGATATCCGAATGTGGGAACACACTAGTAGTAATTGACTAGTATCGTTATATAAATACATAGTATAACGAAGGGAACCCAGCGAATTGAACCATCTTAGTAGCTGGAGGAAAAGAAAGTAAAAAAATGATTACCTAAGTAGTGGCGAGCGAACGGGTAGGAGCCCAAACCAATAATAGTAATATTGTTGGGGTTAGGACCTGCAATAAAGTGTAAGTAAATAATGTAGCCGAAGATGTTTGGAAAAACGCATAATATAGGGTAATAGTCCCGTAGGCGAAATATTATTTATAACATGAGCAGAGTTCCAGAGTAGCACCGAACACGAGAAATTTGGTGTGAATGTGTGAGGACCATCTCATAAGGCTAAATACGATTTAGTGACCGATAGTGTACAAGTACCGTGAGGGAAAGGTGAAAAGAACCCCGGGAGGGGAGTGAAAAAGAACCTGAAACCATATGTTTACAAACGGAGGAAGCGATTTATAGCGACCTCGTACTTTTTGTAGAACGGGCCGGCGAGTTACGGTGTGTAGCAAGGTTAAGCAACTTAGTTGCGGAGCCGAAGCGAAAGCGAGTCTTAATAGGGCAAAATTAGTTGCATGCTGTATACCCGAAACCCAGTGACCTATCCATGAGCAGGTTGAAGCAAAGGTAATACTTTGTGGAGGACCGAACCCACGTCCGTTGAAACGTCCGGGGATGATTTGTGGATAGCGGAGAAATTCTAATCGAACTGGGTAATAGCTGGTTCTCCTCGAAATAGCTTTAAGGCTAGCCTCTGAATTTAAGGATATATGGGGGTAGAGCACTGAATGGGTACGGGGGCTTCACGGCCTACCAAACCTTATCAAACTCCGAATACCATATATTCATACAGGGAGTCAGACTACGAGAGATAAGTTCCGTGGTCAAAAGGGAAACAGCCCAGATCTACAACTAAGGTCCCAAAGTTCATGTTAAGTGGTAAAGGATGTGCAACCGCTAAAACAACCAGGATGTTGGCTTAGAAGCAGCCACTCATTAAAAGAGTGCG
The DNA here is from genome assembly GCA_934754335.1 of uncultured Clostridia bacterium. Lineage (GTDB taxonomy): Bacteria > Bacillota > Clostridia > Christensenellales > UBA1242 > UBA11490. The sequence continues at coordinate 40,697 of CAKVHY010000009.1, forward strand.
TAATAGCTCACTGGTCGAGTAGTAGTGCGCCGAAAATGTATCGGGGCTAAAACATGACACCGAAGTTTAGGGATAGATTAAGTTCTATCGGTAGAGGAGCAATGTGTGCTGGGCAGAAGCCTAACCGTAAGGGAGGGTGGACTGCACACAAGAGAGAATGCCGGCATGAGTAGCGAGAGCAAGGCGAGAACCCTTGCCGTCGAATGCCTAAGGTTTCCTGGGGAAGGCCAGTCCTCCCAGGGTAAGTCGGGACCTAAGCCGAGGGCGAACGCCGTAGGTGATGGACAACTGGTAGATATTCCAGTACTACCGTATATCGATCAAGACTGATGCAGGGACACAGTAGGATAGTTAATCCACGCGGATGGAAATGCGTGGCCAAATCATGAGACTTTTAGGGCAGTGAAGTACACCCTAATCTAAGGTTGGGTGATGATGGGGAGTGAAATTTAGTAATGAAGTTAATGAATTCACACTGGCGAGAAAATCTGCTAAAGAGATATAAGGTACCCGTACCGCAAACCGACACAGGTGGGCGATATGAGAAATATAAGACGAACGGGAGAACTCTAGTTAAGGAACTCGGCAAATTGACCCCGTAACTTCGGAATAAGGGGAGCCTACAGCAATGTAGGCCGCAGTGAATAGGCCCAAGCAACTGTTTACCAAAAACACAGGTTTCTGCAAAAGCGCAAGCTGAAGTATAGGAGCTGACGCCTGCCCGGTGCTGGAAGGTCAAGGGGAAGTGTTAGAGCAATCGAAGCACAGAACTTAAGCCCCAGTAAACGGCGGCCGTAACTATAACGGTCCTAAGGTAGCGAAATTCCTTGTCAGGTAAGTTCTG
>CAKVHY010000010.1 GCA_934754335.1 uncultured Clostridia bacterium
GTTAAAAATAATAGCCTAACGCCATTAAATATTATGGTTACTAAAACTCCAGACATGCAAAATGAAAGTGGAACTAATCCTGCCGACCATAAGCCAAAGGTAGAAATAGTTTCCACAGCAGGTGGGCTAGATGTTCTAGGTGACGTTGTTGGAACGCTTGGTTACAATCTATCTGCAGGAGATACGTTTGTTTATACGGTTATAGTTTCTCTAGCCAGTGGTGGTACAGCAGATGTAGATGCAGATATGGGCATGACTACTAAGTTTGATGCTGGTGTAACGTTTAATTTCAACATTGCCACTTCATCAAATGGCTATATATCAACGATTATAGATAATGGAACGCCAACCACAGTTGCTTCCAACACAGTTTCAGGTAGAACTTTAGGCGATTATCTAGATAGTAAATCCAATGGGGCATACACAACTGGTTGGTTCTTCGATAAAGAATTAACAAAAGTTGTTACAGAAAATAACCTAAAATCTGAAATCAAGGATTCAGCCAACGCATCGCTTTATACAAGGACAGCAAGTGCTTCAGGTTTAAACTTCACTTTATCTAGCGATGGTAATTCCTATCTCGTATCAGGTCAAAGTACCACATCACCAAGTGGAGAAGTCGTAATTCCAAGCAGGTATAACGGAAAGCCTGTTAGTGGAGTTGCTTCAAGTGGGTTTAAGCGAAATAAAAAAATTACTAGTGTGATTCTCCCTAATACTATTACTTGGATTCAAGCCGAGGCTTTTTTCTACTGCGACTCATTAACGAATGTGGTTTTTCACGATAACATAACCTCTATTAGTTCATTTGCTTTTTATTATACAAATTTAAATAGTATAGTTATACCTATTAATGTCACATTTATTGACGCAAACGTATTTGTAACGTCAGGCTTAAAGCAACTTACAGTGGAAGCAGGTAATCCCAAATACGATAGCAGGGAAAATTGTAATGCTGTGATTGAAACAGAAACTAATACTTTGGTTTTAAGCACTGATGGTACAACATTTATTCCAAATGGTATAACTACATTAGGGAAAAATGCTTTTTATGCATATAAAGGTGGAACTAGTATGGTTATTCCTAATAGTGTTACAACTATTAAAGAACAAGCCTTTTGTCAAACTAATATAACGAATTTTAAAATTCCCAAAAGTGTAATAAATATTGCTTTAGGTGCCTTTAATTTTGCCTACAATACTGTGAGTATTGAAGTGGATAAAGATAACCCTAAATATGATAGTAGAGAAAATTGTAATGCTATCATTGAAACTGCAACGAATAAATTGCTTGCAGGTTGTGTAAATACTGTAATCCCTAGTAGCGTTAAAACTTTGGGAACTTATGCCTATTATGGCAATTATAAACTTATAAACTTTGTACTTCCTAAGCATATAACAAAGATAGGGCAATATGCCTTTTCGTATTGTCAATATCTAAAAAACATATCTGTTGAAGCGGGCAATCCGATATATGATAGCAGAAATAATTGCCATGCTATTATTGAAACTGCAACAAATAAGATGGTTTCAGGATTTAAAACAACAACGTTTCCAGAATCGGTAACAAGTATTGGAAGTTATGCTTTTAGGGGAATGTGTGAGTTAAAAAGTATAACAATTCCAAGCAACATAAAAACAATTGAATATCATGCATTTATTGGATGTACAAATTTAACTAGTGTAACTATTGAAAGCGGGGTGACCACGTTAGGCAATAGAGTGTTTGAGTCTTGCACTGGTTTGACAAAAATATTTATTCCAGCGTCTGTTACAACAATCGCAGAATATTTGTGTAAAGATAGTCCATCAGTTAAGTTGTATTGCGAAGCAAGTTTAAAGCCTTCTGGTTGGGCAAATAACTGGAATGAATATGCGTCAGGTAGTGCATTAGAAACTCATTGGGGCGTAACTAGAGCAGAGTTTGATGCCTTATAAAAGAAAAACTTCTATGATTAATTTACATAGAAGTTTTTTTATCAATATGATTAGAAATAAAAAAACTTATGGGATTCCATAAGTTTAAATATTAAAAACTATTTATCTGAATTTTTCTTGATAGTTTTTAGGCAACGAGTACAGATATATTCGTTAGTAAGTTTGCCATCAATATCAACTGGTTTCTTTTGAAGGTTAGCACCCCAAGTTCTTTTTGTTGCGATATGAGAGTGGCTTACTTGGTTACCTGCAACTCTAGATTTTCCACATATATAACATTCTTTAGCCATATTAGTTCTTCTCCTTTCGGTATTTTTTCTTTTAACTCGCAACCGATTATACCAAATAAAATCGCTTAATGCAAGAAGTTTCGCGATATTTTTTAAATAAACGTATATTTTTTCATTAACTTTTGTAAAATAGGTTGCAAAATTAATCGACATTATGTATAATACATATTGTTATAGGTAAGAAATATGGGAGGATTTAGATGGCAGTTAATACAAAGAATGCTTATGGCAATATAACTATTAGCGATGATGCAATCGCTTGTGCAACAGGTCAAATTGCTTTGGATTGTTATGGCGTTATTGATTTGGTTGGCTTTAAGAAATCTAAGTTGTCCCCAAGGTCTAGGCATAAAAATCTATCTAAGGGTGTTAAGATTTTAACTAAAGAAAATAGAATTTATATAGATTTGTATGTTATCCTAAAATATGGAATTTCCATCACAACCGTTACGGAGAATTTGAAGAGTGCTGTGAAATATGGCATTGAGAAATTTACTGGTATGATTGTTGATGCAGTTAATATAAATATAGTAAGTGTTCGAGTTTAATCTCGTTTATATCTTTTAACACTGTTTTTTAAGGGGAGTATTCAAATGCTAAAGAGTATTAATAGCACTTTGTTTAGAAAAATGATAAACGGAAGTGCTAAGATTTTAGAAGATAACAAAAAGTTGGTGGATTCACTAAATGTGTTCCCAGTGCCAGATGGCGATACGGGAACAAATATGAGTTTAACGTATAGTAGCGCAGTAAGAGAATTAAATAATTGTTTGGAAAATGATTTCGCAAGTATTGCCGAGGCTTTGGCTAAGGGCGCATTGAAAGGTGCTAGAGGTAATTCTGGTGTTATTTTATCTCAGATTTTGAAGGGTATGACATCTGTTATTGCCACTTGTGAAAATGGTGAAATCACCACTAAAGTTTTCGCAAAGGCATTGCAAGAAGGTTGTAATGTGGCATATAAGGCTGTAACTAAACCTAAGGAAGGTACTGTTTTAACTGTTGTTAGAATTATGGCTGAAAGTGCTAATAGAAATAAGAAGATTACAGATTTTGAAAAGTTTATAGATATTGTTTTGCAAGATGGTGAGGCTATTTTGCAACAAACTCCTGAAATGTTGCCCGTTTTGAAAAAGGCTGGAGTTGTTGATGCAGGCGGAAGAGGCTTGATTGTTATCTTTACTGGTATGCAAAGAGTAATCAAAGGCGATGAAGATTTGGATTCTTCAATTGAAGAAATGATTAATACTGTTAAGCAAGCAGATGTAAATTCTAATGAGTTTATTATAAACCTTGATAACCTAGCAGATATTGAGTTTGCTTATTGTACTGAATTTATGGTTGCTAATATGAAAAAGAAAACAACTTTATCTGATATTGATAAATTAAGAGAAAATCTTATGAATATTGGTGATTCAGTTGTTTGTATTGGTGATTTGCAATTAGTTAAAGTGCATGTTCATACAAATGAACCTAATAGAGCATTGGGTTATGCTTTGGAACTTGGCGAAATTATTAATATTAAGATTGAAAACATGCTTGAACAAAATAGAGAGTTGAAGCGTGCTCACACTCAGAAAGAACAAAACTTAAAAGAATTTGGTATGGTTGCAGTTGCTCCGGGTGAAGGAATTGCAAGCGTATTTAAAGATATCTTAGTTGATAACATTATCGAAGGCGGTCAAACAATGAACCCTAGCGCAGATGATATCGCTAGTGCTGTTGATAAGGTACCTGCAAAGGCTGTGTTTGTGCTTCCTAATAATAAGAATATCATTCTTGCTGCCGAACAAGCAAAGAGTTTAACAAAGAAGTATATTTATGTTATTCCAACCACATCTGTCCCAGAAGGTTTAAGTGCTGCTTTGGGATTTAATCCAGATGGTACACTAGATGAAAACTTGGAAGCAATGAATAACGGAAAAGATTCTGTTAAGTCAGCAAGCGTAACATATGCTGTTAGAACAACGCATATTGATGGCTTTGATTTAACTAAAGGCGATATCATTGGCTTAAACGAGAAGTCTATTATCGCTAAAGGTTCATTGGTTAAAGAAACAACATTGGCATTGATTGATAAGATTGCTGATTCTAGTACAGTTAATATAACTTGTTTCTATGGTAAAGAAGTAAATGAAGATGAAGCAAACGAATTAGAAGGCGAGTTGAGAAATAAATATCCTAATAGTGATATAACATTGCTATATGGTGGTCAACCAGTTTATTACTATATTATTTCAGTTGAATAAAAAGAGTCCTAGATTTCTAGGATTTTTTTTGTTTTTAAATTGTGGCTTAGTGTAGCCATAAAATAAAAGTAGAGATAATCTTCAAATTGTAGAATTAAGAAATTTAATTCTATTTTTTCATATATAAACATTATAGTTTGAAATGGGTTAAGTGGATAGCGTTTTAGAAAAGAATTATATAAAATATAAGTGTAATGAAAAAGGAGAAGATTATGAAACCAGTAATTATTTTAGGCGATTCCATTTTAAAAGGCGTGGTTTATAAGAGCGATAAATATGTTAAATGTGAAAACAACGTTGTTGATTTGATAAGAAATCAAACAAGTTTAGATATAAAAAATTTTTCAGTGTTTGGGCAAACAATAAAAAAACTTTATGAAAAAGATATGCTGAAAAATCTTGAAGGGGTTAAAAATGCTTATGTGGTTGTGGAACTTGGCGGAAACGATAGCGACTTTGATTGGGTAGAAGTTGCGTCAAATCCAAACGTGGATTATGATGAAAAAACTCCAAGAAAATTGTTTTTTGAATTGCTAACAAAGTTGGTTCAGGATATAAAGCAATCTGGCAATACTCCAGTTTTATGTAACCTTCCGCCAATATCAGCGAAAAAGTATTTTAATTTTATTTCTAAAAAACATGATGGGAATAAGATTTTGGAATTCTTTTATAACGATATTTCTAATATATCAAGGCATCAAGAATATTATAGTAATTTGATTGAGAAATGTGCGAATAAAACTAATACTATGCTATTAGATTGCCGAAATGATATCTTAATTGAGCGAGATTATGAAAAATATATTTGTGACGATGGCATTCATTTAAATGAGCAAGGGCATAAGTTTTTAGCCACGAAGTTGCAAGAACAAATTAATATTTTGTTAAAAAAATAAGACAACTTTATTTTGTTGTCTTATTTTTAACTTTTTCTTTGGTGGTGGTGAGGTAGGTTGCGAATGTTTTAAATGTTGATTATGAAGAAATATTTAAAATTAAATAATTTGTACATTTATAGATAAAAAAACAAAAAAACTCAATTAGCGAACTAATTGAGTTTAATTTGGCTCCTCAGGTAGGATTCGAACCTACGACCTATCGGTTAACAGCCGAGTGCTCCACCACTGAGCTACTGAGGATTACTTGATTATTATAGTAAATTTAGTTAATAATGTCAACAGTTTTTCAATAAAAAATTAAAAAATTTAAATTAAAGTTGGAGCATCATTTTCATGAGATTTCTCCACTTTTTGTTCTTTTAAGAATTCATCTCTAATCAAGATTTCCAAAAGGGCGTCTAGTTGTTTTTCTTTTGCCAATTTCTTTAGTTTTTTCTTTTCCTGAACTTCGATATAATCTCTAGAATTAATATATTCCATTATATATTCTTCAAATCCAGCCATAATCATATCGTTTGGCAAAACATAACTAATATAATCAAGGCTAAATCTTTCTTTAATTATTTCGTTTAGCAAAAATTCAAATGCCTTTTTAGGTTCTTGAAGCCAAAACTGATTATCTTTATAGTTTTCTAAAAAAGAATTGGATTTTATCACAAATTCAGTTTTATTAATATTTTTTATCTTATTTACTTCAAATAGATAATTTGCATAATCAGTGTTGTTATAATCTTTGTCTTTAAATTCTTTTTCAAGGTAATCGTTATCAATTTTCATAATTTATCTCACTTCTAATATTAGTATAATATTTTTTAGATAATTAGTCAAAAAGAATTTATTTGATTTTATAATTTTAATCTTTAGTGTTATACTATTTATGTAAATTTAACAATGGAGAAATTATGATAGTTTTAGCGTATGACCATAGAGCATTTGATTTGATGCAAAAAATTAAAAGTTATTTAACAAAGATAAATCAAGAGTTTATTGAGTTTGCAAGTAAAGAATATGATAAAAATGATAGTTATTCTTATTACACAAAACAGGCAAACGAATATATCCTAACTCATAAAAATGCAAAAGGAATTTATTCTTGTAGGTCTGGAATAGGCGTTTGCATGATGGCAAATCGTTCAAAAGGGATTAGGGCAGGAATGTGCAATAATGAGAAGTTGGCTTTCTTAGGAAGGAATGACGATAATATAAATGTTTTAATTCTTTCTAGTGAAGAAGTTAGTTTTAGTAAGGCGAAGAAGATTATTAATGTGTTTTTAAATACAGATTTTGAAGGTGGAAGACATATCGCAAGGCTCAAACTTTTAGATGAATAGTCATAATAAAATAGAACAAGCAATATAATTTTTATATGAAAAGATTAAAAAATTTTGTTATTATTGCTTGTTTTTTTGTTGTCGGCATTTTAACCATTGGGTGCTCGTCTGCCAATTTATCGGAAATGGCAAAACTTAATTTGTCTGAGATTAGAAATAATTTATTTGTTTGCCAAACAGATAATATGATTATTTCAGTCACAACCGGTGAGAGAGAAAAGAATTATAAATTAGATGGCAGGCATACTGAAAATATAGAATTTTGCCTAATTACAGTTATAGTTTTGAATAACCAAACTTTTAAGGAAACAAAATCATATTCAGCAGAAATTAATGGAGAAAGTTACAATGGAGATTTTGAAATAAATCCTTATGATAATTCGCTTGTGGTGGATTTAGGCTTTAAGTTGAATGAGTCGGCTAATATATCAATCACGGTTAATTTGGACGAAATATCTGAAACTGGAAAGTTGAAAAACATTTCCACCTCTTGGAATATTAATGGTTTTGATGCTTTAGAGATTGCAACTAAGAAATTAAAAAAAGAACTAAAAACTTACGTAATCGGTTCTGATTTTAATATGGAAGTTTATCTAAAAATTTTGTATGATTATGATAACTTGAAAAATCCATACTATTGGTTTATATCATTTATTGGGAACGATGATAAGCAATATTCAATAGTTGTTGATGTAAATTCAGGTGAAATCATAACTGCAAAAATTGGTTAAGTATATTTATTATGAGAGTTTAATATAAAAACAAAAAACTTGGGAATTTCCCAAGTTTTTTACTATTTTTCTTCTTTCTTTGCTGTTTTTCTAGTAGTCTTTTTAACTGCTTCTTTTTCTTCAGTTTTTGCAACTTTCTTTGTAGTCTTCTTAACTGGTTCTTCTTCAGTTTTAACTGCTTTTTTAGTAGTTTTCTTAGCAGGTTTTACTTCTTCAACTTTTGCTTCTGCTTTAACTTCAACATTCTTTTCTTCTTTCTTTTCTTCTACTTTAGCAGGGGCATTAGTTTTTGCTTTGAATAAAGCAGCAGATAATCTACCAACTTTTCTAGAAGCATTATTCTTATGAAGAATGCCTTTTGTGCATGCAGAATCAATATAAGAAATAGTTTCTTTTAATTGAACCTCAGCCTTTTCAATTTCTCCAGCATTTAGTAAAGTTTTGAATTTCTTAATGTAAGTACTCAAAGTACTCTTAATTAATTTGTTTTCAGCCTTTTGTCTATTAATTGTGTTAATTCTCTTTTTTGCAGACTTGATATTTGCCACGATTTTTTCTCCTTGATTAAATATAAATTTTTCTCTATTTTTCTAAAACTGCACATTATTTTATCATATATTTTTTAAAATTGCAAGGTTATTTTACAACTTTTGTTAAATAATTATATAAAAATGTTTGTTTTAAAAGGAGAAAACTAGAAAATGAAATATTATGAGAAAATAAGTTCGATATTTAATTCTTTAAATAGTAGATTTGCAAGTGAGCAAGGAATGAATTTGGAGTTAGATGGAGATAAGGAATATTTTAAATTTGGCTTGATAAAAGAGAGTTTTTCAGATGAGAAAACGGGTGCAATCAAGCAGGTTTTTTATATGCAAGATATCTTAAATATTGATGATAAAACAACAGATTATTATATAAAGATTTTCAGTTCGGAACTGGAAAGAATACTGGGCAAAATATCAAAGGAGAATAGGATTTTAGTTGTTGGAATGGGTAATCAATATTTAATTGCAGATGGGTTGGGTGCTGAAGTTATTAAAAACTTAGAACCAACAAGGCATTTAAAACAAAATAATATTATAGATAACATGCCATCGATTAGTCTTTTTCAACCTAGCGTTTTGGGTGCCACAGGTATTGAAACAGCAGACACAATTAATGCGATTTGTGGGATTGTTAAGCCAGATTTTATTATTGCAGTTGATTCGCTTTGTGCGGTGGAACTTGATAGGTTTTGTTCCACCATTCAGGTTTCTACTGATGGCATTACTCCGGGTGCTGGAATTGGCAACGCAAGAAAGAAAATTGATAGTGAAAACACTGGTTCTAAAGTGGTGGCAATAGGAGTTCCAATGCTTATCAGATTAAGTGATATTAGCGGTTGTAATGAAGAGAATTTATTTGATTTTCAAACGATTTTTACAAGCGCAAACATAAACGATTTGGTGGTGAAGTTTGCTGAAATCATTAGCAAGGCTCTAAGTTCGTTATTTTTAAAATAGATTAAGAATAAAGCCATATAATTTTCATAAAATATATTATGAAAAAAAACGGTTTGGTTCTTACAATCTCAATTTTGATTTTAATCCTTTTTGTGGGCTTTTTTCTGTACTTTAGTTATCTTTATCCAGTGAAATATTTAGATATTATTCAAACGTATTCAAAAGAGTTTAATTTGGATAATAATTTGGTGTTAGGGGTTATAAATAGCGAGAGTGGATTTAATGAAAAGGCTGAGAGTAAGTCTAATGCGATTGGGCTTATGCAATTAAAGTATTCCACGGCGGAAGAAATCGCAAATAAATTGAAAATTGATAACTTCAAAAAAGAAGATTTGTTTGAACCAAATATTAATATAAGGCTTGGGTGTTTTTATCTAAGGTATTTAATTAACTACTATGATGGAAACGTAAAACTTGCGATATGTGCTTATAATGCGGGATTAACAAATGTAAATAAATGGGTTGAAGATGAAAACTATATAAGAGATGGTGAAATTATCAAAATCCCGTTTGCTGAAACTGAACAATATTTGAAAAATATTTTAAGTTCGCAGAAAATTTATAAAAATTATTATGGAATTAGGTGAAAATTATAATCAAATTCAATATTTGGTTTGACTTAAAGGCTCTTAATATGTTATTATGCTTATATAATAATATAATGGAGATTACTATGATAAAATTACCAGATAATCCTGCACAAGGACTAACAAAAGAAGCCGATATAAGGCTAGCAAAAATAAAAATTTTAAAAGAAAATGGAATTAATCCATATGCACCTAAATTTGATATTACTCATTCGTTAAAAGATGCAAGAGATTTGCCTATGGGTAGTAAGGTTACAGTTGCTGGAAGAATGACTTTTAGAAGAATGTTTGGCAAGTTCTCTTTTATCCAATTGTCAGATATCTATGCAAAACTTCAAGTAAGTTTGAGCGTAAATGAAATCAATGAAGAAGATTATAAGTTCTTCAAGAACTATATTGATAGCGGAGATTACGTTGGAATCAAAGGCGAATTGTATCAAACTCAAACAGGTGAGATAACAGTTAGAGCGTTTGAATTTAAACTTTTAAGTAAAGCAATGCTTCCGTTGCCAGAAAAATATCATGGCGTTACAGATATTGAAATTAAGTATCGTCAAAGATATTTGGATTTGATTAGTAACGATGATTCTAAGCATACTTTTATTACACGTAGTAACATAATTAATCATATCAGACAATTCTTAGTGAGAAATGATTTCTTAGAGGTTGAAACTCCAATTTTGCAATCTGTGGCTTGCGGTGCTGCTGCAAAACCATTCAAAACGAAGCATAATGCATTGGATAAAGAATATAATTTAAGGATTTCACCAGAAACCTATTTAAAACAAGTTATTGCTGGCGGTATTCCAAGAGTATTTGAGATTGCTAAGAACTTCAGAAACGAAGGCATGGACGCTATGCATCTTCAAGAATTTACAATGCTTGAATGGTATGCAAGTTATTGGGATTTCAGAAAGAATATAGATTTCGTTACATTGCTATTAAAAGAATTGGTTCAAGCACATTGTGGTGGTCTTGAGATTGAATATCAAGGAATCAAATTAAATTTTGATGGCGAGTGGAGAAAGGTTGATTATATTGCAACATTGAATGATTTGTTAAAAACAGATATCTTATCTTATGATAACGTTGAAGATTTAAAAGAATATGTTAAGAAATTGAATATATTTGATAATAAAGAAATTGACGAAATCGTAAGCCTTGGTGCGTTATTTGATTACATGTATAAGAGAAAAATTAGAAACGAAATTGTTCAACCAACAATCGTTTATAATTATCCAAATCTTGTGCCATTGGCTCGTCCAAGCGATGAAAACCCTAAAACAATTGAGATGTTCCAAGTGTTAGTTGCTGGTGCGGAAATTGTTAAGGCATATAGTGAATTGGTTGACCCAATCATTCAAAGACAAGGCTTTGAAGAACAAATGAGAAACAAGATGAAAGGTGATGAAGAAGCCTTTGAGTTAGATGAGGATTTCTTGCTTGCTATGGAACATGGTATGCCACCAATGAGCGGGCTTGGACTTGGTATTGATAGATTGGTTGCAATTTTATGCAATCAACCAACTCTTAGGGATATAATTTTATTCCCAAATATGAAATAATGGAAGAATTTAGGAGAAGATAATGAGTGTATTTTTTACAGATAGCAATAGCGAATTATGGTTTACTGAAGTTGAAAAACTAGGTATTGAATTTATAAGCATGCCTTACACTTTGGAAGGCGAAGAATATGGGTATGATTTAGGTAAAACTCATAATTTTGAAAAATTTTATAGCAAAATTAGAAAAGGATTAGTGCCAGTTACAAGTGCGTTAAATCCTCAAAACTATATTGAAATATTTGAACCATTTTTAAAATTGGGCGAAGATATTATATATGTTGCATTTTCAAGTAAACTTAGCGGTACTTTTGAATTTATGCAACAAGCAATTAGCGTTTTGAAAGAAAAATATCCTGAAAGAAAAATCACTTATGTGGACACATTAAGTATTTCTTTAGGGGCTGGACTAATTACTTATGAAGCAGCGTTAATGCATAAAAAGGGTGCAACTGATGAAGAAATTGTTAAATTCGTTGAAGAATTTAGAGGCGAAGTTGGCTGTTTCTTTATGGTAGACGATTTGATGTACTTAAAAAGAGGTGGCAGAATTTCCACTGCTAGCGCAGTTATTGGCTCAATGTTAGGAATTAAACCTATTATTTGTGTTAACGATGAAGGAAACTTGGTAAAAATAGATAAAGTGGCGGGAAGAAAGAAAGCCATTCAATATTTGGCAGAACTTGTAAGAAACACAGGTAAAAATGTTGCCGATTATCCTATTGGAATTTTATATGCGGATTGTGAAAACGATGCCTTGATTTTAAAAGAGAAAGTTCAGGCAATTGTTGGCAAAGAAGCAAAGATTTGGTTCCAGCCAGTTGGACCAACCGTTGGTTCACATTGCGGTCCCGGCACGTTGGGTATTGTATTCCATGCAAAACATAGAATGCCTAATTAATAAGTAAAATTAGCGAGAAAATTTGATGAACGATGAGTTAAAAGTTACAGATGAAATTAATACAATCTTACAAAATGCAGGTACTGTTGCATTAAAGTATGGCACTTTTCAAATTGGAACTGAGCATTTGTTATATGGCGTAACCACCGTTGATTGTACAGCGAGCAGGGTTTTAAAATCATTCGCTGTAACTCAAGGCGAGTTAGATAATATCTTCACAAAAAACTTCTCCAAAAACAAATCAACTATCTTAAAAAATAAGATTGAGTTAACTCCACAATGTAAAGAAATCTTTATGATTGCGAGCCAGTTTGCAAATCAAATTGGAAAAGAGTTTATAACTCCTGAGCATTTGCTTATTTCAATTTTGCACACAACAAATTCATTTGCAGTAACAATTTTAAAGAAAAACTTTAGAGTGAATATTAGTGAATTGAAAGCAAACTTAATGCAGTTAATTAAGTCGGAAGCGATAATTCAAGATAACTCAAATAAGATAGTTCCAAATAACTTAGCGAATGAAATAAATGGAAAAGTTATAGAAAATAATAATGTTTCAGGTTTGCCAGAACAACTAAAAGATATGGGAATAGATTTAACAGCAAAAGCAAGAAGCGGGAAGATTGACCCAATAATTGGTAGAAACGATGAAATAGAAAGAATGATTGAAATTCTTTGTAGAAAAACTAAAAACAACCCAATTTTAATTGGCGATGCAGGTGTTGGCAAAAGTGCAGTAGTTGAGGGCTTGGCACTAGCGATTGTTAATAATCGAGTACCTTCTATTCTTCAAAATAAAATTATCTTCTCTTTAGAAATTAGCGGACTTATGTCTGGTACGAAATTTAGAGGCGTTTTGGAAGAAAAAATGCGTAATTTAATTCGTACAGTTACTTCTAGAGACGATATTATTGTTTTCATTGATGAGATTCATACGCTTATGCAAGCGGGCGGAGATAAGGGCGAAATTAACCCTGTGGATATTTTAAAACCATATCTTTCGAGGGGTGAAATGCAAACGATTGGTGCAACTACTATTGATGAATATAGAAAGTTTATTGAAAAAGATAAAGCAATGGAAAGAAGATTCCAGCCAATAGTTGTTAATCCACCATCGGTTGAAGATACAATTAAAATTTTGAAAGGTCTAAGGCCAACCTTTGAAAACTACCATGGCGTAACCATAAGTGATGAGGCGATAAATTCTGCAGTCAACTTAAGTGATAGATATATTCCAGATAGAAATTTGCCAGATAAGGCAATCGACTTAATTGATGAAGCGAGTTCTAGAGCGAGAGTTTTTGGCTTAAAAAAGCCACAAGAAATAATTAATCTGGAAGAAAAAATTGATAGAGCAGAAGAAGTTAAAAAAGAAGCACTAAAATATGAAGACTATTCAAAAGCAGGCGAAATGCGTGAAAAAATTATGCAGTTGCTTGAAGAAAAGAATAGGCTTATAGCGGTTTATCAGGCGAACAATGAGTCCTCGAAAAAGATTATAACTGAAGATAATATTTGCGAGATTATTAGTAATTGGACGGGAATTCCTGTAAATAAATTAACAAGTGATGAGCGTGAAAAACTTCTTAATCTTGAGAACGAACTTCATAAGCGTGTAATAGGCCAAGATGAAGCCGTGAATGCTGTTGCAAAGGCTATAAGAAGGGCTAGAATTGGTCTAAAAGATAAGAACAGACCAATTGGAAGTTTTATGTTTTTAGGGCAAACTGGCGTTGGTAAAACTGAACTTTGTAAGGCTTTGGCAGAAAGTTTGTTTGATAATAGTGATGCGTTAATTAGGCTCGATATGAGTGAGTTTATGGAAAAACATACTGTTAGCAAACTTATTGGCTCTCCACCGGGATATGTTGGTTATGAAGAAGCGGGACAATTGACAGAGAAGGTAAGAAGAAAACCTTATAGCGTTGTGCTTTTTGATGAGATAGAAAAAGCACATCCAGATATTTTTAATTTGCTTTTGCAAGTTCTAGATGATGGAAGGCTTACAGATGGCCAAGGAAGACTGATAAACTTTAAAAACACAGTTATTATCTTCACAAGTAATGTTGGTGTTTCGGCTCTTCCTAAAGGCGGAAATGCGGTTGGTTATGCATATCTAACGGAGCAAGAACAGGCAGAGTATTTTGAAAGCATGAAAAACGTTTTATTAAATGAGTTTAGGCATTTCTTTAAGCCGGAATTTGTGAATAGAATAGATACTGTTACAGTATTCCATCCATTAAATATGGAGCAACTTGCACAAATCACGAAGATATTTATAAGTAAATTAAATAATAAATTAAGAGAACAAAATATATCTTTAAAAGTAACGGAAAGTGCTTTATCTTATTTGATTGAGAATGGATATGATAGCGAGATGGGTGCAAGACCATTAAGGCGTTTGATTGAACATCAACTAGAAGATAGGATTGCTGAAGATATTTTGATGGGTAGGATTTTACCGGGAAATACGGTGCTAATATCTGCAATAAATGGTTATTTAAACTTTAGAGTTGAATAAATTAAAGATTGAAATATAGGGAGAAATATGATTATTCTTCCTATTTTTTTATTTAAAATCGCCATTTTTTTATTTGTGATTAATTTAAGGGTTTGTTATAATATAAGTGTAATATAATAAATATTACAAATTGAAAATGGAGGAATAGGACTATGAAAATTAAATACGTAGCAAAAAACTACAGAATTTCTGACAGATTTAAAGAGGTGCTAGAAAGAAAATTAGAAAAACTTGATAAGTATTTTCCCAAAGGTTGTGATGCTAAAGTTAATTGCACTGAACAAAATGATATAGAGAAGTTGGAAATTACGCTTAATGCAGATAATATGTTTGTAAGAGGTGAAGTTTCAAGCGATAATATGTATAACAATATTGATACGGTTTTACCTAAAATTGAAAGACAAATTATAAAGAACTCAAATAAAAATAAGGTTAAAGGCGTAAAAGATTATAGCGGAGAATTAGAATTTTTAGAAGAAATGCCTGTAATGGAAAAAGAAAAAATTGTTAAAGTTAAGAAATTTGATCTTGATCCATTAACAGTGGAAGATGCAAAGTTTAATCTAGACGCATTGGGTCATTCGTTCTATATTTTCTTAAATGCGGAAACTGGCAAAGTTTCAGTTTTATATAAAAGACAATTTGGTGACTTAGGCTTAATTGAAGTTAATTTTTAAATAAAAAATACTACCTGAATGAAGTGAACCCCATAGGGGTCACTTCATGAAAATGGTAGTTTTTTTATTAATCATCATTAATATTTAATTTTGTTTTAATATTCTTATTTGAAAAACAAACAAATATTTGTTATAATAAAAATATGAATAAGATAATTGACTTTAAAGATGTTAGTTTCTCAACTAATAATCTATATAATCAAGTTAATAATGTAAAATTTTCTCTAAAAGAAGGAGAAAAACTTTTTATAGATGGCGATTTTGGAAATGGCGTTGAAGAATTATTTAGATTACTTTTGGGTTTAGAAAAGCCTAAAAAGGGTGAGATTTTAATAAATGAATTGCTTGTAACAAAAGTTGATTTTAAAGACTTAAATCTTTTATACATCACGAAAGAGCCACAATTATTTGATAATAAATCTGTTTTAGAAAATATTAAATACTTTATAAAACTTAGAGTAAAAAATAAAAGAGATGTGGAACAAATTCTAGAAGACAGTCTAGAGAAGTTTGACTTAAAAGACATTTGTAATAAAAAAGCGAATGAACTTACAAACTTTGAAAGAATAAAAGTTGTATTAGCGAGAAGTTTTTATAGAAGACCTCAAATAATACTTATAGAAAACATTTTTACTAATCTAGATGACGAAGAACAATTAGAAACAATAAAAATTTTAAAAACTTCATTTTTAATGGAAAAAACAACCGTACTTTTATGGTCAACGAAGGAAATATATAATTTGTTAAATGGATTTAAGTATAAGAAGATGGAGTATGGTTCGCTAAACTAGGCCTTAACATAACTATCAATTGATTGCATTTTTGAAGGCTGAAGAGTGTGTTTTTTTGCCGGCTCTGGCGAGATAGTAAAATATTTAATAATATCTTTTAAATCAGGATTGTTTTTTGTTAGTGTTGGTACTAATAGATTAAATAAATCATATGTAGAAAACTTACTCTTGTTTTTCATATTTGCAATTATGGGTAATAGCATTTTCATATCTAATCCTGATAAGAAACTATCCGACTTCGGTGGAGCAGGTGGCTTTTCAGATAAAGTTTCAATTTTAACATTGGAACTTTCTTTTTTCTTTAAATTCTCAAAAGGATCGTAACCCTTAGTTTTCTCAATAGGAAATTGCCCGTAAGGGTACATTGCTTCAATAGATGGATTACTCTTAGCGGTGTATGTATTGGGGTTGTTATAATTCTTTATTAAATCAACAAAACTTTGGGTTTCCATTATTCTCTCCTAGTATTTAATTTATATGATTGTTAAGATAAAATTGTTATGGTGAACTAAATAAGGATTTTATCATATTATGAATTATAGATAGAATAGGAGTTTTTTATATGAATAAATTTAGCGATTTCACAAAGAATAACCAGTTTTCAAATCGTGTTGAAACTGAAGAGAATAATAAAGAAAAAGTTGAGAGTTATATGAATAAATACATAAATTTAAGTCAGCAAGATTTAATGAAAGAATTTATGAAACTAACAAATCAACGAAAAGCAAACGGTGAATTTAATCAGGCTGAGATAGATAAGATTAAAGAAACTTTAAATCCTTATCTAACAGAAGAACAAAAGCATAACTTAGAAAGTATAATAAATATGGTGAAATAATGAAAAATAAAATAGATCCAGAGTTGCTATCAAAAATTTCAATTCTTGACAATAACAATAAATTAAAATGTTTAATTTGGTATAATAATTATAGAGAAATAAAAAATTTAAAATTGGTTAATCCCATACATTTCCCATTCATAAAAGCGGTGGCTGTTGATGCAAGTACAAATGATATTTTAAATATTGCATCAATCAGTTCAGTAAATTATATTTCATCAAATAGTAGGGTATTTACACAGGTTAACGTGGCTAAAAAAATTATTGGCATTGATAACGTAAATACAAAACAGCCATCAAATTTTTCATGTGCAGTTATTGATACTGGCTTATATCCGCATCTTGATTTTATGCTAAAAAGAAATAATATTATTGCGTTTAAAGATTTTGTAAATGGCAAAACAGAGATTTATGACGATAATGGGCATGGAACAGTTGTGTCGGGAATATTGTCAGGTGGTGGTATAATTTCTGACAAAAAGTTTGAGGGATTTGACAGTAGATTAAATCTTGTTATCTTAAAAACATTAAATCAAGAAGGCGAAGCAGGTGCTATAAATATTTTAGAAGCAATGCAATGGGTGTTAAATAATAAAGATAAATATAATATAAGAATTGTTTGTATGAGTTTTGGAAGTACAGTGCTAGAAAGAAATGATCCTTTGATTGCTGGTGCTGAAGTGTTATGGGATAATGGCATAATTGTTGTGAGTGCATGTGGGAATAGCGGACCTGAAGCGGGTACAATAAAATCTCCATCAGCCAGCACAAAGATTATATCTGTTGGAGCATTAGACGACGCTAGAGATGGTGACAATTTTAATGAAAAAGATTTTAGCGTGGCATCGTTTTCTAGTCGTGGTCCAATACTAAGCAATTACAAACCAGATTTGGTTGTGTCGGGTGTTGAGATTAATAGTTGTTGCAATTTTGGATTAACAAAAAAGTTTTATACAAAAACTAGTGGCACAAGTGTTGCAACTCCGATTGTTGCAGGAGTCTGTTCTTTAATATTAAGAAAAAACCCTGGCTTAACTCCAAACCAGGTAAAACAAATCTTAATTCATAATTGTACACCAATTAATGGTGATAGAAACTCAGAAGGTTTTGGTTGGCTAAATTTAAAAAAGTTTTTTAATAATAATTAGTTGATATAAGCCATAGCGCTTGTATCAATTTTTTTATGTCTTTTTTTGTATTGTAGTAACCTATTCCAACTCGTACTAATCCGGTTTCAAATGTACCTAAAAATTTATGACAAATTGGTGCACAGTGAAGCCCCGAGCGAACTGCGATTGAAAATTGTTTATCTAGAATTGAAGAGATGTCGTTCGTATCTCGATCTTTAAATCTGAAACTTACTACGCCACTTTGAATATTGCTGTAGTAAATTTGTAATGATGGAATTTCTTTTAATTCAGTAATTAAATGATTTGTAAGATTATAAATCTTTTTATTAATTTTATTTTGTTTCTTATTTACAAACTTAATGCCTTCAATCAAAGAAAGTATTGCAGGTACATTAAGCGTTCCGCTTTCAAATCCTTCAGGACTATCGCCTGGTTGAATTATGCTTTCGCTTTCAGTTCCAGTACCGCCCATGATTAATGGCTTAAGTTTTGCGTTGTTTACTATTGCTAAACCAATACCTTGGCTTCCCATTAATCCTTTATGTCCGGCAACAGCAATGTAGTTTATGTTAAATTCACTCATGTTAATTGGTTCGTGGCCAGCACTTTGTGCGGTGTCGACGCCAAATAGTAAATTATTGGTTTTACAGAATGTGCCAATTTCCTTTAGTTTTTGAGTTGCGCCAAAAACATTACTTGTGTGATTAATAAACACAAGATAAGTGTTTGGTCGAACTTTTTGTTTTATTTCATCAAGTTCAATTACACCGTCTTTAGACTTTGGATAAACAATAGAGAAAGTTAGGTTGTATTTTTTTTCAAGATAGGTTAGCGTTCTGAAAACGCTATTGTGCTCAAATGCTGAAACAATTACGTGTCCGTTTTCTTTTGCGGATCCACGTAAGATTAAATTTAATGCTTCAGTGCAGTTTTTTGTTATGATAACGTTTTCAAGGCTATCATTGTGAAAATAAGAAGATGCTAAATCTCGTAACTCCAATACTTTTAATCCTGCTTTGATGCTTAGGTTGTAACTGCCTCTTCCGGGATTTACTGAATACTTTTTAATTCCTTTTATAAAAGCATTTAAAACTGCTTTAGGTTTTTTATTTGTTGTTGAACAATTATCTAAATAAATCATAATATATAATGGTATCCTTTTAAAATTACTTAAGATAAAGAACATTTAATAATGTTAGGAGAAAATATGAATACTTGTATTGCAATTTTTACAAATAGAACTCATACATTAATTTATTATGCTAAATTGAAGAATTTTGGTGTGTCGTGCAAAGTTAGAAACATGCCAAAGGGTTTAGGGAGTTCGTGTAGTATCGTGGTGGAGTTTAGTTATAAGGATCTAAATAAAGCAAGGGCTATTTTGAATAGTTTAAAACTTAGTTCGTTTAAACATATCTTCATAAGAAGCGGATATGGAATGAACGAATATAAGTTGTTGTTTTAAAATATTAAAATAAAAGCAAATTAGGATTTACTAATTTGTTTTTTTTTGCTACAATTAAACTGTGAAAAATTTACAAGACGAAAGAAAAACAAAGGCTAGGTTTATAGAAGAGCAATTAAAAACGCTAATTCCAAATCCTAAAACAGAACTTAATTATTCAAACGAATTTCAGTTGCTAATTGCTGTAATTCTTAGTGCGCAATGTACAGATAAGCGAGTTAATATCATAACTAAAGAATTATTTAAGGATTATGGCACTTGCGAGAAATTGGCATATGCTAAGTTGGAAGATATTGAGAATATTATTAAATCATGCGGATTTTATAAAAATAAAGCAAAGAACATTATTGGCGCAAGTAAGAAAATTTGTGAGATGTTTGGTGGTGTTGTGCCAAATAATCTGGAGGATTTGCAAAAACTTGATGGCGTTGGAAGAAAAACTGCAAGTGTGATGATGGCAGTGGCGTTCAATGAGCCCGCAATGCCTGTAGACACACATTTGTTTAGAGTGGCAAGAAGATTGGGTTTATCTGACGGAAAAGACGTTTTGGCTGTTGAGCAAGATTTAAGAGATGCAATTGATAAAAAAGAATGGATTGATATGCATCATTATCTATTGCTTTTTGGAAGATATTATTGTAAAGCAATAAATCCTTCGTGTGAGGGTTGTATTTTTAGAGAGATTTGTGTTAAAATAAAAAACGAAATTAAATAAAGCGAGAAGAATATGTTTTTAGATAAAGTAAAAATAGTTTGTAAAGCCGGAAATGGTGGAGATGGTTGTATTTCATTTAGAAGAGAGAAATATGTTCCAAATGGTGGGCCAGATGGTGGCGATGGCGGAAAAGGCGGAAATATCGTATTTAAAGCCACTGCTCAAATGACCAACCTTTCTGAGTTTAGATATAAGAAAGTGTTTAGAGCGGATAATGGTGATGCTGGAAGCGGAAATAATAGATATGGCAAAAGTGCTAAAGATTTAGTTGTTTTAGTTCCAATCGGAACAATTGTTAAAGAAGCCGTTTCAGGGAAAGTGGTTGCGGATTTCATAGAAAACGATGAAGAAAAGGTGATTTTAAAAGGCGGAAACGGCGGAAGAGGCAATGCGAAATTCGTTACTGCCACAAAACAAGCACCAAGATTTAGTGAACTTGGCGTTAAAACAAAAGAATTTGAGTTTGTTTTGGAATTGAAAACTATTGCGGACGTGGGCTTGCTAGGTTTCCCTAATGTTGGAAAAAGTAGTTTGCTTGCGAGCGTTAGTAATGCAAAGCCAAAGATTGCAAATTATCATTTCACAACTCTAAGCCCAAATATCGGCGTTGTAAAATTCTATAATTCGTCATTTGTTTTGGCGGATATCCCGGGGTTGATTAGTGGAGCAAGCGAAGGTCAAGGATTGGGTTTGGATTTTCTAAAACATATAGAAAGGACAAGGCTTCTAGTACACGTTGTGGATATTTCAGAAAGCGAAGGCAGAAATGCTGTTGATGATTATAATAAAATTAACGCAGAGTTGAGAAACTATGGCAAAGGTTTAGATAAGATTCCGCAAATTGTGGCACTTAATAAATGCGATATTTGCGAAGATAAATCTAATATTGAAAGATTTAGAAAAGAAGTTAAAAATGTTCCAATCTTTGAAATAAGTGCAGTTGCACATTTGGGATTAAATGAACTTCTAGAAGAAGTAGTTAAAAAGTTGCAAACTCTTCCAAAAATAGAAAGAGCAGAGATTGAAATCCAAGATATAGATAAAGTTGATGAAGAAAGTTACGAGATTAGAAGGGAAGGCAAGTACTTTATTGTAACTGGTGGTTTGATAGATAAGATTTTGCGTGGAGTTGTGTTGAGCGATTATAGGTCGAATGCATACTTCCAAAAGAGAATTAAAGAAGAAGGCATCATTGATGCATTAAAGGCTAAGGGCATAAAAGAAGGCGACCTTGTAAAACTTGGCAATGATGTGGAACTTGAATACGTTGATTAAAGGAGAAGAAAATGACAAAGAATGAAAGAACAAAATTGAGAAGTTTGGGACAAACTTTGGCAGACTTGGGGTTTGTTGGAAAAGAAGGCGTTACAGATAACGTTTTAAAACAAATCTCAGATAACTTAACTGCTCATGAATTGGTTAAAATTAAAGTGCAAAAAAACGCACCTGAAGATATTGAAACAATAGCAGAAAAGATTGCTTTGGGTTGTGGGTGCGAAGTTGTAACGATTATTGGCAGTAAAATATTGGTTTACAAATTCTCTAATAAAGAAAAAATAAAACACGTTTTGTAATTTAATATTATTTAAAAGTCTTTCAATTTTGAAAGATTTTTATGTTTTTTAACATCTTTAATTTTATAAATATTAAATTAAAGCATGAAATTTAAGATTATTTTCAATGCTTTTTATAAGAATTTGTATTAAATTTTAAAGATTTATAAAAATATGGTTGAAAAAACGAAAAAAATTTACAACTTTTTTGAAAAAGTTTCGAAAATGACGAAAAATCTGTTGACAGGGGGGGGGGGGGGCGTGATATAATACAAATATACTTAGAATTATGTACAAATTGTAAATAACGTATGCCATTTCCCCCCAAATAATTTCAATCCGCAGGATTGCAATCAAATGGAAATTAAAATGGGGACAATTTGTTCATAATTAATAAAGTACTTGTAAAAAATAAATAAAGGGAAAGAAATATGAAGAAGAGTATAAAAATAATATCAACAGTTGTGGCGATAGCGTTGGTGCTAACTGCAATGATAGTGGCAATCTATTCGGCAACAATTGGTGGCGCAAGCATTAAAGCAAATGTATCATGGACTGCTCAAGCGGGCGTGGATTTGGAATTTTGGGCAGTTGCAACTGGTGGAAACGAAGAGAAGACTATATCTAAAAAATATATAAAACCAGAAACAACTAATGATAATGCCACGATTTCTGGTGATCTTAGTTGTAATTTTATAGATAAAACAGATGATGGAGTTAATAATCCTGGAGCAATTACATTCAGATATTTTGTAAAAAATAATAGCCTAACTCCGTTAAATATTAGGGTTACAAGATTTCCAAGCGTGCAAGAAGAGAGCGGAACTAACGCATCAAACCATAAGCCCAAAGTTGAGTTGTCTTCTTTGGTGTTGGGTTCAAGCGTTTTAAGTTTGGTTTCTAGTGCTTCTGGATATAATCTTTCAGCAGGAAATGTTTTTGAATATGATGTTACAGTGTCCTTGGCAAGCGGTGGCACTGCCACAATTGATGCAGATACAGGCTTGAATTCAGGTTTTGATGCTGGCGTTACATTCAACTTCAATGTTGGTGGATCAGAGAGTGCAAATAATAGCATAACTACAATTATAGATGGAACTCCAACCGAGGTTGCGTCCAGTACTTTAGTTGGGAAAACGCTGGGTGAGTATTTGGATTCAATCAAAACAGATGATTTAACTACTGGCTGGTTTTTTGATGAAAACTTAACTAAGGCAGTAACGGAAAGAAATTTAAGTGCAGAACTAACTGCTTCTGCTGTTGCATCATTGTACTCTAAAAAAGCAAGTACTACAGGGCTGAAATTTACATTAAATAGCGATGGAAATTCTTATTCTGTGGCAGGAGATAATCCATCAGGAGATATCATAATTCCAAGCACATATCAGGGAAAACCTGTAACCGTTTTGGCTGATAGTGCGTTTAAGGATTGTAGAAACTTAACTGGTGTGGTGCTTCCAAGCACGATTACAGCGATTAGTTATAGGGCGTTCTTTATTTGTAATTCTCTAACAAATTTTGTACTTCATGATAACATTACAAATATAGACAAATGGTCTTTCTATCAGTGTACTAAATTAAAGAACTTAATTATACCTAATAGTGTAGAAGTCATAGGATCTTGTGCGGTGGCGGTTGCAAATTTGGAATCTATTTCAGTTGAAAGCGGGAATTCAAAATATGATAGTAGAAATAATTGTAATGCTGTAATTGAAACTGCCACAAATTCGCTGATTTTAAGTTGTGAAAATACAGTAATTCCAAACACTGTTACCTCTTTATATTATGGCTCATTTTACGGATATCATGGCACAAGTATAGATATTCCAAATAGTGTCACAAAGATTGAAAATTCTGCTTTTTCATATAGCAGAATAACAAATTTAAAAATACCAAGCAGTATTGTAGACATAACCCCTTATGCATTTTCATTCTGTTCTTATTTAGATACTATTGTTGTGGATGAAGGAAATCCCCAATATGATAGCAGAAATAATTGTAATGCTATTATTGAATCTGCAACTAATAAGTTAATAGTAGGTACTAAATCCACAGTTATTCCAAGTAGTGTTACAACCATTGGAGAATTTTCTTTTAGAGGAAGAAATGGCAGAAATGGTCTTGAAACAATTGTAATTCCAAATAATATTACAACAATAGAAGGATATGCATTTTCTTATTGTGAAGGTATAACAAAAATTTACATTCCTGCATCTGTAACTAATATAAAAGCGGGAGCAATAACTGAGTCTTTATTTTACATGTGTAAGTCCACTCTAAAAATCTATTGTGAAGCAAGCAATCAACCAATTGGTTGGTCGGATTATTGGAATTATTATGATAGTTCTAATCGATTAAATGTAACATGGGGAGCAACGATGGCGGATTTTAACGCTGGTTAAAATTTAAATTATAAAAATAGGAAGAGTTAAATCTTCCTATTTTTAATCCAATATATTTTCTTCTATTTTGTTGAATGGTGAGTTAAATCTTGAATATAGGGCAAATAGAAATAAGATAGAGGACATTATAACGAAATAAAGATTGTATCTTGTAAAGAAACTAAAAAGCAATAAAAATAAAGCACTAGATAAATAATTTTTAGTTTTTCCTTTGTTAAACGCCATGTATAGAAGTTCTTTTTTAGATATGTTTGAGGAATTGTTTAGCAAATGAAGATTACCATTTTTAGGATACATATTTAGTTTTTGAAACAACTTAAAATATGTGTCTTTTTCATTTAGAACCGATATGAAATTCTTATCAAAGCGGTTCTTAACTTTTAAAACATTTTCATTGCTCTTTATACAAAAAATAATTATTTGAGACTGTTCATTTTCTTTTATATTTAGATTTTTTATTATTTTTATAACGTCCTTATCTTCAAGTTCTTCTTTTTCATAGTAGGGAATAAAATATATGTTTTTTTCTTCGCCTTTAACTGAAAATATAGAATGTTCTTTTTTGATGTTTGGAAACTTATTCTTAAGTAGGTTTTCGTAAAAATTTAATATGAAATCGTTGTTGGAAAATAAAAGGTTATTTGAACAATCATTTATTGCTTTTAATTCTTCAAGTTTTAGTGAATTTTTTTGCTTTTTCTTAGAGTTTAAAAACCATAAAAATATTAAAACAAAACCGCTAATTAGAAGCGAGCAGATAAGAGATTGCTTGGGGTTTCGAAAATAGAAGTTGCACCAAACAAAAGATAAACCTAAGATGCAAATAAATTTGATTATTTCACTTATAAAAAATGTAAATTTATTCATTTCATAATTATTAACTTTAAAAATTTAATTATTCAATCTTTTAAGTTTTGAATAACTTAATTATTTTGTTATAATTGTTAAAAATATATCAAAGGATAAATTTATGGAATTAGAAATTGTTAAAGGCATTCAAAGTTTGGCAAATTCATTTTTCGATGGATTATTTTCAATAATAACGCTAATGGGTGAAGAGATATTTTTCTTTTTAGCGTTTTTGGGACTATACTGGTGTTATAAAAAAGAATTTGCATTTAAGTATGGGTTGTTCTATATTGTGAGTTTTGGTGTAAACGAAGGAATAAAGGGCATTTTTAAAAGGAAAAGACCATGGCAAGCAAGTGAAACAATTATAAATAAAAAGCAAGCAAGCGGTTATAGTTTTCCGAGTGGACACTCTCAGCACTTTGCTTATCAGGCAACGTATTTGGGGTTAGAACTAGAAAGAAGTAAAAAACAAACAAAGGCTTATTGGATTATCGCTTCAGTGTTGGCTGTTTTATTGATATATTCTAGAATGTATTTAGGTCAACATTATCTAACTGATGTTTTGTGTGGATTAGCAGTTGGTGTTGGCGTTGCTTTTGCAATTCATTATATTATGAAAGTAATTCCTACTGGGTTTAAGAAAAAGGTTACATTAGATAGAATTTTAATAGCATTGATTCCGATAGTATTAATTTTATTTTGTGTAATTGCTTTTGGAAATGTGATTTCTAAAATTAGCAAACAAATATTATTTTATAAATTTATTGGCGGATATTTGGGGATTGTTTGTGGATATTTTATAGACAAACTTGTTATTAAATACGATGAAAGTGTTGAAAAATGGTGGCATAATGTTGTAAAATATATCCTTGGAATTGGCATAACAATAGGGCTTTATTATTTATTAATGGCGTTTTATATTGACCTTAGTTGTTATTATGCTTTAGTTTTCTTTATTCTCGCATTTGTTGCGTCCACAATTATTCCTGTTCTTTTTCAAATAATATTCAAAAAGAGTAAGGTTGAAAGCGGAGAAAGTGAAAACGAGAATGTTCAAAAGGCTGAAACTCAAGAATTTTCAATTGAGCAAACCAATAATGATAAAGCGAAATTGGATAAGGTTTCGAAGGTAACTAAAACAAGTGGCAAGAAAAAGCCTGTTAATCAAACTAAGATAGAAAAGCCAATGAAAAATCAAAATATTAAAAAGAAAAAAGAGCAATCAAATGAAAAAGATAATTAATAATATTGAAGAGATGCGGAGTTTCGCTAAAGAGTTTGGCAAATCGTTAAAAGGCGGAGAAGTTATTTTGTTGAATGGCGATTTGGGTGCGGGCAAAACAACGTTCGTTAGATTCGTGCTAGAAAGTTTGGGCGTGGACGAACCTGTTTCAAGTCCATCATTCACAATCATGAAAAACTATGCAAACAAAGATTTTAAGTTCTATCATTTTGATATGTATAGAATTGAGAACATTGATGAAACTTATGAGTTTGGTTTTGAAGAATATATTCAAAATTCAACCGACTCTGTGGTGTTTATTGAATGGGCAGAAAGAGTGGAAGAATTGCTAACAAACACAAAAGTAATAAATATAAATTTTAAGCGTTTGGGCGAAGAAAAAAGGGAATTAGATATAAGGATTTAAAGATGAAATTTTTAGGATTAGACACTTCAAAATCAAAAACATATATAGTTTTGATTAACGATAAAAAAGAAACAATTAAAGTTTTGCAAGAAACTAGAAAGGTTAGTGAAAATCTATTGGTTGAAATAGATAATTTACTTAAAAACGAAAAGTTGGCGTTGAATGAAATTGATTATTTCGGAGCCATTACAGGCCCGGGTTCATTTACAGGAATTAGAATTGGAATGGCAACTATAAAGGCTTTTGTTTGTGCCTTGAATAAAAGAATTATTAGTTTAAATGCTTTTGAACCTTATCTGGAAGAGATTGAAAATGGTGTTATGATTTTAAGTTCCACTAAAACAACATGCTATTATGCCGAAATTAAGAATAATAAGATTTTAAATATGGGTGTTGTTGATATAGGTGAGATTCTTAAGAAGTTTAAAAATGATAAATTATATACATTAGATGAATGTTTGCTTGAAAACTTTGACGCAATCCTATTGAAAGATTATGAAAACAAGTTGGTTCGGGCATTTAAAAATAAGATATCTAATGGTAAGTTTGTAACACTGAATGAGTTTGCTCCGCTATATCTTCAATTATCTCAAGCAGAACTTAACCTGAAGGAAAATAAGCATGATTAGAGCAATGAACGCCAATGATTTAAAAAACGTTTTTGATTTTGAAAGAGAATATTTTAAATCTGACGCATATTCTATGGAAACTTTAGCAAAGTTTGTTTCAGATAAAAATATTTTAAATTTGGTGTATGATTGTGAAGAAAAATTACTAGGTTATATAAATGTTAGTTTTTATGAAGACACCGCAAATATTTTAAAAATTGCAGTTGCTATTAATTCTAGAAGAAACGGAATTGGGGAAGAGTTGTTCAAAAGTGCTTTAAAGATTTTAAAAGAGAAACAGGTTAAAAAAGTATTTTTAGAAGTGGAAAGCGATAATTTGCCAGCAATTGCTCTATATAAAAAGTTGGGTTTTGAAAACTTAAGAGTTAGGAAAAACTATTATAAAAATGGTGGCGATGCAGTAGAAATGATGCATGAGATATAATAAGATGTGAGAGTTTATCTCACATTTTTTTTATTTTCTAAATATAGAATAATATGAAATTAAATTATAAGGTTTTGGGCGATGGTTCAAAGACGTTGCTATTTTTGCATGGTTGGGGTTGTGATCACAAGGTTTTTAATAATTTAATAGGTGATTTAAAGTATGATTATAGAGTTATAAATTTGGATTTGATGGGCTTTGGAGAAAGTGAATTAAATGAAAGAATTTCAGATATCTATTCATATGCTTTAGAATTGTATCTTTTTCTGAAACAAAATAACTTTGAGAAAATTACAATTATTGCACATTCTTTTGGCGGGCGACTTGCTTTAATTTTAGCATCGCTTTTTGATATAAAAATAGAAAATCTTATTTTGATTGGTTGTGCTGGAATAAGACCTAAAAGAAGTTTGGTGTATTATGCAAAAGTTTATAAGTATAAATTCCTAAAAAAGTTAAAACAAATAGGCTTTAAAAATATAGATCTAGATAAGTATGGGAGTACAGATTATAAAAATTTATCTAAGGAAATGAAAGCATTATTTGTGAATGTTGTTAATCAAGATTTAACGTGGTTACTGAAATATATATCGAATAAAACCATAATTGTTTTTGGTGAAAAAGATAAGCAAACTCCAATTTATATGGCTAAAAATTTACATAAAAAAATTTCAGATTCTGAACTTTATATTCTGAAAAATTGCGGACACTTTTGTTTTGTTGAAGAAGATAGGAAGGTGTTAAATATAATAAAAAATAGCGTTTGATAAGCAATTGTTAAAATCAATTCATATATATAGATATGGTTTTACGAATTTTAATTTCAGTATCTTACATATTTTTGTTGTTAATGGATTTGAATATTTTTCAGTTAGAAGAATATTCATTGAAGAAAATGTTATGTTGGTGCAAAACCAACTGGAAAGAGTGTACAGGATTTACTGTGGTAAATTTAATCATAAAGATAATATTTATCTTTGTAAATCGAATTTTAAGCAAAATAATCTACTTATATATTGTTTTAAATTTTATATATTTCTTGGTTTTATTTGTAATTAAATTTGCAAAAAGTAAAACGCCACTTAAATTTACTCATCGAGTGATACGTCATATTGCTATATTTATAATTTGTTGTTACATTTATTTGTTTGCGATTGATAGATTGTCGATGGGGCTTAGCATTTATTTTTATCTTATCGACTTTGTTCTTATATTCTTGCTCTCGGTTGGAATTACAAATCTAATTGAATACTTTATTTATTGTAGATATAAAAAACAAGCCAAGAAAAAACTATCATCAATGAAAGATCTAACAATCATTGGAATAACAGGAAGTTATGGGAAAACAAGTGTTAAGAATATTCTAACAAATATTTTATCAACAGAATTCTCTGTTTGTTCAACGCCTAAAAGTTATAATACACCAAATGGTGTAATTAAAACAATTAGAGAAAATCTAAATAATAATCATCAAATATTTGTATGTGAACTGGGAGCAAATAAACCTAATGATATAAAAGTATTAACGGATATCTTGGGAGAAAAGTTAAAACTAGGTGTTATTACTGCGGTTGGTGAACAGCATCTTGATGGATTTAAAAGTATAGATGCAATTTATAAAACGAAATATCAGTTGGCTGAAGCGGTTCAGAAAAACAATGGTACTATGTTTTTTAATCTAGAAAATAGTTATGTAAATAAAATGTTTGATGAATATACAGGAAAAAAATATGGGGCAAAATTAGATAAAGAGAATAAGGCGATAAATGTTTTAAGTTGTGAAATTAATAATGTTGATATTGATGGCAGTGACTTTAATTTAGAGTTTGAAAATAAAAAATATAAGCATTTAAAAACTAAGTTATTAGGTGAGCATAATGTAATTAATTGTATATTGTCTAGCCTAGTTTCATTGTCGTTAGGTGTTGATGAGATAGATTTAAAAGTGGGATTAAATTCTCTTACAAATATTCCAAATAGGCTAGAAAAAAGAACATTAAAAAATGGAGTTACTATTCTGGATAATGGGTTCAATTCTAATCCGTTTTCAGCAAGGCAAGCACTTAAAACTTTAAGTTTGTTTAAGGGCTATAAGATTGTTATAACACCGGGATTTATTGAACTAAATGATAAGCAATATGAAGAGAATTTTCTATTTGGAAAAGAGATATCTATGGTGGCAAATGAACTTTGGGTAATAAATAAAGTTAATAAAGATGCTATTATAAGCGGTGCTAGATTTAACAGTGATTGTGTCATAAGTATAAGGGAATATGACATTTTTAATAAAGATATTGTCAATAATTTATATAATTATGACAAAAACACTGTGGTTCTGATAGAAAACGATTTGCCTGATAATTATAAATAAAAAGGGGTTAAAAATGAGAAATATTGGTGTGATTTTTGGTGGGGTTAATTGCGAGCATGATATTTCAATTATCACTGCTATGCAAGTTGTTCAAGTTTTAAAAGATGAATATTCAGTGATTCCTATATATATCACGAAGCAAGGGAACTGGGTAACTGGCGATGATTTGGTTAATATATCAGCATTTAATAATGTATTGAAAACCAAAGATATTTTAATGTCATTAAAAGATAATTGGTTGTACATAAAAAAGATTGGTGGATATAGGAAATGGAAACAACTGGATTTTGCATTTTTATGTTTGCATGGGAAAAATGGGGAAGATGGTGCGGTGTCTGCTTTACTTCAATTAAATAATATTCCTTATGCCAATTCTTCAATTATGGGGAGTGCTGTTGGTACAGATAAGGTTGCTTTTAAGGACATGATGAAAGGCTTAAAAATTCCAGTGGTAAAATCTTTAAGTTTTAATTTCGTTCAGTTTAAAGAAAATCAAAAAAGTATTTGTCAGAAAATAACAAACAGTTTAAAATTTCCTATTATAATTAAGCCTGCAAATCTGGGAAGTAGTATTGGAATAGAAATTTGTAAAAATAAGAAAGAATTGGTTGATAAACTTATAAGTGCATTTAGTTTTGATAATAGAGTTTTGGTTGAAGAATATTTGGATGGTTGCAGAGAAATAAATGTGGCAATATTTAAGCAAGACAATAAATTAATAGTCTCTGAACTTGAAGAACCAATAAGGCAAGATAATATTTTAAGTTTCGATGATAAGTATAATTCTGAAGAAGATAAGGGAATGCAAACATTGAAAAGAATTATGCCAGCAGAGATTTTGCCATCTCAAAAAAAGAAAATTATATCTTATGCAAAAATCATTTATAATGCTTTAGATTTATTTGGAATTTGTAGATTTGATTTTATTTTAGATTCTGAAGGTAAGGTTTTTATAAATGAAGTTAATACAATTCCGGGCTCATATGCATTCTACTTATATAGACCTAAGAAGATTGATTTTGAAAAATTATTGCAAATTCAAATTAATGAAGGGGTTAAGAGAAATATCAAAAAAGCCAATTTGATTTCAACTTTTAATAGTAATATTTTATCTGGCTTCTCGTTTGGCAATAAAACGGGCAAACTTTAAGAAAAAACACCATCTATTTAATGTGACTTAGATTTCACAAAAATAGTTGGTGTTTTTCTATAATACTTTCTTTATTTCCTCAATGATAATTTTATTTCCATTTGGGGTGTTTGCTTTTTTCATGTTGTTTATAAACTTCTGTTTATTTTTTAAAGTGTTTTCAATACATTCAAATAAAATATCTTTATTAATTGTGTTTTGCTCTAAAACTGAAGCAAAACCATTTTTTTCAAATATCTGAGCGTTTATGATTTGGTCGCCACGTGAGCAATCTAATGGCAATGGTATTAATATCATTGGCTTTTTTAGTTCTAAAAATTCAAAAATAGAGTTGCTTCCGCTTCTAGAAATTATAAGGTCTGCGCACGCAAGATAGTTTTCAATATCATTTACAAACTCTAATTGTTTATAGTTTTTTGCATTTATTTTTTTGTTTACATTATTTTTCCCAACGATATGAATTACGTTGTATTTCTTTGTAAGTTCATTAATGTTGTCAAAAATTATATCGTTGATTGCCTTTGCTCCCAAACTTCCGCCCATGATAAGAATTGTTTGTTTGTATGGAGATAATGCTAAATCCTTTATAACTTTTTCTTTGTTTCCTTTCAAAATCGCTGGTCTGATAGGAGAACCGCTATAAACTCCTTTTTTCTTGTATTTTAACGCAAGTCTTTCAAAACTAAAACACATTTTGTTGCATTTCCTAAGCACGATTTTGTTTGCAAGACCAATTGTTGAGTCGCTTTCATGTGCAATAATTGGAATTTTAAGTTTGCTTCCTGCTAAAACAACTGGCACAGATACAAACCCGCCCTTTGAAAAGATAACATTGGGCTTGATTTTCTTTAATGTTTTTTTAGTTTCGTGCACCGACTTCATTAATTTAAAAGGGAGAAGTAAATTTTTAGGGGTTAATGAACGAACAAGTTTAACGGTTGGAATTGGAATGTACTCAACAAATGAATATTTAGATATAATGTCTTTCTCTATTCCGTTAAAACTGCCAATGTAATAAATCTTATCAAAAATTTTCCTGACTTCGTCAAATAATGCAATGTTTGGCATTACATGTCCACCAGTTCCACCGCCTGTAAATACAATTGTTTTCATAAAAATTTCCTTTTTGTTATATTTTATGAGAATTGGCACAAATTTATTTTAGTAATTGCATAGTTTTTTCATAATATTTATTCTGTTTTATGCATAATTATGCACCTCTTTTAGTGTCGTAAAAAAATTTGTATTAAAATAATGGCTAAATATGGGCTTTTTTATTTTACAGAACCTGTAAAAATATGTTATACTTATCAAAAAGAGAGAATAAGGAGAGTTGCTTTGGGAGTTTACAAAAGTAAAGATATAGTTGTTTTGGAAGGGTTAGATGCTGTTAGGCTAAGACCCGGAATGTATATTGGTACAACTGGTGTTAAGGGCTTGCATCATCTTTTATGGGAAATTGTTGATAATTCGATGGATGAAGTTGCGAATGGATATGGTAATAAGATAACTGTTACGCTAAATGAAGATGGTTCGGCAACTGTTGAAGATAACGGAAGGGGTATTCCTGTTGATAAGCACCCAACTTTGAAAGTTAGTGGCGTTCAAGTAGTTTTTACGCAACTACATGCTGGTGGTAAATTTAATAATGATAATTATAAATACTCAGGTGGTTTGCATGGTGTTGGTGCAAGTGTTACAAATGCGTTGAGCGAATGGTTGAAGGTGGACGTTCATAAAGATGGATTCGAATACACAATGAGTTTTAGAGCAGTAAAAAAAGCGGGCGGAAAAGTTTCTGGGGGAATTCCTGTTGCACCTTTAAAATGCATTGGCAAAACTGAACGTACGGGTACAATTGTAACGTTTCTTCCTGATAAAACAATTTTTAAGGATTGTGACTTTGACTTTGATATTATTTCTAAACGTTTAAGAGAGTTGGCGTTCTTAAATAAGGGCGTGGAACTCGTTTTGGTGGATAATTCTTATCGTGATACTGAAGAAGTTCGTACAAGAGTTTATAAATACAATAATGGTTTGAAAGATTTTATGGCATATCTAAATGATGGCAGAGATTTGCTTTATAAAGATTGTATTTATTTTGAAGGACGTTCGGAGTTGGTGGAACTTAGTTGTGCAATTCAACACACAGATGGTTTTGCTGAGAATGTTTTTAGTTATGTTAATAATATTCCAACTGGTGAAGGTGGAACTCATGAAACTGGATTAAGGGTTGGTTTAACAAGGGCAGTTAATGAAGTTGCAAGAAAAATGGGACTTTTGAAAGAAAAGGAAGATAATTTCCAGGGCGAAGATTTTAGAGAGGGAATTTCTATGATTCTTGCAATCAAGATGAAAAATGTACAGTTTGAAGGTCAAACAAAAACAAAACTTGGAAATCCTGAAGCAAAGCCTGAAGTTGAAAATTTGGTTTATAATGGGCTTATGAATTTTTCACAAACCAAGCAAGCAAAAGAAGTTTTCACAGCGATTGTTAATAAGGCAAAGTTGGCAGCCAAGGCAAGGGAAGCGGCTAAAAGAGCAAAAGACTTAACGCGTCAAACTCAAAAAGCAGAGAACTTTAGTTTGGTTGGAAAATTGGCAAGTTGTTCAGGTAGAAACGCACTTATAAACGAAGTGTTTATCGTTGAGGGGGATAGTGCGGGCGGAAGTGCAAAACAGGCTAGAGATAGGTCGTTTCAGGCAATTTTGCCATTGCGCGGGAAACCTTTAAATTGCGAAAAGAAACGTTTAAATCAAGTTTTGGAAAATGAAGAAATAAGAACAATTATCTCAGCACTTGGAACGGGAATTGGTGCAAACTTCAATATTAATAACTTGAAATATAATAAAGTTATAATTTTAGCAGATGCCGACCAAGATGGTGCACATATAAGAGCAATCCTTTTAACTTTCTTCTATAGATATATGAGAGATTTGATTTTGGAAGGCCATGTTTATATTGGCGTTGCTCCATTATATAAGATATCTAAGAAAAACATGGTTAAATATATTTATGATGATGCTGAATATGAAAAGATTGTTGGAAAAGATGCGGGTAGTTATAGCGTTCAAAGATATAAAGGTCTTGGTGAAATGACAGCAGAACAACTATGGGAAACAACAATGGATCCAGCAAAACGTGTGCTAGTTAGGGTTACATTGGAAGATGTTGCGGAAGCCGAGAGAATGATTGACACGCTTATGGGTGATAATATAGAAGCACGAAGAAGATATATTAGTGAGAATGCAAACTTCAATAAGATATCCACTTTTGATAAAACGGTAGGTAAATAAATATGGCAGAGAAAGATAAAGAAATGTTGAAGAAAGAAAAAGCAGTTTTAGATGAGAATAAAGACATATTGGTAAGTAATAAAAAACCATCTAGAAAAACGTTAATATTAAAAGCATCTCCTTCAAAACCAAAAGTAGAAACTAAAACCGAAACAAAGTCTAGCAAGGTAAAATCAGAGCCTAAGAAAGAAACTGCTAAAGTTAAGAATATAGGGCAGTCAAAAACAACTGAAGAACGTAAGAAAACTACTGGCGGTTTTAAGCAGATAGAAAAGTTTTTGGACGAGCAAGAAAGGAAAATTAAGGCTGAGTTGAAAGAAAAGGCTGAGAAGGAAGAAGCAGAGAAGTTAAAAGATAAAGACGAAAAGAAAGGTGAAAAGCCAAGTAAAAATCCAAAGTCAATGTTTGATGATAATGGAAATGGCGGATATGATAATATCGTAACAAAATCTGTTGAATGCGTTTTGCATGATAGTATGTTGCCATATTCTGAATTCGTTATCCTAGATAGAGCATTGCCAAGAGTTGAAGATGGATTAAAACCAGTTCAAAGAAGAGTTTTGTATAGTATGCTTGAAGTTGGCGTTTTGCCAGATAAACCATATAGAAAAAGTGCAAGAATCGTTGGTGATTGCATGGGTAAATATCACCCTCATGGTGATTCAAGTATTTATGGAACTCTTGTAAGAATGGTGCAAGATTTTAATATGGGCGAAGTTTTAGTTGATGGACATGGAAACTTTGGCTCTGTGGATGGCGATGGTGCGGCTGCAATGCGTTACACTGAAGCCCGTCTTGCCCCAATTGCTTTGGAACTTTTAAGAGATATTGAAAAAGATACAGTTCCTTGGGTTTTCAATTTTGATGATTCATGTAAAGAACCTGAAATGCTTCCAGGTAGATTTCCAAACTTGCTTGTAAATGGTGCAATGGGTATTGCAGTTGGATTGGCAACGAATATTCCAACGCATAACCTAAGGGAAGTATGTAAGGCAACTTGTGCTTATATAGATAATAGAGATATTAGTCTTGAAGACCTGCTAAAGATAATGCCGGGTCCGGATTTCCCAACTGGTGCATTTATTTTAAATAATTCTGAGATTAATCAGATTTATAAAACTGGTAAAGGTAAAGTTTTTGTTAGAAGTAAAATAACAATTGAGAACGCTGATGGCGGAAAGAAGAATATTGTTATAACTGAAATTCCTTATCAGGTTAATAAAGCAATGTTGTTGCAAAAAATCGCAACTCTTAAAGAAAATGATGAAACGGGTGTTTTATCATATATTCAAGATATTGTGGACGAAAGCGATAGAAACGGAAATAGGGCGATAATTAAACTTAAGAAAGATGCCAAGGTGGGCGCTATTATTTCAATGTTGCTAAAGAATACGGATTTGCAAACTAATTTCAACGTAAATATGGTTGCAATTGCTGATGGCAAGCCTCGTCAAATGGGCTTGATTGAAATTCTAGAATATTATGTTAATTATCAACAAAAGATTATTTATAATAGAACTAGATATGACCTTGAAGCATGCTTGAAGAAAGAACATATCTTGGAAGGCTTATTAATTGCTATCAATAATATTGATGAAGTTGTTAGAATTATTAAAACAAGTAAGAATGTAACTGAAGCAAAGATTACTTTAATTCAAACATTTACATTGTCTGAAGTTCAAGCACAAGCCATCTTAGATATGAGACTTGCAAGATTAACAAGCCTTGAAGTTAATAAATTAATTGCCGAATTAAATAGGTTAAGAGATTTAATTAAGAGATATACAGCAATATTAAAGAGTCCTTCAATGCAAATGAAAATTGTTAAAAAGGAACTAACTGAGATTGCTGAAAATTATGGCTCTGATAGGAAAACTCAATTCTTAGATCCGAGCGATGATTTGCCGGAAGAAGATGCCACGGATTTTGAAGAAGAAATAAGCGATATTCATGTTATATTTACTCCTCAACGTACAATTAAATCTGTTCCAGAGAAGAGTTATGGACTAGCGGTTAAAGATTCAAAAGACGTAACTAATTTATATGAAATTCCTGAGATTTCAATAAAGACTAAAACTAATAAAGTTCTGTATTGCTTTACAAATCTAGGTAATTGCTTTAAGGTAAATGCCGGAAAGATATCTATTTGTAGGTTCAAAGATAGGGGGGCAAATGTAACTGCTCATTATAGGAACCTAGAAGATAACGAATTTGTTGTAAATTGCATGGAGTTGGACGAAAAGAAATCGCAAGGTGAATTAATATTCTTCACAAAGAAAGGTATGATTAAAACTTCAAAAATTGAAGAATACTTTGCATCAAAGCAATGCATTGGTGCTATAAAATTGAAAGATGAAACCGATGCTTTAATTGGTGTTGAGATAAATAAGGCAAATACGCAAGTGGCATTATTCACTAAAAATGGAATTGGCATGATTGTTCCTAAAGACGATATAACCGCCACTGGTAGAATGAGTGCTGGTGTTAAGGGATTAAACTTAGCAGACGATGACGAAGTTGTTTCGGCATTCTTAGTAAATAAGAAAGATAACTTTGCAACGTTCTTTGATAATGGCGGATTTAAAGTGCTAGTTCAATCGGTTGTCCCTAAGAGTTTAAGGAATAAGAAAGGTACTAAAATCTTAGGCAAAAAGTTGGCTGATTGTAAGATTGTTAAAGTTAGCCCTAATGTGGAAAACGACTTTATTCTATTAAGCAATAAGAACACAATCAATTGTGTTAAAGCCAGCAATCTAACTCTTGAAAACATAGATTCTATTGGTAAATATAGCAAAAATCTTAGGGGAGATAGAGTTTTAAAATCGGTTTTTGAGTATGTTTTAGATGAAAAATAGGGCAAATGCTCTATTTTTTTCATATAACTTTATTAATATATAAAATCTTATATATGTTCGTGGTTTTTGTTTGACAATTTTTTAGGTTTTAAATTATAATAGTTTTAACTATTAATTAAGGGAGATAAGATGACCTTTTTTGTTGACGCATTGGAAAAAACAAGTTCTGTTACTCAAATAATTGTATCCATCGCATTAATGCTTGCGTTTGGTTTTTTCATGACTAGATTAACAAAACTTGTTAAATTACCTAATGTTACAGGTTATATTTTAGCAGGTATTTTAATAGGGCCATATTGCTTAAACTTAATTCCTAAAAACATAATCGGAGGATTGGATTTTATCTCAGATATTGCGCTTGCCTTTATTGCGTTTAGCGTTGGAGAATTTTTTAAGTTTAGTACCTTAAAGAAAAACGGAATGGGAATCATTGTGCTAACTATTTTTGAAGCACTAATGGCTTCACTCGTTGTATTTGTTGTTATGTATTTTGTGCTTGGCTTAAGTTTGGCATTTTCAATAGTTTTAGCCGCATTAGCGTCTGCCACAGCGCCTGCTTCAACTATTATGACCATTAGGCAAACAAAATCCAAAGGCGAATTTGTTGATACGCTTTTGCAGGTTGTGGCATTAGATGATGTGGTTAGTTTGATTGCCTATAGTGTTGCAATATCAGTGGCTTTAGCGTCAGTTTCAGGGGCTGGTGCATTTAGTTTTGAAGTGGTAGTTTTACCTATTTTGAAAAACTTGGCATCGTTGGCAATAGGCGTGGTGCTTGGATTTGTTTTAGTACTTCTTATGAAAGTAAAACATAGTTCAGATAATAGGCTTATCATAACAGTTTGTATTCTTTTCTTATTTTGTGCAATTAGTTCCTTGCTAGATGTTTCACCATTGCTTGGTTGTATGATTATTGGAACTGTTTATATAAATTGTACAAACGATGAAAAA
The DNA here is from genome assembly GCA_934754335.1 of uncultured Clostridia bacterium. Taxonomy (GTDB): domain Bacteria; phylum Bacillota; class Clostridia; order Christensenellales; family UBA1242; genus UBA11490. The sequence goes on from CAKVHY010000010.1 coordinate 38,264, forward strand.
TTGTTCTTGCAAGTAAATTATTTTGCTCCGCCAATTTTACTACTTTTCTTTGTTAAATCAGGGCTTGGTTTTGATTTGTCGGCATTGGTTTCAAGTTCAAGTTCTATTTCAATTATTCCTCTTTGGGCAATCGGCGTTATATATTTCTTTGCAAGAATACTTGGTAAATATGCTGGTGCCTATCTTGGTTGCTTAACAATAAAGAAGAAAAAAGAGATTAGAAACAATCTGGGTTTGGCGTTAATTCCGCAAGCAGGCGTGGCAATAGGTCTTGCTGCTTTGGGGGCAAGAACTCTGGGTGGTGATGTTGGCAATGCATTGCAAACCATCATTCTTGCTTCTAGCGTACTTTATGAAATGGTTGGGCCTGCATGTGCTAAGTTGTCCTTGTATTTATCTAAATCGTACTCAAATAAATTAGAAGATGTAACGAATGTTGAAGAAGTTACAAAAGATGGGGTTAAGAAAACTGAAGCAGAACTTCTAATTGAAAGAATTAAAGAGATTGAGAAGGCAAATAAGGAAAATCCTGTTCCGGAAATTTCAAGGGAAGAGCAGGCGTTCACTGAAGCCAGTGAAGAAGCAATTCAATATAATATAAATCGGAATAGAAATTATAAAAGAAGGTTTTAAAAAGGAGAAATGTTATGAAAATTATAGACCCTTTGGCAAAGTTGATGGGAGAATGGTCATGTAATATTACAATTGGCTCAATATTCTTGAGGTTGGGGCTAACTCTATTATTATCAGCAATCTTGGGTTGTGAAAGATCTAGTAAAAGGCATTCGGCAGGGCTTAGAACATTTATGATTTTATCTTTAGCCACCACTATTGCAGGAATGATAGATATGTTCTTAATTGAATCGTTTGATTTTAAGTTCACGTTTGTGTCACTCGCAGTTGTAATTGCTTGTGCTATGCTTAGCAATAATGTTATTTTGTTCACATCAAAAAGTAAGATCAAAGGTTTAACAACATCTGTCGGATTATGGGCTTGCGGAGTTATAGGTCTTTGCATTGGATTGGGTTTCTATACGATTGCAATTATTGGAACTGGAATTTTATTATTTACATTATCATTAATTCCATCTATTGAAATTTATTTAAAAAATAGGTCAAACCATTTCGAAGTTAGCGTTGAACTAGATAATAAAAACAATCTATCTAGATTGATGGCAACCTTAAGGGAATTAGGACTTAGAATTGACGAACTTGAATTAGATTCAGCATATCTAAATTCAGGCGTGGGCGTTTACATTATTTGTTTAACAATCGTTAGCAATGAATTAAAGAAATATAAAACACATAACGAAATCATTGATGCAATTAACTCGCTAAGTTATGTTAAACATGCAGAAGAATTAAAATAAAAAGTTAAAATCTTTCAGTTAAATTCTAATTGAAAGATTTTTTTTTATTGCCTAAAAGCATCTGAATAACTTGTGGAAATCTCAAAATTTATTTTTTAAGATAAAATTAAGCATTTTTTAGTAAAAAAATGTAATATTTTTGAAAAAAGTTTAAAAAACGACGAAAATTCTGTTGACAGGGGGGGGGGGGGGGGGG
>CAKVHY010000011.1:0-37500 GCA_934754335.1 uncultured Clostridia bacterium
TCTTGCAACATTGGTTGCAACGCAAAGCATCGCTTTGCTAATCCTGTCCTAAAAACAAAAGAAAAAATGGCTTCTTTGAGCCATTTTTAAAGTTGGCGGAGAGGACAGGATTTGAACCTGCGGTGCGTTTCCGCACACACGCTTTCCAAGCGTGCACATTCGACCACTCTGACACCTCTCCATATATTTAATTACTTTAGCATATTCTATAACCACACCTGTGGTCGAATGTGCTGGGGTCCTCAAACGAATTTGTTAAAAGTCGTTTGGGGAAAAGGAAGAAGCGAGCGTTTTATGCCTGATGCGTTTAGCATCGGCTTCCTAAGCGAAACTTCTGACGCCGACCACTCTGACACCTCTCCATATATTCAATTACTTTAGCATATTCCATACAACTCACAATACGATTGGAACAACATAAGTATAAATGAAAAAACGCTACAAATCAAGCAAATAATAAAAGTTTTCAACAATTATTTGACTCTTCCCCATAATTTTGCTAACCTTTATAAAAAGGAGCAAGATATGAAAGTTTTAATAGGAACGCAAAATCCCGGCAAAGTTCAAGCATTAGAAAATGCATTGAATCATTTTTACAAAGACTTTGAAATTATAACAATAAATACAAGTTCTGGAGTACCCGATGAGCCAATAAACGAGCAAACTCTTACAGGTGCTAGAAACAGAGTTTTGAGCCTTGAGAAATATGCAAAAGAGAATAATCTTGATGCAAATTTCTATTGTGCGATTGAGTCTGGAATGATAAATCTATATGGCAACTGGTACATCGCTAATATCGCAGTTATAAAAGATAAAAATGGTTATGAATCAAGCGGAACTGGTGCAATGTTCCCTGTTCCAAACAAGTACGTTAGTTTAATTAAAGAAAAAAGTTTGGGAAAAGTTTTTGACGAAATCTTAAACGCTCATGAATTATCTAAAGGCAAAGGTGGAATTAACACCATCACACATAACACAATCAGCCGATTAGACATTTCCGAATCGGCATTCATCATGGCTTTAACTCAGTTTATAAATGAAGATTTATGGCACGATTAATCCAATAAATAAGGTTTACCTAACTAGGTAAGCCTTATTTTTCACATTTTAATATATAATAACCTTTATCTCTTTCCAAAATCTCGCAATTTCCATATAAGTTGGTTAGGTAAGTTTTCAAACTATCTGCACCCAAGTTTTTCTTAATTACAAGCACAAGAACGCCTTTATTTTTCAAGTACTTTATGGAATTTTCAGCGAAATCTAATAAAACTTTCTTCCCTGCCTTAATTGGTGGATTAGAAACAATAAAATCAAACTCCCCTATAACATTCTCAAACATATTGCTTTCGATTATTTCAGTAAAATTAGTTATATTGTTATTCCTTGCATTAATCTTAGATAACTCCACCCCTGTTTTATTAATATCTGCCAAATGGAACCTGCAATTTTTTAAGTTGCTAGCCAAAAGCAACGCTATAGTTCCATAGCCTGAGCACATATCTAAAACTTCACCACTAGCATTCGGAAAAGTTTTTAAAAAAGTTTTACAAAGCACCAAACTTCCATAATCCAATTCATTTTTACTAAAAACATCGTTGCATGAAGTTATTTGATATGTTTTATCTAAAAATTTGGCGTTAAACGTAAAATACTCGGATTTATCATGGGATTTATTTATAAAATAATGTTCCAAAATATCTCCTTAATAACTTTGTTCGTCATAAGTTGGCAAATTTAGATATAATTCAATTGTTGGCAACTTAGTATAGCCAAATTCTTTATTCAAATGACCGCTATTTTTAAGCAAAACATGCTCGGCTTTAATGCTATCTGCAAAGTTTTTAAGAGCATCAAGTTTTACATAAGGGTCATTATCTGAATATAAACAAACTCTTGATTTACACAACTCAGGGAAAGCGGAAACATCAGGAATAAAGAAACTTGAATTAACTTTATCATAATCCTTTTTACCAGTTAAATAATTATTAAACCCAGCCACAGAGATAAGTTTATCAATCTTAATGTTGTTTTTTATGCAATATTTCACAACGAACACGCAAGAAGAACTATGGCAAATAAAAGTTGTGTTTTCGCCAATCAAACCTTGTTTATAATAACCATTTAAGATTAATTCCCAATTATTATACGATTGATTCTCAATAGTTGGCAAATGCGGACAATAACATTCATAGCCCTTATATTCAATTTTATTATGCAACCATTCAAACCAATTGCTATAAGGTGAACTTTCAGTACCGTGCAAAACGAAAAAATTACGCATAATATTTCTCCTTTAAACCCTTTTTATCTTATATTCATTCGCTAAATCTTCAATTTCAAAACCGCTATCTTTTATTTCTTTTCTTAGTGTATCTGCAGTTGCCCAATCTTTATTTTTCTTTGCTTCCCAACGCTTTTGGGCTTTCTCCATAATCTCTTCTGGAATTTCTTCTTCCCCTTCACATTCTTTTATAAACTCATCAGTGTTGGTTTTGAATAATCCAAGCAAAGAATAAGTATCTTTCACAGCATTATAATCCTCAATAACGCTTAAATCGTTTTTCAAAACTTTTTCTTGCATTGTTTTAAAAATTCCAAAAAGATTAGATATTGCCAAGGCTGTGTTGAAATCATCGTCCATGGCTTCATTAAAATCTATATCTATCTGCGGATTTTTCTTATCTGACACAATATTCATATTCTCAACACTTTTTAAAATTTTATAGAAATTTAATAAGTGTTTTTTTGCATCTGTGAAGAAATTATCTAATATATTTATATCGTTCTTATAATTTGTTTGTAATAAAGCAAATCTAATTATTTCGTTATTATATTTCTCTAAAACTTCTCTTAAATAAATAGAGTTATTTAAAGACTTACTCATCTTTTGACCATTAACTTTAATAAGTCCGTTATGAATCCAATATTTAGCAAACTGTTTGCCAGTTAGGGCTTCAGTTTGCGCAATTTCATTTTCGTGATGTGGGAAAATCAAATCCCTGCCACCACCATGAATATCTATTTGCTCACCTAGGTGATAATAATTCATTGCTGAACATTCAATATGCCAACCCGGTCTGCCCTTTCCCCAAGGCGACTCCCAATAAATCTCATTAGGCTTAGCGCTTTTCCATAAGGCAAAATCTAATGGATTCTTTTTATTCTCTTCCACATCTTTTCTAACGCCTGAGAATTGGTCCTCTAAATCTCTATTAGATAATTTTCCATAGTCTGCAAACTTTTCCACGCTAAAATAAACATCGCCTTCATCGGTTGGATAAGCATAACCCTTATCTATCAACTTCTGAACGAATTCAATAATGTTATCAATATTTTCAGTGGCTTTTAAAAGCATTGTGGGATTATCCACTTTTAGTTTTGCCATTGATTTATCAATTATTGCCATTTGTTTTTTTGCAAACTCCCTAGCATCAATCCCAGTCTTATTTGCATTTGCAATAATTTTATCGTCCACATCAGTATAGTTTCTAGCATATGTTACTTGATAGCCTTTCTTTTCAAGATATTTGCGTACAATATCAAAGATAATTGCCTGCTCAGCATGACCAATATGGGCTTCTCCAGACACTGTTATTCCGCAAGCATACATAAGCACCTTGCCTTCAACTAATGGTTTAAATTCTTCTTTTCTTTTTGTAAGAGTGTTTGTAACCTTCAACATAAACTTCTTTCCTTATAATTAATTATATAATTTATTTAATATATTTGCAAGGATTTTTTGGCATAAACCACCCATCAAATTGCATAAATCTATTAAATTCTATGTATTTTTATACAATTTTTATGTTATGCAATAACATTAGAAATTTTAAAAAATGTTTTGTAATAGTTTTATTAAACTTAAAAATTGTTATATAATAAAAATATGAAAAATGTTTTTTATTTGATATAGGAGAAAAAAATGGGATTTAGAAAAACTAAAATAATCACAACTCTTGGCCCTGCAACGTCATCATATAAAGCCATGAAAGAATTGGTTTTAAATGGTGCAAACGTTTTAAGATTAAACTGCAGTCATGGAACCATGGAAGAAAATCAAGAGAAAGTGGAAGTTATTAAAAAACTAAGAAAAGAACTAGGTACCGCCCTTCCAATAATGTTAGATACTCGTGGTCCAGAAATTAGAGTTGGAAAATTCGAAAAAGGCTCTGTATCATTAAAGAAAGGAAACACATTTTCGTTTTATAAAGATGATAGACTTGGCGATATAAACGGAGTTTCTATCCAGCAAAAAGAGATTTTCTCAAATCTAAAAGTGGGTTCTAAAATCTTGGCTTGCAATGGGCTTATAACTTTCAAAGTGATAGACAAACTAGATAATTCAGTATTATGCAAAGTGAAAAATAATGGCGTTTTAAGCGATCATAAAAGCCTTTCTCTTCCAAACATTGAATACAACACAGATTATCTAAACGAGAAAGATAAAAAAGATATTTTATGGGGAATTAAGAATGGCGTTGAATTTGTGGCGGCAAGTTTTGTAAATCACAAAGAAGATATAGAAACGCTTAAAGACTTTATAACTAAAAATGGTGGCGATATGGAAATTATCGCCAAGATTGAAAGCAAAATTGGAATTAAAAACCTAGATAGTATTATTGATGTTTCAGATGGAGTGATGGTGGCTAGAGGAGATTTGGGAGTGGAAATTCCGCATGAAAAACTTCCCGAACTTCAAAAATTAATCATTAAAAAGGCAAGCAGGGCTGGAAAAATCGTAATTACAGCCACGGAGATGTTAGAGAGTATGATATCTTCCCCAAGGCCAACAAGAGCGGAAACAAGCGATGTGGCAAACGCCATCTTCGATGGAACTTCTTCAATTATGTTATCTGGAGAAACTGCAATAGGTAAGTTCCCAACGCTTACAGTTCAAACCATGAGTAAGATAGCACACGAAACAGAAAAGTCTATTCATTATAAGAAAAGATATTTAAATAATGAGTTCGCTTCTGGAAGTTTGACGGACGTGTTAAGTAACGCAGTTGTGCATATATCATTTATGTTAAAGGATTTAAAAGCAATAATTGTTTATACTGATACTGGCCACACAGCAAAGATGATATCTCGTTTCAAACCAGATTGCCCTATAATCGCCCTAACTCCTAATGAAGTAACATTTAATCGCTTAGCACTTTCTTGGGGCGTTACTCCCCTTCTATGTAAGCCTTGCCTAACCGCAAACGACCTAATTAAAACAATAAACTCAAAATTAATCGCAAATAAATTAGCAAAACCAAACGATATGGTTTTGATTGGTACTGGTACAAGAAAACCAAGCAATACAGATATGATTAAGATTCATTATATTTCTTAAGTGCTTATTTAATAATAAAAATTAATAATATAAAAATATGTTTATTAACAAAAAAAAACAACTTCAATTTGAAGTTGTTTTTTATCTTAACAGTTTAACCAACTTAAGTTAAAGCAAAATCGTATCTCCATTAGTTTTAAAGGTCAAAGCAATACTTTTGCTATCGCCTAAATATTTTTCAAGATCTGAAGCACTATTAATTACATTACTACCACAATACCACTTGCCACCATAGGCGGCTTTCTTAGTGGAATCAACATAAACTATTGGTTTATCAAATGAACCAGATCCAACCTTGCTAGTAGTAGAAGTAAATGAAAGAGATCCTACGCTACTTGAGAAAGTTATGGTATAAGTATTTCCTTCCCAAATAATATAATAAGTTTTATTTCCTGTAGCAGTTTGACTTCCCAACACACTTGTTGCACTTGAAGATGTATTTATTCCTTTAACCGTATAACCCGTTCTTGTTGCCGATGGATAACCAATACTCGCACCATATTTATACGTTGCAGTCTTTTTGGTTGTACCATCTGAGAACGTTCCGCCATTTGCATAGAATGTTATTGTATAACTTTTTAAACTCCAAACAGCATATAGTGTTACAGTTCTAGTTACTTGATACTCAGAAACTCCGCTTGTTGCATTACTGCTTGTTGCATATCCCAAGAAATTATATCCCGTTCTTGTTGGAGTTGGGAAATTTCCAATCGTCTGACCATGAGCAATACCTGTTCTTGTTGTGGTTGTACCTGATGGGAATGAACCGCCATTAGGGCTAAATGTAACGATATAAGTATTTTTTGTCCAATAAGCATAGTAGGTTGTTGATGAATATAACTTTGTTGTATAAGACGAACTTGTAGAAACTGCATTTGTTGTACCTGAAGATGAACTAAACCAACCATGGAAAGTATAACCAGTGTCCACAGATGCAGTGAATGTTACGCTTGTCCCGCTCGCTGTTACAGTGGAAGGACTTACGCTATATGAACAACCAGACGTTGGTGAACTTGAATGCCTACCAGCAAAAACATTGAAGGTTTCTTCTGTCCAACTTGCAGTTAGGGTTATATTACTAGTGACTGTGGCACTACTTGAACCTAAGAATACACCGCTTGAATTATAAAGCCTTGCAGTGCCATTATACCAGCCATTAAATGAATATCCTGTTTTTGAAGAAGTGTTAACCCTGCTTGGATAAGCAGACCCTTTATTTATCGTAATCGAACTTACTGAAGTTCCGCCATAAGAATTAAATGAAATAGTTACCTTCTCTCTTTCCTTCCAATAAGCATAAAAAGTTGTTGTTTCAGTTAGCGTTGTTGTGTAACTAGCACTGCTTGAAACCAATTCTGAAGCTCCTAATGAATCGTATTTATACCACCCAACAAATTCATAATTATTTGTGTCTGTGATAGTTGCTGTAAATGTGACCTTCGTTCCTGTAATAACACAATAATTTGGACTAACACTTAAAGTACAACCACTTTCAGGAGAACCATTATCTGCTTCCGCCACGACAGGATATTGAATCAACTCCCAAATCGCATAGAAATGAGTATCTGAATTACAAGTTGCTGGCGATGTTACTATCGAGCCTGATTGTGACCTTGCCCAACCAGTAAATGTATAACCTGTTCTACTCCATGGACAACTTATTAGCGTTACTGAACCAGGATTTACTGTCCTTATCTCTGTTTCATCTGTTCCGTAATTTCTATGGTATGTTATTGTAATTTGATTATGCTTCCAAACCGCATACAAATCTAAAGGTATGCTGTTCGATAACCATATTCCGGAATTAACAGTAAATGTTGCACTCGTTGCACTACTTGATGCGCTCCAACCTAATAAATCATACCCTTCTCTTTCAAAATTAACTTCACTTGTATCAATCGTTGATCCAAATCTTACACTCAACTCCTGCGTTACGCCACTGCCATCATTTTTATAAAAAGTTATTGTCTTATATTCACCAAGCCAATAAGCATGTAATATTCTTTCACCATCATAAGTCCATTCTTTTGAGCCATTTCCATTTGCATCAATATATTGATCTCCGCCACCATCAAGTTCTGTATAGAAACCATAAAATTCATAATTAGTTCTTGTTAACTTATGCTCGCCAGAGATCTTAGAACCATATTTAACTTGGACTGTTTCAGTTATTTCATCATAACCATAACTTAGAATTATATTATAAGTTTTAGGTGTCCATCCTGCAAACATAATTATGTGTGTACTATCAATATCAAAATCGTGAGCACTATTTAACTCGCCATCATAATATTGAGTACCGTTACAATAGAAACCACCAAATGTATAACCTTCACGTATTGGCAACACTGAATCTACTGAAGGCATTGGAGCATCCCATGTACAATAAACTATTTTTTGCGTATCGCCAGAACCTGAGAATATTCCACCATTTGCATCTAAAGTAACGGAATAAGTATTTCCTTCCCAAATAGCATACAAATTAATTGTATAGTCCGTAATATTACTTACGTCTAAGTCACTTACTTTGATTATAATTGTTCCCAATTCATTTTTCTCGAAATTAATTCCAGTTCCATCACGTTTTGTGCCAATAGCCATTAAAGTGTAATGTTCTCTATTAAATAAGGTATTAGAATTCAAGTTTAGCGACTGTCCATAAGAACAAGTTGTATTTATTTTATTAGTATCAGTTTCAGAACTGTTTTGCCATATAACTATATCATATGTTTTTGCTTCCCACTTGCAATATCTTTTTAGTACTTCATTATTTGTTGTGGATAAATTACTAAATGTTCTGTTCGGCATTCCAACGATATCACCATTTTCTTCTAAAACAAATCCACTTAAAGTATAGCCAACTTTTTGAAAGGCTGGATAAGTATAAGTTTGATCATAAATGCAAGTTTGAGAACTTAGTGGAGTGGTGGCGGAAACGCTATCATAATACTCAACGGTGTAAGATATTGCTTTCCATCTTGCCTTAGCATATATATCTCTAAATTCTAAAACTTTATCACCTGCTTTAACTTCCATTCCTGTTTCTTCATCAAAATAACCTTCAAATATATAACCCGTTCTTTCAACGCTAGGCAAAATTTTAATTTCTTCACCATAAGTTATATCCATCTTCATAATAATATCTGAAGCCAAACCTCGATTTGGATCTAGGAATAATGTGAATTTAGAACTTCGCCATTGCAAATAAACCGTTATATTTTCATGATTAGTTGTGGTTAAGTTTTGGAAATCTGAACCAAAATTAATCAACTCGCCATTTTTTTCTAAAGATAGTCCTACAAGAACAAAACCATCTTTTGTTATTCCTTCAAAATCGCTTTCCGATCTATATTGATATACATAGCCATAAGAATATCTTTTCTGGTCAGTGCTTGTTACTTCAATCCCATTGATGCGGTCTGTATACTCGCTTGTTCCGTCTTGAGTTATGCTTCCTGTTCCACCATTTAAATCATAAGTTATATGATAATGTATTGGCAAATATGAGGCTGTGGCAGTGGCTTTCTTTTTCAATTTATATATTGTGTACTTATTTATGAATTGTACTCCATCACCCATATCCAATCTATAGCCTATAAATCTAAAACCGGTTGGTGCAACCGGAGAAGGCATTTCTTCACCAATTGGATAAGATGTGTACACTATGTATTCATAAAACCTTGAGCCATCTTCAAATGTTTTACCTTCGCCTGCATCAAGCGTTAAGGTATATGTGTCAATCAAAGTCCAAATGGCATATAAATCTAAATCTTTATCTGATGTGATCATTGCTCTATTTTCATAAACCACATCACCATCTATTGAAAGAGCCCAACCATCAAATTTATAATCTGCTCTTTCAAATTCGTTATACTTCAATTTAACTGGCAAATTTTCAAAAACTGTTTGAGGCTTCATTGAACCTAAAGCCCCGTATCCTGGGTGGAAATTTACCATATGCGGAGTTAAATAATTTATCTCTTCCCAGTATAGTCTTGGCACTTTAATAGAATAATCAAGGTTATCTATTCTCATTTGTGCTGGAGAATTATACCATCTCCAATTGCTTGCACCATATAGCCAACCCATATAACTGCTATTATCTTGCATTTCATCGTTTGTTAAATTCTCACCATAGGCGTTTGATTCCGAACCGCCATTATATGAGCCAATCAAAGGCAAAATATCATCAGTCGTAAACCCAGATAAAATATTATACGATTGATGAATTGCATCTGAAGTTAATTCTGAAGAAGAACCAATAAGCGAACCTGAAATTCCTGCAGTTTTTGCAACAGTTCCTATATTATAACTATCTCGAATAAGTAAGTTTGTTCCGCCTGAATTTTCACCGATTAATCCGCCACCATATTCAGAACTAATGATTTTGCCTGAGTTATAGCATGAATCAATTAAACAATTAGTGGATTTGCCGAAAAGTCCGCCAGCAGTTTTCCCGCTAACTTCTGTTCGGTTGTATGAAGCAACAATTGTGCAATCCGTTCCAACTCCAATTAATCCGCCTGCAATATAGCCTTTTAAAGTTCCCATACAATCCTGCCCATCGAAACTACCAAGGATAACTGAATTTTCAATTCTACAATTTTTTGCTTCTGCAACTATTCCGCCAACTGTATTTACATTACGCCAATAAACTGATCTGTTATTTGTAACACAAGATGAAAATGTTGTATTATTTGCAAATGTAATAATTCCGCCAGCCCATGCCACTTCTTGCGTTTCTTCGGAAACCTTGCTTGATATAATTACTGGTGAATAAGTTACATTTGAGATTACTGAATCATATGAATAAATTGCTAATCCGCCATAATATTCCTTCGTATTTAAAGAATCTATTGTGTTATAATCTGCTGGCTCTTCAACATAATCGCCATACTCATATGTATGCTCTTTAATATTTATGTTATTAATTGCTGCATTTCTAAGAGTTACAGCCAAACTGGATTCGGCATAAGCCACTCCATCAGCATTAACCTTTAAGGCACATTTCATAAATGCATTTTTAAAGTTTAAATTCTCAATCTTTCCGCTAACTTCATTGAAGACCATTCCTGACCAAACACAAATAACTTTATTATTACCGTTATATGTACCTTTGAAATTACATAAATCCGATTGATTAAACGCCGTTAATTCCAAATCTGCCGTTTGTATAAAATAATATTTATTCTCTGATTCAAACTGACCATTCTTTACATAGTAATAAAACGTACCCTCAGTAGGATTGTCTTTATCGCCCACTGCGGTTATTTTAAATGGTGAATCTTTACTTCCGTCACCATAACTATTATCATCTGCTGAAAAAAAACTGCTAAAAGAAAAATATGCAATAGTAGCCAAACTTGCAATTACTAAAAACGCAAATATTATGTTTTTTAACTTTTGAACCTTACTCATTTTCCCTCTTCCATTCATTATTTTGCTCAAAATAATCTATAATTACTTATATAATAACAAAAAGAGCACATTTTTAAAAACAAAATGTGCTACTTTTAATAACTTATAGTTATTAAATTTAAATTTGTGGGTCTAGTTGAGTGAATGATAAAACTCCACCAGTACAAACAAATGTGGTTTGGTCTGAGAACCCAGCCAATTTATTTGGGTGATAAATATATTCATCGTTTGCGTACAAAATTAAGTTATTCAAACTTCCGTCAACCTGACCGGTTAGCCTTAATCTAAAAATATCTGTCGCATTGGCCATAATTCCAATAGATGCTTCACCGCTTGGAATGTAAATCTCATGCTTAACTTCTCCGCTTTGAGCCACATTCCAAATCTTGGCTCTAACCATTCCTTCTCCGCTTACAGAAATAGACGATGTATTTATCTTGTTTTCAAAATTCACAACACCAGAAACAGTGGCAATAGTAGAATAAAGTTTGGAGTTATAATCGCTTACAGATTTTACAGATATATTTCCGCTAGTGGAAACAAACTGCCCAACCCTGTAATATTCTTCAACAAATATTTTCCCGCTTCCACCAACGATAAAAATATTAGACATTGCTTTTTCAACTGAAATATTTCCTTCAGCATCTTTTATAATCGTTTCGCCCGTGATTGTTTTAAATTCAACATTTCCTTTGCTTAGTGTTAACCCAACATTGGCAACAACATTCTTTGCCTTAACGGAGCAATCGTCACTAACCAAAATAAGTTCTTTTCCGTTTAAATTAATATCGCCCGCACTAAAACTCCCTGAAGCACAAATCATATTAAAGTTGTCGTTTGCGTTAATATTGTTAGCCTTAAAACTACACTTTCCGCCACGAATATTCAAACTTCCATTTAAGTTATTTAATTTCAAACTACCATTGCCAAGAGTTATATTACCAACGCTTTCAATTGTAACATTATCATAACTTAAAAAATCCACTTTACCAGACTCGGTTTTTATATTCAAACTTTTTAGGGTTAAACTCGTTTCGGTTCCAGTTTCTCCTTCCGCATTTTCTTTCACTATCGCTTTTACATTAATATCGCCAGACGTGGTTACAAAATTGATATGCTCTATATTTAAACCAGTTACAGATATATTCCCCTTTTCGCTTATCAAACTCAAATCATAAGTAACATTTGGATTAACTCTAATATTAATGTCACCATTCTTTATAACTGCTCCAGTTGGCTCACGCATAGATAAATTTAAAGTGTTATCACCAACTTCCTCAATCAATCTTGCTTTTTGCATATTTGCAAATCCGAAATTTGAACCTTTATAACTATAACCAAGCAAGCCCTCTAAGTTCTCGTCTGCAATAATATTCACCTTATAACTTTCGCATCGCAAGTTAATTTTATAAGCAGTTTGACCAGCATATTCAATTACCTTTTCATCTTGCGAACTAGAGCCCACCACCATCTTATATCCGAAGATATAAAAATTTGGGATTAATGCTGTTAAGATTGCTAAAATGATTACTAGACCTAATAAGCCTAATAACGTAAACAAAACAATTTTTAAAAAATGTTTAAAGCCTTCCAATCTTCTCACCTCTTAATTTAATTATATACATATTTTTTAATATTTCAAACTAAATTAGAGTTAAAAATAAAAAACAGGATTTTTAAAACCCTGTATTTCATTTTTTATCTAAACTTATGCAAAGTGAAAATTTAGGCTATTTAAAGCCCAAAATCGCAATTGCATAGTACTCTATTTTTCATCTCTTTTGCTATAAACACAACCGCAATAATTTTGCCTATACAAATTATATTTTTTGCTATTTTCAATACTTTTTAAATAGCCATTATTCTTTTTAAAATTTGCAGGCAAATACTCAATTCCTATCTCTTTAGATATTTTTTCACCTATTTCATTTAAAACGTTTGCGTTTTTATAAGGGCTTACTGAAAGCGTGGTGGTGAACAAATCAAAGCCTTTTTCTTTTGCCAATTTTGCAGTTTCTCTTAATCTTAATTCAAAGCAAAGGAAGCATCTTTTCCCGCCTTCTTTTTCTTGCTCCAAACCCATGATTTTCTCCACATATTTTTCGTTATCATAAGCCCCAACAATAAGGTCTTTTTTCATAATATCCAAATATCTTTTAAGTTCGTCCGCCCTAAAATCATGCTCAGATTTAGGCGAAATATTTGGGTTATAATAAAAGCAAGTTACATCATAATCTTCTAATTGCCAAAGCACTCCGCTCGTGCAAGGAGCACAACAACAATGCAATAATAATCTTCTCATATTCTCTCCTAAAACAATGTTATAATCATACCAAGAATTGTACCTGAGAAATAAAGAATTGCAAGAATTAATAAATTCTCTTTTATATTTTTATTTTGCTTAAATAGAACTGTTAGAGCAATGCCTGCATTAACGCAAAGTCCTGCCACGCAAGAGCCAAAACTTGCCACACCTTCAATAAACAATTCAGTTATAAGCACGCTTGAAGCACAATTAGGAATAAGCCCCACAAGTCCAAATATTAATGGTTGAAAGATAGAATTTGTTAGCAAAACATTCTTTAGATTTTCAATCCCAACCCACGCAAGCAAGCCACCAATAACTATATTTATTATGAAAATAAACAGGCATATTTTCAAAACGTGGATTAATGGATGAAGAATAAATTTTGAAAAAGTTGTCGGGTCTTTTTCTATATCATGCCCACAACAGCCAATATGTTCTTCCGGAATTTCTTTTATTTCAATCACAAATGGAGTGGTGATAACGTTCTGGTTCTTAATACTTTTAACGTCTTCAATCATCACTTCTTGCTTAATTATATCTGAATGAAATTCTTCTGCTTTCTCATTTTTCACGCCTGCTTTTGCAAGTTGTTTTTTCTTATAAACTCCAACAAAAAAATTAACCAAATAACCAATAATTATTGAATAAACCACCTTAATCAAAAGCAACGGAAACATTGAAGGAATTGCAGATGGAGTGCTAAGCATAATTGGAATTGCTTCGTCACTCGTGGCTAAATAAACCGATAAAAGCGTTCCCATAGAGATATATTTATCTGAATACAAATCTGTTGCCACCACGCTAAATCCACATTGCGGAACAACACCAACTAAAGAAGCAATTATAGGCGAAAATTTATTATTTAAAAACTTATACTCACCAAGTTTTTTAGCACTTTTATTTTCAATCACTTCAATTAAAACATAAACCAAAAATAATAATGGCAAGATTAAAGCGGTGTCTTTTAAAGCATCTAACAAAACTTCTAAAAACTCTTTCATTTTTAACTCCTTTTTAATTTTCTAAATAACTAAACAGCGAATATTTTTTAATATCAAAACCTTTGGAAATAATATTTATCATATCTTCCCTGCCAATCAAAACCACATTTAGATTTTCTGCAGTTATAATCGCATTCTTTGAAAAGTTTGAGTTACAAAACACCACTGCCACATCAGTATTATAATAAGATTTAGCAGTGTAGGCTTCCTGAACAGCCTTATTGCCCACAGTATGGCTGAAATACATCTTTGTCTGAACCGCATAACTTCTGCCATTCTTATACGCAATTATATCGGCGCCATAATCTCCGCTTTTCTGCGTAACTCTAGTTTTAAAACCATAAGCCTTAAATATTTCGCCAACAAATCGTTCAAACTCAAAGCCATTCAAGGAATCTATTTTATTAATATCCGTATTCTTTAATTCTTTGATTCTTTTTTTATTATTTATTCCACCAAAAATTAATTTAAATATATATATTATAATCTTAAATGGTAATAAAATAATATTCAATAATATTTTTAAAAATCCCATAATCAATTTTCCATTTTATCACATAATCATAGCATAAAGTTTTAAATTTTTCAATAAAAATAAGGAATTGAATTAAAAACAATTCCTTATGTATTAAATTAGAAATCTCTTCCATCATCTGGATAATCTTCATCATCTAGATAATCTTCATCAGTAAGTTCATCTTCGTCCAAATCGTCTTTCAGATTAGAATTGTCCATAATCATTTCAAATGCTTTATTACTAATATCTCTATTCAATTTAGAAATCTCAGCAAAGGTTCCAAACCTCTCAGTCTTGGAAACTTCCATATCACCTATTATCATGCCAGAACTATCTATTTGATAGAATTCAGGTACACCAGTTATCATATTATAATGCATTTGTTTGCCTTCGTTATAGTATCTGATATCTAAATGTTTTATACAACCCGAAACAGACATTCTATCTTCTCTTGCATTTGCATCTACCACATGCTCATAACAAGAAGCATAAGGAGTTTGAAGCGGAACTTCCTTTAAAATATCGTTTTTAGTAACCCATATTTCGCTTCGAACACTATTTAACCCTAAATCTTTGCATAATCCAACACCATTTAATGCACATTCAAATGTTGGAGAATGTGGATCCTCTTGTATTGATTGAATCGTGAAATAATTGTTGTTATAAAGCATATCTTCCACAAGGTTATAACCTTCGTTAAAGTTTTTAACGAATTTCATAGGGTCTTGCTCTAAGAAATGAGGTTGATGCAACACAAGCGGATTTCCGTTAAAATACTGAACATTCTTCTCTAAAAATGCTTTTAAAGATTCGCCATCTGCCATTGCTTCTTCATATTCTTTCTCTAATTCATTTTTGATTTCTGCTGGAATATATTTTGCTGTGGACGCAGTTGCCCAAACAACATTTTCATCTGTTAAATCATCTTTAGCAAACCCTGCCTTACTTGAATGATTAAGTGCAAACGTCATCTTTTCTATTTTAGTTTCTTTTGTGTCGTTATCAAAACTTCCAATGCAACTAAATGGAGCAGTATCTTCAATATAATCCCTTTCCATTGGATAAATTGAATATCTAAAGCCATTGCCAAATTTTTGCATACGAAGTTCGGCTGTGTGTATTTGCGTGTTAATTTCCACCAAAACGTAATTAATGCCTTCTCCTTGGTCAAAACCCACAGAGCCATAAATCATGCCATCATTTAATAACTCTTTATAGAATTCAGGATATCCCTTAATATCTTCTAAATTAGCCATAATTAACCCCACCTTTTATTTAATTACACACATATTCTAACATAAATTATCTTTAATTTCAATAGTTGTTTTAAAATTTATAATCTTGGTCAATAATTTAGAAATTAAAGGAGAGAAAAATGAAATTAATTGAAAGTGAAACTTACAAAAACTTAGCAAAAGCCTATGCTGGGGAGTGCCAAGCACATATCAGATACAAATTCATAGAATATGGCGCTAGAAATGAGGGTTATAAAACTATGGCGGAAATGATAGACTCATTAGTTTTCAACGAATTTAACCACGCTAGAATGTTTTATACAAAAATTCAAGATGCTTCCCCTGACGTTATAAAGAATATAGATATAAACGCAGGCTATCCATTTAAAGAGAAATGGAACTTACTAGAAAACCTTAAATTGGCGGCAGAAGACGAGAAGTTAGAAGCCACAAAGATTTATCCGGAATTTATGAGAACTGCCGAAAAAGAAGGCTTTAAGGACATCGCTGAGTTGTTTAAAGATATAATTCAAGTGGAAACTTGCCATACAAAACTTCTAACTCAATTATATGAGCAATTAAAGAACAAAACCTTATATAAAAAGCCAACAAAAGTTAAATGGAAATGTGCTGATTGCGGTTATGAAGCAGAAGGCAAAGAAGCATGGGACATTTGCCCTTTATGCCAAGCAAAACAAGGAAGTGTTATGCTTAAAATAGAAGATTAAAAAGCCAAAATTTAGGACTTTTATAATTTGGAAATTGCTATTCATTTTAAAAGCAAAAAACATACTAATTTCTTAGTATGTTTTTTTATTTTTATACATGTTTCCAAACTGGTTGCAATGTTATATGACTATTAATTTGCATTGTGGTTGCACCGCTATAGTTTTGAGAACTTGCAGCAGTATCATATAGATTTACACAAGTTTCAGCCCATGCAACTGTTTCAAAAGTATAATCTTTATTTATTCCAAAAGCCTTATAACTATAAACACAAGTTGCTTTATATTTAGTTAAATCAATAGTTGTTCCTTTTTCAACTGTCAATTTATTGCCAGTTGTATTTGAAACAGAACCAGTTGATTTATGGCTAATATTTCTAGAAATTGTCCACCATGCAGGATTTTTCCAGCCATTTGGATTAAATGATATAGTTACATAATCTTTAACTTCCCAAACTGCAATATATTTTGCTTCGTTTGATGGAATGATTATTGAACCGCTTACAATTGTGTTATCACCCTCTAATTTCCAGCCTTTAAACACATATTTTGTTACATATGAAATATTATCTATCTCATAATTTGAATATGATGGAAGAGAGATGTTTGAACCTTCATAATCTGTAACAGTGCTTGAATAACTGCCACCATTCTTAGTTGTATATTCAGAATTTAATTCAACATTATATTTATTTCTTGCATACCAAACAGTATTTTGATTGATTTCAAAATTTGTAACCAAGTTAGACTCGTTGAAATTGCTTGAAGTATAATACCTAGTAGTTTCATTGAAATAAATATTTACTGGGAATACAAATTTTGCACCCGCTTCCACTTTCCCGCTATAAATTAAGTTTCCAGCACTATAGATTGAAAGTGAACAAGTTTGCGTTGTAATTTCGCTCCACTTTGCATAAAGCGTAATATCGCTATTTGGATAAACATTAGCAGTAAATTCCTTAGTTAAATCCTTATCTAAATACCAGCCTTTAAATATCTTCAAAACACTAGTGTTTTCATCAATCATCGTTTCAATATTAGATAACACTGGCAAAATCAAAGTGGAAGTTTCTAAATCTTTCATGTTATTAATTGAAACATTTTCATTTGTGATGAATGAAATGGTTACATATTTAAGGTCGCTTACTAAATCCCATTCAGCATAAAGTTCTGTGTCATATCTAGGATATGCGGAAGATGTATACTCCTTGCCATCGCTAGTGTACCAGCCCTTAAATTCATAAATCTTTCGAGTTTCGCCATCATCAATTGTTTTAGTTGTTTCAATTGATGGGAAATTAAGCGCTGTTCCGATTGAACCAGTTTTTGAAGAGATTAATGTATCTCCATCATAGAACTTAACAGTTCTCTCACCTTGGTTTGCAAGTTTCCAAGAACCATCACCTGTTTTTTCATATTCGCCATCTAATTGGAAAATTGCATTATTTAAATTTACAATTGCATTATCTATATTTGCAGGTTTTCCAATATCTATTAATTCCAACTTAGTTTTATCGTTAGTTTTTAAGATAATCAAACTATCTAATAAATCCATATTGAAATTCAATGCACCGATATAATCTTTATTATTTGTGCTTGCATTATTAATAATTGTTAGATCAATATGAAGTGAGCCAATTTGATCATTATATGCAAGTTTTCCAATATTTACATCGCAAGAATGAGTGTTGCCAGATTTTTGATAATTTAAAATAATATCTGAATAATCTAGAGTACCATTCTTTTCTGCTTCTGCCTTATTATTATTGCATGTTTCGATTGCCTCATTTATTTTAGTTTGAATTGTATCCGTAAAGCCAAGCAACCATTGCATATATGCGCCAAGATTTGAGAATAGATAATCAGGAGTTATACGAGTTGCCCTATTTAATTCTTTATATGCACCCCATTTCTCATCACAAGTTTTCAACAAAATTTCACCATCTTTATAATAGATTGAAATCTTTCTCTCTCTTATATTGATTGCTCCTAAACCTGTTCCGCCAACGCCATTTGTATTGCTATTATTAACGCCACCAATCAATGGATATTTTCCAATTTCCATTGCAATAATTGGCTTTTTATAGGCATCTAACTTAACATTAATATCAACGCTAAGTTCTGCCGCTTTAATCTCTAATGAGCCTAGTTTTAAGTTCATTATAACGCCACCAGAGATATGATAATCATTCAAATTAGATGTATTTACAAACGCCTTTAATAAAGAACTTGCATCAGATAAATCTATAAATTCTTTGCTTGTGTCCACTGCACTTACACCATTAAATTTATTGAAATCAATTCTTAAATTAAAGTACTCATCACCACTTGTGCAGATATTATTTAAAACAATTGCTTCTAATTTACTATCTGCAGTGAAGAATGAAACTGTCATATCGCTTTCAGCATTTTCATTAATTGCTTTGCCATCAAGAGTTAGAGTATAAACTCCATCTTTTAGCGAAATGCCTTTCACAAGTTCTAACATATTTAATGGATTTTCTAAATCTATTGCCGGAATGGCTGTTTTTAAATTATCCATATTTAATTCCAAATCATCTGGAACTGAATCTATGAATGGAAGAGAATTTGTGTTAATTCCAAACATTTCTAAGATAATAGATAAAATTTCTTTTATGCTATTTCTTTGTAATTTAATTCTAAAACCATTGTAGTTTAAGAACAAATAATCGTTTTCATAATGAATATCTAATGGAGTGGTAAGTTCTTTGCCAAGTTTTACATTAGCATTACCCTTAAATCCATCTTTGAAATCTAATTGAACTAAGCCCTGTGCCCTATATTTCAATACATTGTTTGCATAAACATCAGCACTTCCTAAGATATCGAATCCATCTTCTTTAACTGTTTCAACTAAGATTTCAAATATATTTGTGCAAACTGTGTAGTGATCATAATCTGCTTGATTTATGTTATCAAGTTCAAATTTACTAAATTCTTTGCAATCTATTTGAAGTTCTATTCCATTTGATTTGAAGTTTACATAATCAACCAAATCTGAATATCTTAGGCAAAATTTATAATCCTTGAAATCGCAAGACGCTGTGGTGCTGGAAATCAAGATATTTTCAATCATGCCCAAATGATAATCATCTAGATTAATTGCTTTTGTTAACTCTAAATTAGCATTTAAGTTTTCATTCAACCAAGTTATGAAATCGTTTAATTCATTAAACTTTCCATAAATTCTTAAGCCATCAAGATTAATATATAATGTGTTATTTTCCACGTATATATCAATATTAATGCCCTTAAACGATGTTTTGAAGTAGCCAACTATTTGATTCTCTTCAAGTTTAACACCATAATCCACATTCAAAATTTGCTTATCGCCCATAACTTCGAATATTAAATTCAAGTTTCCGCTAATTGCCTTATTTTTCAATGTTTCATATGTTGCTTTAACTAGATTCATGAAATCTGTTAGATTGTAATATGCACCCTCAACCTTAATTTGTTTATCATCAGAAATTGTTAGCGTTCCAACAATATCTTCATAACTAACACTTATAGAATTTAATCTATTATCTTTAATATTTACAAGTGCTGAAATGTTTTCATAATTTAATTGCAATTCATTTGCACTCAAACTTAATGCAATCTTTGAAATAATTCCTAGAATTTCTTCTTCAGTTATTTCATTTAGATTTGGTAACTTTCCTGAAATTTCTTCAATATTAACATTTGGAATTTCAACATTAAATGTTTCTTTCACAAATTCTAATATTTTATCTGTTTCATTTAAGCCAAATTTAAGTTTTAATCCATCAATATTTAAGTAAACAATTTCATTTACTAATTTAACTTCAATATCTCTTTCTAAAACTTTTGTTTTTAATTCTGCTTTAATGTTTCCATCTTCAAAACCAACAAATCCTTTAATATTATAGCCTTTAATATCTAAGTCCATATCTGCATAATATTTGCCAGACTTTATATATTCCATTGTGTTATCTACTAACTCAACGATATCCACAATTTCCACATATTCGGCTTTATTTATGGAGATTTTATTCAAATCATTCGCTTTTTCAAGGTTAAACCTAATATTTACATCATCAAATAAAATCTCTGCAACCAAGTTTTCATTAATCTCAACTGCGAAATTCAATCCCAACGCTTTAATATCTATAATGTTTTCGTTGAATTTGAATGTATCAAAACCCTTCTCCACAAGTTCTTTAATTCCTGCTAGCAAGATTTCTTTACTATCATTCATATCAACATTTACGTTAACATATTTTCCAAGCAATCCAATCAATTCATCAAGGTTTGTTATTTTAGAATGCAAATTCAAATCCAAAACGCTTATATAAATATCTTCGTTATCTAGAATAATTGTTGCGCTATATGATTTATAACTTGCCACCAACTGAACATAAAGTTCGTTTTCAGTTAAAATCTTATAGTCAATCGCAATTGTTCTTCCAAGGAATGTT
Source organism: uncultured Clostridia bacterium (assembly GCA_934754335.1). Classification (GTDB taxonomy): domain Bacteria; phylum Bacillota; class Clostridia; order Christensenellales; family UBA1242; genus UBA11490. The sequence continues at coordinate 21,006 of CAKVHY010000011.1, forward strand.
AGATTCATTGAACCTTCTAAGTTCTTCGCATCAATCAAATCTTTAATTTTAAATACTTGATTGAACACATCGCTTAAGTTATTAAATTCTTTATTTGGCAATTCAATAACATTCACATCATAATTGATATCAACATTCAAAGCCAACTCATTGAAATTTACTTCAACATTACTAATTTTACTATCCGCCATCTTAATATCTATGCTCAAATTATTTGTGATTTGAATATAGATTTCAGAACTTTCAGCCTTCAACTTATCTATAATGCCAAGTTTAAATTCTTTAAAGTTTTCTTTCAATTGGTCAAAATCTTTTTGGTCGAATGTTACGCCTGTAAGTGATTGAATATAATTTAACATTTTTGGCAATTCGTCCACGCCTAATACTAAGTTTACATTCAAAACGCTTAAATAAATTTTATTTTCAACAAACCAACCTTCAACCCCAACACCCATAATTTCTGTTTGGAAATATACTCTAATTCCATTATCATTTTGGAAATTTACATTGATTTCATATTGTTGGTCTTTATATGTTACAACAAATTTTCCATTAATATATTTAGATTTTATGGCTTCCTTTACGCTTTTAACTGCACCAACCATATCGCTAACAGATGTGTCATATTCTTTCTCTTCATCTTCCGAGATAGAACTAACCACAAAGTTATTATCTTTCAAAATAGTTTTTGCATAGTTTTCGCCATTAATAACAGTTATATTAGATAAGAAATCATCTTCTATTTCAAATCTGAAATCTATTGGGCCTTCAGGCAAATACTTTATTAATTGGTTTGCTCCTAAAATACTGAACGAAACCACGTTCTCATTTATAACAATATTCTTAACCTTTAATTGCTCAAAGATATCACTAACTTTAATATTTAAGATTGTTTTTATCTCTTCTGCAATCTTATCGCCACTAGGTTTTGAAATCTCTTCATTTTCGTTTTCATCAGTTATAACGTCCACTATCTCATTCAAAAGAGAATCAAGTTCGCTAATTTTTGCTTTAAACTTTAAGTTTTCGATTGACATATAAATGTAATCATCAAAAATCAAAATAGTTAAACGAGAACCAAGGATTGTTGTTGTGGCTTCAGCCTTAAATCCATCAGATAAATCAACTTTAACATTTGCTGTGTAGATATTTCCCCTATCGCAAATCTCAAAATCAAAATTATACTTTTGTCCAGTTAATCTATCATAGAAACTTTGCAATGTACTTGGATTAACAACAACTTCCATATGGTCGCTATCGTCATATTCAATCTTTTCATCGTTTGCATATAGTTTTACAATTGCTGTGGCTTTCTCATAAGTTACATCTGCAACCACTTCGCCATATTCAGAAACACTAAATCTAGCGTCCACTCCGCCAAAACCTGAAGAGATTATCTTGCCGGCAATTGCCAAAATCTTATCAACTGAGAAACTACTAATATCCGCTAGGCTAATATTAATTTTTTCATCAACGAATGTTGACATTGCCCAGTTCACAATTTCCACAAAGTTGCCAACTTTAAACTTATATTTTAAGTCGTTAACTTGTAAATAAACTTCGTTTCCTTTAATAATTCCATTTAATTCAACACCTAAGATATTAGTTTTGAATTCAAAATCGAAATCGTTATCAAACCTTGCATTCAACAAAACATCAACTTTCACGCCATCGATATTTAATTGAACTTCACTTGTTAGGCCTTTCTTTTCAATAATTTTATTGATTGGTTCTATAAATTCTGTAATATCAGGAACTTCAATAAACTTTGCTGGAGCAGTAATTGCCACTTTCTTCGTTGTGTCAACAGCAATATCTGCTTTTAATCCAACATTTTCAATTATAGTTTCAGGGAAACTAACATTTTTTAAATTGAAATCTTTATCTGTTTTTATATTTATTTTTATATCGTCTGTTAATTCAAATACGATATCGTTAAATTCTTCACCTTCAGTTACAACCAACTTGTCCCCAAGTTTTGCAACCATGCCCATATCAAAGGAACTTGCAATATTATCTAAGTCCAAATCAATATTCAAAGCATTCATCACAATGCCAACTGCTTGCATTATAGTCTTGTTTCTAACTTTAAAACTAACATTATTAATAGTTAAGTATAAATCGCCATCATAAACAACGCCGAAATCATAACTTTGACCATTGAATTTAACTCGTCCATTAACTTCCGCCTGAACGTCTTTAAATCCCTCGGCGATTTTCAAACTGATTTCACAATCAATATCCACCAAGCCTGCATCTTCAGTATCAATCGCAATATTTCCCATAAGTTTCATATCGGACGTACTCATAAGCGAAGAAATCAACTGCGCCATAGGAGTTGGGGGTTCATCATCTTGCGTGGAGGCATTTAAAGCAGGAGGTTTTATTACAACCGTTGGAGTTATCATAACAATTCCAGCAGTTAAAATTATTGTTACCATTAAATATAGAGCAAAATATCTAAAGAATGTTTTAACCTTTCCGGGTTTTCTTACTTTTTCAACTCTATCTTCTTCTAACATTATTGAATCCATTTTACTTACCCCCTTTTAATCCTTTGGAAATTCCACATTGGAATAAGTATAATTTTCAACAATGTCACCACTAGTTGCAACAAACATTGATCCTAAAGCCGGAATTGCAACCTGATAATTCTCTTGATATCTAATCTGTTGAAAATTCCAATTAGAATCTATTTCAAAAGTAATTTTAATGCTATCAAACTTAGGGGCTTTTGTTGCACCAGATGTTACATTTATCTTTTTGCCATATTTCATAGTTGAATAGTTTGTTTCAAGTTCCACAAAGTACACAATGTTTCCATTTGCTTTAGTTTCCACTTTTCCCGACTTTGTAACAGTTTTAGAAGAAACAATATAATAACAGAAATCGGTTGGATTAATTCCATACTTTTCTTTGAAACTATCATAAGTTAAAGTTTCTTTCTTTTCCTTACTCCATTTAGCCGAACCATCGTCTTTAATATTAGAACCAGAATAAATATCTATCTCTGCTTTATCAACATTATAAAATTGACGCTCTGCAACAGAAACAACACCACTACTTATTTCTTCAATAAAGTAGTCGTTCCCCTTCTTATATTTCTTAGCAAACATTCCTTGAGTAACGCCCATAGCTGTTATCTTTCCGCTACCAACTTTTGCAATGTTCTCTTGTTTGCCTAAGTAATATTCTGCAAGCACAAAGTTCTCCACAACATTCATTTGTTCTGGAGTTTTACCTTCTGCTTTCACAAGTATTGCATTTGTATCGTCCCTGATATTATCTTCAGATTCAACAACTGCGGCAAATTCTGTTTTGAAATTTGCAATTATATATGTACTTAAAAAATATGTTGAAATCATAGCAAGAATCAAAACTGCTACGAGTTTATAATTAATTCTTTTAAAAAAAGATTTTACTTTATTCAATTTTATACCCACCATTTGCAACTATTTCCGCACCTTGGATTATAGTTACGTAGTAACTATATCATATTTTTTAGATATAGTCAAGAATTATTTTTAATATATCATACTAGTAAAAACATTTAAAAAATGACAAAAAAAGACAACTTTCAAAGTTGCCCTATTTTTTAAGTCTTAAGTCCGAACCTTCAATATTTAATTTTAATGCATTTATGTTACTACAAAGCCTTGAAAAAATCCTATCATCATAGATATCTCTTATTTGTTCTAGGTTCAAATTTGTGGTTAAGAATGTCTTTTTATTCTTACTTGTTCTTTCATCTAGAATTAAATAATAATATTCAGTTGTAACGTTATTTATATGGTTCTCTGTTCCAAGGTCGTCAATGCATAAAACATCGGCTTCGAGATATGGTTTTAAAATTTGTTTTTTCTCATCAATTTTTGCACAATGATATTCAAGCATTTTTTGATTTAAATCAAAAGACGTTGTGTAAATTGAAAACATATTATTCCTAACTGCTTTTTCAAAAACACATTTCAACATATGAGTTTTGCCTACGCCCACACCACCAAAGATTGAAACCAATTTATATTTGCTATCTTTTGTTACAATTTTTTCTAAAACATTGTAAGCGCCCGCTTGGATTTCTTTCTCTTTTTTATCTTTCACAATATCAAATTTAACAGTTTCAAAAGTTGGCAATTCTTCCGAATTAAAGCCATTATTTTTCAATTGCAAATCATAAATTCTTTTATTTAAACATTCGCAAGGCGTTCCGTTTATAAAGCCAACATCTTTACATTTTTCGCAATCATATTTAGGCAAAATTTCATCTTTATCAATATTTAATTCATTAATTTTATCTCTTAATTTTTCGCTTAACTGAGAATACTTTTCCTTTGCTTTTTTGCCAGTTTTCTTTAAATTTTCTTTGGCTATTTCTAATACAAGCAACCTTCTTTCGTCATACAACTTTTTCAAATCAGGATACTTCATTAAATAACTATTAAAGGCATTTTCCGCCTTATTTTTAGCCAAAACTCTATGGATTTTTATTCTAGATACTGCACTTGCATATATATCTGCCCAACATTGCATATTTAAACCTCCACTTCAAAAACGTTATCAAATAATCCTGATAATTCTTTGCTTGTATATTCTCTTTTTTCCGGCTTTTTATTTGGAGTTTTCTTTGCCTTCTTTTCCACCTTCATTCCAAAATCTGTTTCACATTTTTTGGCTTCTTCTAGGGTTTTTACGCCCTTATTGAAATATGTGGACAACAATTTATTTAGATATTGCAAAGGCATATACTTATCCATACTTTGTTCCACTGCAAAATCTAAAATCTCTCTAGAAATTTCCCATGAAGAACGCCAAGTTTTATATAGATTTCTATCTGAATTTATAACCGCTCTATCAATGCCAAGTTTCTCCAAAATTGCCTTTATATCTGCGTCATTTTCCACAATTTTACTTAAATAAGAATTTAAACTGCTATTAGTTAGCAAGCCCATTTTAAATAGTTGATTCATTTTTTCATTCATGTTTTCAAGCGTTCTAATCCCCGTTTTAAAGCAATAATTTGCACAATTTGTAATGGTTTCAAATTCAAAGCCAAGTGCCACCCAATTTGAAATATATGTATCAACCACATTCTCTAGGTTATCATATCTAACGCCCAAATTCTTACAAACAAGTTTGGCTAAATTAAAATACTCTTCTTGGTTATCGAAATAATCCTTAACTTCCGAAACTGAGTTTAGTTTTAGTTCATAACACTTATCAAGTAAAGAATTTAACCTATTAATTCCGCCACTTTTCCCCTTCACTTTTTTAGCCAAAAATAAGATAACATCAAGTTCAATTTCAAGTTCTTTAGTCCATTTTAAATATAGATCATATTCTTCATTACTTGCCGACCTTTTTAAGCCCAGTGCTTTCATGATTTCCATCACATTTCCCGAACTCTTTTCTTGTTCCAACAATCTATTTTCCACGTCTTCACTAGTTTTTACGCCTTCATAAGCCCAGTTTTTAGCCACGGTTAAGATATATGAATAACCAATGTTGTTCCCCTTTAACTGTACGCAATATTTAACTATCATCAAAAGTGCGTCCTGCTCAATATGCATGCTTTCCAGCAAGATATAGTATTGCTGATATTCTGTTGGAGTTATCATTCTTCCATTAAGAAGTTCTTGCACTTTAATATTAAAGTCTTTATATTTATCAACATTAAACTTTTTCAAACTCAAAGAACCCGACTTAACTGGCATAAATCTAATATCTAAAGGTTCTTTAGAAAGGATTTGAACTAGTCCTAACTCCTGCCAATAAAGAAACGAACTAAAGATATCTTCACTAGATATATTTAATGCTCTAGAAAAACCTTCCAAGTTATTATCCAAACTATCTGGGTTAAAACATTTAAGCATTCCATAAAGATAAACTTTAACGCAATTTTCTGGTGCGTTTGGCATAAATTCAGCAATAAAAGAATTATCAAGCGTTATTGAATTGTTTGAAATAAACTCACTAGAAAACTTGCAAAGTGCCATAAATAAAAAACTCCTTTTCTTTTGCATATATATTATACTAAAAGCAATTTATTAGTGCAAAGTAAAATGCTAAAAAAGTTGGCCTGGTTATGCACAACTTTTGTGGATAAGTTATAACCATTGCCCAATTTTTCTTACATATCACATAGAAAAAATGCCTATTTAAAGGCATTTTAACGGTTATTGTTTATAAAACTGCTTTATCCACAACATTTTCATGCTTTTTTAAATAATCGCTTTTTAGCAATATCATAAATATCTCCAGCACCTAAAATCAATACAACATCAAAACCTTCCGCTTCTTTCTTTATATTTAAAATGAGTTCGTTTTCATCTACAAAAACTTTTTTCAACTTATTCTTGCATTTTTTAAATAAAACGCTTTCTGTGGCGGTTATATCTAGTTTTTCACGTGCCGGATATGTTTTATAGAAAATAACGCTTTTAGCCCCCAAAAACGCCCTAGTGAACTCTTTTAATAAAGTTTTCGTTCGAGAATACGTGTGCGGTTGAAAAATGCATAGAATTTTTTTGTTTTTAAAGCCATCAATTGAATTTTTTATTTCGCTTGGGTGATGGGCATAGTCTGCCACAACTGGCACTTTCCCAATATGCCCTATCACTTCATATCTTCTTTTAACCCCCTTAAATTCGTAAACGCCTTGAGTGATTGCCGAAATACTAATATTATTTAAATAACTCACTGCAATTGCACACAATACATTCTTTAAATTGTGTATGCCTATAAGTTTAGTTGTAAATCTGCCAATAAGTGTGTCTTCAAAAGAAACATCAAACGTGTAGCCCAAATCTAGCGGTTGAATATTATAAGCATAAAAATCGCACAATGGGTCAAATCCACACGTATATTCATTAACTTCTTTCTTTAGATTTAAGTTTAAATTTCCGAAAGTAACCACGAATCTATTAGAATTATTTGCAAAATTATTAAATGCAGTTTTTATTTGAGATAAGGATTTATAATAATCCAAATGGTCGGCTTCAATATTAGTTATTAAAAAAGTTTCACCTTCTATATATTTAAAACTTTCCCTATATTCGCACGCTTCTGTTATAAAATAATCCCTATCTCCTATTAATACATTGCCAAAGTTGGCTTCCCCACCCAAGTGAATTGTGGGGTTAACTTTTGCTTTTATAAAAATTTCGCCAATAAGGGCTGTGGTTGTGGTTTTGCCATGCGTCCCAGCGATTGCAATTACGTTTTTATAAAGTTTACAGATTTCGCCTAAAAACTGCGAGCGTTCTAGCATTTTTAATCCTAATTCTTTTGCCCTAATATATTCCGGATTGTCTTCTTTGATTGCACCTGTAAACACAACCAAATCGATATCTTTAGTTACGTTTTCATATTGTTGAGTTATGTACACCTTAACGCCAAGTTTTTTTAATTTCTTAACTTCTTCGTTATTTTCCATGTTTGAGCCAAGTACTTTTTTGCCAATACTCAATGAGATTTTTGCAAGCGCACTCATGCTAATTCCACCTATTCCTATGAAATAAATGGTTTTTATACTGTCTAAATCCAAATTATCCATATAAAATTATATGAAAATTATATAAAAAAAGTTGTTGAATTTTTTTTGTTTTGCTATAATACGAGTAATACTAAAAAAGGAGAGCACTAAATTGAATATCACAGATGTACGCATTAGAGTAATGCAAAAAGAGGACAGCAAATTAAAAGCAGTTGCATCTATCACAATCGATGATTGTTTTGTGGTTCACGAAATAAAGGTATTTGAAGGTAGAGATGGTGAATTGTTTGTTAGAATGCCTAGTCGCCAAACTAATGAAGGTGAGCATAAAGATATTGCACACCCATTAAACACTCCAACAAGAGAAGAAATCAATAGATTAGTTTTGGCTAAATATGAAGAAGAAAAAAACAAAGCAAATTAATTTCTAACTTTATTGCTGTAAAATAAATATCCACGATAGGGTGGATATTTATTTAACCCCTAAAACATATTGATATATAAAAAAACCTACTAAATTTTAGTAGGTTTTGTTTTTTAATTCTTTGCCCAAACAGCATATAATGTTAAACTTGAAGAATTAACAGATATTTGAGCACAATCTTTATAAATTGCAACTGTTCCGTTTGCATTTGTTGTCCAACCTTTAAATGTATAACCAGCACGAGTAAATCTATTTGCGCTTAGTGTTACATAAACTCCCTTAGCAACAGTTTGAGAACTCATGTTTCCAGATCCACCATTTGCATTAAATGTAATAGTTACATTTGTTGAAACTGTGGATTCTTTTTCCCATACTGCATATAGGATTAAAGAATCTGAACTACCACGAGTAAATTTTAATGATGCTTGGTCGCTAAACAATGCTGAAGTTGCAGTTGAACTTCTTGCCCAACCAACGAATCTATAACCTGAACGAGTGAACTTATTCGAAGATAATGTTACACTAACATCATATTGAACAGTTTGTGAACTCATGCTTCCTGTTCCGCCATTTGCATTATATGAGATTGTTAACATTGCAGTGGATTGTTGTTTTTCCCAAACAGCATATAAAGTTAAACTTGCAGAAGCAACTTTCATACTAGCCTTATCAGCGTAGATTGCAACTGTTCCATTTGCACTTGTTGTCCAACCTTTAAATGTGTAACCCGAACGAGTGAACTTATTTGCACTTAATGTTACATAAGTATTTCTCTCAACTGTAGTTCCGCTCATGCTACCGCTTCCGCCATTTGCGTTATATGAAATTGTGGAATATAGCACTGTTGAACCTGAATCAATCTTTTGCCATACTGCGTAAAGATTTAATGTGTCTGAACTACCTTGAGTAAATTTAACTGATGCACCATCATTAAATAGCACTGTATTAGAAGTTGAAGTTCTTGCCCAACCCATGAATTTATATCCATCATAAGTGAATGTATTTGTTCTTAACTTAACTGATTCACCATATCTTACTGATTGCATTGGCATCGAACCAGTTCCCTTATTTGCATTATAATAAATAGATAATGTTGAAGAAACTGGAGTGTCTGGATTTGTGCTAACTTTTTGCCATACAGCATATAAAGTTAGATAATCTGAAGTACCTTTTTTAAACTTAACAGATTGTTTATCTGAGAAAGTTGTACCTTTGCCATCTGTCCAACCAGCGAACTTATATCCTGAACGAGTAAATGTATTTGCCTTAAGTGTAATAGTTGTTTCATAAGTTGCAGTTTGCTTTGACATACTTCCGCTACCACCATTTGCATTAAATGAGATAGTTAAGTAATTAACAGATGGATTATCTGGTTGTGAAGAGTTTTTAGTCCAAACCGCATATAAAGTTAAATAATCTGAAGTACCACGCTTGAAGTTAATTCTTGCACAATCTTTGAATATAACTTCGCTAGAGCCACTCTTTGTGGACCAACCTAAGAATGTGTAACCATTTTTTGAGAAAGCATTTGCTTTAAGTGTGACAGTTGTATTGTAATCAACTTTTTGAGCAGACATTGAACCAATTCCGCCATTTGCATTGAAACTGATTGTTAATTGATAATTAACTGGGTCAACTGGAGTTGGATCAGATGAATTCTTTTGCCATACAGCATAAAGAGTTAAATAATCTGAAGTACCTCTTACAAACTTAACAACTTGGCCATCTGTGAACAACACGCTTGTATTGCCATCTTTCCAACCAACGAACTTATAACCTGTACGAGTAAATGTGTTTTTATTCAATGTAACTTGAGTGTTATATTGAATAATTTGACTACTCATGCTACCATATCCACCATTTGCATTGAATGTGATAGTTAAGTAATTTACTTCTGGATTTGGATCAGTACTTTGATTTTTATTCCAAATTGCATACAAAGTTAAATAACTAGAAGTTGTGGAATTGAATGTTACAGTTTGATAGTTTGAATAAACAACTGAACCATTAGGGCTTGTTGACCAACCTAAGAATGTGTAACCGTATCTTGAGAATGCATTCCCTTTCAATGATGTTGGAACATTGATTTCAATAGTTTGAACACCCATGTTTCCACTACCGCCATTTGCATTGAATGAAATTGTAACGTATTTTTTATCTGGAGTTACAGAATTTGCTGTCCATTTAGCATAAAGAACGTGAGTACTATTAGAAATTAGGATTGTACTTGAAGTAACTTGATTTATAAGCGTACTATCTGAATACCAGCCATTGAATGTGTAACCTGGTTTAGTTGGAGTTGGCAACTCACCATAAGTACCACCCTTTTGTCTAACAATAACTGATTGATTTAATGAACCACCATTTGCATTCAAATAAATTGTAACTGTTTTAACTTCTGGGTCATCAGTTGATGAACCTGAAATCCATTTTGCATATAGATAATGTTGGCTAGCAGTTGTTGAAACAATTGAGTTTCTATCTATATAAGTAATGAAGTTATTTTCTAAGTACCAACCGCCAAAGATAAATCCTAATTTAGTTGGAGTTGGAAGAGAACCATATTCCTTACCATATTCAACTACTTTACTCTTTGAAGGTCCTGTTGTTGTTGCGCCATTAAATTCAAAGATAACTTTTGTTGTTCTAACAACTTCACTTAACCATAATTTTAATGTTTTATCGCTATCGCAGGCAATTGGCATATCAAACCAACCATATTCACCCTTATTACCATTATCCCAACCATTTAGGATTTGATAACTTTCGCTATTAGGAACCGCTTCAATTTTATAAACCAAATTATTATTTCTATAGATTAAGATAATATTAGCATTTTGTTTATAAATCTTAGTATCTGAGAAGATTGCCAAATCGCAATTCGATGTTGAAGTTAATACAACTTCGTTATTGCTATTATAAACATTAATTGTTGCAAGTCCGCTAACTTCTTCGTCCTGACCAACTAACCATTGGCTCAAACTTAAGTTATATACGTCAACTTTAACTTCTTTAGTTTCACTAAAATCGTCATACTCTGTGAAATCAGTTGTGCTTGCACCATTTATCTTTTCATATCTTAAAATTGGATAGCCATTATTCAATGTTGAATCAATATTCCAAATCTTTTCGAAATTCCATCTAACAACAACTGTTTCTTCTGCAATAAACTTACCTTCTCTATTTACAATTCTTTCAACTCTTTCATGAGATAAGTAGTTTTCTGCAACTTTCATTTTGTTTGAGTTATAAGGATAAACAAAATAAATCCTTTCTTCTCTATCAACAACAGCACTGATTGAATTGTCTACCAATTGGTCACTACCAATGCCATCAAAATCTTTTTCAACGTCATTCTCTTGAACATTTAAATTATCTAAATCATAATAGCAACCAACTATTCTATTCAAATATACAGACGCACCATTTTCTGTAACCACGATATCGTAGTTTACACCAATAACGCCACCAATAATTTCGTTATTTACATTGCTTAATTTTGCAACATACACGTTTACTGCACTATAGCAATCTTTAATCTTAGCAGAAGATAGGTTCGTTCCATAAACTTCACTTGTGGTATCAAATGTTGCGAATGCGTTATAACCAACCACGCCACCGAAGATTACGCCATCTTGCAATGTTACATCGCCAACGCTATAAGAATAAATAACCGTTCCGGCTTGGTTCATACCAACCACGCCACCGATTGTTCCGCTTACGCCATTTTCAGCACCAAAACTTAAAACAACCGCACATCTATCAACTCTTGCGTTATATCTATAATAAACGCCGTCTTTTGTTTCGTCAACAGAACCATTAACTCCAACGATACCGCCAATGTAATCTGCTCTAACGCCATCAAAATTCACATTTCTAACTTCAATTCTTTCAATATAACCCAAGTTGATTCCGGCAACTGTACCCAATGTACCATAATCGCCAACCGCTTTGAAGTTATCAAACTTTAAGTTATAAACTCTACCAGTTGTTGTAACAGATCTAAACAAACCGCAGTTATTAAAATCTGCAACAACGCCTTCGTTATTAACCATGAAGTTTGTTCTTGAAATTGTTAAATTTTGAATTGAATAACCATTACCATCAAGCCAACCAGCGAAATCGCCTAGAGGTTTCCAGTAACCACCATACATTTTGGAAACATCAATATCCGAAACTAATTTATAGCAAGAAGACAATGTGTATTTAGCATACTTACCTTCAGTATCACCAATACCAGCCAATTGTTCCGCCTTTGCCAAGTAGAAAGGAGTATCCTTTTCACCATTACCAACAAACACATCAAGATACAAAACTGAATAATGTTTGTTTGTGGTTTTAATAACTATTCTTGCAACACCACCTTCGTTTGCAAAGAATGTATAATCTTTTTCATCTTTTAAAACCAAAACTGTTTTATCTTTTTCGTTTTCGATTTCAACATTTATCTCAGTTTTATCACTTTTATTTTCCTGATTTATATCTATCGTAAACGTCTCACCAACATCGGTGTAAATAGTATTATCAGCCAATGTGATAATATCATCTCCCGAAGCAGATACGGAAATAACTTCCAATCCGCCAACCAATTTAATTATAGTGAAACTTAGTACAACTGCAGTGATAATAACTAAGCACCAAGCCAACACTTTTCTCATAATACCCACCTCTAATATTATAAATTTTTCTTAAATTATTTGCACATTTTTCTAGTTGCAATATTATAGCAAAATTTGTCAAATATGTCAATATGTTTTTTTGAGTATGTGCAAAGTATTGTTTTAGTATAAACTATACGTCTGCCCGATAACATTTGTTTTAACTCTTACTGTTTTTTCGAGTATGTACAAACTATTATTTTAATATAAACTAAACGTCTGCTTGATAAATTTTGTTTTTGCTCCTACCGTTTTTTCGAGTATGTACAAAGATATGTTTTATAATTATAGTTTATGCAATAAGTTATAAATAAAGCAAAAAACCGCCTAAATTTTAAGCGGTTTTTATTTTAATAATCATCGTCCTCATCATCGTCATCATTTATATTATTGTCTTCGTCATCTTCATCTGCAAGTTCATCTAACTCCTCATCGTCCATAAATGCTTCATCTAAGTCCTGAATATCTTCTTCGCTTGGAACAAACTCATCGTCTTCATCTTCTTGCATATCTTCATCTTCTTCCAAATCCTTTGCAAACGTATTATCCAATTCTTCGTCCATATCATTTTCAATTGGAAGCAAGTCTAACTCATCATCTTCATCTTGTTTTTGAACGAATGTACGCCAATCCACATCATCGTCTTTATCAACGCTTGAATGTTCTTCTTGGCAACTAGAACAAATTGTTTCGCCATCACTCAAATAGTTTGTTTTACAGATTGGGCAAAGTTCTAGTTCTTCGTCCTCTAGATACTCATCATCAATATCTTCCAAACTACCTGCTTTCATTTCCTTTTTACAAACTTCGCAGTACTTATCCTTTTTTAAGATATAATTTAATTCGCACCTTGGGCATTTAATATATTGAGGTTTATCCATATATTTTCTCCTACTCTTGAATTTAACTGCATTAATTATAATTAAACTATATGTGTTTGTAAACTATTTATACTCAAGTTTTATTAAAATATTTAAAAATTTTCACAAAAAAACACCATATCTTAGATATATTCTACTTAAATTGATTTTTCACATCATTTTTTAAATAAATTATCTTAAATAATATGGTGATTTTTTATTAATCAATCCATGGACCTTGTGGACATTCTTCAGCCAAATGATCAGTGTGTTTACATTCTTCTGGCTTTGCTGGGCATTCACCTTCAGCAAACTTTCCAACGAATCTTGATTCAAATTCACTCTTTGTTAAATCAATAACATTTAAGTAATAATTCTTATTTGTTTCTTCACTATCTTCTTCAGTTTCACCATCATATTCAGCGAAAACAAATAATCTTCTGCCATCAAAATCAATTAATGATGGAGTTGAAACATAGTAAGTTTTATTAGAATCTGTTAAAATTTGTTTTTCTGGATTGACAGCAGAGATATCAACTCTACAAATGTTTTTATCAGATACAAAATAGAAATATCCATTTTTAACGCCAAGTCCTGTAATTGAACCAAAACTTCCAATTAATTCTCTATTGCTATCATTACCATCTTTTAATTTATAAATTGTGTTTGAAGAATCAATAACAAGTGCATTAAAGCCATTTCTGTTATATTCATTATCTAAGAAATAAACAGAAGAATATTCTCCGCCACTAACCTGGGATTCTTTAGTTTCGCCTAAAACACGTTTCCAAATTGTTTTTATTGACGAAACTGCATCGGTTTTTATATAATAAACATTACCAGCAGTTACAGCCTTAACTTCATAAGTACTATCAGTGTTATTTTCTAAAATATGTTCCTCAGTTGAACCAATTTGAACATAAGCAAAAACATTTTTTGCATTTTGATTTTCATCAGTACTTCTAACACTTCTAGCATAGTAAATATTTTTTTCTTCACCTGTTAAGCCATCTTTATCAAAAGCAAAATTATCTTGTTTTAAAAGTGCTACACTGCTAACGTTTTCAGCCATAACAACATATTTTTTATTTTCAGCCTTAACGCTAACCAAATTTGTACCATCTAAGAACACTACAAAAGTGCTTCCATCAACCACATAAACTCCCCAATTAAAGGTGGAATTTGCATTTTTAGTTGTTGTTAATCTTTCATTACCAGTACCATCAAGTTTAATTCTGCAAATTTCCATTTTATCGTTTTGCAATTTCTTTTCAGGATAACTTAATTCCATTAAAGGAGTGGTATAATAAAGATAATCACCAATTATATAAAAGCCACCTGTTGAGAATCCAACAACCTTTGGAACAACCACCTCAGTTTCTGTTAAAAATCCATTGCTATCTTTTTGGATCTCGCCATCAACCAATGTTGTTCTATAAATTGCGCCTCTAACTTCTTTGCCATAAACGTTTTCAGTTTTATAATCAGTGTAAGCAGAAGCGTCATCATAACCATTAATATAATATAGATAATCGCCCTTTACAACTGCAATTCCACCATTGCCAATTGCCACATCGTTTGTTGCAGGCATCTTAAGTGGAGTACTACCACAACCGCATAAAACAAATGCACAAGCGATAAAAATCATAACCAAGAATGAATAAATTTTTTTCACGAGTCTATCTCCCAAAAGTTTAAATATTTTTACAAGTTGATAATATCAAAAAAACGCCCGTAAGTCAATAACTTTTCGCAGTTTACCAAACTTAAATCTACTTAATTATTAACTTGTTTTAAATTTTTAAAATCTTTTTCTAGATTTAAACTGAATTCTTTTGATTTTATAAAAAAGAACCATTTAGTCAATGCTTTTTGAAACTAGCAAAATAAACACTTTAATCAACTATGTTTAAGGTGCTTTTTTTTTACCTTCTCTTAACTGAAAAAGAAACAAATATTACTGAAGTTGTCAAGAATTGTCGCCAATAGCGACATACACTTTAACCTTTGACAACAAAGAATATTTGTTTACCATAATAAAAAAGAGAAGAAAAAATAACAGCAAAAAGCGAAAGTGTGTTATGTTTACCAACACTTTCGCTTTTTGTCTGCTTTAATTTAGTTTATAAGTGTGTGCTTGTCTTCGGTGGAACGAAGCGACACCGACTTGTATAAAAACAAGCACATGTCTAAGTGCCATTTTATAAAAAATACTTAAAATTCAATTTGAATGTCTTGCGAA
Organism: uncultured Clostridia bacterium; assembly: GCA_934754335.1. Taxonomy (GTDB): domain Bacteria; phylum Bacillota; class Clostridia; order Christensenellales; family UBA1242; genus UBA11490. The sequence continues at coordinate 36,682 of CAKVHY010000011.1, forward strand.
TTATTTACTTAAAGTATCTTCATTGTTTTCAGACTTTTCTAATTTTACAGTAATGGCTTCATTAACTAATGATTGAAAGTTTCTATCATTAGAAACGACAGAGCCTCTCATTGTTGATAAAGTCAGTTCGCTATTATTGTAACCACCAACTGATTGTTCTCTATCAATAATTATTATCGGAGATTCTGTACCTAAGTTATAATATGTTCCTGCAAATTCCCAAAATTCATCAAAATTAGTTGCAATATTAACAATTTCGCTCAAAGTCATGGAACTTAATATACTTCCTTTTACAAGTTCTTTGTATTTTTCTTCAGTTAATTTTTCCATAGCATATTTTTCTCCCTAATATAACAAGTATATTTTAGCAAATTATCAAAAATATTGCAATATACAATTTAAAAATTATTTAACATTTTCTATTATTTCACTAGTTTCAAAATTGCTGACCCTTAAGGCTCTTATTTTTTAGTTCTATTTCACAAACTTATCTATCATATTGTCACGTTCAGTTTCCAATTTTGCCAAACATATTGTCACGTTCAGTTTTCAATTTTGCCAAAATACTTTTTTGATTAATCATTTCCAATGTAACATTTAAACTTGTTTCTATTTCTTCTGCTTTTCCGCCTTTTAAAAGGGCTTTTTCTGCTTCTTTTTCTTCACGATTTACAATATATTCAAATGCTTTATCGTTTTCAAAATCTTCTCTTGGCATTTCAGCAACAGTTAATTCGCCATTAAGATAACTCTTTAAATCATAACCAACTTGTGTTTTTTCTTTAGTTAAATTACCCGCAATATCTCTATAAAGAAATT
>CAKVHY010000012.1 GCA_934754335.1 uncultured Clostridia bacterium
ACTCAAATAACTCCGTCAACCACGAATCAGAAAGCAGGCATTGTTGGAGATTTAAGTTGTAATTTCAAAGATAGTACAGATGATGGAATAAATAACCCTAGCCCTATAACTTTCAAATATTATGTTAAAAATAACAGTCTAACTCCACTAAATATTATGGTTACTAAAACTCCAGACATGCAAAATGAAAGTGGAACTAACCCTGCAGACCATAAACCCAAAGTAGAAATAGTTTCCACAGCAGGCGGTTTAGATGTTCTAGGTGATGTTGTAGGAACGCTTGGTTACAATCTATCTGCAGGCGACACATTCGTTTATACGGTTATAGTTTCTTTAGCCAGTGGCGGTACGGCAGATGTAGACGCAGATATGGGAATGACTACAAAATTTGATGCTGGTGTAACGTTTAATTTTAATATTGCCACTTCATTAAATGGCTATATTTCAACAATTATAGATAATGGGACGCCAACCACGGTTGCGTCCAGTACAGTTTCAGGTAGAACTTTAGGAGATTATCTAGATAGCAAATCCAATGGGGCATACACAACTGGTTGGTTCTTTGATAAAGAATTAACAAAAGTGGTTACGGAAAGTAACTTGAAATCTGAAATAAAGGATTCCGCCAATGCATCGCTTTATACAAGAACCGCAAGTGCTTCAGGTTTAAATTTTACTTTGTCTAGTGATGGCAAATCTTATCTTGTATCAGGTCAAAGTACCACATCTCCAAGCGGAGAAGTAGTAATACCAAGTATGTACAATGGAAAGCCTGTAACGGGATTTTTGACTAGTGATACAAGTGTTTATGCATTCAAACAAAACAAAAATATAACTAAAGTTATCTTGCCTAATACGATAACAGAGATTGGTGCTAGAGCCTTTGGAAATTGTAGCAATTTGGCAAGTATAAATCTTCCAGATAGTTTAACAGGTATTAGAGGATCTGCTTTTTTAGATTGTATTAAAATAACTAGCATAGAATTGCCAAATAGTCTAATTTACATTGCTTTTAAGGCCTTGATGGGTTGTTCTATTACTAGTTTAACTATTCCAGAAAGCGTTACAATTTTCGGTAATGCATTGGTTAATTGCAATTCTTTAACCACATTAGTTGTCGATAAGGGAAACCCTATATACGATAGCCGAGATAATTGCAATGCTGTAATTGAAACAGCATCAAACAAATTGGTTCAAGGCTGTAAAACATCTGTTATTCCTAGTACAGTAACTCGAATTGAAGATGGTGCATTTCAGAATATAAACATCACAAATATTGTGATTCCAGTTAGCATAACAAGTATAGGTAATACAGCGTTTTATTGGACAGGATTAACAAGTGTAACCGTTCCAGATTCGGTGGTAAGCATTGGAAATTCAGTATTTTCTCATTGTTTTGATTTAAAAACTGTAAAATTGGGCTCAGGAATTACAGAAATTCCTAGATTTGCTTTTTCATCATGTCAAACTTTGGAAAGCGTAAATATTCCAGATGGCGTTACAGATATTGGAATACTTGCATTTAGAGATACTGGAAAGTTGAAAAAAATATATATTCCAAAATCTGTTACAACTATTTTAACGATTGATGATGCTGGTGAACCTGCTCCATTATTTGATGATGATTCTTCTTTAAAAATCTATTGTGGAGCAAGTTCTCAGCCAAATGGTTGGGGAACTTACTGGAATTATTATAATACTTCTAGTAAACTAAACGTAACATGGAATGTTACACGAGCAGAATTTGATGCTTTATAAAGGATAAAATATTTGAATGGTAAAAACTTTCTTAAATTTATTTGTTGAATTGAATAAAAAGATGATATAATGCATGCGAAATAAGATTTTTGGGTAAATTAAATTAATCCCAAAATTTTATTGTTTTACAAATAAAAGGAAAAATAAGATGAGAAAGAGTACTAAGATTATTGCCACGGTTGTGGCAATTGCTTTAGTTCTAACTGCTATGGTTGTGGCAATATATGCTGCCACTGCAGGCAGTGTTGGAGTTAATGCAAATGTTTCATGGAACGCACAAGCCGGTGTGGATTTGGATTTCTGGGCGAAAGTTACAGGCGGAAAGGAAAATAAATCCGTGGAAACTCAACATATTATGCCTTCAACTACAAATGAAAGCGCTAGAATTACAGGCAATTTGAGTACAGACTTTATAGATAAAACAGACGATGGCGTAAATAATCCAGGAGCAATTACATTTAAATACTTCGTTAAGAATAATAGTCTAACTCCGTTAAATATTAAAGTTACTAAAACTCCGGCAAAAGGTGAGGAAAGCGGTTCAAGTACTGCTTCTCATAAACCAAAAGTTGATTTAAGTGCAGTAATTGGCAGTACTAATGTTTTCAGTACGATAGGTACTACTGGTTGTAATGTTAGTGCAGGCGAAACTTTTGAATATACAGTAACGTTATCTATGGCAAGCGGTGGAACGGGTTCTATTAATGCAGATACAGGTTTTTCAGAAAAATTTGATGCTGGCGTGGATTTTAGTTTTAATATTGGAAGTGAAGCAGATGGAAATATTGTTACAAATGTTAATGGTGTTCCGCAAACAGTTTCTTCTTCCACAGTACAAGGTAAAACTTTAGGTGAATATTTGGAAACGATTGAGCCAGAAGTTTCTTCAGGCTGGTTCTTTGATGAAGAACTAACTAGAGCAGTAACTCAAAATAACCTTAATGCTCAATTAAGAAATTCGGCAACCGCATCGTTATATTGTAAAGCCACAAGTTATGATGGTTTTAATTTTGATTTAAATCCTGATGGTAATTCTTATGCTGTAAAAGGAGATTCAACTTTATCAGGAGAAATAATAATCCCAAGCAAATATAATGGCAAACCGATAACTAGAATTGGCACAAATGCTTTTAATGATAATATTTCTATCACGAGTGTAATTTTGCCTAGTACGTTGCTAGGAATTAGCGTGGACAATGTTAGTTATTCAATTAATTCAAATAATTTGAATGAATCAACTAGCGCAAGCATTGGTGCTGCAGGTCCTGCTGATGACGGTAATATTTATGGAACTTTTGAAAATTGTATAAATCTAACAAAAATAACCATTCCAGATAGTGTAATTATTATAGGGAAAAGAGCATTTACTTACTGCAGTAGTTTAGCCAAGATATTTATCCCAAATTCTGTTCAAAAAATTGATGCTGGGGAAGATAGTTTAGAAATGGCTGAAAATAACCCGTTTAAGGGATGTGGAAGTCTTATAATTTATTGCGAAGCAAATTCGCGACCTGATGGTTGGCATGCGTTTTTCAATCAAAATGTGAAAAATGTCGTTTGGGGCATAACTAGAGCGGAATATAATGCTTTATAATTAAATATTTAAAATAAAGGTTAATTTGAAAAATATTCGAGTTAACCTTTTTTTATCAAACTAAAAAGTTAAATCATATAACTTAAATATGGATAATTTAGTTATAAAAGAAATAAACAAAAACAATTTAATTAATAATGTTAAAATCATAAAAGAAAAGATTGGAAATAAGAAACTCTGTGCGGTTGTGAAAGCCAATGCTTATGGTGTGGGGGCGGAGAATGTTGTTCCTATAATAAAGGACTTAGTGGATTATTATGCTGTGGCATCATTAAAGGAAGGCGTGCAGGTTAGAGAGTTAGATAAATCAAAGCCAATTCTGGTTTTGGGTTATACTCCTTTAAGTGTTATAAAACTTGCAATCAAATATGATTTAATGTTGTCTATTCCAAGCAAGCAATATGTCTTGGATTTGATTAGTGCTTCAAAGGTTGTAAATTTAAGCAAACTTAAGTTTCATTTGCAAGTTAATACAGGGCTTAATAGGTTTGGAGTAAGATTAAAAGAAGTTAAAGCGATAAAAAAATTATGTGAGAAAAATAACCTGCAAGTTGTGGGGATTTACACTCATTTTGCAACCAAATCTAGAGATATAGATTTTATAGATTATCAGGCAAGTAATTTTGAGAAAGTAAAAAAAATTTGGGGTGATGCGATTTATCATTGTTCAAATTCTTATGCTTCATTAAATAAAAATATAGATTTTGAACAGATGGTGCGAGTTGGATTCTCTCTTTATGGAATGGACGAGAATGATTTTGGCTTAAAGCCTGTTTTATCAATAAAGGCTAAAGTTGTGAATGTCCTTATAATGAATAAGGGCGAAACATTGGGTTATGATCGAACGTTCTTTGCAGATAGAAAAACAAAAGTTGCGGTGATTTCAATTGGTTATGCCGATGGCTTTTCAAGAAGGCTTAGCAATAATTTTGAAGTTTACATAAATGGGAAAAGCGTTCCTATCATCGGACGTGTATGCATGGACGTTTGTTTTGCTAATGTTACGGGGGTGAAAGTAGGCGTGCTAGACAACGTGGAAATACTAGGAGAAAATGTTAATTTAAACTACTATGCAAATGCGTTAAACACAAGTGATTACGAGGTTTTATTGGGTTTTAATCATGCAAGAGCAAATTCAGTTATTGTTAGCAAATGTTAAGGTTTAAGTAAAGATTGAAGTTTTAATTTTGCTTTGCTGTTTTGTTTGGGATTAAAATATTTGCTTTAAAAATAATATTGTGTTAAAATTCTTTAGAAAAGGAATTTTATATGCGAGTTATTGCAGGCAAGTTTAAAGGTACAAAATTAATTGCATTTGATGAAGAAAATATTAGGCCAACTCTAGATAAAGTTAGGGAAGCCATATTTAGTAAAATTCAAATGGAAATAAAAGATTCAAGTTTCTTGGATCTTTTTGCTGGCACTGGTGCTGTTTCGATTGAGGCGGTTAGTAGGGGCGCAAACCCTGTTATTACTTGTGATGCTGATAGAAGAAGCGAAAAGGTGATTAAGCAAAATTTTGAAAAAGTTAAATCTTCTCCAAATCTTATTTTAAGTGATTATAATAAAGCCTTGCTAACTTTCTATAAAGGAAAGCGAAAGTTTGATTTTATATTTCTAGATCCACCTTTTGGCAAGGGGTTTGGAATTAAAGCCATTTCTAAGATCGATGAACTAGATTTGCTAAATCCAAATGGAATGATTATGTTTGAACATTCCTTGGAAGAAAAGTTTGATTATTCAAATCTTTCAAAACTTCAGTTGGTGGACGAAAAGAAATATGGCACAGTGGTTGTAACATATCTTGTTAGGGCTGGAGAATAGGCGTATGAGAGTAATAAATATTAAAAAAGATATGCCTAATTCCGAGTATGCAATATTTTTAATGGAGAAAGAAATAGATATCTTAAGGGCTATGGGCGAGAATATTTTAATTGTTGTTCATGGCTATGGCTCTAGCGGAGAAGGCGGACTAATAAAAAGAGAAGTAAAACGAGATTTGGAACGATTAAAGCATTTTAATAAAATTTTGGACTACGTGGAAGGCGAGAAATGTGGCGAAACTAATGAAGTTTATAAGGCAATATGCTTAAAGTTTCCTGAGTTGGTTATAAATAAAGACTTGGGAAATTTAAACAGTGGTGTAACGTTAGTTTGGATACAATAAAAAAAGTGATAATTATTTATCACTTTTTTGTATTATCTGAAGTTGTTTCTTAAGCACTAATTAAAACTCTGTTGCGATGAGATATGGTGAAATTTACGTAAGCAAATAGAAGTTTAACTTTATTAGAATTTTACATAACATAGTTAATAATTATTTTAAATCTTAGATAAACAATCTATCTCATTAAAAATTCTTTTAAACCTTCAACAAAAACTTCTTCATTGCGTTTTAAATCGTTGCTTAGGTTTCTCAAATCTTCGTTTTCGCAACCTGATTCGCTAGTTTTCTTGATTATATCGGTTATGCCCATTGTTGTTCCATTGATTAATTTTTCAGCGATATGGCTGGTTTTCTTGTTGAATAAAGTTCCACATTTTATGCTCATATAACTCATAGATTTTAGGCAAAAACTTATATCTTTTAAGTCTATATGTTGCTTTTTGGCGTAGTTTTTGCATTTGTGAGTGATTTGTTCATAAACCGAATTTTGTTTTTTAACCAGTTCTTTTAATGCCTCATTTTCGATGGCAGGTGAGATGTTGTCAATTGCCCATGTTGCCATTCTAACGTTTTTGTAAATCGCATTTAAAAGAATACAATCTCTATTTTCCATAAAAAACTCCTTGTTTTTATTATTGTCTGAGTTTTTTCTATTTTTATGCATGATTGTTGTAATATTTGAGATTTTTGCGGTGAAGTTGGGTTAAAGTTTGCTTAAATCCCTAAATTTCTTATTTTTTTGATAAGTTTAAAGATTTTACTTGCAAAATAAATATTTTTGTGATACAATTCTTTCCGTTAGGTGGAAACAAAGCGATTAGGTGGAGTTTTTGCTTAGGAACTATTTAATATGGAGAGATGGCTGAGCGGTCGAAAGCGGCGGTCTTGAAAACCGTTGATGTGCGAGCATCCTGGGGTTCGAATCCCTATCTCTCCGCCATTAGGGAGTAATCCGAACTTTTTAGTTTAGATTGCTCTTTTTTCTTGCTTTCAAACAATATTTCACTATCTATGTCTGGTTGCTCTTTGAGTTTAAGTTGTTTAGACTTATTGCCATTTGTGTTGAAATAAGTCTCGCAATATTTGTCATATAAAACAACTTTGTTTATAAACATATCAACAAGCCTTTGACAGGCGAGTTGGTCTGTTAGGTCAATATCTTTAAAAGAACATAAAAATGAGTAAATAACATTTTTATCAAGTGGAATAATCGCAAGCATTTCTCGGCTTGTTATTTTTTCTTGCAAATCTTTATTTGCTATTTCAAGTTCTTTCATTCTTTCGTTTGTTGTATCGTTAAAAATTCCATTTTCTATTGCACGAACAAAATTTGCAAGTTTTTTGTTATTTTCTTGCAGTTGCTTATTCAAATTTTCCAAAACCTTATCTTTTTCAATGCTTTTGTTGTATGTATCAGCAAGACAAATCGAAAGTTCATTCAAATTTGTTTGATTTAGGAATTCTTTTGTTGCAAGCAAAACTATATTTTCGATATATTCTTGTGAGATAGATTTTTTATCGCAAAGGTCTTTGTTCTTTTTCTTTGTAAAGCATTTGTAGTAGTTGTAAATCTTGCCCATTTTACCTTTACCACTATCTCCAGTCATTAAACCACCGCATTTGCCACAAATGAGTTTACCGCTTAAAAGATAATTAACATCGGTCTTCCTTTTTTCTTTGTCTATGTTTGTTCCTATAACGGAATTACATCATTCCTACTACGGAATGTCAATGACTTTATTCCTAAAATGGAATATAATAAAAATATGGAAAAGTTTGCAGAAAGATTAAAAGAATTAAGAACAGAAAAAGGATTATCAATACAAGGGTTAAGCAAAGCCACAAAAATTGGCGTTGCTTCTATTTGTCGTTGGGAAAATTGTCAAGCAGATGTCAAAGGCTCCCAACTTGTTATTCTTGCCAAATTTTTTGATGTAACAATAGATTATTTAATGGGATTGGAAGATTAGATATGGAAATTAGACTAGCAAATAAATCGGATTTAAACACATTAGAAATAATGTTTAATAATATAGTTAATGAGATGCATAAAAATGGAATTTTTATTTGGAATGAATATTATCCATTTGAAGAATTTGAAAGCGATATAAATAAAAAACGTTTATATGTTTTGACAGAAAACAATAATATTATATCTGCATTTGCATTATTAGACACTATACAAGGAAGAGATTGTTTTTCTTGGCAAGACAATAGTGCGAAATCAATGTATATTGCAAGATTAGGTGTCAATACAAAATTTTTACATAAAGGTGTTGGTTCAAAAACATTACAAGAAGCAATACGAATATGCAAACAAAACAATGTAAAATTTTTAAGATTAACAGTTGTAGAAGAAAACTTTCTGGCTATAAATTTATATTTAAAAAATAAATTTATAAAAGTTGCTGGGCAGTATAAAGAATATTCTGAATCTCTTTCAAAAACAATCAGTGAAATTGGATTTGAACTAAAAATTTAATAAATTAAGGAAACAATATGAGAAAAATAAAGATTATATCAATTGAAGATAAAGAATCAATTAGGAAACATTTTTATGACTATTTAAAAGAACTTTCTGAATTCGATCCAGCAATTAAGTTCGATAACAATGGCATTCCAATATATAATTGGTTTGATTATTATTGGACAGATAAAGATAGATATCCCTACAAGGGTTAAGCAAAGCCACAAAAATTGGTGTTGCTTCTATTTGTCGTTGGGAAAACCAACAAGCAGATGTCAAGGGCTCTCAACTTGTTATCCTTGCCAAATTCTTTAATGTAACAATAGATTATTTAATGGGGTTGGAAGATTAATTATGAAGTTTAATAAGCTTATACCAGAATTATCTGTAACTAATTTAAGTAATAGTTTAAATTTTTACAAAAATGTGGGATTTAAAATAAACTATGAAAGACATGAAGATAAATTCGCCTTTATATCGTTAGGTGGTAGCCAAATTATGTTACAAGAAATTACAAATAAAGATAAATGGAAAGTCGCACCCCTAAAGCATCCTTTTGGAAATGGTATAAATTTTCAAATTGAAGTTAATAATGTTGAGACAATTTATAAGCATTTAAAAAACATCAACTATCCGATATTCTATGATATAGAAGAAAATTGGTATCGTGAAAACAATAAATTGCTTGGGAATAGGGAGTTTTTAGTTCAAGACCCTGATGGTTATCTTATTAGATTCTGTGAGGATTTGGGTGAAAAAACCTGTTAACTTTTTCTCTTAATGAATAGTTTAGACTGCTTGTTGTTCTTTTGTATTTAAAAATCAAATTTATAAGTGCAAAATAAAAAATCTTATGGTATAATTATCATAAGATTGCAAGAGCCTCGTGTTTTACTCCACTTGGCAATCAAAAACAAACAAAAGGAGAAATAAAAAATGGAACAAAATTTTTATTATTGTAAACACTGCGGGAATATTATTGTAAAGGTTAACGATAGCGGAGCACCACTAATATGCTGTGGCAAGAAGATGGAAGTGCTTAAACCGAACATCAATGACGGAGCAAAAGAAAAACATGTTCCTGTTTATTCTGTTAAATGTGGCAAGGTTACTGTAAATATTGGTACGATTCCACATCCAATGACACCAGAACATTGTATTGAATGGGTTAAACTCCAAACAAACAAAGGAAATCAGTTTAAAAGATTATCTTTCAACACTGAGCCGATTGTTACATTCAATATAAACAAAGATGAAAAAATTGAAGCAGTTTTTGCATATTGTAATTTACATAGTTTATGGAAGGGCTGATGGAATGGTTTGTCAATAACTAAGCATTAAAATAAAAAGTCAACAATTGATTAGACGAAACCAAAGAGGGGACTTCTTTACTAATAAAATTTAAACTTGTTGATATATCTCTTTTCGAACAGACTGTAACATCTTGCGACGCAGAGTGATAAATTTGTGTTTAACGATGTTGTTTCTAACGTCCTCTTTATAGATGTAAAAATAGATGTAAATATTTATATGCTGAACTATTTTTGCTAATTTCTAACATTTCAGTGACAAATTAGTTCGTTCTAACAAAGTCCTAACAAATGGGTTAGAAATCTGATCTTTAATAGGTTTGACCAAAAACAACTTCAAAAGATATAATGATTGAACAAAAAGGCTTGAAATCACGGGTTTTATGCGGAAATCTCTCGCAGTTTTGGTTTTTCAAAATGACTTTATTTTAACTAAAATGACTCGAACCAACTCGGGCATAAAAACTTGAAAACCGTTGAAGTGAGAGATTCCCAGTATTCGAATTCCTAACTCTTCAACAAAATATGCGAATGGCTTTATAAAAACATTTTTTGTTTATAAAAAGGTGTAAATATGATGAAAAACTATCTAAGTTTTTATGATGACGAAGAAATAAGAGATGAAGTATATGATTATATTTTTTCTTTTTGCAACCAAGTTAAATGTTTGATGTCGTCATTAGCCCAAAACGATTCTTTAAGTTATACTTTAGTTGATAAAAAAATCTACTTATATGAGACAAATCGTAAGTTTGCTACTGAATGGGGAATGCGGGGCGAATATGTAACATTTAAATTAAACAACTTTGTAAAAAACATTTTAAAACAGTGCAATCTAGAGAGCGGTTTTGTTGTAGAGAAAGATGCGGAATATGTTTTATTTTCAAATATAACACTTTTGAATAACGATAAGTTGATTTATTCTTGTTGCACACATGAAGGTTATATTGAATTTGATAAAGAACTAAAACATAACCTGCCAGAGTTTTGTTTTCAAACATTAAAAACGACCAAAACTTATAACGAAATGAAAACGATTTTCCTAAATTTGAAAAAGGAATATAATTCATCTGCAATTTCTGAAATATGCGATAAACTATCTTATTTGCATTGTTATGTAGAGAAAGCCCATAATTCTATGATAAGACAAAGTTCAGTTTACGACGATGAGATGACCTGGAGTGAATATTTAAACCTTGCAAGCAAATCACTTACAAAAAAGACCTACGCAGAACTAAGTGGGGCAGGCTCATTTGAAAATCTTTACACAATACAAGAGAATAAATATAGGAATAAAAATACAATTTTCCAATTTATTAATTGTCCTTTATCTAAATCTATAAGAAGAGAACTATCATTTCTTACACTTTTCTGTTAGGTTAATCACATAAGAATAATTAAAATTAAATTTTATATTAAAGCATTTATCTAAATCAGATAGATGCTTTTTGTGATTTCCGTACAACTCCCGTACAACTTTTTTTTACAAAAAAAATATCTTACCTAATTTAGGTAAGATAACATACTACATATTGTGTTAAATTTGAAAACAGACCACAATATATAGCGTTTTGGTAGTCCCAAGGGGATTCGAACCCCTGTCGCCACCGTGAAAGGGTAGTGTCTTAACCACTTGACCATGGGACCACAAATAATTATTCTAAATAGATTTTGGTAGCGGTGATAGGATTCGAACCGATGACCTTTCGGGTATGAACCGAACGCTCTAACCAACTAAGCTACACCGCCACAGCAATCCTTTAGCGATAAACCGCAAATAGATTACACTATTTTTTAACATTTGTCAACAATTTTTACGAAAAAAGTTTCAAAACATAACATTATTTTAATCAAAGAGATTTTAAACGTAAGAATTTCTTAATTATATATATTTTAATCCTTGTAACAAGAAAATTCTTATAAATCAATCAGACTGAAAAAAAATAAATAATAAAAAATTACTAAGAATTGGAATAATTTTCCAATTTTATCAAACTATAAGATTATGGGAGAAGAATATGAAAAAATTTAGTTTAATCTTTATTGGTTTTGTTTTAGTCTTAACTTTATTTTCAGGCTTTAACTTTGGTAATTTGTACGCACTTGATGAAGGCGTTACACTAAAAGTTAGTGGCAGGGCGAGTGTGGAAGTAAGTCCAGACAAAGCAGAGGTTTATGGCTCTATAAAAACTTGCAGTTTTAACACATCGGAAGCAAAGAATTTGGCAAACGAAACTTTTACGTACTTAGAAAATGTTATTAAAAATGAAAGCAGTTGTGAGATTGTGAAAGAATATGATTACATTCAACCTTATGGTTATGATTGTTATATGGATGACGACGTTGCAGTTTACTATATAAATGTTACAATAAAATTTGATAATTTAAGTAGGTTAAAACCTGTGTTGGAAATATTGAAGAACATAGATAATTTTAATCTAAATGATATAAATTATATGGTTTCAGATAACAGCGAATATTATATTGATGCATTAAATAAGGCAATAGATAATTCAATTGAAAAGGCACAAAAAATTCATGGCAATGATGTTACAATGATAAGAGTGGAAGAAACAAACAATTATTGGTGTGGTGCATCAAGATATGAAAGAATAAAAGATGATTTAAGTTTTGATGATATAAAGATTTCTATCTATGCAAATGTAAATGCCGAATTTGTTACAAATTAATAAATTATAAAGTATTATGCAAATATTGAAAAACAACCTAATTAAGGTTGTTTTTTATAATAGCGTAAATAAAGAATGAAATTGGGTTATTGAAGTTAGAAAAACATGATATGAATAAATTTTTTACTCCAAGTAAGGGCAATAAATTATGATTGTTGATTTCAAATGCATGAAAAGAATAACACAATGGAGTTAAAGACTAAGGCGATAGAAACTAACAAAATAAAATGCGGAACAATGCAAATTTTATGCACTGTTCCTTTTTGTTTAAGTTTTAAAAAGCGTCAACTAACGCTTTCCTTTTTTCTTGCATATTTAAAACATAAAGATTAGTGATATAAGTTTGTTATATTAAACAATTTATGTTAAACTTAAATTAGAATTGAAGGTGAATTATGGAAACAATGAAGGCTGGTTGTTATTTAATTGACATCAAAAACAAATGTGTGGCGTTGGTGTTTAGAGATAAGCAAAATGATTTTTCATTCCCAAAAGGACATTTGGAAAAAGGTGAAACTTTAAAGGAATGTGCAATAAGGGAGACGTCTGAAGAAACTAAAAGAGTTGCAATAGTTTTAGATGAGTTTGAACCATATGAGGAAAGGTACATAACACCAAATGGTGAAAAGTGTGTTTGCTATATGTATATTGCGGTTGATGGTGGTGTAAGTAATAATACAAGCGAAGATTCTCATAAAACATATTGGATTCCAATTGATGAAGTGGAAGAAAAATTAACGTATTCTAGTTTAAAAGAAGCGTGGAGATGTAATAAAGAGAAGATTGAAAAGATTGTAAATTGAAAATTAAATATAAAAGGAGAGTATTATGGTTCTATATAGGCGAGCAACAGTCCAAGATTTGGAAAAAATTTGGGAAAAGGATATCGCAAAACATGGTAGCGATAAGCGTTGGGCAAATTGGAAGGAGCAGTACATAAATTATAACAGCAATGGTGATGCAACCACATTTGTTGTTGTAGATGGCGATGAACCGATAGGGCAGATTACAGTTTTGTTTTCGCCAAATTGTTCAGCGGTCAAAGATAAGCCAATGCTTTGTGATGGAAAAAACATAGCCAATATGAACGCTTTTAGAATTGACAAAGAATATGAAGGGAAGGGACATATTTCTAAACTCGTTAAAATGGCTGAACATTATGCCAAAGAAAGGGGAGTTAAATATTTAACAATTGGCTCTGAAGCAAAGGAGAGTCGAAACCTGGCGATATATTTGCACTTTGGTTATAGCGATTTCATAATGAGCGACATTGAAGATAACGAACTTGTTTTGTATTATGGAAAGGAAATTTAAATACTCTTAGATTTTGTACTAAATGTAAAAAATATATTATGAATAGAAAAAACGGCTCAAATAAGCCGTTTTTTGCTGATTAAGATGTTGACTGTAATTATAGATGTCTAGTGATTTAGGAGTAACAAAGATTTATATATCTTTAGTGTGTTCAAGTTGATTTCTTGAGGTCGTTTCTTTCCATTGTTCAAGATATTTGCATCTTGCATAATTTTGTTTTGCTAGTTCTCTAACTAATTGTGAATGTTCTTCAGGTGTCATTTGCATGGCTGGCGTTTTTGTCCCGTAATTATCAACAGACCTTTTGTGTTCTTGATAATACTCATATTCTCTATTTGCTAACCAATTCTGTTTGTGTTTTGCATCTGCACTTTCTGGAGTACCCTTTGTAAATGTAAATGGTTCATATTTGTGGATAAACCCCATTGACATTGCTGCGGGTCTCCATGTATCAGCATACTTTTCAAGACCTTCTTCAATGATTTCTCCATTCATACCAATAGCCTTTAATGTTCTAACTACTCCACCACGAATTATTTTATCAATATCTTCGCTAAAAAGCATGGATAATTCATCTTCACCATTTGGTGGTAACCAATTTTCTCCGCCCTTTGAAATCCAATTGATTTCCCATTTCACAATTCTTAATTCGTATTCATGTCTTAAATTGGTAAACTCTTCAGAGTTATTCATAAATTTTTTAATTGTATGTTGTGGAATATAAACACCTTTATTGTATAGTACATTTTGTAAAAGGTTACTCATCCAAGAATTGTCTCTTAGATGGCAGGGTAAATTATCATAGGAGATCTCATCTGGTTGTTTAAAACAATGGCTAAGCCATGTACCTTCACTGGGAAAGAATTCTTTAATTTCTTCCTCAAGTATTACATTTACTTTTTCATCATTGAAGTTGGATCTAGACAATCCTGTTTCTGGTTTGGTTTCGGAATCCTTTTGGGATTCTTTTTGTCTTCTAAAAAAATCTAAGATTTCCATATTGTCTCCTTCGGTTTCATTATAAGTTTATCAATTATAGCATAATTAAAATCCTTTTTCAACACTCATTCACGAAAATATTTGTTGGTTATAATAACGATTTCATAATGAGCGACATTGAAGATAACGAACTTGTTTTGTATTATGGAAAGGAAATTTAAATACTCTTAGATTTTGTACTATATGTAAAGATTATGTTATTAATAGAAAAAACGGCTTATTCAAGCCGTTTTTTGCTGGCGGAAAGACCGTTATCTAATCCTAACCCTGAAATCTATATAGGTAGTAAGTGGATTAAGATATATATTAATTTAATTAGTTGATTTTTTAAATAAATTCATTTCGTCACGTAGTTTGATGCCTTTTTGTGTTAAAAAATAATATAAACCTTTCCCATCTACCCATTTTGTATCCATTAATTTTAGTGCAATAAATTGGTTACAAATTCTTTTTGCAATATTTTTATCTACTAAAAAACTAGAATTAGCTGCACCTATAGATTTTGCAATATAATCTCTTACTCCGTTTTCGGTTACACTAACATTAATCATATTAATTGAAACATATCCAAATATTTCTTTTAATGAAATTTCTTTGTTATGATGTCGTGTTATATACCTAGAGCCATTAAAATATGTTGATGTAAATTCAATATTTATTTTATTGTCATCAAATTCTAATTCAAAATCAACTGATGATTTTTCAACCATAGAGTTTTTTAATTCAGTAAGTTCTTCGGTTAATCTTTTATTTTCGTCCTGAAGTGAATTTATTTTCTTAAGATTTTCTGTTGGGTTGTAGTCGGTACCCCTTATCCAACCTGGTCTAATATCTTCTTCTTTTGCTTTCATAATTGATATTGCCAATTTACCTGATAAATCTCCTAAATCTTTCCAAATACTAGCAAGTCTATTGGTCATTGCCTTTGATTTAAATTGACTTAATTTGTATAGAATTTCAATATCCTTTTCTTTTTTCTTTTCACTTAATTTTATGGATTCGTCAATAGCAAAGACTAAAACAGGTATACCTTGTGATACTGCATAGTCATATTCCATTTCAGTATAACTTAAACCTGTTGTTTCGTTAATGCTACCATATCTTCCACCGATTATTAAGACATAGTAATCGCATAAATCAATTACCTTTTTTATTACTTCAAACTGTTCGTCGTTTGCTGCAACAAAAGCTTCCATTCCTGCAGGAATACAATCTGCCATTAATAATATTTCTTGTGCCTTTTTTCTTTCTTCTATTAAATCTGAATAGGTTGAACTAATAAATACTTGATATTTTTTGTCCATACAGTTCTCCTTAGTAATAATAGCATTATAGCATATTTTGTTTAATAATGAAAGACCTATAACAAAAAAGAGAAGAAGTTTTTTACTTCTTCTCGTAGGTTTTATTGATTGTTTAGCAAATGAGTATAGACTGCATTTGCTGATAGATTAGAAAAGTTGCCATTTGATTCGGCAAAGTTCTTTAAGTCAGTGGCAAGAATAAAGGCAATTCGCTTTATTTGTTTTTGACTTAATTTTGTTTTGCCTTGCCTTAATACTTTAGTATTAAGGTTATATGTGGCTGTGTTTTCTGGTATATCTTTGCACTCAATAAAACGATAGTCAATAAGTTTCTTCATAATATCAATTTTTTATAATGATATCATATGTTGGCAGCAGCTTACTGATTTTAATCCTGACTCCTAGCACCCTGTTTAGAAGTCATTTTTATTATATCAAATTCTATAAAACTTTGCTATATTTTTTACAAAAAAAGACAAGTGGGTATCCCACTTTTAACAGTCTTGGGGGAATGACTCAAAATGAATCTTGGCACCTTTCAAGGTGAAACATCAAAAAAGCCCTATTTTATAGGTGCTTTTGAGGATTAAAAGTCAATTTTGAGTCCATTTCCTTATCCTGCTTATTAAAACATATTTTATTTTAAAGCATTTTTTATTATTGTTCTGTCTTGTGTAAGTAAAATTTTTAATAACTCACCATCAGTGAGACAATGTAATTTTTTATTGTATGAACTTAAAACAGAATTCATAGCATTTGTATTTCTTTCATGAATAATTGGAGCTACAAATATCCCAGTAACATTTTCTCCATCAAATAGTCTTATATGGTCAGGAACTGAAGCTAGTTCTGCAGAAAATTGTTGAGATTTTGATTTTATTGTTGTTAGTTCTAAAATATATGTAAAATCATCAATTTTAAATATAATATCAGGAGTTCCAGTTTTTCCACCTGGAGCAGGTACAGGTAAACCGAACTTACCTATTTTACCATTCCAAAAAACATCATCTATAATATTTTTATTTTTAAGAATTGATAATAATTTAAAGAATAAGTATTCATAATGAGCACCCCTTAAATTTTTATCTTGAAGTTTATCAATCTTAAAACATTTATTCAGAGCTTGTAATTTTTTGAGCATTATTGAGTCAAAGTTTTGAGAGTTTGAATGTTCAATAATTCTTTTAGCCAATTCTTCAGCTGTTTGGTCAGCTTGTTGATTTGATGATGTTTGACCATTAGATAATTCAATAGGTCTTTGCTTATAATCAAATGTAAATTCTTTAGAATATATTGTTTTGCCAGTATCGCAACTTGAACAAATTATTCGATATTTTACGTTATCAAATACAGGGATTGCAATCTGATTTTTATATTCTATCATATCAATATAGAGCGATTTATTTGTATCTTTTATTTCTATTAAACAATCTTCATTAAGAAAATTTTTAAAGATTATTTCAAAGGGTGGTTTTGTATGTTCTTCACAACCTATATATTCAACCCACAAATCTAAATCATCTTTAAAATCAAATGTTTCAACATTGCTATTTACAGCCAATAACTTGTCAACAAATTCAGAATATTCTTTTTTAATTCGAATTGCATTAATGTTTGAATTGCGATTTGTTGGAGTGATTTTTATCAGTTCAACAATTCCTGTTGTTAAGCAAAGATTTTCGTAATATGCTGAAGATGGCGCTTGAACCAAAGAAATATTTCCTAGATGTGTATTTCTAAATTTATTGATTAAAGAACTTCTTTCTTCTATTGATAATTTTCTAAAATTAATTATTTCTTGTATTCTTAATTCGAGTTCAGACTCATCTTTTGTTTTGAAAAGGAAATATGCAATTTCTTCTCTGTCTAAATATCCTAGCGATTTTATTAATTTTAGAGTTAATCTAAAAGGGAATACAAAAACATTTTCACAGTCTTTTAAGATTACAGGGTTTGTTATTTGAAGTTTTGTCATTTGTTGTAATACTATTTCAGATTCGGTAATAATATTATTTTTTCCTAAAATCAAATTTGGAATTTTTACAAGATTAGGTTTATGATAATTTAATAATTTTTCTCCCATGGGAGTAATACAAATAGTATTGGGTGTAGTGTTTGTGTTAATATAGACGAAACCTAAATATTGCGGCAATGATGCAGTTAATGTTCTGATTGACTGTGGAGAAACATTCTTACCATCTTTTGTTGCTCCCCATTTTTTTAAGTTTACACCTAAATTATTCTGTTTTTGTGGATTCCAAGACGTTTTATTATAGTTTCTTTCAACTATTCCATCTATTAAACATATAGTTTGGTGTAAACTCACTCTTTTAGGTATTAACCAAAATTCCTTTGACCTATCTCTTTGTGCCATTTTCTTTCTCCTTACATAGTATTAAAACATAATCGTATATTACTTGTCCGCCTCTATTTTTTCTAGGTATTCTAATATATGGATTTTTTATTTTATATCTAAAAGCTCCTTCGTATTTGAATCCTATCTTTTGAGCAATTTCTTTCAAGACTTTCCAACTTTCAATTTCAACTTGTCTTATTGTGCTGTTACCAATTACAATAACATATTTACCATTTTCTTTTAGAGAGGAATAAATATTCCTCAAATTTATCAACATATCCGCAAAGAATTTTTTTACAACACAAGCTCGTTTTTTATCTTTTTGAATTATTACATTATAATATTCTTTTAATAAATTACTATAATTTAAAATTGATAAATCCTCTAATTCTAGTTGGGTTTTTAAGCTTTCTGTTCCTACGTAATGTTTTTTTGTTTCTTTTAAAGATTCTTCAGTATTTGTATCCAACCATAAATTTTCTAATCTCATAGTCCTAACATAATCAAAAGCATTAATATATGGTGGAGAAGTAATAGCTAAATCAATTTGTTTATTAGTGGAAAAAGTCAAGGCATCACCATTAATTATTTCTGCATGATGTTTTATATTTAGATTTGAAAACTCGTTCATTTCTTTAATATATTTTTTATATATAGCAGAAAATTCATCTATTGCAAGATTAACCTTTTTCTTTATTTTTGTTGAGACGTAGGGTTTAGGAGACACATCGTCAGCATTTGATGCTTTTTTTATAATTGATACAAAACAAGTAAGTAAAAAGTTTTTGATATTTGAATTCTCTATGTTGTTAATGTAATACAGAATTTTCCCTAATTGTATTTTATTTGTTTCATTATACCAATGGTCAATATTGTTAATTTTAGGTGTTATATATGGACTTTTTTTATCAGCAACAAAATTAACTATATAATTATAATGTTGTTCTGTTTCTAGTAATTCTGAATTGGTTAATTTTGTTGTTTTTGTTTTAATTAATAATTGTGCAACTTGGTCTATTTCTGTTCCCAAACCAACTCTATCATTTAGTATACTCTCTAATAATGTTGTCCCACTTCCTGCAAATGGGTCTAATACAAAGTCTCCTGGTTTAGAAAAATTTAATATTGCCCATTTAGGAATTTCTGGAATAAATTTACATGGATATTTAAAATATGAATGAGTATATTTGTTGGGATTTGCTTGGTTTATGATAAAAGTTTTTTCATTTACGTCTTTGGGTAAATTGTCAACTTCAATTTCTATATTTTCTTTAAACATATAATGCTTTCCCTTAAATAATTCTTATAGGTTATAGTTTTTTCATATTGTTGTGAACTTGTAATTATATATCTTCCTACATTTATTGTATCTATCTCAAATCCGATACTTTTTGCAAATTTAGCAAGTACTAAATCAGTGGGGAATACAATATTGCCATAAGATGAGTTGCCAACAACAATACAACAAAAACCATTACTTTCTAATACTTCATAACATTGCTTAATTACATTAAACATATCACTAAAATATAATTTAAGCATGGTTGGTATTTTTTTATCCCATAACGAATCGGTATTTAATAATTTTAATAAATAATCAATCTCACTAATTGTAATAAAATTGTCTAGATTTGATAAATCTCCTGTCAAATTAGACCTTAATGAAGATTTTTTTAATTGTTTTAAATCGGAATAATTTTTAACAAATTCGCCAAACCATAGTTCGAGCTTGTATATTTCTGTATAGTCAAAACAATTCGCATATGGTGGAGAGAAAATGCAACCACTTATACTATTAGGTTTTATTTTTTTGTTTATCTCCAAGCAAGATGTGTTATAGATTGTGTTAATACTATTATAATTTCTTTCAACTAAATCTTGATATATTTGTTTATATTCCATGTTTAACAGTTCTTGAATACTTTTTACTGTTAAGATTTGTGGCTTTTTATATTTTTTTATTTTTAAGCCATTTCCAGCTTTTTTATAGTTAGAAACTTTTTCCAAAATTGAAAGCCAACCAAGTTTAAGAAGATTGGCTATTTTTTGATTGGTTTCACATTTATTTATATAAGACCACAATCCCATATAGTAAGATTCAATATCTTTCGGAAATACTTTACTGCTAAAAGATAATTCTGGTAATGTATAATTATATTTTAAAGCATCTACCTTTAATAATTTATTAAAAGATTCATTAAATAATTCAATATCCTCTTTTGTATAGTTTTCTAATTTACAAGATGTTAAGAAATAAGAGAATGGATTGACTTCAAAACCACATCCTTTTAATCCCAATTGATTTGCTGCTATCAATGTGCTACCACTACCCATGAAAGGGTCCATTATTATCCCATTTTTATTTTGATTATATTTATTTATCAAACCTTTAACCATTTCAATAGAAAAGCCTTCTTTATATCTAAACCAACGTTGAAATGAAGTATCAAGGTCATTAGAAAAATTCATGTCGCTAGTATAGGTTGCTCTTTCATTAATAGGATAATTAACTTTAAATTCAGATTCTAATAATTTATAGAATTCAAGTAGAGAGTTTTCTTTTAATATAGACATATTATTCTTTCTCCTTTTTCAATTCCACAACATCATCAAGATCACAATCAAGTGTTTTGCAAATTTTTACTAAAACATCCATACTAACTTGTTCGTTCTTACTTAACTTTGCAAGGGTTGATGTCGCAATATCTGCCTTTAATCTTAAATCTGTTTTTGTCATATTTTTATCAATTAACAATTTCCAAAGTTTGTTATATGAAATACTCATTGTTTTACCTCTTTGTAAAAATCTAAAATAATTATAAAACTTTTTATTTAATTTTGCAACAAAATATTCGTATTTGCAAACATATTGTTGCAATTTTTATATTATTGCGGTATAATCAGCAAAAATAAGGAGCACTTAATATGACACCAGAAAAATTTATTAAAGAGGCTTATAAACAAAAAATAGAAAACAATCAAAACTGGAGTAAAATGGCAAAAGAGTATTTAAAGAAATGTATTGACGATTCTAAAACTTGGCAAGAGTTGGCAAATGTTGTTGCTGTTTGCGCTTCATTGCAAGATATTAATATGTAATTTAAGGAGAGTAAATTATGATTAAGGCTGTTATATATGCAAGATATTCAAGTTTTAGTCAGACTGAGCAAAGTATTGAAGGACAGGTTCGTGTTTGTAGAGAGTTTAATGAAAGAAATGGATATGTGATTGTTAGCGAGTATATTGATAGAGCAAAGACAGGAACAAATGATAATCGTACTGCCTTTCAACATATGCTATATGACAGAAAGCAAAGAACTTTTGAAGCTGTGTTAGTTTACAAACTAGATAGATTTGCAAGGAATAGATTTGATAGTGCTATTAACACAATGAATTTAAGAAACAATGGTGTTAAGGTTGTTTCTGCAACTGAAAACATTTCAGATAAACCAGAAGGTAGATTGGTTGAAAATGTTATTATTGGTGTTAATGAATATTATTCTGCTGAACCATCTCAAAAAGTTAAGCGTGGACTTAAAGAAAGCAGAATTAAAGGTCAATTTACAAGTGGCAGAACTCCTTATGGGTATAATGTCGAGAATTTAAAGTTAAGCATTAAAGAAACACAAGCAAATATTGTAAGACTTATGTTTGATGAGTATTTTGCTGGCAAGAAGATTAAAGACAAAGTTGTTATGCTTAAAGACAAAGGCATTAAAAATGTTATGGTAAAGAATAGTCTATTAACTCGGTTTCAAGAGTGTTAAGAAATGAAAATTATAAAAGTGTTGTTTATGCAGATGACACAACTTATACAAATATCTATCCTGCAATAGTGAGTGAAGAAATGTTTGATGAAGTAAATGCTAGGTTAAAGGTGTCAAAAATGACTTCTGCTCATCATAAGACAGAAGTTAACTATCTTCTTAGTGGAAAGTTTATTTGTGGCAAATGTGGTGGTTTAATGACGGGAGATTGTGGTAAAGGCAAACTTGGAACAATCTACAATTATTACAAATGCTTTACAAAGAAGAAAAACAAAGCGAAATGTGATAAAAAATCTATTCCTCAACAATACATAGAAGATATTGTGCTTCAAGCAACACAAAACTTTTTACAAAGTGCTAATCTAAAAGCAATAGCAAAAGAAACAACAAATAGTTATAACAAGTTTATTGAGAAAGATTTAATACTTGAAAACCTAAACAAAGAATTGCAAGAGAATAACAAAAAACTTGCAAATCTTTTGCGAGCTCTTGAAAATGGAATATTCAATGATACAACAAACGATAGAATGAGAGAACTTGAAATTGCAAATAAAGAGTTAAAAGAAAAAATCATTAGCCGAGAAATGCTAACGATTAAACCGCTTGATGAAAATGTTGTTTATGCTTATTTATGTTCTTTCAAAGATTTGGACTATTCACTTAACAATGCAAAACAAAGACTAATTGATATGTTTGTTAATCGTGTTATTTTGTTTGACGACCATTGTGATATTTACTTTAACATAAGTGATGATAAAGGCACACAATTAAAGTTAAGTGAACAACCAAATTTTGAATTAGAAAACGAATTTTTGGCAAAAAAAGAACAACCCGAACACAAGGGTTCGGATTGTTATCACTTGGCGGAAAGTAAGGGATTTGAACCCCTGGAACAATTGCTTGTTCAACAGATTTCGAATCTGCCTCGTTCGACCACTCCGACAACTTTCCATTAATATTTAAGCCAACCAATAAGGTTGGCTTTTATTATACTTAAATTAAAATCAAAAATCAACACTTTTTAAGATGTTGCCAACTGCAACAATTCAAAAGTTTTTGTAATGAATCCTGCAAGGTATAGATAAGTAAACATCAAAGCGTTCATTCCAAGTACAAAGCAAATTGTTAATTTTGAATACTTGTTATTCGCAATTGTAATTTGAATAATGCTATTTATAATAGCAATCAACGTAAATGCCAAAACAACCAATGTAACATAAGGTGATTTATCTAAGATTGCTTGAATAGTTGCAATTGTTCCGCCCGCTGCTATCATTTCTTCGGTGGCATTTGATATTAAAATATTGCAAAGCAAGAACAACAAGCAAACAAATAAATTTGCGAAACTAAAAAACCATGCTGAATGACCGCAAAATCTGCTCTCAGTTCTTCTATGTGATTTAAATTTCGCGCCCTTAGCAATCTCTCTTTGGCTTGCCTTATTTCCAACAAGTTCAAATCCGCCCCCAACTGGAGCATTTTCAGTAGGTTGGTTTCCAAAACTTAAACCTTCGCCAACGCTTTCTTGCATATTTTTTGCAGTTAGCGTCTGATTTCCTGTAGATTGCTGGTTTTGTGCACCTGTATTTGCCTGTGTTGGTTGAGCAGGTGAAGGAGAGGTTGAATTAAATCCATTTTGACCCGTTTGTTGCTCTGCTGATGTTGGTTGAGACAACGTTGTTGTGGTCTGATAATCTTGAGGCAAATATGGATTTTGAACCGTTTTAGAATAAGCAAAAACTGGCGTTACAGGTTTCACTGGAGCATCTTTCACAAAATCTTCAGGTTTTAAATACGTACTTTGTGCATAAGTTGGTCTAGCACCAACGCCATTTGGTGTGGTGGTCTGAATTATATTTTGCGTATTTTGAGAAACTTGTGATGTTGCTCCACTATTTGAAACCCCAGAATTTGGGTTGCTTTGATTATTAAGATTTATGTTATTTTGATTGTTTATATTATTTTCCATCTTAATCCCATATTAGTATAACAATATTTAAGCAAAATAACAAACATTTTCAACCAATTGTTGATATTGATATTCTTTATAAGGTTTTATTCTAACATAAACAAGAATAAAACTTTACATATTGTATTTTTAGCAAATCAATAAAAAATTTTATTTGTTGTTATTCCTGCATTATTCTAAACAATTTTTATATAAAGATTTAACGCTTTTGCAAATATTCGTTGATTTGTTTAATAATTCTAAACATAATTACGGTCTATGTCTAAAACGAAATTATATGTCATTTTGCCATTATTAAATTCTTTATTTAATTGCTTGATTATATCTTGTTTTGTAACATTGACTTCAAAAGGTACAATTACGTCAAAAACTAAGTTTGTATGGGTTTCGCCTTTTACAACTCTAAAATCGTGAATAGACAACTTGTTGTTTAATTTTTTCACACTTGAAAGAGCACGTCGTTTTAATGCTTGAACTTCTTTGTTGTTATTTTGAATAGGGTCTGTGTGAATAACCAAATTTATGCCTAATTCATTCAAAAAATCTTCTTCAATTCTATCTATGATATCATGAGTTTTCATTGGGTCAACATCGGCTGATACTTCCACGTGAACAGATGCAAAATATTTTCCTTGACCATACGAATGAAGCATCAATTCGTGAGTACCTAAAACGCCATCATAACTTCTAAGTTTTGTTTTGATTTTTTTAACAAACTCTTTATCGGGCTTAACGCCAAGCAAAGGATTTATTGTTTCAATTAAAATCTTTATTCCAGAGATTATAACGAATATCGAAACGCCTGCTCCAACGTAGCCATCAATATTGCTTCCTGTTATCCAGATAACTATCATGGCGATAAAGGTTGCAAACGTAACTATAATATCGTTTCTTGCATCAATGGCGTTTGCCTTGATTGTTTCTGAGTTGATTGCTTTTGAAATTCTATAATATAAAATTAGTTGCGAAACTTTAACAAGTATGCTTAATAAAAGTATTATGCAAACAGTTAAATTTACTGTAATTTCCATAGGATTTATGATTTTTTCAATGGACGATTTACAAAGCAAAACCCCAATCATGCAAATTAAAACTGCCACCAATAAACCTGTGATATATTCATATCTTGCGTGACCAAAAGGATGCTCTTTATCTGCTGGCTTAGAAGCAAGTTTGAAGCCGAAAAATGAAATGATTGACGATGCACCATCGGTTAAGTTGTTGATTGCATCTGAAACAATCGCAATAGATCCGCTTATTAATCCAATTACAAGTTTTGCTATAAATAAAAGTATGTTGGTTATAATTCCAAACACACTTGCAAATATTCCATATTTAAATCGGACTTCAGGGTTGGTTGTGTTTTTATAATCTTTAATAAATATTTTTTCTAACATTTAAAACCTCTATAATTTATAATGATATTTTAAAATTCTTGGCATTTGCTAGCATGAGATGTATTTTAAAGTATGTTGCCATGATTTATCTTGAATTTTGCTTAAAGTTTTTTATTAAGTGAGATATATTTTATCATTACAAAACTAATTTTCAAAACATCTTTAACAAATTTATTTTTTTTAACTAATCTCTTGACAAACCCCTGTCTTTACTATAAAATTAACTTTGTAAAGTTTCCGTTGCTTATTATTATAATATATATCAAGTTGATTTAAGTTTACAAATTAATTTTAATAGATAATTTGAAGTGTTAAAATTTATTTTATAAAAAATATGCTGGTATACCTCAGGCGGTAGAGGACTGCATTGGTAATGCAGCTGTCCCGGGTCCGAGTCCCGGTACCAGCTCCAAGTAAATAAAAAGGCCTTATGAAGGCTTTTTTTATTTTGCAATCATGCTTCCTGGGCAAAAATGAAGTTTTTCAAAAAACGAAATTGCAAAGCAGTGAGAATATTATATCAAAAACAACTTTTATCTATTTTGAATCCTATTGGTGAACAACTTGGTACAATAGGAAATGGCAGGTTTTCAGCAACTGGAATTTTAAACGCCAGCCCAATGAATGCTGTAATATTCACTCCGCTAGTTACACATATTACTGTATCATTTTCGTCATATTTAAATACAATATCTTTTAGTGCTTGCCTTATTCTTGTTTGGCAGTCTGACCATGTTTCTGTTTTTATTACGTTTTTTCCATTTTCAATTACCTCGTAAACTTTGTTATATTCGTTAAACCTAGGTTCGTTAAATATTGGAACATTTATATGCTTGTTAATAATCTCAGCAGTTTTAACACATCTAAAATATGGACTTGTGTATATTGCTTTTATGTTTGCCTTTTCAGACATCATTTTTAAAAGTTCAGCGGTTAGTTCTGCATCTTGAACTCCAAGTGGCTGAATATCGTCATTTGGGTTTGAAGGATTTCCTTTTTGCCTAAGTGCGTGATGAATATACATTATTATCATTTTATAATTCCTTTTTGTGTTCTATATAAGCATTGTATCATAACTAAATCATGCTTGTAAAGTTGATAAAAAAGAAGTTGAGTTTTTATTTTAAATCAATTAGAAAATAAGGGAGTATATGTTATAATAAAATTATAGATAAAAACATTGGCAGATAATAGGAGAAAACAAGATGAAATATATAGTGTTGCTTCGGGGAGTAAATATAAGCGGAAAGAATAAAATAGCGATGCCAAAACTAAAAAGAGTTTTGGAACAAAGTGGCTTTAAAAATGTTTTAACTTATCTAAATAGCGGAAATGTTATTCTTGAAAGCGATGTTGCAAACAAAGATATCATTAGCCAAAAAGTTTTTGAAATTATAAATGAAGAATTTCAGTTGGAAATTCCTGTTTTTGTAACAACAGATTTAGAACTTGAAGATATTTTAAATAATAGCCCTGATTGGTGGGGGACAATCGATAAGAATATTTATGACAATTTAATTTTCATAATCTCACCAGCAACTTATAATGAAGTTTATGAAACGATTGGAAGTCCAAGTGAGAATATTGATAAAATTCAAGAATATAAAAATCATATATTTTGGTCGTTTGATTTAAAGTATTATAGAAAATCTAATTGGTGGATAAAAACTGCAAGTACTGTTATAAAAGATAAGATTACAATTAGAACTGCAAACACTGTTAAGAAAGTTTTAGAGTTGTGCAAAAGATAATAAATAAAGTATTAAAAAAGTGGCTAACTTTAGCCACTTTTTATATTTTGCGTACTACATAAATTTTTAAATTTTGGCGTAATTAAAATAAAAGGGAAATAGGAATTTTATTTCAGTTATGGTATTTGTTTTGGAAATAAAGTAAAACATGTTATATTATATTTAATTAAATGGTGAGGGGAAGATAATGGATATTATGGATTTGGGTAAAGACATGCAAAAGAAAATAGAGAGAATGTTACTTGATTCGGAATTTAGAGAATTTTGTAGGAGAGAGAGAACCCATAAAGATTTTGATGAAATCTTTAAAGATAGTAAAAAGATTGCAAAAATTAATATATCTAACATAAAGATAAATCGATCATTAATTTCTAATCTGCATGCGTTTACTCCTGAGCAGATTAAAACAGATGTGTTGGGATTTTACAAACATTTAGATGATTTAGATCCAAATGGGACAAATCTAACGGATATAATTAAGGAAAATGCTCAATATCTTCGAACAAAACCGAAAAATAAAGATGAAAGGTCGTTTTGTGCAAGCGGGATTGATAGAGATGGAAATAAGCACAAGGAGATTTTTATAAATATTGAAGGGCGAATCAATGATGCAAGCAATGCAATACATGAGATGTGTCATTCATGTTGTAAGACATTTTTAGAATCCGAGAAAAGAAAGGATTGGCGAGTAGATGAAGTTCCAACCTTAATTACAGACAACTTATCTACAGATTATTTAAAACAAACGCATCCGGAATTTAAGGAAAACTTTTTAGAAAATGAAAAGTTTACAGAAGTTTTTAATGTAAAAAAGGCAAGAGAATGCGTAGCAGATGCTCTGATTATTAAGATAATGTGTGGAGAAGTATCTGTAACAGAAGCATTGAATCAGTATGGTGATTTGTACAACGATTTCCCTGATATTTTGCCAACTAAATTATCGCAGATAGAAGAAGGCCGATATAACCCATTATATGAATATAGATATCTTGTTCCCAGAGCAATTTCAACTGAGATGGCTGAGCGATATCGTGAAAATCCTGAACTGGTGGCAAAACAAATAAAAGAAGTTATAGATGATAATCACAAATTAACACAAGAAGAAACTTTGAAAATTTTGGAATTGCCAGAAAAAGATAAATTGCTTGATGATTATGTTTCAAAATTTTCAAGCAGAATTCAGGAAATAAATGATGAACAAAATAAATTGGGATATGATAATCCATCATCTTAAAAAATCTATAACTGATAATTTGATTGTTAAAAAAGTGGCTAAAGTTAGCCACTTTTTATATTTTGCGTACTACCTATATTAAATTTAATTAAGGTTTAAAAATTGTTCCCAGTTTTTAAACTCTAAAAGAGCATTATCTTTTGAGTTTGTTTCAATAAATATTCTAAGAATTGGCTCTGTTCCTGAAAACCTAATATTAACCCAATCGTTATTTCTATACACAATCTTTAAATAATCAGTTTTAATAATTTCTTTAACTTCTCGCATTTTTACAGGATAGTTATCGTTATTAAAAACTTTATTCTTTATCTCAGAGGCAAGGGAAGGAGTGTAGGTGTAAGATCTATCAAAAGTCTTTTTATCGTAGTTATTTGCAAAAGTTAAAACTTCGCTTACAATTTCGCTAAAAGGTTTCTTTAATTCTGAAATCATTTTAATAACCAAGCCAATAGTTAGCAAACTATCTTTTCCCCAGATGTGATTTTTCACAGCCAACCCGCCACTACTTTCTCCGCCAATTATAGCATCAGTTTCTATAAGTTTGCTTGAAATATACTTAAATCCAACCGGAACTTCATAGCACTTATAACCTAAGTTATTAGCAACAACGTCGCATAAAGATGTGGTGCAACAGTTTTTAACAATCCCACCGCATTTGTTTTGATATTTAACCATGTAATAATAAATTACAGCCAAAATGATATTATTATCTATATAGTTGCCTTTTTCGTCGATTACTGCAAGCCTATCGCCATCAGCATCTAAGGCAAAACCAATATTTGCTTTGCTATTTAAAACATTTTGTTTTAGGTTTTCAATATTGTTTGGAGTTGGAGCAGGGGCTATAAATTTGAAGAATGCATCTCTTCTTCCGTTTATTATTTTATATTCTTTTAATCCGATTCCATTAGATAATTTTTTTAATTCTTCCACAGACGAGCCAAATTTTGCATCAAACACTACTTTCAGTCCTTGCCCGGATTTTTCAAGTTCTTGGTTTTTGATAAGGTGGGAAATATATTTATCTATATATGAAACCATAAAAATCTTTTTATTTAATTCTTCATTAAAGTCTGAAGATTTGATGATTTTAAGTTTGTCCATTTCGTTCTCTATTTCGTTTGTGGCTTCAAGCGGAGCATCTTTTCCTTCAGTTACAAACACCTTGATTCCGTTAAACATATATGGATTATGACTTGCTGTTATCATAATGCCATAAGGATTGTTATTTAATTTTGACGCAAACATAACCACGGGCGTGGTGCAGGCTTTTGGAAAATACTCCACTTTGAAATCATTTCCAGCAAAGATTTCCGCACACCATTTGGCAAAATTTTCAGAAGCAAACCTGTAATCATAGCCAATACAAATTTCTCTTTTTAAGTTTTTTGCAATACTTATGTTGCAAATTGCTTGGCAAATATTTTGAACGTTCTCCCTAGTGAAATCATCACCAATAATGCCCCTAAATCCGCCAGTACCAAATTTAATCTTTTTCATATGCTTTATACCTCTTTTTCAGTATGATTATAACAAAAAATAATGCAATAGTCTTATAAATTAAGGGTTTAAATGAAAAATATTTGTTTAAATTTGATTTAAGTGATATAATTTTCATTAAAGAGAGAAAATATGGAATATTTAGGGTTATTTGATAACAGTGGAAATCCACTGCATAAAACAATTGTTAGGGGAAATAAAGATTTCAAAACTGGTGAAAACATTAAGTTGGCAACTATTTGGATAAAATGTAAAGATGAATTTTTAATTCAAAAGTGTTCAATAGAAAAAGGCGGAGAATTTGCCACCACTGGCGGACATGTTCAAGCGGGAAAAACTAGTTTGGAACAAGCAGTTTTGGAATTGAAGGAAGAATTAAATTTAGATGTTGAAAAATCTCAATTACGTTTTTTAGGGAATATTTATAGACCGCATGCGATTTTTGATGTTTTCATTCTTGAAGATGATAATTTGAAAACTTTTAAGTTTGTGCTTCAGAAAGAAGAAGTGGAAAGTGTGCACTGGCTAAAGACGGGTGATATTTTAGAGTTGGTTAAAGATGGCAAACTTCGAGCATCTTCTGCCGAGCAATTTGCAAAATTTATACAAAAAAACTCTTAAGGTTTTTAAGAGTTTTAATTTAAAATCCATAAACATAGATTCAAACACGATGCAATGCTTAACCAAATAGGATAGATTAAAAGCAATTTGGCGAATAAATTCTCAGTTTTAATAAGTTCAATCCATAAGAACCAGCCCATTATTAAGTTGATAATTATAACCACTAATCCTAAAAAAGTTAAGTTAAGGGTGAAGAACACTAAGCACCAAAGCACATTCAATATTCCATTTAAGATGAATAGAATTGCTAGTTGTTTGCTAAATTTGCCTTGATTTATTAAAGAGATATTGCAAATGATTGCAAGAAGATAGATGATTGACCAAACAATAGGAATTATGAAGTTTGGTAGCCATTGAGAAGGTGTGGTTAAAGAATTAAACCAATCCATGCCAAGATTTACAAACACGCTTCCTAAAACAGCCACTAAAATTATTAAAATTGTTGAGATTATTTGACTTTTTGCTTTACTCATATAATTAGTTTACTAAATTAATCAAACAATTATTCTTGGAGAAGGTAGAAAGATTTTATACAATAAAATTAGAAGGTGTAATATGCGAAAAGAACTAAAAGATTATATAATGAAGAACATTAAAGAAAAGTATAAGCATTTTGATAAAGCACATAATGTTCAACATTATAATTACGTTACAAAAAACTGTGTAAATTATGGTAAAAAGTTAATTGAAAAGGGTGAAAATATTGATTTAGATATAGCATACATAGTCGGTGCTTTTCATGATATCGGAATTATCAACGGAAGAGAAAATCATGCACTAAGTTCAGGGAAAATTGTCCGAGTAGATGCGGAGTTGAAAAAATATTATGATAACAACACGATTGAGATCATAGCAGAAGCAGTTGAAGACCATTCTTCACACTTAAGTTATGAGCCAAGAAATATTTATGGTAAGATTGTGGCTGATGCTGATAGAAGCAATTCAAAATACTTGATTTTTTCCAGACCAATTAAATATAGATTAAAAAATGTTGGTTGTAAATCGAAAAATGAAATTATTGATGAAGTTTATGAGTTCGTAAAAAATAAATATGGACGAGATGGATATGTAAAATACTGGTTAAATATTAAAGAGACCATTACAGAGCAAGATAATATATGGAACTTATTAGATGATGAAGAATCATGTAGAAGGTATATTGAAGGCTTATTTGATGAAATCACAAAAGGCAGGTTTTAGAACTTGCTTTTTTGTTTTTTAAACACCAAAATCATACAAATTTTGCTAAAAATTTACAAAATCTGGAAAAAATCGCCAAAACACTTGAATTGACTTGCCAAATAGCCTATAATTTATTTTGATGTCGTTTTGACAAAATAAATGTTTTGGAGATAAAAATGAATAACGCAAAAAGGTTTAATAAATTCGCTAAGTTTTTTGTGGGCGCTCTTATATTTTTGAGCATTCCTTTGTTTTTCACTGGTTGTGCTTCTGGGAAAAGTGCTTATGAGATTGCAGTGGAGCATGGATTTGAAGGCTCGGAAGAAGAATGGCTAAAATCTTTGAAGGGTGCAAAAGGTGATTGTGGAAGCAATGGGCAAGATGGCTCAAATTGGTTTGTTGGAAACTCCTTCCCAGTTAAAGCAAAGAATGGGGATTTCTTTTTTTATCAAACAACTTCAGTACTTTATAAATATGAAAATAATTCATGGCAAGTTGTTGGAATATTAAAAGGTGAAACCGGAGATGATGGCTTAGATTCGAATGAAATCCAAGTTCGTATTAATGAAGGCTATCTTCAATTTAAATATGAAAATGAAAACACGTGGGGCAATCTGCTTTCTTTGGAAGAATTGAAAGGTGAAAAGGGTGAAGATGGCAAATCCGTGGAACTAAAAGTGGAAAATGGCTTTATTTCGTGGAAAAATACTGGTGATACCACTTGGAATAACCTAATATCACTTTCAAGTTTAAAAGGTGTTCAGGGAAATGATGGCAAAAGTGCATATCAAATCGCTGTGGAGAATGGTTTTGAAGGAAGTGTTTTTGATTGGTTAGAAAGTTTGAAGGGTGCTGACGGAAGAGAAGTTGTTTTTAATATTGTTGATGGCTATATTGTTTGGCAATATAAAGGCGATTCTGCTTGGAATAACTTGGTTTCCTTGTCCGCTCTAAAAGGTTCTGATGGAAAAGATGGCGAGGCTATTGAAATAAAAGAGTTTGATGGAAATATTAACTGGAGAATTGGAACAGGGACATGGAATGTTTTGATGTCCACTAATACTCTTAAAGGTTTGGCTGGCTCAGATGGCAAAAGTGCGTATGAATTGGCTGTTGAAAACGGATTTGACGGGTCTGAAAAAGATTGGCTAGAGAGTTTGAAAGGTGCTAAAGGAGATCAGGGAGAACCTGGCGATAAGGGTGAGAAAGGTGAGCCGGGCGACAAAGGAGATAAAGGCGACACCGGCAACGGAATTAAAAGCATAACTGCAGAGTATTCTTATGACGAAGGTGGCAACGAGATAATTATTTATACGTTCACTATGACAAATGGCGAAACTAAGAAGGTTATCGTTAAAGTTCCTGAAAGACCAACAAGCGTGGAATTAAATACGCAATATTATAGAGCAAGTGCATCAGTAAAACCTGAAGTTAAATTAAATGTTTATTATGAGTCTAAGGAAGCAGAAGTTATAACGCTAACAGACGATATGATTACAAGCGGAGATGTGGATTTTTCTAAGAAAGGTGATTACGATATTACAATTTTCTATAATGGCTATAGAACTGATTTAAGAATTTCAGTTTATGATGAAACGAATATTCCAGTGGAGAGCGTGGTTGTGGACGGAGTGGATTCATATATCTTGGAATATGACACCAATTCTAATTCTTTTGATAAATCAGTTTTAGATGGGCTAACATATAAGATTGTTTATATTGATGGCACTTCAGATGACGGAAAAATCGATGCAAATAAGATAGACTTTTCTAATTTCTTAGAACTAAACTCAGAATTCGTTGCAGAATATATAACAGATAATAATATAAAAATAAATATCAATATTTTGCCTATATCTTCAGGTTTGCAGAAGTTTATGACTTGCCTAAATGCTGAATACACCGGTAAAACTTCATTCATTATTTCGGATAAAAACGCAGATACATTCTATTTGGGTAATTTTGTTAAATATTTTTTGAAATATAATGGCAAAACATATATTTATAGAAAAGAAATAACAAAAGAAATGTTTGTAAATTCAAGCACTGGCGAATTATTAAATACTAATATTCAAAACTTAAATTTTGTAAAATACAACTTGTTAAATTCAGCAGATTTCCAAAATTCTATTAAAATTCAGAGTGAAATTTCTTTGCTTGTTTATTTGGAAGAAAATGTAACAAAAACAATTGCTTTAGTTCAGAAAACTGATGGTGTTAATTATGTAAAAACAGTTGGAGCAGGCGAGATTCCAAATGTAACATTAGAGATAACGAAGTTTATAGATAACACTCAAATTGTTTTAGATAAAATTGTTCTAACAAAAGAAATTTTGATTGATAAAAACGAAGATTTTTCAGTTGCTTCAGAATTAAAAACATTTAAGATTAAATATGATGGAACTGAAATTGATGCAGAAATGGAATTATATAATTCTGAAAGTAATGTTAGAAATATAAGCATTATAAATGAAAAAATGCTAAATGATGTTATCGAAATTGAAGCATTTGGGAAAACTAAAGCGGAAATTAAATCTAAAATCGTTGAAGCACTAAGTGGTTTGAAGATTAGTATTGAATACTATGAAAAGGTTGATGGAGCAAATTCTGCTTTAATTGATTTACAAACTTCAATGATTGTGTTGCCAACAAAATTTTCAGTAGAAAGTTTTGATGTGCAAAATGTTAAGATTAGTTATGAGCAAATAGCAAAGTCTTTTAAGATTAAGTTAGTTCCAGATGGTGTAAGTTTAGAAAATGGAGTTGCATATAAAATCATTGATAGTTTTAAAGAAAATTCAGATATCGTGGAAATAATTGCATATTCAGGAGTGGCAAAAGTTAAGGTTGGTGAAGAATATTGCTATGCAAAATTAATGGCATCTTCTTCTGAATTGGTGGTTATTACTTATGGAAAGGAAGAAAGATATTATTCTTTAAATTTGGGAGATAACACATTCCAACCATTAAGGTGTGCAGACGTTGATTCCGCTACGTATACTTGCCAAGACTCAAATGGCGTGGCAGAATCTTTACTAATAAGATTTATTACATATAATAATGAAAGAGTTGCAATGTTGTTTAAAAATGGAACTCTTGCTTGTACTGTAAAATTATCTGAAGTTGATGGCAATTGTAAGATTGGTGGCTTAACTATTAACCTAGATACTGAAAATAAAAAATTCTCTGTGAAATAGTAATTTTATTTGATTAAATCAATTTTAATTTGTATAATTGTAGAATAAAGGAGAATTATTATGGATTGGGCTGGAATTTGGCAAAGTATTAAAGATTTTTTCTCAAATAATATTTGGAATATAGTAAAATTCTTTGCTATTTTGTTAATTGGAATTATTGTTGTTAAAATTTTACTTAATATTTCTAAGAAAATTATGAAAAAAACCAAGATGCAGGAAGTTGCACAAGGATTTTTATATCATATTTTTAAATTTGTTTTGTATTTGATTTTGATTATCACATGCTTAAATGTTATAGGCATATCAATGTCTGGAGTGGTTACAGCAATTAGTGCTGCGGTGCTTGCTGTTGGTATGGCACTTCAAAGTTTGATTGCAAACCTTGCTAATGGTATTGTGGTTGTTTCCACAAATATGTTTAAAAAAGGTGACTATATTGCAGTTGATGGCGTTGAAGGCTCACTTGATGATGTAAACTTTCTATTTATCACATTGATTACCACAGATAATAAAAAGATAACCATTCCAAATTCAAGCGTTGTTAATGGTTCGGTTGTAAACTATAGTGCAAAGCAAACTAGAAGAATTAGTTTTGAATTTGAAGTGGCTTATGAGAGCGATGTTGAAAAGGTTAAAGAGATTGTTTTGAATGTGATGAAAAGCAATGGAAAGGTTTATCTAGAACCTAAAGCACCATTTTGTAGGTTAAAAACATTAGGGGCTAGTAGTATCACATTCGTGGCAAATTGCTGGGTGGATTCAGAAGATTATTGGGACGTTTATTACGATACAATTGAAAATGTTTTCAATGAATTTAAGAGAAATAATATTTCAATCCCATATAACCAGTTGGAAGTTAGAGAAAGAAAAGATGACGTGGTTATGCCAGTTATTCAAAATAATCTAGAAAGAACTGAGAAAAGTAGGGTTGTTAAGAAAAAATCTTTCGATTTGGAAAATGATGACTTAATGTCTGTTTTCAAAGTTAAAAAACATGTGGAAAAGAAAGATAAAAAGAAAAATACCGATTTAAAAGATTCAAAAAAAGAAACTGAAAACAAATAAAGAAATTTAAAAATCTTCCAAGATGAATATGTTTGGAAGATTTTTTTTGTCCGGTTCATTAATTGTGGATAGGTTTGAAATGTAAAAACTAGCAATAATTGATTAATTTTATAAAAAAATTACAACTTTTTTAAAAAAGTTTCAAAAATGGCGAAAAATCTGTTGACAGGGGGGGGGGGGCGTGATATAATAAATTTAGACTTAAAAAAATGGACGCATTGCGAATAAAATGTGCATACCCCCCAATCGAATTTCAATCCGCAGGGTTGAAATGAAAGAAAAGAATTAAAATGGGGATAAATTGTTCATAATTAAGTAATAGAAAATATAAAAGGAAATAAAAATGAAGAAGAGTACAAAGGTTATAGCAACAATAGTTGCAGTTGTATTAGTGGTTACAGCAATGGTTGTTGCAATATATGCTGCCACTGCTGGAAACGTTGGAATAAATGCAAATGTATCTTGGACTGCTCAAGAAGGAGTAAACCTAGAGTTTTGGGCAACTGCCACTGGCGGTGACCAAGAAAAATCTGTGGCAAAATCCACGATTGCACCAACCACCACAAATGCAAACGCTAAAATCCAAGGAGATTTAAGTTGTAATTTTAAAGATGATTCAAATGATGGTGTAAATAACCCAGGGGCAATTACTTTTAAATATTATGTTAAGAATAATAGCCTAACTCCGCTAAATATTAGAGTAACTAAAACTCCAGAAGCAGGAGCAGAGAGCGGAACTAGTGCTAGCAACCATAAGCCAAAGATTGTATTGGCTTCCACAATCGGCTCGAATAATGTTCTTGCCAATGCATTAGGTACAAGCGGTTGTGAACTAACTGCGGGAGAAACATTTGAATATTCAGTAGTGCTATCTATGGCAAGTGGTGGAACAGGAACAATTGACGCCAATACTGGCCTTATGAAAGATTTTGATGCAGGAGTAAATTTCTTATTCAATGTTGCAGGTTCTTCAAGTAGTGCAAATACAATTAAAACAGTTGTAGATGGTGTTGAAACTAGTACACCAATTGGTGACGTTGCAGGGCAAACACTAGGCGAGTTTTTAGCCACAAAAGAGCCTGAAATTAGTACTGGCTGGTTCTTTGATGAAGGACTAACTCAAGTTGTAACTCAAGAAAACTTAAATGCTCCCTTAAGAGCAGATGCTGAAACTACAAATTTGTATACAATGGAAGCGAGTACAACAGGGTTAACGTTCGCATTAAATAGCGATGGGAATTCATATGCGGTTTCATCTAATGGAGCAACAGGTGAACTCATAATTCCAAATAAGTATAATGGAAAATATGTCACAAGGATAGGGGAAAAGGCGTTTTCTAATAATCAAAATATAACAAGCGTTGTATTGCCAAATAGTATTTTAGGAATAAGTGTTGATAGTGTTAGTAGCACTATAAATGCTAGTAATATAGTGAATACAAGTGTTATACACAATATAAAAGGACCAGAAATAGATAATGATGTTTTTTATGGGGCATTTGAATTTTGTACTAAATTAACAAAAATAGCAATACCAGATAGTGTAACAAGTATAGGGGATTCTGCATTTTCTAATTGTAGCGGATTAACAAGTATAACAATACCAAATAGCGTAACAAGTATAGGGGAGTTTGCATTTGAATATTGTGACG
>CAKVHY010000013.1 GCA_934754335.1 uncultured Clostridia bacterium
AATGTCATTATAAATCCGAGTGTTCCATGCTCCAATACATCACTTTGCTTAAATATAGTTGTAATGTCCGGATTAACCCCACAAGCCAAATACATTGCTACAGCATCCATAACACTTCTTTTCAATTTACTTGATTCTATGTAGTTTGTTACTGCGTGTAAATCTGCAAGAAAAATGTAACTATTGTATTCTTCTTGTCTATCTACAAAATTTTTAATTGCCCCCAAATAATTTCCCAATGTTAGATTACCGCTAGGTCTAACTCCTGTTAACATTGTTTTTTTCATAATATAAAATCTCCTTAATTTAAAATAAAAAACCCGTTGATTATTTTGACAATCAAAACATACCAACGGGTTATACTAGATTTTATATATTGAATATTTAATCCATTTATATGTTTTGTGACATACTAAAAAGCATTCACAAAACATAGTATTTTTGCGAACGCTAATCTATTTACGCCACCAAATAAATGAATTTAACATATTTTTCTCCTTTAT
This sequence comes from uncultured Clostridia bacterium, assembly GCA_934754335.1. Taxonomy (GTDB): domain Bacteria; phylum Bacillota; class Clostridia; order Christensenellales; family UBA1242; genus UBA11490. The sequence continues at coordinate 504 of CAKVHY010000013.1, forward strand.
TTATGATGTAATAATTGTATGCCAAATTTCGCAAAAAGTCAACAATTTAAAAAATATTTCATTTTGGCATTTAAACATGTGCTTGTATTGATACAGGTATGTGTCGCGTCGCTCCACTGAAGACAAGCACACACCTATAAACTAAATTAAAGCATACAAAAAGCGAAAGTGTTGGTAAACATAACACACCTGCGTTTTTTGCTGTTATTTTTTTTTCTCTTTTTATTATGGTAAACAAATATTCTTTGTTGTAAAGTTCAAGGTGTATGTTGCATTCTGAGACAATCCTTGACAACTCCAGTAATATTTGTTTTTTCAGTTAGAAAAAAGTAAAAAAAACACCTTAATCTTTTGTGGATTAAAGTGCTTTTATTTTGCCAGTTACAAACAGCATTGACTAAGGATAGGGTTTTTTATAAAGTTTTATCTAAAAAAACAAAAAAAATCGCTGACGCCTTTGATTTATGGCTTTTCAGCGATTCTATAAAAAATTGTGAAATACGACTTTTACACAACATATTTGGCAGGGGAGAGAGGACTCGAACCCCCAACCTACGGTTTTGGAGACCGCTACTCTACCATTGAGCCACTCCCCTAAGTAATATGCCAAATAACTAGTATAGTATAGATTATCTTAATTAATTTGTCAACAATAATTGAATAAATTAGTAAAAAGTTGTGCTTTTTGCAAAGAAGGTTGTACTTTTAAGTTATATTTAGATTTAAGACTTAAAAATAATCAATAATAATGCACAAAATAAGGGATTTTATTTGTTAAATGTATTTTTAACTGCTAAAATAAGTAGTATGAAAAAAGTTGAATTATATACAGATGGTGCGTGTTCAGGCAACCCTGGAGTTGGCGGTTGGGGTGTAGTGCTCATATATGGTGAACATGTCAAAGAATTTAGTGGTGTGATGGAATTAACCACAAACAATCAAATGGAAATTACAGCCGTCATAGAAGGGTTAAAAAGGCTAAAAGAACCTTGTGATGTTACTATTTACACTGATAGTGCGTACACAATGAATGCTTTTAGTGAAGGTTGGATTACAAGTTGGCAAATGAATGGTTGGAAAACTGCTAGCAAAAAACCAGTAAAGAATTGTGAACTTTGGCAATCTCTATTGCAAGAACTAAGCAGGCATAAGGTGACATGGGTTAAAGTTAAAGGCCATGCAGATAATAAATATAATAATATTTGCGATAAATTAGCAACAGGTGAGATAGCAAAATTTAATAAAGTTAAATAAAAATACTATGTAAATTAATACATAGTATTTTTTAAAAATCTCTACATTTTAGAACTGCGTTAGATATCAAATAGAAAATTCCAAGATACCCGATGTAAACTAAGAAACTTAAACCCATATTCATGTTTGAAACCACTGCGGGGCTGAATAATTGTGTAAATAAATTATTAGGAGCATGTGGTGAAACCATAAAATATTTATAAAAATCTATATTTGTATTAGGCAAGAACGAGCACCAAATGCTTGAATTTGTAATCCAATTTAAAAGGTATAGTAAAGCAATGCTTAATGTATTTGTGATAGTCGCCAAGTAAGATTTTCTAAAGAAAGATGAAATCATAAAACTTAATGATGTTACAAATAATAACTCAAGGATTCCACATAAGAAAATTATTAGTATGTTTACTATTGGAGCAATTTTAATAACATGTTTTGCATTAACAACTGAAATAATAGTAGTATTTATAAATGAATAACCTATAATTGAAGAGATAGTAAGAAGGAAAATAATTGAAAAGGTTAAGTACATTATACCAATTAGGAATACAGCAAATAGTTTTCCAAAGAAAACGCCTCTTCTGCTGATTGGCTTTGATAATGTTAATCTTAATGTCATTGTTTCCCATTCTCTAGGAAGAAGAAGGATTGAAAAGATTGCCATTGCAACAATCGTTAAGATCAATGCGATTCTAAAACCAAAAACTGTAAAATCTAAAGCGGATTTTTCATTATTTGCAAAATTAAATTGATAAGGATAGGAATAATTTGAAGGATATTCTTTGTTTTTTATCAAATATTTATATAGGGTAGATAATGTTCTATATTCATATTCATTGAAATCTTCAAGGTTTTCACCATAAAATTCAGTTGTTTTAGTAGAATCATAAACCGAAAAAGTACTTAATACTGATTCATAAATAACTAATTTATAAGACATATTAGCCAAGTCTTCATAATTGTTTACATATTCAATAATTGTACTTGAAGATGACGAATCTTGCATCGCAGTAATTTTATTATATAAATCATTTTTAGATTCAAGAACATTATTATTTATCAATTCACCAATCTCTTCCACAACTTCTTGATTTGGTAAAATTAATACGTAATTATTTTTGAATGCTTTTAAACTTTCAACTAAATTGATTGTTTTTAGTGACATTACAGCACTTCTATGAGAAGAATACATGTTTCTATTTTCAGCGGGTATATTAACCGCTTTATAAGTTTGGTCCAAGTCGTTTTGCAACTGAACTATAAGTTGTTTATTTGAGTATATTGAAAGGTAAGGGGAGTCGACCATATATTCAAGCAATTTGGAAAAACTATTTGAACCATAAACCAACTCTTGTAAGTTATTTCTTTTAGGGTTTGCGATACTGCCATTTTGAAATGCTGATGCATTTGGCAAAGTGTCCATATAAGTAATATAATCATTATACGCTTTAATTATCTTGTCAACCATAGATTCTATAGTGATATCTAAAAATCCCATTGCAGATAAGTTTAGATCGTCTAATTTTTGACGTAGTTTATTCTCGTCATAGTAGTTACATAAAGCATTTGACGCTTCAGCCTTATCTTCAAAACGATTATCGTAAACATCGCATTGCGTTATTAATTGGCTCAATACATCAAGGCTATTTACATATTCAGTACTTCGAACATTAATAAAATTGATATAGGGGATATCATTAATAACATCAAAATTTAATAATGCAGATTTGAAATTCTGTAATGATTTTTTAAAATCTAAATATTTTTCATATAAAGTTGCAGAATCTCCATTGGGAATTTCCTTTTTTAAAACATCATATTTTTCAAACACAGAATTTAAACTAATAGTTGTTTCAGTTGTTCTTCCATTCAATACGGAAAAGTAGTTTAGGATAGATACTGATTCTTCTATCATTTTATTGTATGAATCAAGATAATTTGGATTGTTTATAAATTCATTATAAATTTCATTTGAAGATTTATCTTTCCAAACGTTCTCCTGCGTTATAATTTGTGGTGAGTAAAATAAACTTGAAAGTCCAACTAAAACCAAAATTATAACTCCCATAATAATTGTTAATGGCATCCTTATAAGTCTGCCAAGTTCGTTTGTAAACATTTTAAACATTTATTTTACCCCTAATTTTAAGATATCCAATTTTTGTTTAAAGCCTTTCGTTCTAAGATTTCAGCAAATATCTGTTCTAATGTTTTTGTAACAATCTCTATCTTAAAAACAGATATATTATATTTTTGTAATAAACTATTAACCTTTGCAAGATTATCTTTTGTTGTGTAAACCAAAATAGAACTTCCAGCAAGATTCACTTTATATTTCAACTCATTTGCAATAACTTTTCCAGCAAAGTTTGGATAATCAACAGTAAATCTTAACTTTTGAGAATTTTCACTTCCTTCTAGCAATTCTACCATAGTTTTTAACTCAACCATATTGCCATTATTGAACACACCAATTGTGTTGCATAACTTTTCCATTTCTCCAAGCATTCTACTTGAAATTAGTAGTGACATTTTTTCTTTTTCTGCTAGTAATTTCAATAGGGCAGACATGCTACTAATTTCTTTTGCATCTAAATCAAGAAAAGGATCGTCTATTATAAGTAGTTTAGGGTGATGTATTATTGTGATTGCAATACTCAATTTTTGTTTGACTTCTTTAGGACACAATGCAACCAATTTGTTTAAATATTGCTCAAATCCTAAAAGACGAGCATAATCGTTTATGTCTTTTTCTGTTATGTTGTTGTAAAAATTTGAGAAATATCTTAAATTCCCATAACATGTCATATAACCAAATAGTTTAGGGGAACCTATTAAAACACCAATTTGAGAAACAGCCTCTTTATAACTTGTTTTAATTGATTTACCATTTATAAGAATGTCTCCTTCGCTAATTCTAGTTAAACCGCAAATAAGTCTCATCATAGCAGTTTTGCCTGATGCTTTTGGACCTAGAAGCCCGAAAATTTCACCTTCACTAACAGTGAATGAAACATTATTTACTGCTGGCCTACCATCAAAATATTTAGTTACGTTTTTTACATCAACAACTATATTAGCCAAAACTTACTCCTTATAAAGTTAGAATTTTTATTTGAGCACTATAATATAATATTGAAAATGAGCATTAATAAAAATTCTAAATTAATAATCTTTAATGTGATTAATTATTTAATCCCCATTTCAATATTTGCATTTTTAACATTTCAATATAATTTAATCAGTTCAGTTTTATTAAAAAATCTGATTTGTATATTTGGATTTATTTTTTCCATTCTTTCATCTGTATTTTTTTCTAAAGGCATGCAATATTATAAATTATTTCTAGTTCTAAATATCCTAGGTTTTATTAGTCTTCTTATCTATTATTTTGGTTTAAAATACGATGCCTTTAAATTTTTATCATCTCCAACTGAAATTAAGAATTTAATACTATCAACTGGCTCATTAGGGGTTTTAGTATTTATTTTTATCCAAATATCACAAGTTGTATGCGTTCCTATTCCTTCTGTTATAATTGTACTTGTAGGGACATTGATTTATGGGCCCGCACTTTGTGCTTTATTTTGTAGTATTGGTGTACTTTTAGGGTCATATCTTGCATTTGGAATAGGTAAGACATTTGGTAAAAAATTTGTATCTTGGATAATTGGTAAAAATAAATTAGAACATTTTATCAGGTTACTTTCAGGTAAGGAAAAACTATTTTTAACTATAGCATTTATTTTCCCATTCTTTCCTGATGATGTACTTTGCATGGTGGCTGGCGTTTCAAGTTTAACTTTCAAAGAATTCTTTAAGGTTTCAACCTTAACAAGACCAATCGGAGTTATTTTTCTCTGTTATTTGGGAGGGGGGTTCTTCAGCGGTTTAAAGGACAACCTTTTTGTTATGATTCTATTAATCACACTTGCTGTAATTGCTGGAATTGTACTTTTAATTGTTTTAAAGAAAAGAAAGAAAAGTTTATTACAAGAAATTAAGGTATTAATAAAATCTTTTAGAGTTAAGCAATAATTTATATAAGAATGGCATGATTATGAAGTTAATGGATAACAATGCCGGCATAATTAAAGATGTTAAATAATATTCAACATTTTCAAGCGTAAATCCAAATAAAGTGTTAACAGCATAGGTAAGGATACAAATGAGTATAAAACCAAATATTCCAAACAAAACTGAATATGATAATCTAAAGTTATTCAACTTACGTTTATTAGGTGAGAATATACATGGTAAAATCATAAGCAAAGGAACAACCACTGATAAAACATAAGCAACTATAAATATAGATTTATTTGAATCTGAATACATCAAATACTTTTTAGTAATCAATAAGAACGCTGTGGTTTCTACAATCATTAAAGACATTAAAATGAAGCCAACTACCATTTTCAATTTATTAACTAAGAAGAAATCAGTATCTCTTTTTGTTTTTACGTTAGAGGAATATGTATTAAACTCAACGCCTTTATTAATAAGTTCTTTTTGAATATTCAAAATAGAATTATCCTCTAATTTTATATTTGGATTAAGCGTTACAGTCTCTTGTTTTTCTTCATTATTAATTTGATTGTCTTCAACACTTGATTTCTCAAACTCTTCTTCTGTATTTGCAAACAATCGAGCATTCTTATTATGGAATGTTGAATGGGGCTTATCGTTATCATCGTAGTATAGGTCACCTAGCATATTTTTTAAGTCAACATTATCACTCTTTCTTTGCTCTATTTTTTCTTTCTGTAAACTTTCAAACCTTTTATTAAATCTTTCTTGACGTTCAGCACGTTCTTCATCTGTCATATCCAAAACGTCTGACATCTTTGCAGTTTCGAAGTCACCAGGTTGATTTTTAATTTCATCGTTTCGTATAACGGGCTTACTTGCCGGTTCACGATACTCAACTACATTATGACCAGTATTGTTTGTTCTAAAACCAACATTATCAAATATTTTCTGTTCTTTTTGAACTGGTAAATCTTCAGCAATTTTCATTATACCGAATTCATCCACAACAAATTTTTTCTTTGGTTTGACTTGCTCATCCGTTGTTCTATTTTGTTGAACTTTGATTTCATTCTCAGAATTCTTCTTGTCTACTATTTTGATAAGTTTCTTATAATCATTGGTTTCAACAACATTATCTGTTTCTTCTTGGAATAATTTTTGCTTTGGCTCAAACTGATATGGTTTTACTTCATCAGATTTATTACCATATAAAATTTCCATAGACTCTTTTCTCTTTTGCTGTTCTAGCAGGGTTAGGGGATTTGGCTTACTATTCTCTTCTTTTGGAAACAATTCCTTTGTTGCTTGCGGAGATTTATTTTTATTTTTTACAATTGAGTTATATATTTCATTCAATTGCTCTCGTGCGGTTTTTATATCCTCTTTAGAATATTGGTTTGTTTCTGGTTTATCGTTCTCAATAATTTCTTCTATTTCCGAATCCACTTTTTCTGTTTGCTCAGATGATGGTCTTGTAATCCTTTGATAAACCACAGGTTTTACAACTCTTTTCTCTTCATGTGAATCTTTATTATTGATTTCCTCATTTAGTTCATCGGTTTGAGTGTTATTTTCCTGTAATAATTCATCAACTTTATTTTTTAAATCAAATTTATAATCTGAAATATTTTTTGCTGGCTCATCTTTATCAATTTCATACTCTTCTAAATCTTCACTATTTGTAATATCATCTAATTCAGAATCTTCATCTTCAACAATTTCTTCAATATCATCTTCGGCACTCATTTCATCAGAATCTGAATTGTTTTTATTTACAACTCTTTCGTAATATTCTCTTCCTGCTGGAGTTAAAGAATAATAATGCCTACGACCCCCAATTGCACTATCTTCCCAGTAAGACGACACAAATCCTTTAGTTTCAAATCTAGACAAACTAGAATAAAGGCTAGGTTGTTTCAAAACAACCTTACCATCAGTTGCATTTTCAACCTCTTTTATAATATCATAACCATACATATCTTTGGTTGAAAGAACTTTTAAAATTATGTTATTAACTGAGCCTCTACTTGCAGGGCGTTTACTTTTTCTTGCCATTTATTTCCATCTCCCATTGCATTCTATATAAATAGTATAAAATTATTAAGAAAAAGTCAAACGTTTTACTATGCATATAATGCAATACTTTGTTTGTATAGAGATTTTTCATTAGTATGCAAACTCTATGCATAATAGTATGCGAATTTTGTTTTTTATTTTTAAATTCTTGTAATGGAAAGTATTTTTTATTTGATTTTATAATATCGTGAGTGATATAATATCGATATGATAAAACCAGATGCAATAATAAAAAGTAATCGAAGAAGTCTTTCAATTACAATAACTCAAAAGGGCGAAGTAATAGTCCATGCTCCTAAAAGATTAAGCATGGATAATATTATTCTTTTTATAAATGAAAAAGCCGATTGGATAGAATGCAAAAGAAATGAAATTCTTAAAAAACAGGAAGACCATAAAGATATTCTTACATATAACAAAATGTTGTTCTTAGGAAAAAAATATTTAATATATGAAATGGCTGGTGTAAAGAAAATTGAACTAACTACAACATGCTTGCTTTGTCCTAAAGGTCTGGACGAAAAAGAATTATTATTTAAAATTGCGAAATGGTACATAGACACTGCAAAACCTATTTTATCCGAGAGATTAGAATATCTTGCAGATCTAATGCAATTAGATTACAACTCATTTAAGATTTCAAATACAAAAAATAGATGGGGAAGTTGTGATACGAATGGTAATATTAAAATAAATTTTAGGCTAATAATGTTGCCACATAAAATAATAGATTATGTTTTAATCCATGAACTAAGCCATCTAGTTGAATTTAATCATTCAAAAAAATTTTATAAGGTGATAGAATCAGTAATGCCAAATTATGAGGAAGTTAGAAAGTCTTTAAAACTATATTCCGATATCTTGCTTCTTTTTAGATAGGGTAGGTAGTATGCATAAAATTATAAACTATAAGCATTTAGTTATAAATAATAACCAAAGTGGGGATGGTTATTATTTTTTATTTAATGAAATAAAGTTTTTAACCTTATAAAAAATAAATCATAAGATATTTGTTTATAAAAATTATGTTTATAAAATCATATTTAAAACGAAAGGTTAGGGGTATGAAAAATTAAGTGAAAGATAATGGCTTTTTTACTAGATTTTGAAGAATAAAAGGTTGTTTAAACTATTCGCAAAAGACAACTTTTACGAATACATGGGGTAAAAATGGGGTAAATTTCCGAAACAGATTTAGTACTGTTTTTAATCATTTGTTTTAGCCCTATATTTGATAATTTAATCAAATTTAACCTTTAAAACCTATTATATTTTTGAATAGTATTCAATATTGCATGGTACTATGTAAAAGTTTGAATAGTACTAAAAAATGGCTATAGTAAGCCATTCTATCTATTATGCAATATGCATAGTATTAAATTACAAATGTGATTTTATATAATTAGAAACAATTGATATTACACGTTTTGCATATATCAAAGACATGCTTCTGAAATTTGAAACGAACGCATAATCTTGCTCATCTATTGTTAAATAATCTCGCATATTCTTATTACGTAAATAATTTATAATACTTAAAGCAGATTGCGTGAAATTTGTATTAAATAATGAATTAGGAACATTATATAAAATAGTTTCAAATATCTCTGTTGGTAAGATTAAACTTTTATCTTGCTTTGAAAAGATGTTCTTAAATATTAAAATCGAATCTAAAAATGCACCTTGTGTCTCTTCATTTTTTCGTATAAAGTTTTCTTCCGCAATCTTTGGATATTCTATTTCAACATCCCTAAAATCATTTGTGTAATATTTAACACCTTCAACGCCATTTGCGTTTCTATAAGTTAAACAAGGAATGAGTTTGAAATAATAGTTTTTAGTTTCACTTTCATTAATTAAATAGTTTGAATTAATGTTTATAGAATATTTATCCATATAAATTAAACTATTATCTGAGAATGTTTTAACAACGCTTTCAAATAATCCATCTTTTATTTTTTCTAACGACAAAAACAAATCTGGTACCATCTTATTCTTTTTTATAAATGTTTCCTTAAAATTATTTACTTGGTCAATTTCCAAATAAAACACATGAGTTATATCTTCAAATGTATTTGTTGTTAACGTGTAATCGTCAAACTCGTACAAAAATAAATCCTCAGAAATATTAAATAATGATTTATCCTGAAAATAAGAAATGATTGCATTTTCTAATAATGCTCGCGTTTGATTTACTGTATCGGCCACCCTTGGTTTTACTCTTTTAGTTTTTAACTCATTTATTTTTAACATATAACACTCACCCTCGAATTTAAATCTAAACAATAATAACATATTTTTTTTTATTAGTCACCTAATTTAAAGTCTATGAATTTTCTTTACTTAAATAAAATTAAATTATATAATTATTATAAACCAATTATAGGATATGAAAAATGAAAACAGAAACTTATTTTGAAGCACGTGATAATACGAATGTTTTAAAGATTAGAGAATTATTATTAGAATTACCAGAGTTTTGTTCCGAATTTGTCAGAGGTATTGAAGGAAGAACAACTCCTTTAACCAGACTGGGATACATCAGAGATATAAAAATATTCTTAGAGTTTTTAATTTCAGACACAAAGGAATTTCAAGGCAAAAAGTTAGACAGCCTAACATATGAAGATCTAGATAACATTACAGCATCGCATTTGGAAATGTATATGTCTTATTTAAACTTATATAGAGACAACAGTAATAAAATACAGAAGAATGGTGAGCGAGCAAGAAGCAGAAAATTATCAAGTGTTAGAAGTATGCTTAAATATTTCTTCAGAAAAAATTTGATTAAAAGTAATGTCGCAGATAAAGTTGAGGCGCCCAAAGTTCATGAACAACCAATTACAAGGCTTGAAATAGATGAAGTTGTAAATCTCTTAAACTTATCTGAAGATGGTTGTAAATTAACGGAAAGGCAACAAAGTTATCATAAGCACACAAAATTAAGAGATTATGCGATGTTATCATTATTTTTAGGTACAGGTATACGTATTTCTGAATGCGTGGGATTAAATATAAATGATATTTATTTTGACCAAAACGCTTTTAAAGTCACTAGAAAAGGCGGAAGCAGTGTTATCTTATATTTTAATGATGAAGTTGCCGACGCGTTAAAAAGATACCTTGAAGAACGTAAACAAGTAGAAACTTATTACCCTAATGAACAAGCATTATTTTTAAGCATACAAAATAAAAGAATAAGTGTACGAGCGGTAGAAAAACTGGTTAAAAAATACAGCCAATTGATTACGCCTCTTAAACATATTACTCCTCACAAACTTAGGAGTACTTTTGGTACCAACTTATATCGTGAAACAAACGACATATATGTCGTTGCCGACGTTTTAGGACATAAAGATGTAAATACAACTCGTAAACACTATGCTGCCATTTCCGAAGATATTCGAAGAACCGCAGCAACTAAAGTAAAATTACGAGAAGATTAAAAATCTTAAAACTTTTTCGAACAAATGTTTGACTTTTTTGTAATTGTTTGCTATTATCTAGTTATAAACATAAGAAAAACTGGAGATTTTTATGAAAAAATGTAATGACAAAACAGAAAAATTGCTTAACTACATAAATGATTATGTGAGATCTAATGGTTACCCTCCTACCATGCGAGAAATGAAAAAAGCACTGGATTATAAGAGTATTAGTACTGTTTCTTACTATTTGGATAGGCTTCAAGAAGAAGGATTGTTAAAAAAGAGTGCAAATAAAAATAGAGCAATCGAAGTTATCAACACAAAACCTTCAGATTTTATGCAAAAAATTAACCCTTCAGACCTAATAGCAATTCCAATTCTAGGAAAAATCACTGCCGGCGAACCTATTTTAGCGGTAGAAAATTGTGAAGAATATTTTATGGTTTCCCCTAATATGTTTAGAGGCGAAGATTTATTTATGCTAACAATTAGTGGCGAAAGCATGATAAATGCAGGTATTTATAATGGTGACCAAGTTGTTTTAAGACAACAATCAACTGCCAATAATGGAGAAATTGTGGCAGCAATGATTGATGGAATGGCAACAGTTAAACGTTTTTATAAAGAAAATGGTCACTATAGATTACAACCAGAAAACGATACAATGTTACCTATTTATACTGATCATGTTGAAATACTTGGAAAAGTTATTGGTTTAGTAAGAAAATTCTAGTGTGACGATTTACTTAAAAAAGACATTATAATCAATTTTATAATGTCTTTTTTTCATAAAATATATTTAAAACTTCTTTTAAAATGCTTTCTTGCGATATTTCAGACTTGTTAAACCATATGATGTCCTTGTTTCTTTTAAACCATGTTATTTGGCGTTTTGCATAACGTCTTGAACTTTGTTTTATTTTTCCTAACGCCTCGTCTAGTGATATTTTACCTTCAAAACTCTCAAATAATTCTTTATAACCAATTGCCTGTAAGGACTGATAATCACAATCCTTATACTTTACATATAAGTCTTTGGCCTCATTAATTAAACCTTGTTCAACCATTAAGTCTACGCGTTTGTTAATTCTTTCATATAGTTCTTCCCTATCATAATTTAATCCTATAATTAAAGGGTTTAAAAAATTAGACGTATCCCTAATGGAATCATATTTAGAATGTTGAGATTTTTCAAGTTTAGATGCTTCATAGATTTCTAACGCTCGAATAACACGTTTCGTATCATTCATGTGAATTTTTTCAGCACTAAGAATATCATATTTTTTTAATAAATCATATAAATACTCTTTACCTTTTTTTTCTAGAACCATCTCATACTTTAATCGAATTTCAGGATTTGCTTGTACATTACCATATGAATAGTTGTTTAACAAAGAATCTATATAGAACCCAGTACCACCTATAATTATAGGTACTTTTTTATTTTCTAATAAATGTTTAGCCACTTCTAAGGCATCTTTTCTATATTCACTAACTGAGTACTTTGAAGAAGGGTCTAAAAAATCAAATAAATGATGAGGAACTTGTGACATTTCTTCAGGCGAAGGCTTTGCAGTACCAATATTTAATTCTTTATAGATTTGCATACTATCAGCATTGATTATTTCGCCATTAAGTTTTTTTGCTAAATCTATTGAAAGTTTTGTTTTACCACTTCCTGTTGGTCCCAAGATTATAATCGAATTATACTTATTCATTAAACAATCCTTTTAAACCATTTCTCAATTTCTTTCTGAGTTATTTCAATAATAATTGGACGTCCGTGTGGACAAAGCAATGTTTTGGTTTCTTTTAACATTTCAACTAGTATTTCAATTTCACCTTTAGAAAGAATATCATTCGCTTTAACTGCACTCTTGCAAGCACATTTTGCAATATAATCTCTTATAAATTCAGTATTCTTAGATGTAAATTGACTAGTTGAATCTTTTAATATCAAATCAAAAAATTCTTTTAATGATATATCTTTTAATAACAAAGGAATCGTATTAACCTTGAACGAATTTGCACCAAAGTTTTCTAATTCAAAACCTAGCGCTTCCAATTTATCTAAATTTTCTTTAATAAATGAATAATCTGTTACCGTTAATTCTAGTACATATGGAACTAACAACATTTGAGAAGGAACATTTGTTTTTTCTATCTCTTTCATGAATTTATCAAAAAGAATTCTTTCATGACCTGCATGTTGGTCTATCATAAATATTGAAGTCGAATTCTGAACAATTATATATGTATTAAAGATAACGCCCACAATTTTTATATCATCTTTTAAAACTGGAATATCGGAAAGGTCTTTCATCTCTTGTTGTTCTGCAGTTTGTTTAACTGTTAAATTATATGCCAAGTCATGAGAGAATCCATCATCTGAATTAACTGTTTCCGGCATAATATCATCTGATAAAAATTGAGATAATGACTTTCTATTCTCATAAAGCATTCTATCAAAATTTTCATTCTTTTCTTCAAGTTTTAATTCATTTTGACATGATTTTGGCTCATCATCAGACAAATCAATCTCTTTTGGATACTCAATGTTTTTGTCAACTTCTTTAGATTTATTGTCATTAACCACATAATTACTGCCAAAATTAGTGGCAAAAGTATGTAAAGACTTCGTCTCTATTATTTCCTCTTCGTCGAAAGAATTGATTTGTTTGATTGTTGTTGTATTAAACAATTTATCAGAAATAGAATTTAAAATAAATCCAAATATTTTAGAACTATCTTCAAATCTCACCTCTAATTTATTTGGGTGAACATTTACATCAACGGAATCATATGGTACATTTAAATTCAACACATAAAAGGGAAATTGCCCTTTCATTAGAAAATTCTCATACGCTTTAGAAACTGCCACTGACAATTGTTGATTTAAAACATATCTATTATTTACTGATAATGTTTGATAGGTTCTATTGGGCTTTGAAAAAGTAGGTTTTCCTATATAACCCTTTAGCGATGCATTCTCGGTTTTGGCGTCTATCTCTATAAGATTATCAACAACTGATTTTCCATAAATAGAATAGATCGCTTCAAATAAACCGTTACCGGTTGATTGATAAATTAGTTTTCCATCAGCAATATATTTTATTGCAATTTCAGGATTTGAAAGAATTAATCTTGATACATAATTAGTTATCTCACTTTCTTCCAACTTAGGCTTCTTTAGAAATTTTGCTCTAGCAGGAACATTAAAGAACAAATCTTCAACCATAATAGTTGTTCCATTTACACAACCAACAGGAGTAATTTCTTGAATTTCTCCACCAATAACCATTATCATATTTCCATCATTATCTTTAGTTTTTGATGTCATCGTGGTTCTAGACACAGTTGCTATAGAGCATAAAGCCTCACCTCTAAACCCAAATGTTGCTATGCTATTTAAATCTAAGGCGTTTGTTATTTTACTAGTACTATGAGGCAGAAACGCTTTCTCAAGGTCGTCCTTCTCAACACCTGAACCATTATCAGATACTCTTATTTTTGATATACCACCATTCACAATCTCAATTGAAATAGAGTTAGCACCAGCATCAATAGAGTTCTCTATCAACTCCTTAACAACACTGCAAGGTCTCTCAACAACTTCACCAGCAGAAATTAAATTGTATATTGATTTATCTAAAATATTAATTTTTGACATTTATTAATCCTTTTTTAAATACGATTTCAATTGTAATATTATATCAAAAGCATTTAGAGGAGTTAAGTTATCTGTGTTTATATCTTCTAAAATTGAAATTATTTGACTTGTGGATTGTCTTACTTTATTTAAGTTCTCTTGATTGCTTGAATTTAACATTTCAAACGTTGACGAACTTTGATTTAAAGCGTTTTGCTCAAGCGTATGCAAGATTTCTTTTGCTCTTGTGATAATCTCTTCCGGCAAATCTGCTAACGATGCAACTTCAATACCAAACGATCTGTTTGCGCCACCACGTACTATTTTATGCATGAAAATAACACTATTATTAAACTCTTTAACTGAGACTTGATAATTTTTAACACCTTCAAGTACGCCTTCAAGTTCTGTTAATTCATGGAAATGTGTTGCAAACAATGTTTTTGCTGTTAAAGTTTTTGAAATATATTCCATCACACTCCAAGCAATACTTAAGCCATCGAAAGTGCTAGTTCCCCTTCCAACTTCGTCTAGAATAATCAAACTTCTACTGGTTGCATTCTTAAGAATATTGCTAACTTCTAACATCTCAACCATGAAAGTGCTTTGTCCAACAAGCAAATCATCGCTAGCACCAATTCTTGTAAATATCTTATCAGTTATACAAATTTTAGCGCTTGATGCCGGAACGAAACAACCAATATGAGCCATTAGTGTTATTATAGCAACTTGTCTCATATAAGTACTCTTGCCTGCCATATTTGGACCGGTAATGATCATAGTTCGTTTATCTGTATTATTTAAGAATGTATCATTTGAAACAAACGTATTATTAACAAGTGCTTCCACAACTGGATGCCTGCCATCAATAATTTCTATTTCATTTATATTTTTGTTTATTATTGGTTTAACATAATTTCTTTCAACACTAACTGTTGCAAATGAACATAAAACATCAAGCAAAGATAATGCCTTAGCAGACCTTTGAAAATTTTCAATATGCTTAGATAGTTCTGCACGAATTTGTTTAAACAATTCTTGTTCTAATTCTAATTTTCTATCATCTGCATTTAAGATTTTATCTTCCATCTGTTTAAGTTCATCAGTGATAAACCTTTCGCCTGTTGATAATGTTTGTTTTCTTTGATATCTATATGGTACAAGTTGTTTTTGACTATTTGTAACTTCAATATAATATCCAAAGACTTTATTATAACTAATTTTTAAATTCTTTATTCCAGTTAGTTCTTTCTCTTTGGCTTCTAACTCAACAATCCATTTTCTACCAACTTTAGAGATGTTTGCATAATCATCTAATTCTTTATTATAACCGTGCTTAATGAATCCACCATCTTTTAAAACGGTTGAACTATCTTCCGCTATCGCATTCTCTAATAATGTGGTTATTTCGTTAAAATCTAGCAAATCTTCATTAATTTTCTTTAAAATTGTGGAATTAAACGATAATAATTCCTGCTTTATTTCTGGAATAATAGCCAATGTTGCTTTTAATGCTAAGCAATCTTTAGGATTAATATTGCCATATGCAACTTTGCCAGTCAACCTTTCCAAGTCGTAGATTTTATATAGTAATTCTCTTAGATTCTCTCTTTTAATTATATTTTTAACTAACTCTTCAACGCCCTTTAATCTGGCATTGATTTTAGCATCATTATTCAATGGGCTTTCTATAAATGATTTTAGCATTCTCGCACCCATTGAAGTTTTTGTTTTATCAAGAATCCAAAGTAAAGAACCTTTTCTCTTTCCATCTTTTAATGTGGCTGTTAATTCCAGATTGCGTCTAGTATTAGCATCTATCTGCATATATTCTTCAGTGTATAAATATTGAACTTTATTAATATGAGATAAATTTCTCTTTTGAGTTTCATTTAGATAACTTAATAAAGCACCGGCACTTTGAATGGCGAAATGCTTGTTATTACAGCCAAATTTAGTTAAAGATTGGCAACAAAGTTGTTGTAACAAGGTGCTACTTGCAGTTTTATACTCAAATGCATTTTCAGCATACTGAGTGAAAGCAGGAACAATCTGCGCTTGAACGCAAAAAATGTTTTTCAATTCTTCTTTTGCTTCATCATTGCAGATAACTTCCTTCGGAGTTAGCATCACTAAGAAGTCATTTAATTTCGTGATAGTGTTTCCTTCTGTAAACTCGGTTACAAAGAAATCCCCTGTTGAGATATCAATAACTGAAGCGCCAATGTTATTTTGTGACTTATATATAGAAGCAATATAGTTATTGCTATTGGCATCTAACATATCACTTTCAATAATAGTACCCGGAGTTATAACTCTCACAACGTCACGTTCAACAAGTGCTTTGCTATTTTTAATTGGATCTGAAAGTTGCTCGCAAATTGATACTTTAAACCCCTTTTCGATCAATTTAGAAACGTAGGTATCCACTGCTTTTACGGGAAGCCCGCACATTGGTGCTCTTTTATCTAATCCACAATCTTTTCCAGTTAGAGTTAAACCTAATTCTCTGCTACAAGTTTCGGCATCATCAAAAAAGACCTCATAAAAATCACCCAATCTATAAAGTAATATTGTGTCTTTATATTTTTCTTTAGTTTCTAAATAATGTGTCATCATTGGTGTTAGTGCCATAAAATATTTCCGCCTTTTATCTTCTTACAATTCCGTAAAGTCTATTATTTACCGCCTTCATTACTCTAATTTGATAAAATCTAGATGTGTTATAACCTGCACTATATTGTACCGTAACGGTTTTATTATTATCTAGTTTGAAATAACTTTCGCCTTTATCTTGATCTGAGTAATCAAATACTGCATTATATAATTTTCTTTGCATTTTCCTTAAATCTTGTCTTATAATTGACCTTTCTAATGCTAATAAATCATTAACTCTTTGTCTTTTAACCAATTCAGGAATTTGCCCTTCCATTTTCTCTGCTGGAGTACCAGTTCTTGGAGAATATTTGAATGCAAAAATCCCATCAAATCTAACTTCTTTTAATAGATTATATGTATCCATATATTCTTCGTCTGTTTCTGTTGGGAAACCAACGATTATATCTGTTGTAATAGTGCAATCAGGAATACGTTCTCTTATCTTTTTGATTATATCTAGATATTGTTCTCTAGTATACTTCCTATTCATTAACTTTAAAATTCTATTATTTCCGCTTTGAACTGGCAAGTGAATAACCTTGCAAACTTTATCGTTTCTAGCAATTTCATCTATAACTTCATCACTTAAATCCTTAGGATGATTTGTCATAAATCTGATTTTAAAATCACCTTCCACTTCTGAAACCTTTCTCAAAAGATTGGCAAAGTTTACTTCAGGATCATCAACATCATTACCATAACTATTAACGTTTTGTCCTAGAAGAGTTACGTATTTATATCCAGCCTTAACTAGGCAATCAACTTCAGCAACAATATCGCCCATTTCTCTGCTTTTTTCTCTGCCCCTAACGTATGGAACAATGCAATAAGTGCAGAAGTTATCACAACCATAACTTATATTAACCCAAGCATTTGTACCGCTACTTCTTAATGGAGTAACTTTTTTATGTAATCTTAAATCTTCTTTCCAAACGTCAAAAGTTTGAATTCCATCTTCTAAGAATCTCATTAAGTAATCGCCAAAATAACTTAAATTATATGTTCCAATAACCAAATCTAGGAAAGGGAACTTTGCTTCCATCTCTTCAACTTTTCCTTCAGCCTGTGGCAAACAACCAGTAACGCAAAGAATTACATTTTTATTTTTCTTCTTTAGGTTTTTCAATGCCCCAATATGAGAGAAAATTTTTTGTTCTGCCCCATCACGAATACAGCAGGTATTAAAAACAATAATATCTGCTTCTTCTTCATTTTCTGCTTCTTTTTCGAAATTCAAGTCCTTTAGAATTCCTGCAATTTTTTCGCTCTCATGAATGTTCATTTGGCATCCATAAGTTTTAATAATGTATTTTCTTATATGCATCTCTTTTCCCTTTAAGTTTTGTAATCTCTATATTATACTAAATTTTAAACATAATTTCAAGGTTTTAAAGCCATAATAATTATATAAATTATTATTTTTGGTGTTTGCATGAAAAAGACTTTTAAAATTGTTACATACTTAATGCTTTTTTTAGTTATAATCTCATCAGTTTTAACATTGATGTTTTTTTCGGATATCTATAAAGATAAAGAAGAAATTGCTTTTGATATATCTAAAATTACTAACCCTATAAACACTATGAACTTTAATATTTATGATATTAATGGGAACGAAATAGAAAATGAAAATGATTCATATGTGAACTTAGAAGATATTAGCCCGCTTACAGTTCAGGCATTTATTTCTATTGAAGATAAGAATTTCTACGAACACAATGGAATTAATATCAAAAGAATTATAAAGGCATCGTTAAACAATTTGGTTTCACATTCATTTAAGGAAGGTGCGTCCACTATAAGCCAGCAGTTAATTAAAAACACCCACCTTTCCAGCGAAAAAACGCTTAAAAGAAAGATGAAAGAAATTATAATTACAAAGAAAATGGAGCAACAACTAACTAAAGATGAAATACTAGAATATTATTTGAATTTAATATACTTTGGAAATAATTCATATGGGATTAAAGAAGCATCAAATAATTATTTTAATAAAGAACCAAATGAATTAAGTTTGTCAGAAGGTGCAATGCTTGCAGGGATTATTAAAGCCCCTTCAAAATATTCTCCATATAATAATTATAATCTATGTTTAGAACGAAGAAACTTGGTTCTAAAAGAAATGTTAAAAGATAACAAAATAACAAGTGAAGAATTTCAGAAAGCATATGATTCAAAAATTGAATTAGCAGATGTAAACTTAAATTCAAAGACAAATAAAAACTCAAATCTTTATGAGAAATTAGCAGTTCAAGAAGCATCTGAAATATTACAATTAGATTATAAGGATTTAAAAGATTATAAGATTTATACATATAAAAATTCTATAGAAAGCCAAAATCTAGAAGATATATTTAATGAAAACTCCTACTTTCAAAAAAATTCATTTGGAAACACTCCTAGCGGAATGGGAATTATTTTAGATAACTCAACTGGTGGCGTAGAAGCAATGGCTGGAAGAAGCGATTACGAACTTAGTAATATAAAAAGACAACCAGGAAGTGCTATAAAACCAATATTAGTTTTTAGTCCTGCTCTAGAAGAAGGCGTAATCTCACCTGCCACGAAGATATTAGATGAAGAAATAAATATAAATGGATATAAACCAAATAATGTTGGTGGATTCCATGGTTATGTAAGCGTTCGAGATTCAGTTAGTAAAAGCCTAAATATTCCAGCAATAAAGATTATGGAAAAAGTTGGCTTAGATAAAAGTAAAGAATTTGCATCAAAGGCAGGAATAGAATTCTCAGATAGAGATAACAACTATGCTATTGCACTTGGCGGTTTTACAAACGGAATTACCCTTCAACAACTAACTAATTCATATCTTCCCTACACCAATAACGGAAATTATATAAAATCAACCTTTATTAAAGAAATAAGAAATTCTGAAGGATTGGTGGTTTACAAACATAATATTAAGAATAAGAAAGTTATGAGTGAAGACACCGCTTATTTGATGACAGACTTGCTTATAAGTGGAGTTAAAGAAGGAACAAGTAAGAAACTATCTTACTTGCCCTACCAAGTGGCAGGAAAAACTGGTACAGTTGCAATTGAAGGAACCAATTATAATAGCGATGCAATAAGCGTGGCATACACTTCTAATAAAACTATGGGCGTTTGGATAGGAAACTACTCAATGAAACCTGAAGGAAGATTAGAAAGTACAAATAATGGTGGAACATTTGCAACTGCAATTATAAAAGATACTTTTGAAAAAGTATATGAAAATGAAAAACCAAAAGATTTTGAAATTCCAAAATCAATTGAAAAAATAGCAATAGACTCTAAATCATATGAAGAAAACAGAGTGGAAATTGCTTCCACTCAAACTCCTGAAAGATATAAACTATATGAAGTATTTTCTAAAAGATATTTGCCTAGTGAAACTAGCAATAATTTTAATAACTACACATTAAAAGATTTCTCTGCCAAAATAGAAAATAATCAATTAGTAATTAAATTTAATGCAGACGATTATATAGATTATAAAATATGCGTTTATTCAAATGGAAAAGAGCAAGTTTTAAACAAACTTGAAAATTGCTCAGAAGATATAATTAGAAAGTTTAATATCTCAGATTTTGATGAATATTTCAATGTTTATATAAAATATAGCATTGCTGGAGATAAGAAAGAATATATAAGCAATAAGATAAAACTTTATAATAACAAAGAAAATTATTATAGTAATATTTCAAATAATTCAAGTTTTCTTTGGTTTTAAAAAAGGCTATAGATTTTAATGTCTATAGTCTTTTTTATGTTATATATTAACGAAGATACTAAATTATTTGTTAATGTATCGTCTCACATATTGCTAATATAACGCAGAATTTTATTTGTTACACATAATCCATTAATTTTAAATATAATATTAAAATTTAATTAAATAGTTTAAACATTTTTATAGTGCATCAAACTCTGCTCTAGTTACTCCCCAGTGTACTTCTAAAATTGAGTTGGTGTTACAATAATTCCAATAATTTCCCCAACCGGTTGGTTGAGAATCCGCTTCGCAATAGATTATTAAATTTAACGAACAAAATGAAAAAGGAAACGCACTGGTTGCAGTTGCATTAATTGTAACCACAGTATTAGGTATAAAAATTTTTTCTAAACCTGTACAAGAATTAAAAGCGTTATTTCCTATCTCTGTCACCCCATTTGGTATTTCAATACTCACGATTTCAGAATGATCTTCAAATGCATTATCTCCTATTTTTGTAACAGTGCTAGGAATGACTGTGGTTTTTATACCGCAAAGAAGAGTATTACTTGCAGTTTGAATAACAGCATTACAATTATCTCTGCTATCATATATTGTATTCCCACTATCCACCTTAATAGTTTCTAAGCCAATACACCCTGTAAAAACTTTTGAACCGATACTTGTAACACTTGCTGGAATAGTTATAGATTTTAAAGTTTCAATGTTCCGGAAAGCAATGCTGGCGATAGTTGTAATAGTATTGGAAATAATTGTATTTTTGCAACCTGAGATTAATTTATTGGTGGCAGTTTCTATTATTGCGTTACAGTTATTTCTGCTATCGTACTTAGAGTTGCCTTCTTCCACTGTTATAGTCTCTAATTCGTTACAACCTGCAAATGCTCCAGTCCCGATTGATGTTATATTGTTGGAAATTGTAACGCTTACAATTGGTGAAGAAGAATAGGCATAATTTCCAATAGATGTAACTGAAGAAGGAATAATAGTGTTTTTACTGGCTCTAATTATTTTATTAGAAGAAGTTTCAATAATTGCATTGCAATTATCTCGACTATCGTATTTTGTATTACCACTTTCAACTGTTATTGTTTCCAACCCACAATAATCAAATGCTCTTGCTCCTATAGTTGTTACAGATTTGGGTATAATAATGCTCTTTAATTTCTTGCAAGAAGCAAAAGAATTATCAGTTATAACTGTTAGTTGCTTAGGAATATTAATACTCGTCAAACTTGAACAGAGTGTAAATGCATACGCCCCCATGCTCGTAACTGTATTAGGCAATGTAATATTTGTTAATGACTCACAATACTGAAACGCAGTTTTTCCAATGCTTATCACACCATCAGGGATATTAACTTCTTTTAAAGAATAGCACTTATTAAATGCATAATCTCCAATAGAAGTTACAGAAGAAGGAATTACAATACTTTCTAGGGCTGTGCAATCTTGGAACATTGCAACATTTATATTAGATAAACCTGAAGGTAACTCTGCGGTTTTTAAGCCATAGCACTTATTAAATATACCTTGTCCAATAGTCGTTATGCTATCAGGAAGTTCAATACTTTCTAAAGAGTAGCAGCGTTGAAATGTTGAGCTTTTTAATTCATCAATGCCATAAGGAATATTAACTTGTTTTAAATTTGAGCAATTGCTAAATGCTACATTCCCAATTGTTAAAATGGTATTAGGAATTGAAATACTTTCTAATCCACTACAGTACCTAAATGCAGCCAAACCAATCGTCTCTAATGTGGAAGGCAAGATAATACTAGTAATATTAGTATTGGAATTAAATGGAAAGCCTGATGTATTCGTTTCGGCATCAGGAATACTCGTAATTGGCAAGCCTTGATATTTACATGGAATTACAATATCTCCAGTGGCACCATTATCTCTAACTGAGTAAGATTTGCCATCATCATTAAGAGTAAAAGTTAAGCCATCATATGATGCTGTTTTACAATAAAAGGAAGAATTTGAAGTGTCTTTTAATGGCGCGTTTAAGTAATCTTCTGTTACTGATTTGGTTAGTTTTTCATCAAAGAACCAACCTGAAAATACTGCTGGTTCAAGCGTACTTAAATAATCTCCAAGGGTTGGATTTGCAATTGTGTTTGATGCAACACTTGATGGTGA
Organism: uncultured Clostridia bacterium; assembly: GCA_934754335.1. Lineage (GTDB taxonomy): Bacteria > Bacillota > Clostridia > Christensenellales > UBA1242 > UBA11490. Next base: position 23,479 of record CAKVHY010000013.1, read on the forward strand.
TGCACCATCAACGCTTGTGGAAATTGTTCCATTAGTAGAACTCCCAACACTAAAATTAAAACTAACATTTGCTATAAAATTTGAAAGGCCTGTATCTGCATTAATTGTTCCCGTTCCACCACTTGCCATAGATAAAGTTACTATATATTCAAGTGTGTTCCCTGCTAGAAGGTTATATCCATTTACATGTCTTATTTCCGTTAGAGTTGATGTTTTATCCACTAAAGAATTTAATTCAACTTTAGGAACGTGGTCCACTGCACTCGTTCCGCTTTCATTTCCTTCATTAGGAGATTCTGTAACCCTAACATTTAATGGAGTTAGGCTTTTATTTTTTATGTAATATCTAAATATTATCGGATTTGGATTATTAACACCATCGTCTATATAATCCTTAAAACTACAACTTAAATCCCCCACAATGTTTGCCTGCGTATTTGAAGTTGAAGGACTGATATATGTTTTAGCAATGCTCTTTGCCTCGTCACCACCATTGGCAGTTGCCCAAAATTCTAAATCCACTCCTGCCTGAGCAGTCCATGATACATTTGCATTAATTCCCACCTTTCCAGCACTTGCTGCATATATGGCAACAATCATAGCAGTTAGAACCAATGCCACTGCAACAACCGTGGCTATAACTTTAGTACTCTTTTTCATAATTTTTCAATTCCTTCCTATTTAAATAAATTTAGAATATAAATTTAGTTTATACACAATTCTAATTCTGTATTTATTTTATAACAATCTTTTTTTATAACCAAATAAAATTAATATATTCTAAGCAAATTTTATAAAAATAAAACCCTTTATAAAATTCTACATTGAAAAATGGTTCTATTTTTATAACTTTTCTTTAACCCCAGAAATAAAACAGACAACCATTTAATTAGTTATCTGCTTAAAATAATTAAATTAATCTATCGCATTTTATACCTTGAACATAACCACAAGGAGATGTACACTTAAACTTTGGAAATTGGCATCTTGAAGTTTTATTATAATTAGCAATCACCTTATAAAGTTTTGCATCATTTTTCTTTAGGAAATTGGCATATTTTTGCATAGTTTTATAAGTTTGTTCATGAATTTCTAACTGTGCAAAAGAACACAATCTTTCTTTAGATTTCAATATGAAGTTATCTAAAGTTCCCTTTTCAATAATTTTATAAAGTTGGGCTTGAGGAAAACTATCTTTTAAAGATAAAATATCTTCTTTCCATTCTTTAACCAAATCTTCATCATTTCTAATAATTTTAGGAACATAAATCTCAAAATTTGAGAGTTCTGCAATAGACATATCTAGAGTTCTATGCCTTTGTGCTTGTGCAAATTGCGAAAGCGTTCCTTTATATGATGTTACATAAACTTCTCCAAAATAATCTTTAACATTCTTTCTTTTTGCAAACAATGAGATTTCTCTTTGCTTATTGTTATTTTGCAAGATCTCATCTATATAACCAAGTTTTTCTAATTCTTTACAAAAATCTTCCAACTCCTTAGCAATTCTTTGCTTCAAAACACTCTTATGCTTTTCCGCAATAAATCCCTTAAAGAAGCCATATAAATAATTTAATTGCCTATATGAAACCGAATATACCATAGACACAGGAGTAAAAATTGATGTTACATATCTTGCATTCTCTTGTGCCAATTTTAAAATTCTATTATCGGTAAAAAACTTATTTTTCTCGTACGTTTTTTCAATTGCATCTTTAAAGATAACCAACCATTTATCATATAGTTTTTGCTCATCATCTGGCAATTTCATTTGAGTGTAACGCCCAGATTTTTCGCTTGTGGTATACATTTTTTCATTATTAATTATCATCGCCAAAATCTTAGGAATATTCTCCAAATAAAGCGACATATAGCAATGGTCAAAAACGCTATGATGACCGTTATTTTTAGTCATCAACATTCTTTTTATAGTCTTTTCTTCATTCTCATTTGATAACGTTTTAAAATCGTTTGGCATATAGCAAACGCCGGCACAAAGTCCGCTAAAATAATCAAAATCTGACTTTTTTGCCACATAATCTTTATGCGTGGTTGCAATTAATGATATATTCATAATTTATCCTTTATAGGTTATTAGTTATTGCTTCTCTAACCTTATTTTGTATTTCTTCATAAATTTCTGGATTATCTTTTAAATAAGCCTTAACATTGTCTCTACCCTGACCAATCTTATTATCGTTATAACTATACCAAGAACCGCTTTTTTGAATGATATCGGCGTTTACAGCAACATCCACAATACAGCCAATTTTATCTATTCCTTGACCATAGATTATATCAAATTCCGCAGTTTTGAATGGTGGAGCCATCTTATTTTTAACAACTTTGATTTTAGTATGGTTACCAATCATCTCACTACCATCTTTTAAAACATCAACTTTTCTAACATCTAATCTAATACTAGAATAGAATTTTAATGCCTTACCACCAGTTGTAGTTTCAGGACTACCATAAATTACGCCAATTTTATCTCTTAATTGGTTAATGAAAATAACAACCGTTTTACTTTTATTTGTGATAGCAGTTAATTTTCTTAATGCCTGGCTCATAAGTCTTGCTTGAGTACCAATAAAGTTATCACCCATTTCTCCATCAATTTCTGCTTTTGGAGTTAATGCTGCAACGGAGTCTATAACCACGATATCAATTGCACCACTTCTAACTAATGATTCACAAATATCTAATGCTTGTTCACCCGTATCAGGTTGGCTAATATATAATTCTGAAATATTAACACCCAACTTCTCAGCATAATTTGGGTCTAAGGCATGTTCTGCATCAATAAAAGCAGCAGTTCCGCCCAATTTTTGTGCTTCTGCCAAGATATGTAAGGCAACTGTGGTTTTACCAGAACTTTCAGGGCCATAGATTTCAACGATTCTTCCCCTTGGCACTCCACCAATTCCTAATGCAACATCTAGGGTTAAACAACCCGTTGGAATTACATCAATTTGTTGATCAACTCCTTCACTTAATTTCATGATAGAGCCTTTACCGAATTGTTTTTCGATTTGTAAAATTGCTTGCTCTAATGCTTTTTTCTTTGCGTCATCCATAAATAATCTTCCTTTTAATTGAAACATTTGTTCGTATACTATTATACAGTAGTTTGGCTAAAAAACAAACCATTTTGTTTAATTTTTTTAATTAAATAAAACATTGCACTTTTAGATATGTTATCAATAATGGCAGAATACTCTCCTGAATATGTATTTTTATAAACATGAATACCGTCAATATCTCCAACTGCTATATAGCAAACCAATTGGTTTGCACTAGTATATTCTCCAATCCATTCTCCACACGTAACCACAACCACATCATTTTCCGAACCATTTAAAAGATTTGTGGCCATTTCATATGCTGTGTCTACCGACACAAAACCACTTTTATTAATCGTGGCTTTATTAATATTTAGGTTTTTTATAGCACTTTCAACATTAGTTGTAACAACTCCCCTAGAAAGCATTTGATCTGCTTCTTTTGAAGATGATAGGAAGTTGTTAACAATATTTCCATTTGTAATGGATTCTGCAATTGCAAGCCTTTTATTCGATAATTTTAACAAATCGTATGCATTTCTAAAGATGCTTATATCTTCGTTTGCATAGATATACTTTTTTAACTTATCATAAATTCTTGCAATAAACGCCTGCAATATATTTCTATCTAGATTTTTATTATATCTTATTGATATCTCAACTTCTAAATTATTTGGATAAGTTGAAATAAAAATCTTATATTTGTTATTGAAAAGGTCTTGAAGCAAATAAATTATATCTTTTTCTGCAATTCCAAATGTTTTAATTGTGGTTGTCTGATAAACTGCCCTAACTTCCTTAACGAAATAAGGAAGCAATGTACTTTCAAAAACTTCTTTAACAAAATCTAAGTTATTTGGCAAAAAACAAAATGTTTTATTTGCTGAGAACATAAAGCCTATATCTGCTGTGGTTTTAGATTTTAAAATTTCTGCTCCAACTGGCAAATAATAATCATTTTGTGCTTCTATTGGTGGCGTTAGGTTATGGCTAGTGTAAAAGCCATTAATCAAAGAAACTGCATCTTGATTTTGCGTAAATGTGGCGCCAAAAAACCTTGCCAAGATATTTTTTATATTATAATTCTTAGCACTAGATTTTTCGCCTATTACAAATATAAAATTATCTTGAACAAAGTTTAATGCTTCTTTTATTTGCTCCGGACTGGAATGCGTGATTATTTTTTTATTGAATGTAACACCTGAATCTAAAAGTTTTTTAGAAAGATATTCACCCACAATATCATGTTCTTTCCCAAGCAAAATATTTGTATTTATACTAATGCAAGATACCTTCATTTTCTTCCTTTTTATTCATTCTTAAAATTAATACACTGTTCTTGTTCATTATCCACTTCTTCTAAATGAGGAACATCGTTTTTAAATACTTTAGCATTATTTGAAAGATAAACAATTTCAGATAATACAATTAAACAACATGTTAAAGTTGCAAATCCATAAAGAACATATTTAGCAACTTCAATAAAATCACTTGTTAATCCGCCAAGTTCAAATAGGAACGCAAAGAACATTCCTATATTTAACGTAAAATACAAGAAATTGGCTTTAATCTTAGCCACTTTATCGGCTTGAATTATAACGCCTTTAAGTTGACCTAGTTGCCTTAAGCCTGTTACAACATAGTCTCTTTGAATCATGATAAACATAAATACAATTCCGATAATTGTTGGGAAAACAGGGTTTTCGCCTGTAATCAACAACACAAGCCCTGTTGTTGCCAATAATTTATCTGCAATTGGATCTAGGAACTTTCCAAAATCCGTAACTAAATCATATTTTCTTGCAATGTAACCATCAAGCATATCTGTTACGCATGCAATTAAGAATAGTGCGAATGCAACAAACTTAGACCATGGGCCAATAAACTCTGCCAAATAGAAAAATATAATTAAAGGCAATAAGCAAATCCTCACAATTGTTATTTTATTTGGTAAATTTTTCATATTAATTCTCCTTCTAAATCGTAATCTATATAATTAACTACTTTGATTTTGTAGTAATTACCCGCCTTCATTTTGTTGTTTGCTTCCACCATGATAATTGGATCTATAAATGGTGCTAAATATTCACTTCTACAAATTGCCACACCATCAGCGATCTCGTCCACAACAACTTCCATTTCTTTGCCAATCAACTTTTTATTATTATTGATAGCAACTTTATATTGAACTTCACCAAGTTCATGAACTCTTTCTTCTTTTACTTCTTCAGAAATTTGGTTATCAAAATTATATGCTCGAGTACCTTCTTCTCTACTATAAGCAAAGAATCCAACGTTATTCAATTTTTCTTTTTTTAAGAAATCTTTAAGAATATTAAAATCTTCTTCCGTTTCATTTGGGAAGCCCAAAATAAACGTTGTCCTAATTGCTATATTTGGTATTTTATTTCTAAGTTTTTTAATTAAGGCAATTATTTTATCGTAAGAACTTCGTCTATTCATTGCTTTTAAGATATTATCTGAAACATGCTGTAATGGAATATCTATATACTTACAAATCTTCGGATTATTTGCAATCTCGTCAATTAGTTCGTCCGTCATACTTTCAGGATAACAATATAGCAATCTAATCCATTTAATTTTTTCAATTTTAGATAGTTCTTTTAAAAGCGTGATTAATGTTGTTCCATCTTTAAAATCTGAGCCATATCTCGTTACGTCTTGAGCCACAATTATTAATTCAGTTACACCTGAACTTGCCAAATTGTTCGCCTCTTCAATCAAATCTGCAAGCGGTTCACTTTTATATCTTCCTCTAATATAAGGAATCTCGCAATAAGAACAGAAATTATCACAACCATCGCTAATCTTTAAATATGCAAATTGCGGAGTGGTTAATAATCTCGATTTATCTTCTTTATTGCATACTAGTTTTTCATTATAAAGATTTGCTATCACCGATGCAATTTGAAAATTATCTTTAATTGAAACAAACGCATCAACTTCTGGGAACAACTCTTGTAAATTTTTCTTTCCGAGTTCATTATAGCAACCAGTTATAATAAGTTTTTCAATTTTGCCTTGTTTTTTTAATGCGGAATATTCATTAATAGCATCTTCACTTTCATCTCTTGCTGATTTTATGAAAGCACATGTGTTAATGATTATCACATCGCAATCATCAGGATTGTTGGAAATAATAAAATTATTGTTTGAAATAGAGCCAATCATTCTTTCTAGATCAACTCTATTTTTATCACAACCCAGCCCAACAAAGCCTATTTTTTTCATAAGTTTCATTTTTATAAATCCTCACCAAATCTTTCTTCAAATTCTTGTTGTGTCATATAAATTGTTCTTGCATTCTTATTATCAGGTGGAGAAATCATACCACTTCTTTCCATTTGATCAATAATTTTGCCGGCTCTTGGATAACCAATACCAAAAGCCCTTTGCAATTTACTAATTGATGCAGAATCTGTTTTTATTGCAATTCTTAACGCATCTTTTAATAATGGGTCAAACTCTTCTTCATTTTGGTTTATTTCATATCCACCGCCAGATTTGGAGAACATAGCCTTTTCGATTTCTTCATCAAAATCGGCTTCATTATTTTCTTTTATATAACTAACTATTTTCTTTATTTCTTCGTTTGAAAGGAACGCACCTTGAATTCTCTTCAATTCTGGACTATCAGATGGTTGATATAACATATCACCTTTTCCAAGCAATCGTTCTGCCCCACCAACATTTAATATGGTTTTACTATCTTGTGGTGCTTGAACAGCGAACGCAATTCTTGCTGGAAGGTTTGCTTTAATAGTACCAGTAATAACGTCAACGCTTGGCCTTTGCGTTGCAAGAACTAAGTGTATACCAGCGGCTCTTGCTTTGGCAGCCAATCTCATTATCTTATCTTCAAGGTCTTTTTTAGCCTGCGTCATTAAGTCTGCCAACTCATCAACGATAATTATAATATAAGGCATTTTTTCATTGAACCCATTCTTAACTTCGTCTGTTTCGTTATACTCTTCAATATTTCTAACCGCAAAGTTTTTAAAGTTCATATATCTACGTTCCATTTCATTAATCGTCCATGCAAACGCAGAAATTGCCTTATCAACTTCAGTTATAACGTTTCTAGTAAGAAGATGTGGCAAACCATTATAGAACGTAAATTCAACTTGTTTTGGATCTACCAATATAAATTTAACATCTTGCGGACTTGCTTTATACAAAATACTACAAATAAGCGAATTGATGCCCACACTTTTACCACTACCAGTTTGACCAGCAACCAATAAGTGTGGCATTTTCTCTAGTCTTGCAACTAAGCAATCACCAGAGATATCTTTACCTAACCCAAAGGTTAATAAGGATTTACTGCTAGTAAATGCGTTTGACTCCAATATATCACGGAGACCAACAGTATCAATAACTTTATTTGGAACTTCAACACCGAATGCGTTTTTGCCCGGAATTGGAATCTCCGTTTTGATTTTTCCTAAACACATAAGTGGCATTTGAATATCATCAATATAATTTGTAATTCTCGTAACGGAAACACCAGCAGGCATTTGCATCTCAAACCTTGTAAATGCAGGTCCTTTTAATATCGAACAAACCTTTGCAGGTATTTTGAAGTTGCTCAAAGTTTCTTCCAAAACTTTTGCTTTATCAGCCAAGTCAGCATCATCAGTATCATTCTGAGACTTCCTGATTTCCAACAAATCAATTGGTGGTTTCTTATACTCAGGCGGTTTTTTATACTTAGGCACTTTTTTCTCTTCCACAGGTTTTGGCTCTTCTTTAGAAACCTGATCAATTGTAATTTGATTAGACTTATCAAACCTATTCTGTTTGGAGAAATCTTGTTTTGGTTTATTATTAAATGAAGATAAATTCTCGTTTACTTTATCAATTGAATCAATATACTCTTGCTTGTGTTCGTTATAAGATTTTTTAGTTAGGTTTTCATCATAAATATCAGGTTTTTTAACTTCTTCAGGTTTTTCAACCTTTTTAATATTATTTGACTTAAACTCATTTTCAATTTTTATATCTTTTGCATCATCAGTATAACCAAACTTACTTACATAGTCATTGTTTTTATTTTCCACTCTTTTTTGAGTTGGTGGCTCGATATTGCTTATACCAATAGATGAAATAATATCTTGTTGCTCTTGATTCTCATAACCAAACTTATTTGAATTTTGGCTAAAAGATTTTTGCTGATTTGGTGGTTGAAAACTTGGCGGAGTAAATGATTGATTAAAGCCATTATCAAAAGGAGTTTCAAAGCCACCAAACTGAGAGTTTGGAGTCTGTTCCACAGGGCTAGATATAAAAGGATTTTGATTATTTAATCCCATATTTTGATTAATCATATTTTCGCTATTAAAAGCCTGTTGAGGCGGAACAAAAGGATTCTGATTAAAACTATTTGGCGCGCCATATTCTCTCATAGGATTGCCAAAGAAATCCTGCAAATCATTAGAAAATTTATCATTTTGCTCATAAGGATTATAATCAAAATTCCTATTTGAATTGTTTGCAAAAATATCATTTTTAGGCTTTTGAACAGGTGCTGGTTTCGGAACGCTCCTGCCATTAATAGAAGATAAGAATTCCCTATTAAGCCTTTCTTTTTCGCTCATTTGAGGTTGTGGTTTTTCGTTAAACACAAATGAAGTTGTTGGATTAGCATCAAGTTCATCTTCAGTATGAATAAACACAGGCGGTTTATCACCTTTCTTTTCTTCTTTCTTATTATCTTCAAATTCTGAGTTTAACTTAAAAATATCATTCTTAGTATAAAGTAGATTTTTATTTTCTTTTTCTTCCTCAGGCTCAGATTTCTCTTCTTGTTTTTTCTTATTAAGGCCTAGAAGATTTAAAATTCTTTCTCTATCTTTATCGTTATTTTCAGCATTCGCAACTTCAACTTTCTCTTCCTTTTCATTATCTTTAACGAAAATATTTTCATCAAATTGCTTTTGTTCGCTAGGTTTTTCTGGCTCTGCCAAATCTTCGACTTTTGGTTGTTTTAAACTAGACTTTTCTTCAATCTCTTTTGAGATTACTTTTGCTTTATTTGCAGTTGAATTTACAAAGCAAACATCAATAAATAATGCCGAAAACGCTACCAATAGGATTGAAAACAATATCGCTGTACCCGTTGAACCTAAAGCCAAATAGAAAGGATAAACTATTAATCCAAATAAAACACCACCGCACGTTAACTTGCCATTCCAAATTTCAGCCATATACTCACCAAAGTTTGATGAGATATTAAGAGTGGTTAAAACCTGTAAAATAAGGATAAAACAAGATAAGGCAAGCATTCCATAAACAATTGAAATTTTAGGCAATTCTATATTTTTACCAATAACAAATAATATACCTAGTACAATAAGGGCTAAATTAATAGCATAGAATGAAAGCCCAAAAACGCCCAAGAAAAGCGAGTTTAAGGGTTTTATTATATTAAAAACTAAATTTATAAACAAAGGAATAAAAACGCAAAGAAAAATTATACCAACTCTCTTTTGATATGCACGTTTTTTATTCTCTATATTAGAACTTTTATTAGAATATACTGCCAAAATAATACCTTCACTTTATTTAAAATTAAGATAAGAAACATTATTTTATTTAATAATTATAGCATATCAAAAATTTATTTAAAAATAAAAATATGCCTTATACATAAATTAATTATTTACATATATTGCATATTTATCTCTTAGGATATTGTATTTGATACGGTTGTGGCTTCTAAATTATTTAATTTTATATATTCAAGAATTGCAGGAAGGGCTTCAACTGTGGATTTGGTTGGGTGCATTAAAATTAAATCCCCACCTTTTAATTTGTTAGTGGCTCTTGAATAAATTAGCGATGAGTTTTGGTCACGCCAATCAATTGTATCTCGGCTCCACATAATAGTGGAATAACCTAAATCTTCGGCAGCCTCAATAGTTGAGAGATTGAATGCACCACTAGGCGGAGCAAATAAATTCATATCTAAACCCAAATAAACTTTAATTAAAGAATGAGTGTTATAGATTTCTTCCCTATTTTGCTCATAAGTTAACTTATCTTGGTCTAGATGAAAATATCCATGGCTTCCAATTTCATGCCCTTTATTATATATTTCTAACAAAGTATCTTTTTCTTTCTCTGCCCATGTTCCGCCTATAAAGAATGTTGTTTTAACATTATAATTATCAAAAATCTCAAGCATTTTAGGAATAAACTCAGTTCCCCAATAAACGTTAACCATTAGGCTAACTTTATTAGAATCTCTATTCCCATTATATATAACATTTTTATTGCCATAATTTAATGTGTATTCCGCATTAACATTATTTGCAACTAGAAATACAGTTACTAGCATAGTGATTATTAAAAATGTTGAGAAGGCTCTCATTATAATTAATTTTTTATTTTTCATACTAAATAATATGAATTATAGTTTATAAAAATAACAAAAAGGCCTTAAATTTAAGAACCTTTTTGATTAATTTTAATTTATTAAAATTCTAACTTCAATATGATTTATATATACCGCAACATTTTCAATATTTATCAAAAAATATTTATAGTGCATCAAATTCTGCTCTAGTTACGCCCCAATGAGTTTCTAATGCACTACCTGAAATATATTCATTCCAGTTATTTGCCCAACCAGAAGGCTTTAAATTTGCTTCGCAATACAACTTAACTGATGGACTATTTTTACACAAATATTCTGCGATTGTTGTAACAGACGCTGGTATAAATATCTTCTTTAAACCTGTACAACTTACAAATGCTCTAGTATTTAGTGTTGTCATTCCGCTTTCAATAGTTACACTTACCAAATCAGCACATCTATCAAAAGCGTCAGACTCAACAAGTTTTATATTGCTTGGAATTGTTATACTAGTTAATTGATTAATGGCCTTAAAAGCATAACTTCCAATACTTGTTACAGATTCTGGAAATGTTGTTGTTTTACACCCTAAGACCATCTTATTTGATGCAGTTTCAATAATAGCATTACAATTATTTCTGCTATCATATATTGGATTACCCGTTTCAACAGATATGTTTATTAGATTTTGACAATACAAAAAGGCATCTTGCTCTATCTTTGTTATATGCTTAGGAAGTACAAAGTTTATAAGGTTGGTCTTGCCATAATAAGCACGTTTACCTATAATCGTAACACTACTAGGAATTATGGTGTTTAGACAACCTTCAAACAATTTATTTGTTGCGGTTTCAATGATAGCATTACAATTATCTCGGCTATCATATTTAGGATTGTTTTTAGCCACAATAATTCTTTCCAAACTACCACAATACCCAACTATTGTACCCTGAATACTTGTAACACCCTTGGGTATAAAAATCTCTATTAAATTTGTGCAATTTACAAATGCATGCATTTCAATAGTAGTAACGCTATCCGGGATTGTAATGCTCGTAAACTTACAGGCTCCAAACGAAACATACGCAATTATTTTTACACTATTAGGAATAACTGTGTTCTTACATCCAAGAATTAACTTATTATTTGATTTTTTAATTATAGCATTGCAATCTTCTCTACTATCATAATAGGCATTACCCGGATCAACCTTTATGCTTTCAATTTGTCCCGACTGCTGAAACGCTCCATCGATAATACGCGTTACACTATCAGGAATTTCTATATTTTTTAACGCTCCACAAAACAAAAATGCGTTAAATCCTATATCTAAAATACAATTATGAAACACTATCTTTTCTAAATTTGAACAATTTGAAAAAGCATTTTCACTAATAATTGTTATGCTATTAGGAAGAGTCACACTAGTAATACTTTTATTTTGACTAAACCCACTTGAAGCAAATCCGCTAACGGGCTTTCCGTTATACCTGCTTGGAATTACAACTTCTCCGCTTGGTGATGTGGTACTTTGACCTGATACAAGATAAGATTTGCCATCGCTAGATAAGGTGAATTTCAAACCTGAAGCACTTGCTGTCCTTGTATAAAGCGATGCATTGGCGGAATCCTTTATTTCAGATTTTAGGTTATTTTCTGTAACAACTTTTGTTAATTCTTTATCGAAGAACCAACCAGTGGTGTATGCCCCATTGGACTTACTATCTAAATAATCTCCTAAAGTTCTACCTGAAACCGTATTAGAAGCAACTGTGGTTGGCGTTCCATTATCTATAATCGTTGATATATAGCCATTTAATGAAGTGGCAATATTGAAATTAAACGTTACACCGGCATCAAACTTTGTAGTCATTCCCATATCTGCGTCTACATCTGCTGTACCACCACTGGCTAGAGAAACTATAACCGTATAAACAAACGTATCGCCTGCAGATAGATTATAACCAAGCGTTCCAACAACGTCACCTAAAACATCTAGCCCACCTGCTGTGGAAACTATTTCTACTTTTGGCTTATGGTCTGCAGGGTTAGTTCCACTTTCATTTTGCATGTCTGGAGTTTTAGTAACCATAATATTTAATGGCGTTAGGCTATTATTTTTAAC
>CAKVHY010000014.1 GCA_934754335.1 uncultured Clostridia bacterium
ACTTTATCTGATGATGGCAATTCATATCTAGTGGCGGGAGAAAGTAGTATGTCTCCAAGCGGAGCAGTTGTAATTCCTTATATGTATAATGGAAAGCCTGTAAGTGGGTTTGTTGCTGGAACTTCTAGTTCACCAACATTTAAAAAGAATACGTCAATAACTAGTGTAGTAATATCTAGTAATATATCTAGCATTGCTAATAAAACTTTTTGTTCTTCTTCAAAAATAGTTAACGTAACTATTCCTGATAGTGTAACAAGTATAGGAAATTCTGCATTTGATTCTTGTAGGGGCTTAACGAGTATAACAATACCAAATAGCGTAACAAGTATAGGAAGTTATGCATTTTCTGAGTGTGGCGGATTAACAAGTATAACCATACCAAATAGTGTAACAAGTATAGGAAGTCGTGGGTTTTATGATTGCGGTAGATTAACAAGTATAACCATACCAAATAGTGTAACAAGTATAGGGGATAACACATTTATTTATTGTGGACGTTTAACAAGTATAAAAGTCGCAAGTGGTAATACGAAGTATGATAGCCGAGATAATTGTAATGCACTTATAGAAACTGCTAGTAATAATTTAATTCGAGGTTGTAAAACAACAGTAATTCCTAATACAATTACAAGTATATTGGATTATGCATTTTCTTATTGTATCGGATTAACAACTATAATAATACCAAACAGTGTAACAAGTATAGGGGATTATGCATTTACTGATTGTAGCGGATTAACAAGCATATCAATAGGAAATAGTGTAACAAATATAGGGAGGGGGGCATTTAATTCTTTTAGTTTAACAAGTATAAAAGTTGCAAGTGGTAATACAAAGTATGATAGCCGAGATAATTGTAATGCAATTATAGAAACTTCCAGTAACAAATTAATACAAGGTTGTAAAACAACAATTATTCCTAATACAGTTACAAGTATAGGAGATTCTGCATTTTCTGCGTGTGGCGGATTAACAACTATAATAATACCAAACAGTGTAACAAGTATAGGAAATCATGCATTTCAGTTATGTAGCGGATTAACAAAAATATATATTCCTTCATCGGTTACAACAATATCTGCATCTAGTGTTTCTAATTCTCCATTTGAAGGTTGTTCATCCACTCTAAAAATCTACTGCGAAGTAAGTAGTAAGCCAAGCGGTTGGGGAAATTATTGGAATAATCGTGGTAGTTCAAGTACTTACACAACCTACTGGGGAAAAACCTTGGCAGACTTTAATGCTGCTTAACATGAATTTAGATTAATTATTTAAAATACAAAAAAACTCCTATGATTAGGAGTTTTTTCATGCATTGCATAATATTAAATTTTAATGATTTTTAATACATTATCATTTAAATAAGTTATTCGGCCTTTCCTGAACTTAATAAAATGTTTTGCATTTTATATGCCACAGTTTCGCTAACGTTTTTCATACCTAATTTAGAATAGTTTCTAATATCCACGTCGCTTGGATTTTCATAAAGATATTCTCTAATTCCAGCAGTGTAGGCAAGTTTTAGATCGCTATCAACATTGATTTTACATATATTATGAGTACATGCTTTTCTTAGCATTCCTTCAGGAATTCCGTTTGCATTTTCAATGGTTGCACCAAACTTATTATTTAATTCTATCAAACTTTTTGGCACTGAACTTGCTCCATGCAAAACCAAAGGGAATGATGGTAGTTCTTTTTCAATCTCTTCTAAGATATCGAAAGCAAGTTTTGGTTCTCCTTTAAATTTATGAGTACCATGACTTGTTCCAATTGCAATTGCTAGGCTATCAACTCCAGTTTGTCTTACAAAATCTAGGGCAAGTTTTGGGTCAGTATAAATGGTATTATCTGCCTTAACGTCTTCTTCCACTCCTGCTAAAACTCCAAGTTCTGCTTCAACTGTAACATTTCTTTCGTGAGCATAAATAACCACTTTTCTAGTTAAAGCCACATTCTCTTCATAAGGAAGGCTTGATGCGTCAATCATAACATTTGTAAAACCTGCATCAATTGCATTTTTGCAATCTTCGAATGTTTTCCCATGGTCAAGATTTAGGCAAACTGGCACCGTCATTTCAGAAACGCAAGCCTTTGCTAAAGCCACTAATTGTTTAATTCCTGCATATTTAATTGCTCCAGTTGAGCATTGAATGATAACAGGGCTTTGTTCTTCTTCTGCTGACTTAAGAATACTTTTTAAAACTTCCATATTAACAAAATTGAAAGCCCCAATTGCATACTTATTCTTCAATGCATCTTTAAACATATTTTTTGAGTTTTGTAATTCCATTTTTTCTCCTTATATCTTACATTCAATAAATCCTCTTGATTTATCTATCATATTTTAAGGCTATTTTAATAAAACACAAAATAAATTTAAAGATTTTTGTAAAAAATAAATAGGGTTTAGTTTTTATTCCTTGACTTTATTTCGTTCTTTTGATAAACTTTTAAAGAAAAAAGGGGTTTTAAAAGTTTTTAAATGCAAAAGAATAAGAATTTAAAAAGTGAAGAGAAGGTTAGTGAGATGAAATTTGGATTTGTTATTCCGGTTTTAAAAGCAATTGATGTTAAGAAAAAATATGCAATTATTGAAGAAGTTTGCTCTAGGAACAAACTCTCTTTTGATGTTATCTTTGCCTTTAATGGAAATGCAAATTCTAGTTTTACAGAAATTAGAAAGGATTTTTCTGATTACGATAACGTTTCTGCTTTTAAAGTGGACATGAATGTGGACGAGCACAGGCTTATAACTGTTGCCATGAAATATTGTGAAGGTTATGATGCCACAATTATCTATTCAGCAAAAGATGAGATTGATGACGAAGTTTTGCAAAACTTTATTAATAGTTGGAAATCCGGAAACAAGATTGTTTATCTTAAAAAGAAGAAGAAGGGTTTTAAGGGATTTTTAAGTTCTATAAAAGAGTTCTTCTATAAGTTAGGAATTAAAATTTTAAATGTTTTCACTGATTTTGGCGGAGAATTAGATATTCAACTTTTAGATCAAGAAGTGGTTCGAACTATTAACCAACTTCCAGGGAAGAATAGGCAATTGAGAGTTCTAGATTCCTTTGTGGGTTACAACACAGATATTATTACTGCCGATTTGCCTGAAACTGACGGAAAAGAATATAACTCCAAAACAAAATCTTATTGGGTTAATTTGGCTGTGGGCTTAAGCCTTTGTGCCTTAACCTTGATTTTCTTCCTTATAGGGTTAATTGGTTCAATCCTTGGAAATCTTGGAGTTGTGACCTTAATTGTATTCTGGGCTTTGTTCTTGGCTAGCGGATTTATGG
This sequence comes from uncultured Clostridia bacterium, assembly GCA_934754335.1. Lineage (GTDB taxonomy): Bacteria > Bacillota > Clostridia > Christensenellales > UBA1242 > UBA11490. Next base: position 3,309 of record CAKVHY010000014.1, read on the forward strand.
CCTACATATTCAGTGTTAAAACCATGCTAATTCATAGGGTTGGTGAGCAAGTTGATACTCATGAAATCAAAACTTTGGAAGATAGAGCAGAGAAATATAATCTTAAAAAATAACTAAAAATGGCAAAATCTTTGATTTTAAGCCATTTTTTATTTGCTTAAAACGTTAAATTTTTGCTATACTTTAATTAGCAAATGTTATTGCGATAATAAAAGGAGAAAAAAATGAGTAATAAAGTTGTTAAAGTTGGTATCAATGGATTTGGTAGAATTGGAAGAATTCTTTTAAGACAATCTTTCAAATTTGACGACATTGACGTGGTTGCTGTTAATGACCCATTCATCACTTTGGATTATGCAAAATATATGTTTATGCATGATACAGTTCATAAAGAATTTGATGGGACTTGCGAAATTGATGGCGATTGCTTGGTTGTAAACGGAAAGAAGGTTAAATTCTTTGCCTGCATGAATCCGGAAGAAATTGATTGGAAGGGTGCTGGCGCTGAAGTTATCTGCGAAGCAACTGGTAAATTCACTGATGCTGAAGGTGCTTCAAAACACCTAAAGGGTGGAGCAAAGAAAGTTGTTATAACTGCTCCTGGTAAGAATTGCCCAATGTTTGTTTATGGCGTAAACCATAAAGATTACAAGGCAGATATGGATATTATCTCTAATGCTAGTTGTACAACAAACTGCTTAGCACCTCTTGCTAAGATTGTTGATGATAAATTTGGCATTGCTGAAGGTTTGATGACCACAGTTCATAGCGTTACTGCCACTCAACTTATAGTTGATGGTCCTAGCAAAAAGGATTGGAGAGGCGGTAGAGCAGGTTGCGGAAATATCATTCCTAGTTCAACTGGTGCTGCCAAAGCAGTTGGCGTTGTAATTCCAAAACTTAATGGAAAACTAACAGGCATGAGTTTGAGAGTTCCAACTCTTGACGTTTCTGTTGTGGACTTAACTGTAAGGCTTGAAAAACCAACAACTTATGAAGAAATCTGCGCAGAAATTAAACGTGTTAGTGAAAACGAAATGAAGGGAGTTATGGGTTATACTGATGAACCATTAGTTTCTTCTGATTTCATTGGCGATAATAGAGCAAGTATATTTGATGCAAAGGCCGGCATTATGCTAAGCCCAACTTTCGTTAAATTGATGGCTTGGTATGATAACGAACTTGGTTATAGTACTCAGGTATTAAGATTGATTTCTTATATGAACACTGTAAAATAATTATTGTTAAAAAGATTGCATATTGCAGTCTTTTTTGCTTTTTTTAACCAAAAAATCTATATATTGTAGTTATTTTTTAAATATGTTTTCAAGAATTTATAGTTTTTTCTTGTAACTTAAAAAAATCTATGATATAATACCTTGCATATTGGTAAAGGAGATATTACAATGTTCAGATTTTTAGGAACTCCACCACAATGGATGAGTACAGCATTCCCAATCATTCAAACCATTTTGCTTGTATTGGTTGCTTTAAGTTCTCTTTTAATTTTAATTGCAATTTTGGCTCAACCATCAAATCCCGATGGCGGTGATAATGCAATAACAGGTATTAGTGGTAGTTATTATTCTCAAAATAAAGGTACAACTTGGGAAGGAAGATTGCAAAAACTTATAATTATATGTGCAATTGTAATTTTTGCTTCAACTATTATTTATTTTGTTCTAGACAAATTATTAACAGTTCTATAACAAAAATTAAGCGTAAAGGAAGCAGGTGTTTGCTTCCTTTAATTTTATTTTAACGGGCTTAATTAAGTTTAAACCCTTGAATTTAATTCAAACTATAATAAGTTATACATTCTTGTTATATTTTAAAAAGGACATATTAATGGAAATATATGATAAAATAATTGAACAAATAAGAAGAAATAAATTAATGGACTTTGAAAAGGATTTTGTTATAGCCCAACTTTGCGTTATAAACAATAAGCCCTATGAAGAGATGAAAGAGATTGTTAATAATCTAGAGAATCTTCACGAATTAGATTTTGAAAACAAGAGAATTTGTGAAAAGGGTGAGAACCTTGACTCGTCTTTAGATATGGAAACAAATCTAGATAAGGCTTATAAGATTTTAGCAAGGAAAGATGCTAGAGCAAAAAAGAACCTTAGAAGAGTTAGGGGTACGATTGATAGAACTCAAGCGGGCTATGCTTTTTTAATTCCTGATGATGACACAATGGAAGATATCTTCATATCAGAAAAAGATTTGAATGGTGCTATGAATAAAGATATCGTGGTTGTTGAAACAAAGAAAACAAATGGCAGAAAGCAAGAAGGAAAAGTTGTTCAAGTTGTTGAAAGAACAAATAATAGAATTGTTGGAAGAATTAAATTGAATAAACACAATGCCCTAGTATCGCCTGATGATGTTAAGTTTGGAGCAGATATTTTAGTTCCAATTAATAAAGTAATGAATGCGAATCAGGGAGATAAGGTTGTTGTTAAAATAGAAAAATATAATAGCGGAAAGAAAAACCCAGAAGGAATTGTGGTTGAAGTTTTGGGTGCTCCAGATAAGATTGAAACTGAAGTTTTGAGCCTTATTAGATCTTATGATTTGTATGAATCTTTTTCTAAGAATGTACAAAAAATCGCATCTGAAATGCCAACTGAAATAGATATTAAGAAATATAAAAATAGAAAAAATTTAACAAAAGAAATCTTATTTACAATTGATGGTGAAGATAGCAGAGATTTAGACGATGCTGTTGGCTTGAAAATAAATAAGGCTGGAAATAGAGTTTTAACAGTTGCAATTGCTGACGTTGGAGAATATGTAACATATAATAGTCCTATAGATAAAGAAGCATTCCAAAGGGGAACGAGCGTTTATTTCCCGGGGCTTGTTTTGCCAATGCTTCCAAGAGAACTTAGCAATGGAATTTGTTCGTTGAATGAAGGCGTTAATAGATTGTCTTTGGCAGTGGATATTGAATATGATGCAAATGCAAATGTATTGAATAGTAACTTCTATGAATGCGTTATTAAGAGTAGTAAAAGATTTACATACACCACGGTTCAAAAAATTTTAGAAGGTGATGAAAAGGCTAGAAAAGAAAATTCAAAATTTGTTTCTATTCTTTTGGAGATGGCAAACTTATCTAAGCAACTAACTAAGATTAGAAATAAGATGGGTAGTTTGGAATTAAATATTCCTGAAATTTTTGTGGAACTTGATGATCTTGGCGGAGTTCGAAATATTTCAAAAAGAATTCAAGATGAAAGCCATAAGATTATTGAAACATTTATGGTTTCTGCAAACGAAGAAATTGCAAAGTTTTTCTATGAAAAGAAGTTGCCATTTGTATATCGTGTGCATGAAAAACCAGACCAAGAAAAGATGGAAAGTTTTTTAAGATTTGTGAAAAAACTTTGTGTTCAAACTAAAGTGAATGCTGAAAACATAAAACCTATAGAATTGCAAAAAATATTAAATGAAGTGAAAGGCACTGATGCTGAATTTGCTGTTAATAAAATTTGCTTAAGGAGTATGCAAAAGGCAAAATATAATCCAATGTGCTTAGGTCACTTCGGCTTGGCTTTAAAATATTATTGTCACTTTACTTCACCAATCAGAAGATATCCAGATTTAACTATTCATAGAATAATTAAAGATTATTTGCATGGTGAATTAAATGCTAAAAAATTATCTGAAACGAAAAGATTTGTATTGGTTAGTGCCATGAATTCAACTGAAAGAGAGATTGTTGCAGATAAGGTTGAAAGAGATGTTGATGACCTATATAAAGCATATTATATGCAAGGTCATATAGGTGAAGAATTTGATGCTGTGGTTTGCTCAGTAACTAAATATGGAGTTTATGTTCAACTTGAAAATTCTATTGAAGGACTGGTTTCAATTGCTGATTTGCCAGACGATAAATATGAATATATTGAAGAAGAATTAACATTAAAAGGTAGGCATAATACGTTCTGTATTGGCAGAAAACTAAGGGTTAAATTGGCAAATTCGAATATAATAACTAGAAACATAGACTTTGTGTTGGCATAAAATGGGTACTTTTTGACAAAAAGTGGGCAATTTGGATTTGTATATAAAAATATATAAAAAAATTTAAAAACAAGTATTGAAATTTATAACAAAAAATGCTAAAATAAAGGCAGGAAATTATGAAAATTATAGCAACAAATAAAAAAGCATATTTTGATTATTTCGTAGTTTCTACTATTGAAGCAGGGATTGCTTTAGAGGGAAGTGAAGTTAAATCAATTAGGGCTGGAAATGTTAATTTAAAAGATAGTTTTATTTGGTTTACTCCAAAAGACGAAATTTTGGTGAAGAATATGTTCATTAAAAAGTTCGAGAATTTTGGTGGCTTTGAAATTGACGAAAAAAGAGATCGAAAATTGTTGTTAAACAAAAAAGAGATTTTGAAATTGGTTTCAAAGATGAAAGAAAAAGGCTTCACGTGCGTGCCACTTAAGATTTACTTAAAAGACAACAAATTTGTTAAAGTTGAGATTGGTTTGGTTAAAGGTAAAAAACTTTATGATAAAAAAGAATCAATCAAAAATAAAGATCTAAAACGAGAAGTTGAAAGAGAGATAAAAAGATATAACTAATCTCGTTTTTCATGGGGATGAATTTGGTATCGACAAGATGAGAAAGATTAAGTTAAGTATGTCGCAGGACTGTACTGCGTTAAAAACGGTAATTAAATTTAAATGCAGACAGAAATAATTCTGTTCTAGCACAAGCCGCTTAAGGTTTTTAGTGCTAGTGTTTCGGTTATTGTTTCCACGAAATAATCGAGGCATAAGATTAAGTGGAATATGTAATTAAAATCGTTTGGTGTTTTAGTTAAAGAATTTTCGCCAAATAGTTTAATCCGGTTTTGTTGGTGGGGCTTGGTTAAATGAAACTTCACAATCAACTAAACATATAGAAGTATTTAACACTTACATTTTGGACGCGGGTTCGACCCCCGCCATCTCCACCAATCAACTAAAGTTAATTTAGGTGGAAAATTAAAACAAAAATTATAATAAGGGGATAAGGTTTTTATGAACGGTGTATTAAATGTTATTTTAAATGTTATTTTGATGCTTGCGATTGTTGGTGTGTGTGCATTTATTTTTTCTATTATTATAGATGCTATCATGTGTGCTTCAGATAAGCATAAGGGTGTTTATTTCAATAAGCAAGGTAGAGATGATGCTCCTGCTAAGAAAAACAACGAGAAGATGATTAAGGAAGAAGATGTTGTGGTATATAGAATTGATGCGCCTAAGGGTGGCGAAGCAGTTAAGTATACAGATATTGAAGAACCTAAATCAAATCAATTAAAACTTGTTGAAGATGTTAAGGAAGATGATGAGAAAGATGTTGATTTAGCAAAGGCTGATGAAGAACAAAAGAAACTAGAAGCATTGGCTAAAACAAATAATAATGCGTCTGCTTTCAATTCTGTTTCTAAAGCACCTGAACAAAAGAAAGTTGTTAGTCAAAACGAAGATTTAACTGAAGAACAATTTGCAAATCTATTAAATGATGTAACAGTTCAAGCAAAGAAAGAACTAAATGATGGTGGAAGACAAAGAGCAGTTGTTAGACCTCAAAGCGTTATGGCTAGTGCAGAACAAAGTCCTAAGGCAGTGAGGGTTTCTAACGAAACTGATGAATTAAGAGCAGAAATTGCAAAACTTAGAGAAGAATTAAATGCAAGTAAGGCTGAAGAAGAAAAAGCACAAGACGTTAAGGAAGCAAAGCCTGAAACTAAAGCAGAAAAGAATGATGATGCTTATGCAAAAATTATTTCTGATCAAATTGAAGATTATAAAAAGCAAATTGAAGAAAAGAATAGAGAAATTGAAGAATTAAAGAACGCTGATAAAGAAAATAGAAAAGATTTCAGAAAGGACCATAGATATAATAATGATAATCGTTATAATAGATATGATAATAGAAACAACTATAGAGAAGCGGATAAATTAGATAGAGAGAAGAAAGAAAGAGAAGATAGAGCAAGAGAGTTAGCAGAGGTTAGAGAGCAATATAATAAAGAATTAAAAGAACTTGAACAAGTAAAACAAGATTGGTACAGAAAAGAGCAAGAGTTCTATAAAGAAAGACTTGAAAAACAAACTGCAGACTTAGAAAGAGATTTAGACGAATCAAAACAAGCACTTAAAGAAAAAGATAAAGAAATTGATGCTTTAAGAAAAGAAACTTTAACTAGAAGTAAGGAAAAAGACGAACTTTATAGATTAAAGAGAGAGTGGCAAGAAAGAGAAGACGAACTTCTATATCAACAACGTCAACAAAAATCCGAGAATCAAAGAATTATTGATGATTTGTCAGAAGATTTAGAAAAAGCAAAGAAAGATATTGCAAATAAGAAAAAAGAAATTGAAGTATTAAGAAAAGAAAACGAAGATACAACTGCTGAAAAGCAAGAACTTGAAAACTTGAGAAAAGAATGGCAAGAAAGAGAAGATGAAATAGCCAGAATGCAAAAGGCTCAAGATGAAGCAAATAAGGCAGAAATAGATAAATTAACAAAAGATTTGTCTTTAAGTAAAGAAGAAATTAAATCAAAAGAACAAGAAATAAACAATCTTCAAAAAGTTAAAGAAGATTATTCAAAAGAGAAGGCTGAGTTAGAGCAGTTAAAACAAGAATGGGCTGAAAAAGAAGCAAACTTAATCAGACTTCAAGAAGAACAAAGGGAAAATGACCAACAACAAATAGATAAGTTAACAAACGACCTTGTGGCTTCTGTTGATGAAATGGAAGCAAAACAAGCCGAAATTGAAGACTTAAGAAAGAAACAAGAAGATTATTCTAAAGAAATTGAAGAACTAGAAGCAATGAAAGATGAATGGACAAAGAAAGAAGAAGAGTTGCTTGCAGTTCAAAACAAACTTCGTGAAGAAGATAAGCAAAAGATAGATGATTTGGTTGCCGAACTTGAAGAAAGTAAGCAAGCAATTGCAGATAAGCAAAAAGAAAACGAAGAAAAAGAAAATGCTATTAAAGAAAAACAAGCAGAGATAGATAGTCTTAAACAACAAAACGAAGATTATTCAAATCAAATGAAAGAATTAGAAGCAATGAAAGAAGAATGGGCAGAAAAGGAAGAAGAATTAATTTCTGTTCAAAACAAACAAAATGAAGATAGAAAAGAATTGCTTGAAAGAATCACAGATGAATTGAATGAATCAAAAGCAGAAATCGCTGAAAAAGAAAAAGAAATTGAAGATTTAAAGAAACAACAAGAAGATTACACTAAGCAACAAGAAGAACTAAATAAACTTCAAGAAGATTTAAAGAACAGAGAAGAAGAATTAAATCAAATTAGAAAAGACCAAAAAGCAACTCGTCTTGAAATGAAAGCAGGGGATAACCAAAGCGATAAGTTCAGAAAGATTGCTGAAATGAATGCAAGACTTGCAAAGATTATGAGAGATACTTCAAAACTTGAAAAAACAAATGCAGAAAAAGCAAGTGAAGCAAAAGTCCAAATTGAAGTTCAAAAAGTGGAAGCAGAAAAGGTTAGAGAATTAAATCAAGCAAAAGAAAAACTTGCTAGAGAAGTTCGAGAAGCAAAAGAAAGAATGCAAAAACAAATTGAAGATTCTCAAAGACAAGCCGAAGAAATTGAAAGAAGAAGTGCAAGACAAAAATCTGCAGTTGAAAGATTAAATAATAGTATTCTAACATTAAAAACTTTTGAAGCACCTGTTAAAACAACAAATGGCGTGGAATATACTCAAACGGTTAAAAGAACTAAAGAAACAACAGAAGTTGAAAGTTCAGCTCCTTCAAAAAAAAAACAAATAGATAACGATGCTCCAGATGAAATAATCGAAGCAAAAAAGGAAACTAAGTTCCTTCCTGTGTATGAGCAAAGTTATTATGAACATAGGTTGCAACTTTTAACAAGCGAACTTCAAGATGCTGAGAAAGAATTAGCAACTATTAAGAAAGATTATATGCCAATTGTTAGATTACAAAAAGCATATGAAAGAGATGTTAAGAAATTAGATAAGCAGGAAGTTACTGTTGCAAAACAAAAGATTGCTCTATATGGCGTTAGAAACAATGGAAAAATTGCTGACGCTAAAAAAGAGAAATTAGAAGTTGCTCAAAAAGATTTGGATCAATTAAGAGATGTTGTTGCATCTAGCAAAGCATATCTTGATGCAAATAAAAAGAGATTGCCAGATTTGGAAAGAAATTATCAGTTGGCAGAAAAGCATATTGCTAGACTTCATGATGATATTGCAGTAACTCAAAAAGCGATTAATTATTTCAATAAAAAACATTAAAATAAATGAAGTGACCCCTGCGGGGGTCACTTCATTATAGGGTTAAATGGTTTTTTTAGCATTTATAAATATTACAAATCCTAGTATTATGCAAGCCTAAATTTTTTTTAAAATTTTTCATTATTTTTAATATTATGCAAATTGTTAAATATGTCTAAATTTAGGCATATTTTTCCTTTTAAAATAGGTTATAGACATAAAAAAATCGTGCAACTAATTCCGACGCTGTTACAATAACCAATTATTAATAACTGACTCATCTAAAGTTTCCTTATGGCACATACTTACATCTACTTAATGATGCTTCCTTCCGGACCTGACATGGTTCATAGCAAAGCATTGCATAAGACCTTAAAATCAACACCAATTAATAATAATTAAATTATTAAACTATCACGCCTCGATTAGTATTCGACCCCGCTATAGTTGGTTTCGGGTTACAGGGCACAACTGGCTCCCCATCTAGCACGATATATAAATTATAACATACAAATTAAAATAAATCAAGTTTTTTATTCTCTACAATTTATTTTTTTAATAATTTCGTTAAATTTTGCAAAATTAAAATATTTATAATTTGATAAAAAACATCAAACAAAAATCCTTTTTGTTTTGAAATTTTACTATATATTGTTATAATAAGTATATATTAAATACATAAAATAAACTTGAGAAATAAATTAGGGATTTAGAAAAGTGAAAAATTGGAAAATATTTATTAGTTGTATAGTTTGTTTAATGCTATTTGCGGGTGGCATAATTTTTATGCAACTTGGAAAAACTTCTTTACCTTTTGAATCTAAGGAAATTTCTATTGCTGAAGATTATAATCCAAGTAATGATGCGGAAGTTAATTATGGCGTAACCCCAAGAAATTTTGTACCGTTAACGGACGAATTTTATGAAAATGCAAAAAATATAAACGAGGCAACGTTGCCTTCTTCATACGACTTGAAAGATTACATAAAAATTGATGTTGAAAACCAGATGGGTTATGGTATTTGTTATAGTTTCTCAACTATGTCTGCACTTGAAACTACAATCTTAAAAAACTATGGCGAGTATTATAATTTTAGTGCAATACATCTTCCATATTATCTTCAACTTTCTTCAGGTGCAACTACTATAAATTTAAATGGCGGAAACTTTTCTAATGCCACGGATTATTTAAAAGCAACTAGTCCGGCTTTAGATATAGAGATGCCATATCCCCAAAATGCAGGTTATCCATCTGAATCAGGAGCGTATGGCACTAAGGTTTCAGATCTTCATTATTCAAGTATTTCATCTTCTCTAAAATCTAGCATTTTAAGTACGAGCCAAACTATAAACGCATCAAATGCGGGAATAGATTTCCCAACAATCACCGGTGATTTTAAAAAAGATTCAGCAAATGCGTCCACGGTTTTAGCTTATAGAAAAGCAATAAAAAATCATATTATTAATAATGGTGCGATTTTTTCTAGTTTTTATGTTGATGCCGGGGCTTCTAGTTCAAAAAACTCCGCATATTATTCGTCATTAAATCATGCATATTATTTCAATGGCGATATAGAAACAAATGTAAATCATGCTGTAACAATCGTTGGTTGGGACGATACATATTCAAAGAACAATTTCCGTACCACTCCTTCAAGTGACGGAGCATATATAGTTTTAAATTCATGGGGCGATTCATGGGGTGAGAACGGTTACTTCTATATAAGTTATGAAGACTATTTTATCGAATCTAGTTTGAGTGGATTTCTTGCTAGTGAAATCGAACTTGGAAACTCCACCAATGTGATTGAAAATGATGCACTATATCCGGTTTATTCATCGGTAGAAAATTCTGCAAGTGGACTTAGTTCTTTTACTGAGAGTGTTTCAGTAAATGTTAGTGCAAATAATGAAAAATATATCACTTCAATGTTTGTTCCAATTGTTAATTATGAAAACGCAGTTTCGATTAGTTATAAATTTATAAATTCCGATTCTGTTCAAGTTAGCGACTTCTCTAGCGGATTAACAACAATTGCAACAAATCATAAATTTGAAGACCCAAGTTATTATTTCAAAACAACTTATTCTGAAGAAATTGAATTGGGAAATCCGATCTATATTCCAAGTGGTGCAAAACGTATATTATTGAAGTTGAATTATACAAGTAATGAAAACGATGTTAAGTTCTTCCTTAGGGGGGCTTTGGCTGGAGATTCTACTATCGTTCAATTACATCAAATGATTGCTAATCAGAATTCATCATATCCATTGCAAACTTCTAATGGATATGATTGGATTGTTGATGTTAAGTTGGCTGTTTCAGATAATAAAAACAATAATATAGTTTCAAATCCTTTAAATGATTCAACAACTTCAAATTATATAGATTATTCTAATTCAAGCAGGGGAACAAGTATTTATATTCCTGTTGGCTTAAAATCTTCAGGCACTGGGAATGAATACACTGTTGATTTATATAAACTAGGCAAATTTTCCAAGACTAAAGTTTCTTCAGGTTTTGAAGTTAAGTCTAATATAATCAATCCAACATTCTTAGATTCAAAGAAAAATATAAATATGCAGAATGTTTATGTGGAACTAAATAAAGGATTTGCAAACGGAGAATATTTGCTACAAGTTTCTAATGGTGAACATAATATTCAAAAATATTTTAATTTGGTAAGTGGAACTTCGAAACCAATTTTTACGATTACATACACAAACACTGAAAGTGTTGAAAACGATAATCCAACAAAGTTTTATGCAGGCTGGAAAAATGTTTATATTTCTCCGTTAGGCGATAATGGGTCAATTAAATTCTCTTGTTGGAAAAATAATGAAGTTACAACTAATGCAATTTCCACAACTGAAATTTCCGAAGATATCGTTTTAAATGCAGTTTGGGAATCAAATTTTTCAATTTCATTAGGTGGAAATATTACAAAAGATTACAATGGATTAGATACAAGCATTACAGTAACCGAACTTGAAAACACTTATGTGCAAGGTACGGACTACAATAAAATCGAATATAAATGGTTTAAAGATGGCGTAGAGAAAAAGGAATATACAGGTGCTTCAATTAGTGTTAAAACTGTTGAAGATTCAGGAACTTATAAATGTATTTGTTATTTATATCTTGATACACAATTGGTTGCACAAGCAGAAGCCTCTATGGTTCTTACAATCAATCCAACCTTAAAGGTTTCTCTTGGAGAAAATATTTCAAAAACTTACGATGGTGAAAGTTCAATAATATCTGTTAGTGAAACTGAAAATACTTATATTAATGGCACACATTATAATAATGTTGTAATAAAATGGTATAAAAATAGTGCGGAAATAACTAATGCTATAAATAAAAATTCTATTGAGGTAAAGAACTTTGAAGATTCTGGTGAGTATGTATGCGAATATTATTTGTACTTAGATGAAACATCAGTTGGTTCTGCTAGTGCGAGTGTAACTGTTTCTATTAATAAAAAGGAATTAACAGTTTCGCCAACAAAAGATTATTCAAAAACATATGGTGAAGAAAATCCATTAATGGATAGTTTTGATTATGATGGTGTGGTTACTGGTGAAACTCCTTACATAACTGGAACATTAGGCAGAAATAGTTCAAGTGAAGATGCTGGCACATATATCTTAACGAAGGGAACTATAGAATTAGCAGATAAAGTCAATTTTGTTGCATCAAACTATACATTGAAATTCAAGAACGAAGCAAATCATAGCCTAACAATTAATCCTGCAAAAGCAATTGTTTCAATAACAAAATCTGTTAAAGAAAATGATATATATTATCTAACAAAAGAATATGGTGCTGATGAACCAACAATCAATATTGAAACGGACTTGGCAGTTGAAGGGCTAAAAAATAACGAAACAGCAAGGTTTACAGGTAAGTTAACTAGGACTGAAGGCGAAGATATTGGTGAATATTTATATAACCTTGGAGATTTGAAACTTTATCAGACAAGTTCTTCTTCAAATGTTGCAAAGCCAAAGAATTATACTTTAGTTTTAGCGGAAACAAAATTAAGAATAAGTAAGAAAGATATTTCATTTAATTTGCTTACTCTAGATAATTCTAAATATGTAGAACCATTTAAATATAATGGAAGCGAGCAAGGTGTTAAAATTGGAGTTTTGGGTGCGTTAGAAGATTTGCAACTTACATATAGTGCTGATTCCAAGTTGAAAGCCACAAATGCAGGAAATTATGTGGTTAAGATTATAGGGGTTGATAGTGAAAACTATAACTTAATCGGAACGCTTGAATTTGCTTGGGAAATTAGTAAGATAGATCCAGTTTTAAATAAGCCAACTAATCTAGAAGCATATTATGGCGATACGTTAGCCAATGTGAAGTTAAATTCAAACCCAGGATTTACTTGGGAAGATGAAAGTTTGAGCGTTGGTGATGCGGGTGAGAATAAGCAATTTAATGCCACATTTACACCTGCTGATACAACAAACTATAATGTATTGCAAATCACGTTATCTGTGACTGTAAAACCAAAAGATATTACAATCACTCCTTCAAGTGACTTATATAAAGTTTATGACGGAACAGTGTCGTATCCAAAAATTACATATATTTATAATATTTCAGCAGTTATTAATGATGATGAGATTGGGTTTGATGGCGGATTGGCATTAAAAGACATAACTAAAAATGTAGGATTTTATGAAATTATATTAGGTTCATTAAAGATAAAGAATAAGAATTATAATGCTGTTTTATCTAATGAAGCGAAATATTTTGAAATAAAAGCACTCGAAATTAATGTTTCATTTGAAGGTTATGTTGATTTATCATTTGATGCATTAGAAAAAGAAATCACTTATAAGATAACCAATAAATTTCAATCAGATAATATTTATTTAAGTTTTCAAAATTTATCTGGTAAAAGTGAAGCAGATTTATCTAATAATAAAATCAAAGTTATAAATCAAGGTTTGTATGGCGTAAAGGTTGTTGAAATATTAGGAGACGATAAGGATAATTATATTCTTCCAAGCGAAGAAATATCTTTAGAATTTGAAGTTCTAAAAGCCACAATCTGGGTTACACCCGAATCAAATCAAAGTAAAACTTATGGAGAGATTGACCCTAGTTTAACATTTGAAATGAAGGGTGCATTGAATGGTGAAACCCCACTATCTAGTGGTTCACTTAATAGAACTGAAGGTGAGAACGCTGGCGAGTATGCGATAAATTTAGGTTCATTAAAATTAGAAGATAATGGAAACTTTAAAGCGGAAAACTATGAGTTAAAACTTGTAACTGAAGTGGTGTATTTCACAATCTTAAGAAAAACGGTTGTTATAAGTGCAATTGTTAATAGCGGTTTGAATAAGTTGTATGACTCCACAAATTCCTTTACTCTATCTTTGAGTACTATTGCAAATGGTGTTCATTATTCTGTTGCTGGCATTCTAAACGCCGATTCATCTCAAGTTGAAGTCACGGTCCAATCAGCAGTTTATGAAAACCCTAATGTGATTCCAGATAATAGTTTGAATGTAACATTTAAATTGGCTGGAAGTAAGGCAAGCAATTATGAATTAGAATTTGATAGTTATAAACTATGTGGCAAGATTGAGCCAAAAGATATTTATGCAAAGTTCCAAGCAAAGAACAGGGCATATGATGGAACTAATAATATAGACATTGAGTTTAAAAGTTTAGTTGCTAGCGGATTATCTGATACAGTTCATTCGGGGCAAGTTGACTTGAAGGTAAAACCAACTAAAGCCACAATTAGCAATGCAAGTGTTGGCAAATATAAGTATGGAAATTATGAAAAGAAAATTAATGAATTGAATTTGGAGTTGAAATCTAAGAGTAGTACTTTTGATTATACTCAAAACTATAATTTGTTAATTTCCGACTTTGAAGTAAATATCACAGCAAAGATAATCTTAAGCAATGAGGTGATGGTTGAGCATCAAGAATTTATATATAATGCCACAAATCAACTAGACCAAATAAAACCATATTTTATAGGCGTTGACGGAAATAAAGTTCTATTAAATTATAGTGTTTCAGATGGTTCAATATTTAAAGATAGTGGACAATATAAAATCGATTTAAGAATTGAGAATGCAAATTCAAATTATGAGTTGGCAAACGATGCAAAATCTATTAGTTTAACTATTGAGAAGGCTAGTTTAACTTTAAATTTCGAAAATAATATAATAAGTTTTGAAAGAGAGTTTGATGGAACAAACTATATTGACGTAAATTATGAGTCATTAAATGGTGTGATTGGGTCAGACAATGTACACTTAGTAACAATCCCTAAAAAGTTGGTGGCAAATTCAAGTAATGTTGGAATTTATTCAATAAGCGAAAACAATTTAAAATTCTATAGCAATAGTGGAGAACTTAATTTAGAATTAACTGGTTTGCAATCTAAAAATTATATGTTAGATGTAAGCAATATTCAATTTGAAATTAAACAGAAAAAAGTTCAAGCAGAAAGAGTGGAATGGAAATTTGATTCGCTAGATTTGATTGAAAAAGATAATCAAATTATGGTTGATTTCAATGGTCAGAATATGAGTTCTTTACTAAGAGCATGTTTTGAATATAATGGAACTACGTATTTTTTAAATCTTGAAGAAGTTGATGGCAAAACCATTAAAGATGCTGGAGTTTATCACTTGCATGCTCAGGCAGAACAAAGCAGTAATGTAGGGCTTGAAAACGAGCAGGTGACCGTAACACTAGTTGTAAATCCAAGAGATTTAATCATTCAATTGAATGTGTTAAGTAAGGAATATGACGGAACTGAAAATTTGGCTTATATGGGCTATTCGATTAATGGAGTGGCAGGTTCAGATAACATTGAATTAGATCAAGAAAAGTTGTTTATTAAGTCATTAGATAAGAATGTTGGGTTAGATAAAACAATCACAATCAATGGAAATGAAAGTTTGAGCGAAGGGATTAAAAGTGCTTTAAGATTGGATAACCAAACAAAGTTATCTAACTATAAAATCAAAGTTCGAGTACCTTCTTCAATTAATATCACTTCTAAAAGATTAACTGTGGTTTGGGAAAATAACGAATTAATTTATAATGGAAAACCGCAAATCCCAAGTTGCACTTTAGAAGGAATTGTGGATAATGAAGAATGTGTTGCCTCATTTACTGGCTACTATGCAAATGCCACTTTAGCCGAATTAGAAGCCACAATTACTAATTTGAGTAATACTAATTATTATATTGACAATGCAGATAAATCTATAAAGTTTTATATCAATAGAGCGCACATAAAGATTAAAGCAGATGATAAAATCTCTGTAAAAGACAAAGCACCTGAATATTCATTTAGCGTTGTTGAAGGAACTTTATTTGAAGATGATTCATTGCAAGTGGAGTATTCATTGGAAGCGGTGGAAGGTAATGAAAATAAGTTTGTAATCAAGATGCGTGCATCAAATCCTAACTATATAATAGAGTACGAAACTGGCACTTTAACATTAACTGTTGTAAATAGAACATTCGTGGTTGTTGTGTTTGTATTTATAGTATCATTCTTTGTGTTTGAGATGATATTTATAAAAGTTAGAGCGGTGGTTAAAAGAAAGAAAAAAATTGCACAACTAAACAAAGGAGATAAAAATGGCAGAAACTAATGCTAAAAGATTTATTAAATGTTATAACATGATCGATAACGCTTTAAGAGTTCAGGGCGATATGAGAAGAAGTATAAGTTATACGGAAGCGGTGAGAAGGGCGGCTAGAACAAATGGACTCGTGAAAAAATACGAAGACCAATTAATTGATTATGGAAGGCTTAGA
The DNA here is from genome assembly GCA_934754335.1 of uncultured Clostridia bacterium. Lineage (GTDB taxonomy): Bacteria > Bacillota > Clostridia > Christensenellales > UBA1242 > UBA11490. Next base: position 19,425 of record CAKVHY010000014.1, read on the forward strand.
AATGCCATTGTGCATAGTTCTAATGACGAATTTATAATTGCAGAACCGCATTTGGAAGTGGTGGAAGATTATGAAAAAATTACCAACTTAATTTGTACTCCACCATTGGCGATAGATACAGTTTGCAATAAGAATTTCAAAAGTTTAACTGCGGAAATAAAGTTAAAAGACGTTATGGAATTTATGTTTAAAACTGGAATTAGTAGTATTCCAATCTATAAAAATGATATGTTGATCGGTGTTGCGCATGCAAATAAAATCACTAAGATTTTAGGGAAAATGATTTATGAAAAAAGAGATTTGGAAAAATATATTTCCGAAACTAAAATTGAAGACGTTTTAAAAATCTTAATGGAAGATAATTATTACACAATCGCCGAGCAAAATATAACATTAGATAGAGTTCTATCTTTATTTGAAGAAAACAGAAAACTTTTGCTTATCGTTATAACTAAAACAGGTAGTTTGTTAGAGCACCCAATTGGAATCGTTTCAGTGGGCGATATAATGGATATAAATAGAATTTTAGATAATTATGCTTAAAAAAGAAAGTGGTTTTATATGCCACTTTTTTTATAAACATATCAAAAATGATTTTGTTTTTGATTTAAAATCATTGATGATTATATTTACTTGCTGATTTTAAAAATTGAAATTTAAGACTAGTTAAATATATTTAAAAGTGTTGACTTTTTTTCAAAAATATAATAATATAGTTGTATTGATTTTGCTCGTGATTATTTATATATTACTAATCACGAGCGAGATTAATATTTAAAGGCGATGATAAAGGACACGTTTTATTTTAAACGATTTTTAGAGAGCAAACGGTTGGTGAAAGTTTGTAAACACGCAAAATAAGATATCACCTTTTAGCCAAATCCCAGAAATAATAGTAAGGGATTTCGGGTGTTTCCCGTTATAGAAACCGTATGTGATTGCATATAGAGAAGATAGATATTTACACTTGTAAGTGGAGTTTTTTCAAATGCAATGCCACACTTACAAGTTTTTTTATTTAGGAGAGAGAAAATGTATAAAAAGATTGATGGTGGCTTGAATTGCTACAAAAACGAACAAGAAATTTTAAAGTTTTGGGAAGAAAACAACATCAAAGAAAAATGCCTAAATCATAATAAAAATGGCAAAATCTTTAGTTTTTATGAGGGCCCTCCAACAGCAAATGGTGTTCCACATGTTGGCCATGTTTTTACAAGAGCATTAAAAGATATGTTTGTTAGATTCCGTTCAATGCAAGGTTATTATGTACCTAGAAAGGGGGGGTGGGACACCCATGGCTTGCCTGTTGAACTTTCTGTTGAGAAAAGCCTAGGTATTAGCGGGAAATCTCAAATTGAAGAATATGGCGTTGAAAAATTTATTGAAAAATGTAAGGCCAGTGTTTGGAAATATGTGGATTTGTGGAAAGAATTTTCAGATAAGGTTGGCTATTCAATTGATATGGGCGAGAACGCTTATGTAACTTATCATAACGATTATATTGAAAGTATTTGGTGGGCATTAAGTGAGATTAATAAAAAGGGCAAAATCTATAAAGGATTTAAAGTTTTGCCTAGTTGTCCAAGATGCGGAACAGCACTTTCAAGCCATGAAGTGGCGCAAGGTTATAAAGATAGAAAAGACACAACAGTTGTGGCTAAATTTAAATCAAAAGATTTTGAAAACACTTATTTCTTGGCATGGACAACCACTCCTTGGACGTTGCCATCAAATATCGCACTTTGTGTAAATCCAAATGAAAAATATGTTATGATTTCTTGTGACGGAACTAACTATATCTTGGCTGAAGCACTTGTCCCAGTTCACTTCAAAGATAAAGAATATAAAGTTGTTCAAGAATTTGTTGGCACAGATTTGGAATATAAAAAGTATGAGCCATTATTTGATTACGTTAATAAAAAGGACGCAGAAAAAGGGTATTTTGTTACATGTGATGAATATGTAACTCTAACTGATGGTACAGGTATTGTTCATATCGCACCAGCATATGGTGAAGATGATGCTAAAGTTGGCAGAAAATACAATTTGCCACTAGTTCAGATGGCAAATAAATATGGAAAATTTGAGAGCGTTTGTGGTGAATGGGCAGGCAAGGACGTATTTGAAGAAAATGAAAATATTGCAATATCTTTAGTTAAAGCAGGAAAGATATTCAAAACTCAAAAACATACTCATAGTTATCCTCATTGTTGGAGATGTGATAGCCCACTTATGTACTTTGCAAGATCTGGTTGGTTTATGAAAACCACAGATATAAGGGAAGATATGGTTAAAAATAATCAATCTGTAAACTGGCTTCCAGATAATGTTAAAGAAGGAAGAATGGGAAATTTCCTTGCAAATAATATTGATTGGTGCTTAAGTCGTGATAGATATTGGGGAACGCCATTGCCAATCTGGACTTGCGAATGTGGTCATACTCATGTTGTTGGAAGCATTGCAGAATTAAAAGAACTTGCAAATCTTCCAAAAGATAAAGAAATTGAACTTCATAAACCTTTCGTTGATGAAATAACAATTAAATGTCCTGAATGTGGACATGATATGCATAGAGTTCCTGAAGTTTTGGATTGCTGGTTTGATAGCGGTTCTATGCCATTTGCTCAATATCACTATCCATTTGAAAACAAGGATAAGTTTGATAAAACTTTCCCAGCAGATTTTATAAGTGAAGGTGTGGATCAAACTAGAGGCTGGTTCTATTCCTTGCAAGCGATTTCCACAGCGTTATTTAATAAGTCACCATATAAAACTTGTATTGCAAACGGAATGCTTGTTGATGAAAATGGCAAAAAATTGTCTAAACATTTAGGCAATTATACTCCACCAATTGAAATGATTGAGAAACTTGGTGCCGATCCATTAAGATGGACGCTTTATACAGCCACTCAACCTTGGAATAATATTGTTTGTACTCTAGATACAGTTAGAGAAAGTATTAAAAAATACTTTGGAACACTTTGGAATACTTATGCTTTCTATGTTATGTATGCAGAGATAGATAAGTTTGACCCAAGCAAATATTCGCTTGAAGATTGTAAACTTTCTAGCATGGATAAATGGATCTTAAGCGAACTAAACATTTTGGTTAGAGATGTAACTGAAAACCTAGAGAAATATGCTTCCACGGAAAGTTCAAGATTAATTCAAGAATTCGTGGATAGATTATCTAATTGGTATGTAAGATGCAGTAGAAAGAGATATTGGGGTAGCGATTTTAGCGAAGATAAGAAATCTGCTTATGTAACTCTTTACACAGTATTATCCACACTTGCAAAATTAACTGCACCATTCACTCCATTTATTAGTGAAGAAATTTATCAAAATATTGAAAGACCATTCTTTGGAAATGCTAAAGAAAGTGTACATTTATGTGATTATCCAAAATGTAACAAAAAATATATTGATAAAAAATTAAGCAACGATATGAACTTGGCTTATGCTTACACAGAGTTGGGTCGTAGTGCAAGAAACTTGGCAAACATTAAAAATCGTCAACCATTATCAACATTATATTTAACAGAAGCAAATGAAAAGATTGATTTATCTGATGAATTGTTAAACACAATCAAAGAAGAATTAAATGTTAAAAATATTGTACAAAATCAAAATTTAGATGAGTTTGTTAATTATCAATTAAAGCCACAATTAAAAACTCTAGGTCCAAAGTATGGAAAAAATATTAATGGAATTAGAGAATATTTAAATAATTGTAATGTTAATGGATTGCTTGATGAAATCAAGAAAAATGGCAGTGCTAGTTTTGAAGTGAATGGCGAAAAGATTGATATAGCAAAAGATGATTTGTTAATATCTGTAAATCAAAAAGAAGGTTATATTTCTTCTGTTGATGATAATCTGGCAGTTGTTTTAGACACTCATATCACAAAAGAATTAAAAGACGAAGGAATCGTTAGAGAATTTATAAGCAGAGTTCAAACTCTTAGAAAAAATTCAGGATTAGAGATCGTTGATAGAATTGCGATTGAAGTAACTGGAACTAAAGAGATTGTTGATGTTATATTAAATTATACAAGTACAATTCTAAATAGCGTTTTGGCTTTAAGCGTAAAAGAAGGAAATGCTGGCTCGTTTAGCGATGAGATTGAATTAGACGAAGGCAAAATTACTGCTTATATAACAAAAATGTAAGTTGATTAAAAGTTTTAATAATTAAATTCTGTAATAAAAAAGAAAGTTTTATTAAAAGACTTTCTTTTTATTTTGATTTGATATATAATCATAACTAGGAGAAAATTTATGTTAGATGTAATTTACGAAGATAATCATATTTTAGTTGTAGTTAAGCCACAAAATATTCCATCACAAGAAGATGAGTCTTTAGATGAAAACATGGTTTCGCTAGTTCAAAAATATTTAAAAGAAAAATATCAAAAACCGGGCAACGTTTATGTTGGACTTGTTCATAGGTTAGATAGACCAACTGGCGGAGTGATGGTTTTTGCAAAGACGGGAAAGGCGAGTGCTAGATTAACTGAGCAAATTAAATCTCAAGAGATGAAAAAAACTTATTTGGCAGTTGTGAATGGCATTGTGAAAGAAGATAGTAGGGAATTAGTAAATTATTTAAAAAAGAATAATAGAACAAACACTGTTCAAGTTGTACCTGAACTTACCACAGATGCTAAAAAAGCAGTTTTAACTTATCAGGTTTTAGAAAGAAAAGAAAAAGTTACATTAGTTGCAGTTCGCTTGAAAACTGGAAGAAGCCATCAAATAAGAGTTCAGATGAAACATATTGGTCACCCAATTTTTGGCGATGTTAGATATGGCGGAGATATATTATCTAAAGGTCATAACCTTGCACTATGGGCATATAAATTGGAGTTTAAGCACCCAATCACAAAAGAACAAATGACATTCACTGTTTATCCACCAGCAGATATAATTCCATGGAAAATATTTACGAGTATGGACGCTATGGTTTCTAAAATTAAATTTATTTAAGTGCTATGCAATTTATTATTTTACAAGATTTTTAGAGTTATGCAAAGTAAAAAAATACGGCTTATTTAAGCCGTATTTTTTGTTATTTATGCAGTGGGAGTGCAAGCAATATATGAATTAACTATTCTAATTAAACCATAGTTAAATTCACCATTATCATTATTCTCGTGAGATTCCGGAATTAGATAATTTTCAAGATCGCTTGAATATGTTCCGTCTGCTTGGTTGTACCAATCCAGATTGAAATATGTTTCAGTTTCTTCGCTATCTAGGCGGTTATTGATTACAAAATATTCGTCTAAGTCCATAGTTGACTCATCTGAATCTGAAACGTAAGTTTTATCAAATCCTTCAGGATATGCAGTTTCTCCAGTGATAGGATTTTTAATTTCTTTTATGCTTCCATCTAATTGTTCTAAGATATAAATTGTTAAATATCTTGTTGCAACTGAGCCAACAATGAAATTGCTTTGTAAGTTTTCAAGCCCATATGAAATCGCATAAACTTTTTCTTTTAGTTCTTTTCTGTTTGCTTCAAAAACTAGGGCAGTGGTTGAGAAATCAAATGAAATTGAACCATTTAATAGGGTGTTGAATTCATCTTTCATATCGCCAACCGCAGTGAATAATCTCTCATAATTATTTGAAGTTTCGTTATATTTGTAATTCTCAATATTGGATTTTATCATGCCTAGTATGTCTGTTTGTGCATTAGATATTCCATAAACTGATAGTTTCTTATTATCAATACAAGAGTTAACATCATTAAGTTCGCTTGGTGCAGTGTATAAATCCATAACGCTTGAAATTATATTCTTTCCACTATCGCCAACAAGAACTGAAGAATGAATATCATCTAAGTAAGAGCCAATTTTTGTAAGTTCTGTTGTTTCTAGATTTGTGTCCACATCATTATAAACTTTTGTCATATCAAGAAGATAATTTATGCTTTGAAGTTCTGATGCATAAGAAGAAATTTGCTTGTAATCAGGTTTTGTTGGATCTAATCTATTTTTAATATTTGTTAGAATATTGCTATAACTTCCAGATAAACTGCTTGAATTATCTTCAATTGTGTTTAATAATAACTCGTTAATAATGTCGCTAATAATTAACACACTATTATCTTCGGCATTTATTATGTTATCTAAAGTTACGCCAGCACCATTTTGTTCGTTTCCATAAATTGGAGCACTATTATTTGTTAAAACGCTTTGGTTATTGAAATACAAACCTTTATTTGATTGCCTTAAGTTTCCAAGCAAAGTACTCATATTGCTATCTTCAAAATTAATATTCAATAACATTTCAAAGAATGCAAATTCGTTTTGCCATTTGTAATTTTCTTTAGAATAATAATTAGATGTTTCTAGATTATCTATTCTGGAAATGATTTTATTTAATGTTGTATTGAAATTGCTTTCTCCGCTCGTTTTTGCAATTTCTAAAATATCTGCAATAAGTTCGTTTATATTTGCCTTTGTGATAATCCAACTATTATTTGCTTCATTATCATTAAAAGCAATTCCATCTAAAGTTGAACCAAGACTTGTTAGAATGCCACTATTTTTATAATTTGAATCATTAATTTCAATGTTTTTCAAACTCTCAAGTTTTCCAAGTTCAGTTTCCCATTTGAAATTATGATTCTTATAATCAATATCTGATTTTAAATTTAAACTGTTAATGTTTGAAGAGATATTTGTAATTGTATTATTGATTGCATTATTGATAATGGTCGTGTTATCTAACTTAAATAATGATAGGGCGGAACCAATCATTTCATTTAAAACTTTCTTGGTTATAATTTTTGAATTTGGAGTGTTATCGTAGTTATATGCAATTGAATCTAATGTCCTTCCAATTGTTACAAGTCCGCTTGCTTCAAAATCTTTGATGTTCGTTAGTTTGTAGATTAAATCAAGTTCGTATTCCCAACTATCTATTTTAATATCTCCGTTAACAACGCCAGTTAAATTTCCAATAATAGAATCATCTATATTATCTGATTTTGAACCAATAAGGTTTGTAATAATATTTTGGTTGTTAGAATCTAATCCGCTTATAATATCAGGAGTTAGGGATTCAAGTGTGTCTATAATTAAGTTCGTAATCTGAACATTTGTAATTAATCTGCTCTTGAATGAATTATCTAATAAAACATTGTCTAATGTTTTGCCCACAACTTTTAAGTTGCCAAGGTCTCCTAAATCCACCTCAGTTAAATCAACCAATGTTGAAATTTTTTCTAATTCATTGCACCAGAATTTATATTCTTTTAGCAGGGTGAAAGTGGAATTATTTGCAATTAAGATATAATCAAAATCATTTAAGCGAATTGTAAATTTGTTGTTGTCCACTTTTGTGAATTCACTCAATTCAAATTTGTTTGCTTTGACAGAATTTTCATCAACGTAAATAAATTTAATATCATCATAAACGAATAAATTGTTAACAAAGCCACCAATGATTTGAACTTTTTCACCGTTAATCAAACTAATTATTGTTTGACCATTAACATCATTAAATCTATAAGTTTTGCCATATATGATTGCTTCTTTACCTTCAGGTTTTGCAGTTAAATCATATGTTTTTTCGTCTGATTCGAAAAGTAATTTTGAAGGTGTTGTTCCGTCTAAAGATAGAGTGTAGTTTTCATTTCCAAAAGTTACTTTATTTGAACCTGCAAACTTTCCAATTTCAAAGAATTGCTTGATAATTTTTAAGGTTTTAGTGGTTGAAGTTTCAGTTTTTTCTATTACCAACTCATAAGTTACATCATTAATTTTGGCATAAATACTTTCAAATGTTGCACAATCGCCATTAACTTTTAAGCAACTATCATTATCCAAAAGTTTGTATTCAATTCCATCTTTAGTTAAATAACCATTGCTATCAAACGCGCCAATAATTGATGATGCGGTATTGTTGTTAAGTGTTCCTTCAACCGTTTCAGTTCCTGTGATACTAGTAATTAAATTTGAAATTCCCGTGCTTAAATTTCCGCTTAAGTTTTCTTTATAATCATTTAAAACGCTCGTTAATAAATCTATAAAGATTTGATTTGTTATAATATCTGAGTGATTTACTTCGTTTGTAATGCTATCTAATGCTGAGCCTAAATTTGTGGCAAGTCCTGAAATATCATCGAAGTTTGAATCGCTAAAATTATTAATAAGTGTTTCAATATGATTAAATTCTTTTCCAAAAGATAATTCTTTTGCATTTTTGATATTAATTTTTATATCGTTTACTGCTTTAGTGATATAATCAGCACTTCCCAAATCTCCAGCGTAATCAATTAAATCCGGAAGGATTTCTTTTATATCATTTTTTGTAAGAAGGGTGGTGCCAGTGATTGTGTCGAGATTTTCACCAAGTTGAACAAATATAGATTTTCCTTCTTCATTATTAAACATGTCGCCAAATTTATCAAGGTTATTTACTAAGAATGAAACTGTTCCGCTTAAACCTTTAAACTCGTTTTTCCAAGAGAAGTTAACATTGTTTAATCTTGGAGTTATCGTATTTTTTAGATAAGAATAAATGTTTATAAGTGCTTTATCTTGTTTTGTTTGATCAGTAATACTTGGGAACTTGCTAATCTCTTTATCTAAATATGATTGCATTGCTTCAAGTAAGATAGTGTTTAACTTGCTTGGCTTTGTTTCATCATTACTTCCTAAAAGAGTGGTGGTTTGTAATATATCTAATTTCTGACCAATTCTAGCCCAATCTATAGATTTCGTATCAGGTTTGCCATCAACTAATGGAATTATAGGGTTTGAGCCATTAAATAATTCATCATAAGCAGAGCCAATTTTTGTGAATTCAGTTTCCCATGATGAGATATTTGAAATGTTTTTTATAACTCCATCTTCGCCTTTAAATCCGTCATTTAAATCTATTCCATTGAAGTTTAAGTCAGGTAGCATTTCTGAAACTTTGCTTTTCATTGTGGAGATAAGATTTGTGTAAGTTTTTTCAGGCATTAAACCATCTTTTACATTATCTAAGATTTTTCCAAGGCAAACAAATATTGTTTTGTTTAGCCCAGTATAAGATAAGTTTTCTAGATCTAGTTCGCCTAAAATTGTTAATCCTTCATCAACAATATCTATCAATGTTTGTTGTAAGTTTTCTAATGCCACAAAGTCTTCATAAGTGATTGCTTCACCAAGTGAGAAATTATATGACTTGCTTAGGTAGTTTGTTAAATAGTAAACGCCATAAGGCAATGCGGACGAAATTATTTTTGTATTTAGAGTGTTGCCGAATAGGGAAGAGATAGTGGAGTGATTTTTTCCAAGTTGTTTTGCAAAAATCACTTTATCTTCTTTAACATTGTTAGATAACAAGATTGTAAGAATACTTTTCTCTTCGTGATTTTCAATAGGAGTGTTTAGGCTTATTGCCACGTCTATTACTTCCAATAAATCAGATTTGATTGTGTCGATTGCATTTGTATCATTAGAAACGCTATCAATAACTGATTTTATTAACATTTTAAACATTTCTTTATCTTCAAGATTGGAATTATCTATATAATTGTTTGCAAAGTCTTGAACTAAAGGAAGAGCAACTGAGCCTACGCCTTTTATTATTTGTAAAGAAAGTGCATCGTTTAAAAGTTGCTTAGAAGTTTGAAGAAGAGAATTTAGATTTGCAACAGTGTAACCTTTCTGTGTTTCACCAAATTTATCTTGGAAGGATTTTGCTAAAGATGCAACTTTAACCATATTAACAACGTCGTCTTTAAGATAAATTCTAGTACCATTAATTGTGGTGGAACTCAATTGATTAAATGTTACATTAGATAATGGTCTTGCACCAGAATATGTGTAAACTTTTCCGCCAAGCCCATCGTTATATTCGTTTATAACCCATTCCACAAATTCACCATTAATTGTGGTTTCTAAAACAGTTGATGGATTTTTATCTAATTGCTGTTTTAGTAGGGCAGTTAGAAGCCCATCGGTGGTGTTTGATTCATCAATTAATGTGGCAGGTTCTTTGTTTATCTCATTTGCCATTTGCATAATCCCGTTGATTGGAACTAGCGACATTGAAGAGATAAATATTCCCACAGCCAGTCCAGCCAAACAGCCCCACCATCTTCTTTTGTTAGGTTTTTTAGGTTTAACTGGTTTAGTGACCACTGACCTTAAATCTTTAGATGGAAGAGTGGTAATCTGTTTATTTTCTTCGAGATTTGTAGGTGTTTGGGGAAGGGCTTCGCTTTTTTGCTCTTCCACATTTAAAACGGCTTCGGCTGGAGTTTCATTTATAGCCCTTGTTTCATTTGAAGTTGTATTTATGGGGGTGCTTGCAGGTTCTTCAATTCTTTGTAGGTTTTCTTCAAACTCAGGTTTTTCACTATCGGCAAAACCCATTGCCTCAATCTTTTTAAAATTCTTTGAATTCTTTTTGTAGTTCTTTATATCTATTTTGTATTGTTTTAAATCTTGTTTATATTGTTTTTCTGCCTTGCTTTTGAAAAATAGGTTGTAAAACATGGCATTTAAAGGCAAGAAGATAAATCGGAATAAAACAAATAAAATCATAAAGATAATTGAATTTAAAAGAAGACTAACAAGTTGTAATAGGCTTGCTATTGTTTCAGCATTTTCGGCTGTGTTTTCAATTCCTGATTTAGAGCAAATTAGATTGGTTATGTAATCTTTTAGGGTTTGACCGGCTTCACCAACGCCAAAAAGTGAAGATTTTAGCCCTAAAATTCCATCTGATATCGGGCCAACAATTATAAATAGTACAAGTGCACCAAGAATTAACCAAATTCCACGGAATAAGGTTTTTCTAAGTCCACGTTTTGCACCAAATAAAACGCCAAAAAGAATGAATAAAAGTATTATTCCAAACCATGCAAATTTAATGATTGTTTGAAGCATAAAGCACCTCTCTTTATTTTATACATTTATAATATATATTATATATTTTATCTTCAATAATGGCAAGTAATTTGCAAACAGTAAAAAATTCATTTTACAAATTTCTCAAATTAAGTTATACTAACTTTGGAAATTTAAGGAGTTGCTATGCAAAAGATTAAAATATTGATTTGTACAGCCATAATTTTACTATCTGGGGGAATGTTGCTTTCGTGTGACGCAAGGGTGAAAAATGTTAGTGCTTATGATGTAATTGAGTTGTCGTATGGTTCAACTTTAGATTTGAATAACTTGATTTTAAAAGTGGAATATTCTAATGGCAGAATTAAAACTTTTAAATATTCTGAGATTAAAAATGATATTAAAATTGTTAAAAATCCTTATTCATCAACAAGTAGTGAAGTTCAAGATATAACATTGGAATATAAGGGCAAAGAATTTAAAATTTCAGTGCAAGTTCAAGAGCCAAAAATCAATAATATTGTTGTGAATACAAGTGCTCTTGGGAGAGTGGTGAATATAGAGAAAGTTACAGATCTTTATATTCAAAACTTTCTAAATAAGATTAGCGTTTCGGCAATAAAGCAGGATTCTAGTTCCGAACTGCTAAATAGTAGTGATTATAAAGTTTTAAATTATGATAATTTAACAGGTCAAATTTCAACCACTCTTGATTTAAATGTTTTAAAAGATGTTGGCGAACATTGGTTTGCGGTTCTATATAAAGATTTCAACCCTAAATTATTCTCTTTAACAGTTAAGTTGGGAGATGAAAATGGGTTTACAATAAATAGAGATGAAATTCCAACAAGAATTTTAAAAGGCGAAGAAGTGGATTTCTCTAAGTTGCTTGTTAGTGCAACTTTTACAGATGGAAGAACTTCTAAATTAACTGTTGGAACGGGCGAGAATAATTATAAGTTAGATTTAAATGGCATTGATAATTCTGTTGCTGGAAAGTATACAATTAAAGTGAAATATAAATCCTATATTGAAAAGACGTTCACAATAGATGTGATGGACGTGATTGATGGCGAGTAAGAATATAAGATATTGACATAATATATAAGTTATGTTATAATGTTATAACTATATATATGAGTGCCAAATAAATTAAGGGGTGGAATGGCGAAATGAATATATCATTTTATGATGGAAGTAGTTGGAGAACTAGAAAAATTGAAGATGTTTTAGCGATGGCTAAGGCAGATAGAGATAAAATTACAAATATTAAAATCGAACCAGCGGTGGTTAATGTCCCTGATTTTAGTGTGCCTATGAGAAGGGGTGGAGTGGCAATGAAAACTGGTTATGCACCAGTGGCTATTGGCAAAGGCGTTTTTACAAACTCCAATTTCCCAAACTTGCAAGTTTTAGATTTGGGCGAAGGAAAAGTGGCTCAAATTGAAGATGGTGCATTATCTAATCTTCCAAACTTAAAGCAGTTAAATTTCAGAGGTGCGTTAAACTTGGGGTTAGATAAAAAACCTGAGAGCAAATTTAATGTTGGTGCATTTGTGGATAAATCATTGAAAGATGCTGATAGAACTAAATTAAACGTTCAAGTTTTGGCTGGATTTGATAAAACTACTGGTGCGGGATTCAAGGTGGGGCTTAACGATTTAATCGCTAAGCAATGCTTAAATCAAAAAGTTAAAGGCTTAAATGCAGAATATAGAACTGATGAGAATGGCTATATTGCCCCTGTGGTTGTTGAACCAAAGGAAAGTAAGTTTGTTCAAATGTTAAAAGGTCAAAGACCATTTAGAATGGGAGCATTGGGATTGGCGCTTGGTGGAATTGGCTATGCAGGATTTTTAACTATCGCCACTCTTGTTTCAGGTGCTGGGGCAATCGCTATATTGCCGGTGTTAAGTAAGGCTTTGTTAGATATTGGATTGTTTGCAGGTGGCGGATTGGCGTTATCTCAATTACCTTTGCTTAGAAGATTAACTAAAAAAGGCAAAGTAGAAACAGCAAAGAGAAAGATACAAAGGCAAGAAGAAAAGGCTAAGAAAAGAGAGAAAAAGTATCAAAAGAATATAGATAAATGTATCATGGCTAAAAGAGTTGAAAAGCAGGCTATTTCGGATTACTTCTCTAGTACTGGCGTTTCTGGAATTATAAAAAGACCTATTAGTAAATTGGTGGAAGCCAATGCTAAACATAAAGGCAATGTTTATAGAGATAGGGCTTTAAGACATGATAGGTTGATGGATAAAAACATTCAAAAAGCAGGCGAATTCCAAGAAAAGATTGATGATATCGAAACTAAAACTGGGAAATCTTATTCGCATAATGGCATCGTGGAAGCATTTAGAGAAAGACAAAGAGAAGTTGATGATGCCACTGCTATTTATGGTCATGGAAGCATTCAAGAAAAAGATGCAGTTAATAAATATAAGGCAGCGTTTAGCGGAGTTATGTCTCGCCCTGATGGTGAGAACATTATAAACGCTGCAAACTCATCAGACACAACAATGAAACCTGAAGTTGATGCTTTAAAATCTCGTGCTGAAAAGCATAGAGAGAGAGCAAGCAAAGAAACAAGTGCTGAAGGAATAGACTTAACAAGATAAAATTCTCTATTTTTAGAGAATTTTTTGTTTTGAAGATTAAGGCAATAGGAGTATAATAAACATATGAAAATAAGATTAAATGAAAACGAAGAACTTGTAAAAAGAGTTCAGGAAGGATTGAAAAAAAAGAATGGCTATTGTCCTTGCAGAAAAGAGATAAAAGAAGAATATAAATGTATGTGTAAGGAATTTAGAGAGCAGATTGCCGACCCGAATTTTGAGGGTTATTGCCATTGTATGCTTTATTATAAGGAGAAATAATTATGGTTAATAGAATTGATAAAGATAGTTTTGAAAAAGAAGTTTTGAATGAAAAAGGACTTGTGGTGGTGGATTTCTTTGCTGGTTGGTGCGGACCTTGCATGATGATGAGTCCGATTATTGATGAGTTGTCTGAAGAATATGAAGGCAAAATCAAGTTTTGCAAGATTAATGTGGACGATGAAGAAGAGTTGGCAATCAAATATGGAGCAATGAGTATTCCTTTGTTTTTAGTTTTTAAAGATGGAGAAGTGGTGGCTAGAAATCTAGGCTATCAACCAAAAGAAAATTTTGAGAAATTCTTAAACGGAATTAAATAGTATGCAAAATTAAAAAACGACCTTTAATAGGTCGTTTTTTTGTGTATATGCTATCTTATTTATTCTTTAAAATTTCATTTAATCCAATCATAATTCCAAGTTTGCCATATTCATAGGTTAATCCGCCTTGCATAAATGCAGTGTATGGTGGAACAACTGGGCCATCGCAACTAAGTTCGATTGTTGCACCTTCAATAAAACTTCCGCCAGCCATAACTTCATCGTTTGGATATCCGGGCATTGGGGCAGGAACTGGAGTTACATAACTTTCGATTGGAGAACCAAATTGAATGCCTTTGCAGAAGTTTACAAGATTTTCTTGGGTGTTTAGGGTGATAGTTTGAATAATATCTGTTCTTTTATCATTATATTTAGGGCTAACTTCAAAGCCTAATTTTTCAAGCATAAAACTAGCAAAAACCATGGTTTTTAGGGCAGAACAAACAACGCTTGGTGCCATATATAGGCCTTTATAAAATGATAGATTTTGATTTAAGTTTGCACCAATATCTTTGCCAAGCCCGGGTGCTGAAAACCTTTCTGCAATATCTAAAATTAAATCTTTTTTGCCAACGATGTATCCGCCAGTTTTTGCTTCGCCACCGCCAAGATTTTTCATCAAAGACCCAACGATTATATCTGCTCCCACTTCAATAGGTTCTCTTGTTTCCACAAAATCGCCATAGCAATTATCCACCATTATAATCACGTTTTTATCCACTTCTCTAATCGCCTTGCAAACTCTTTCAATCTTTTCAATGGTCAAACTTTCTCTATGAGAATAACCCCTAGATCTTTGAATTTCAACAAGTTTCACGTTGCCTTTCTTTAAGCGTTCTTGGATTTTTTCAATATCAAAATCGTTGTTGATTAAATCTATTTGCTCGTATTTTACGCCATTTTTAATAAGTGAATTTCTGCTATCTCCTGAAAGACCAATGATAGTTAAAAGGGAATCGTATGGCTCGCCAGAAATGGAAATAAAAGTGTCGCCATGTTTTAAAAGCCCTGTAAATGCCAAGTTTAGGGCATGGGTTCCGCTCATAATTTGCGGACGAACCAAAGCATCTTCCGCTTTAAAAATGTTTGCATAAATCCTTTCAAGTTTGTCTCTTCCAAAATCTGAATATCCATAGCCAGTTATTTCGCCAAAATCAGAAGTGGAAACCATTTCCTTTTGAAAAGAACTTAAAACTTTTGCAGAGTTTAATAGGCTTGTTGTTTCTAAATCTTTAAATATATCTTTTAATTCTAGTTCGGCTTCATTTGCCAATTTTACCAACTTTTCATCTATATCGTAACCAAAATACATAATTTTCTCCTATAAATATATAAGTTTATTTTACTATTTATTTATGAATTTGTAAATATTAAAAGGGCTTTTTCTTCTAAATTTAATAGGGGAAACAATGTAAACGTTATTATATTGATTTTTTTGCTCTAATCTTATTGACAAAACTTGAAAAAATGGTTAAAATTATTCTAGTTAAATTTGTATAAAGGAAAGATTTTATGATAGACGTAAACAGTATTAAAAATGGTATGACTCTTCTAATTGAAGGTAATATCTACCAAGTTATAGAATTTTTACATGTTAAACCAGGTAAAGGTTCTGCATTTATGAAAATGAAAATTAAAAATTTGAGAAATGGTACAACTATTGAACGTACTTTCAATACAAACGTTAAGTTTGATGAGGCAAGAATTGATAGAACCACAGTTCAATATCTATATCATGATAACGGTAATTATTGCTTCATGAATATGGAAACATTTGACCAAATCGAATTATCTGATGCACAAATTGGAGATAAGAAAGATTTCTTAATCGAAAATATGAATGTGGATATCACAAGATATGGTAACGAACTTCTAGGTATCTCTCTTCCAGAAAAAATGGAATTTACAATTGTTAGAACAGAACCTGCTGTTAAGGGTAGTACTCAAACTAACACCACTAAAGATGCATATATCGAAACTGGCTTGCTAGTTAAAGTTCCATTGTTCATTAACGAAGGCGAAAAGATTATCGTTACAACTGCTGATGGCAAATATTATTCAAGGGCTTAATTCTAAGTCCCTTTTTTGTAACCCCTTTAAGTGGGGTTATTTTTTTATGATTGGTGTGAAAATTAAAGATTTTAACTTAAATTTTGCTTGTTTTTGAAATGTGGAAAACTTAAAATGAAGGAAATTATATGGATTTTTAAAGAATATGGATAAAATGTGAAAATCTTAATAAAAAAATTTTAACTTTTTTGAAAAAAGTTTCAAAAATGGCGAAAAATCTGTTGACAGGGGGGGGGGGGGGGGG
>CAKVHY010000015.1 GCA_934754335.1 uncultured Clostridia bacterium
TTATTTACAATTTGTACATAATTCTAAGTCTATTTTTATTATATCACGCCCCCCCCCCCCCCTGTCAACAGAATTTTCGTCGTTTTTTGAACTTTTTTCAAAAATATAACAAATTTTTACTAAAAAATGCATAATTTTATCTTAAAAAATAAATTTTGAGATTTCCACAAGTTATTCAGGTGCTTTTAGGCAATAAAAAATTTCCTAAAATTAAGAAATCCTAGGAAATTAAAAAGAAAAAAGCCCCTCTATAGTAGGGCTTTTCTCAAGACTTAATAAGTTTTGATTAATGTATAAATTCGTCTACAAGGTTCTTCTAGTTGAAAACTCCAATTAGTTTTAGATCAACTTTTCCCTTCTCATTTTTGATACAGGAAACTTCGACCTTGTCACCAATTTTAACAATATCTTCAACTTTTTCAACTCTCTTACTAGAAAGTTTAGAGATATGGATCAAACCTTCCTTTCCATAACCCAAGTCCACAAAGGCGCCGAATTGAACAATTCTTACAACAGTTCCAGTGTAATTCTTGCCCACTTCAATTTCTTCGGTAATACCTAGAATCATCGCTTTTGCTTTTTCATTCATCTCTGCATCCACTCCGCAAATAGAAACTAATCCTTCATCACTGATATCAATTTTTACCCCTGTATCGTCAATAATTTTGTTGATCGTTTTGCCTCCGGATCCTATTACATCTTTAATTTTATCAGGATTGATAGTGAATGAAATAATTTTTGGAGCATAAGGACTTAATTGTTTTCTTGGTTCTTTGATAACTTCAGCCATCTTACCCAAGATAAATAATCTACCCTTTCTTGCTCTATCTAATGCTTCTCTCAAGATATGCTCATCAATACCCTTGATTTTGATATCCATTTGAATAGCAGTGATGCCTTTTTCTGTACCTGCAACTTTGAAATCCATATCGCCAAGGAAATCTTCTAATCCTTGAATATCGCTTAGGACTGCAACCTTTCCGCTTTCTTCGTCTTTAATCAAACCCATTGCAATACCTGCAACTGGTGCTTTAATTGGAACGCCTGCATCCATCAAAGCCAATGTACTACCACAAACGCTTGCTTGGCTTGTTGAACCATTAGAACTTAGAACTTCCGAAACTGTACGAATTGCATATGGGAATTCTTCTTCACTTGGAAGAACCGGAACTAATGCTCTTTCAGCCAATGCACCATGTCCAATTTCTCTTCTACCAGCACTCTTTAAAGGCTTTGCTTCGCCAGTGGAATATGCTGGGAAATTATAATGATGCATATATCTTTTCTCTTCTTCTTCATCTATACCATCAAGAATCTGAGTGTCTCTCATACTACCCAACGTTAGAGTTGTCATAACTTGAGTTTCACCACGAGTGAAAACTCCGCTTCCATGAACTCTAGGAAGAACGCCAACTTCACACCAAATAGGACGAATTTCATCAACTTTTCTTCCATCTGGTCTAACGCCATCGTTAATAATCTTTTTACGCATTATTTCTTTCTTAATCTTATATAACACGTCTAAGATTTCTCTTTCTTTATCAGGGAAAGTTTCAGCGAAATGATTTAGAATATTTTCATTTGCCTTTTCTTCTGCTTCATCTCTTTCGCTTCTAACAAAATGAGTCATCACTTCTTCCATTAAAGGATAAGCATATTCTCTAACTGCATTTGTAATTTCTTCAGGGATTACGTAGAAAGGTAAATTTTCGGCTTTCTTAACACCTAATTCTTCTGCAATTTTTTCTTGGAATTCAACTTGCTTTTTAATCTCTTCATGAGCAAATAAAATTCCTTGCAACATTTCTTCTTCTGTAACTTCTTTAGCACCAGCCTCAACCATCAAAATTGCATCTTTAGTACCTGCAACTTTCAAATCAATAAGGCTCTTATCTTTAATTTCAGTATTTGGATTAATATAATACTTTCCATCAACCAAAGCAACTTCGCAAGCACCAGTTGGACCAGCAAAAGGAATATCGCTAATAGTTAAAGCAAGTGAACTACCAAACATAGCCAATGGCTCTGGAGCAATATCATAATCAATACTTAGCGGAGTGGCAACCACAGTTACGTCATTAAAGAAACCCTTTGGAAATAATGGCCTTAAAGGTCTATCAATTAATCTACTAGTTAAAATTGCTTGATCAGTTGGTCTACCTTCTCTTCTTTTAAATCCACCAGGAATTTTACCAACAGCATAAAGTTTTTCTTCAAAATCAACGCTCAATGGGAAAAAGTCTTGACCAGGTCTTGGTTCTTTATTCATGCATGTATTAACCATAACCATAGTGTCGCCACATTTAACGATACAATGGCCATTGGTTTGGAAAGCATATTTACCAATCTCAACTTCAACTTTCTTACCACCAATTTCTGTTTCAAATGTTCTAAAATCTCTTTTCATTTTATCTCCTACAAATAATTATTGCACACATCTACATACATTAAAAGGCTGGGAGTATTTCCAGCCTATGCATATTAACGAATACCCAATTTAACTTTTAATGCACGAGCGGCTTCAAGGTTAGTTTTTTCAAAGTATTTTAACAATTTTTTTCTTTGGCTAACCAACTTTGATAGTCCTCTACGAGAATGTTCGTCATTTTTATTTGCTTTTAAATGTTCTGTTAATTCAGCGATTCTTGCTGATAGAATAGCGATTTGAACTTCGCAACTACCAGTATCTCCTTCTTTTCTTGCAAATTCGTTAATAATTGCTTGTTTCTTTTCTTTCTTTATCATAATTTTTCTCCTATAATCAAATTTGCCTAAGCCTGAGCCAATCGTTAGAGAAATCGATTAACCAAGAACTAGGTACCTTAAAATAATATCACAACAAATCCGATTTGTAAAGACAAATATCCCAATTTATTATCTTTTTTTACAATTATTTATATCTTTAAATAACTTTTCACGTTTAATTAGCATTTCGTCCAATCTTTCTATATATTCTTTAGGTTCTTTAACGAAAGCCACTCTTTCTATCCTATTGCTTTCAATTTCCAAATATTTAGAAATTGCATTTGCTCCGCAAGCCACCACGCTTCTAGTTTCTTCCATACTATTAATATTAAATTTACAAATGCTATCACCTTTAAAATAACCTATATTTTCAAGATTGGCCAAGGCATTTTTCTGTTTATAAAGATAATATGGATTATAACCATTTTTCAACAATTTATTAATAGAGAACTTAACCATTTTTTCCACTTCTATTTCATTAGAAGTTTTTCCACCCTCTAAATTTAAGCTAGATGCTCTTTTTAGGCAAAGCGTATGGACAGTTATATTATCTGGATTTAAACTAATAGTTTTAAGCAATGTGGATTTAAAATCCTTAAGTTTTTCTTCTCCAAGCCCAGCAATCAAATCCATATTTATTTTAAAGTTATAATTTCTTGCCAAATTATATGCTTCAATCGTTTCTTTTGAATTATGGCTTCGTCCAATTAATTGCAAAGTTTTATCATTAAATGTTTGCGGATTAACGCTTATTCTTGTAACTCCCATTTTTTCTAAAACTTCTAATTTTTCTTTGGATATTGTGTCAGGTCTTCCACATTCAACTGTAAATTCCGAAATATCTTTTGGCAAAACTTGTAATATTTTTTCTAATTGACCAGCGGAAAGCGATGAAGGAGTTCCCCCACCCATATAAATATTCTCCAGAACCAACTTCTTCTGTTTTATCATTTTTAAGGCGTTTTTTATATCCTTAATCAAAGCGTTTATATATGGTTCAACAAACTTTGAACATTTATCAATTGGCAACGATATAAATGAACAATAATAGCATTTAGAAGTACAAAAAGGGATATTTATATACAAATCAACCTTATTTTTTACTTTATCTATAGTTTGATTTCTAACAATTTTGCCAAGTAATTTAACCTTATCTTTGGAAACTTTATATTCATTTAACAAAACATTTTCAACCTTATTAAAGTCGCCAAATTCAGCCAAGAGTTCATGAAACAACTTTGTGGGTCTAATGCCAGTTAGCGAACCATAAGGAATCTCTTTATGTTCTATTCTTGAAACAACTTCATAAAGAAAAACTTTGGCATTTTTCTTTATATGTTTGAATTTATTCCTCATTTCATCATCAGTTAAACTAAATGATTTTTTATAAGTTTTATTTTTGTAAGTCAAACTCATTACAAAGTTTGTTTTATTATCAAAAATATTTAAAGTTAACTCGTCTGAAGAATTTTCAACCCTTTCTTTTGAATAAAACAAATTTAATATTAAGATGAACTCGTCTTTTAATTTTTCATAATTTGTTATAATTTTCATTACACATTCCTATAAACTTCATAAACGCATGATAGGTTTTCAATTTTACTCATAATCTCGTTTAATTCAACTTTTGAAGAGATTTCCAATCTTATAGTTACAATTAATTGATTTTGATTATTAACTCTTGAACTTATGCTAATTATATTTAATTTTGAATCAGAAATACGTTTTGAAATCTGAGAAAGTGTTGTGCTTTTATTTTGTGCAATTACTGAAAAATCACCAATAAAACCCTTTCCCTTGCTTTCATTCCAACTACATTCAATTAATCTGTCAAATTCGCATAGTTTTAATGACGCACAATCTGCTCTATGAATTGTTACACCTTTCCCCCTTGAAACATAGCCCGTAATCTCATCTCCCGGCAATGGATTACAACATTTTGCGAATTTAACCAACATATTAGAGTAACCCCTAACGGAAACCTGATCGGAATGATTATGTTCTTTAATTACTCCTGGCATTACGCCTTTTAAATTTTGCTCTTCCTCTATATCATCTTTATAAAGTTTATACAATTTGTTAAATATTTGATTTGATGTGATTCCACCATATCCGATTGATGCCAACATATCATCAATTGACGTGAACGAGTATCTTTCCAACACTTCATTCAAGTAAGACTCCTGCCAAACCTTAGAAACTGGTACATTTTTTGCCTTACAATAGGCATCAAACATTGATTTCCCTTTCTTTATATTATCTTCTTTCATTGATTTTTTAAAGAAAGAATTTATTTTAGATTTAGCCCCTGCAGTTTTGCAAATCTTTAACCAATCTCTAGAAGGTCCCTTTGATAAAGGACTTGTAATAATCTCAACAACATCGCCATTTTTTAACAACGTGCTTAATGTTGCCATCTTTCCATTAATCTTTGCCCCAACGCATGTATCTCCAACTTGAGAATGAACTCCATAAGCAAAGTCTATAGGCGTTGAGCCTTCTGGAAACTCCAAGATTTTCCCTTGCGGAGTTTGTACAAATATTCTTCCCACATAAACGTCAGTTTTCAAAACTTCTAGAAGTTCATCGCTGGATTTTTCCTTATACAAATCCATAATAGACCTAAAATAATTGATTTTAGCGTCGTTAGCGTCAACCTTTTTATTAAACTTATATGCCCAATGTGAAGCCAATCCATATTCAGCGTAGTTATGCATATCAAAGGTACGAATTTGAACTTCAACAGGGTCTCCATTATCTAAAACAATTGCTGTATGAATTGACTGATAACCATTTTCTTTTGGATGCGAAATATAATCCTTACAATCACCAAATGGTTTGAACATTGAGAAGATCTTTCCAAGAACCGCATAACATTCGTCAATAGTATCAACTATCACTCTAACAGCCAAAATATCTACAATATGATTAAATGTAAACTCAGAAAATTTTATATTTTCAACATTTTTTATAGCACTTTTATCTCTTCCATAAACATCTAAGAGTGAGTTTACAGACATATCCTTACTCTGTAATTTTTTAGCAATACTGGCCATTTGTTTTTGTCTGCCATAAACCAGGTTGTGTGGAGAAATTACTTGAATCTCTTTTCTAATCTTATCAATCACATCTTTGATTGATTGGTTTCTTTCTTCAAAGTACTCACTTAAAACCTTGGATAATTCCTCATACATCTTTGGTTTATAATATTTAAAGGTTGCATTCTCAAACTTATTTTTTATCTGGCTCATTCCAAGCATCGATGCAATTGGAGAATAAATATCTGTTATAACCTTCATCATTTTTTCTAAATCTTCTTGAGAAAACTTATCTATGTAATCCAACTTTAAGGCTTCAATAAGCAATTTTATAATAACCACTCGCATTTCTTTTGCGATGCTAATAAACATCTTTTTAACACCTTCAAGTTGTTCTTCTTTTGTTTCGAGATTTAAAGTTTCCAAGTTCTCAAGTAAAGAGATTAAAAACTGAGTTTCTTCTTCCAGTTTATTTTTATTTGGAATTTCAATTCCTAATTTGATAAAAGGAAAATAAAGCCCAGCAACTACTGAATGAAAACCAAGTTTATTTTCAATAATAGATAATCCAAGTTTTTCTGCAAACTTGATATTATAAACTTTATCTTCCTGCAAATTGTCCTTTAAAATATTTAAAGTATTTTCAATTGTCTCACACTGTTCATTATTAAAATTATTTTTAATCTCTTTTAAAAAATCTTCCATTTTTTACCTTTTAGCACAATGCTTTAATAAAATTATAAATTTTAGAGTTTTTCAATTCACTTCTTACATTTGTTAACACTAATTGATATTGTTTTATTTCTATAATCCCCAACTCATTTAGTACCATAACAACAAACACCATTTGTGTTATGTTAAGTGAAAATTGCGGATTTAATGCCTTAAGTTTCTCAAAATAATCAAAGAAATCACCACCAATTATATTCTTTATTTGTCCAAATTTAATAGCATTATGATATTTTGCGAATGTATCTCTATCCGCTCTTACCTTTTTAAATAGACTAAGATCTATATGTTTATTAGGGATATAAACTTCCGCATCTAAGGCTGATAATTTATTAACATATCCCTGATGAACTGGTGGATCTAATAAGAATATCTTCGAATAATTTTTAAAATTGTTTAGATTTATAGGTGCAAACAATATGCAATTCTCACCAAAAGTATTGTTTATTTTATACAAATCAAAATTGGTTATATTTTTATTTTCATTTATAAATTCATTATAACTTTCAATAGTATTAGCAATAACCAGAGTTCCAAACGAATTAATCGCAGTTTCTTTATTAATCATTTTTATCATTGCATTAGGTTCTAGCACCTTGTAACCCTTGTTTGATGGAGTATCTAAATATTGCATTTGTAATAAATAACTTGCATTTATTATGTCAGATTTTACACCCGTATTTAATTGTGAAAATGTTATATTTCTAATAATGCCTTTAATCTTTGTCTTTTTATAGTATGTTTCTAAATTCAATTCAATAATCGCATTTTTATTACAATTGCTATTTAAATTATAAACGTAATCTCCCATATTAAAGCCAAGAAGTTCAATATTATTTACATGTAATTTAATATGATTGAAATAATTTGTCATTCTGGCAACATTTACACCATTAAATGAAATCTTAAACAATGGTTTTTCATTCGCCAAACCAAATGGTTCTAATTTGTTTATATCAGACACAAATTTTTCGGTAATTTTAACCTTAGATAAATCCATATCATAATTCTTAGAAAACACGAAATCTGAACTTGGATAGTTTGCGAAGATATAATCATTAAACGATTTTTTAAACTTCTCCAAATTCTCAGGACTAACCGTAACTCCTGCGGCCTGATTATGTCCGCCAAATTGAACCAGGGTACTTTTTATATTGTTTAGAACTTCAAAAACATTAACTGCAGGTATGCTTCTAACGCTTCCTTTATAAACATTATCAACTTTAGTTAAAACACACGCAGGTCTATTATAATTCTCCACAAGTTTTGAACTAATTATTCCGAGTACGCCACTTTCCCATTTCTCATTGTAAACAACAATTGCACTTAATTTTGAAATGTTTACGTTTTTTAGTTGCTCAATCGCTTCATTTGTAATATTGTTGGTTTCTGTTAATCTTTTTTCGTTCATTTCCAACAACATATCAATGTATTTATTTATTTTTTGTAAATCTTCTTCAATATATAAGTAAAAGGAAATTATTGCGTCTCCCATTCTTCCACTTGCGTTTATCTTTGGAGCAAGTTTATAAGAAATATCTCCGGAAGTTATTTTTTGTGTAAATTTTAATCTTTCCAATAACTTTCTTAATCCCAAAGGCAAATCTCTCTTTTGATTTTTTAAACCAAAGTATACAATCGCCCTATTTTCGTCAGTCAACGGAACTATATCTGCCACTGTTGCCAAAGACGCAATCGTCAAATATCTTTTTGCCTTGTCAAAGCCAAGTATTGCTTCCGCAACTTTAAAAGCAACGCCAGCACCACATAAATCTCTGAATGGATATTTCTGATCTTTTAGTTTTGGATTTACTACAATACAATCTGGTATCTCATCTGGAATGTCATGATGATCTGTGATTGCAATCTCAATTCCTATTTTTTTACAATACTCAACTTCCACTTTAGAGGAAATTCCACAATCCACAGTAATTATAAAATCAGGATTATGAAGTTTCTTTATTTTATCAATTGTTTCAACAGAAAGCCCATAACCATCTGCTATTCTGTTTGGCAAAAACACATCTGCATTAACTCCCAATTCCAACAATGTTTTATACATAATAGCAGAAGCACTAATTCCATCAGTATCATAATCCCCAAGTATAACAATTTTGCTCTTTTTATCAATATGTTCTTTAATCTTATCTATTAACTCATCCATATTTAATAGATCATAAGGATTATGAAAACTATCTTCATCAGGATTCAAAAACCTTTTGATTTTATCTTCTGTGTCAAATCCGCGCATAAATAAAAGTTTAATAACATTTTCATCTAGGTCAACATCACTACTAATATTACTAATAATTTTATTATTAAATTTTATCTCTTTTTTTCTCTTAAATTCCAAATCTTTTCCTCAAAAATTAATGCCTCAAATTTGCTTTGAGGCATTAATTAATTATTTTTCTCAAAGCACTAAATTTTGGTGCTTAAAGTTTAAACCATAATCTTTTCGTTCTCTTCTTCATTTTCTTTCTTTATTTTTTTTGTTGCTTTCTCTTGTTCTTTTTTATGCATTCTTTCAATCTTTGCATTTAATCTTTTATCTTTTTCTCTTCTATAAGTCTCAACCCAGAAAGAAGGTGCAAAATAGAAACCCGATAGGAAACTCAAAACTAATGCAATCAATAATGTTATCATTATAAATACAGCACTAGAAGAAACCACCAATAAATAAATCATAAATGGAATTATTACAACGACACTAAACAACATAACTAGCAAAATACTAGGCATGATTTTTCCACTTGCCACAGCAATAATTTCTTTATTTGTTAACTTACTTTCACCCAATTCCATTTGTCTGATTTTATCAGAAACCATAAGATAAATTAATGTTGAAGCAACCACGAACAAACCAAAAATTGCCGGAGTTGTTGCAGAAATTGGAACTCTACAAATTACCATCAAAGCAAACAGCATAGCCACGCCAAAGATATTTTGTAGCACACTAGCAACCGCCGTAACCAATTCAAATCTAATCCAAATAAAGATAAATAAAGCAAGTGTTAATACCGCTAAAGCAATTAGTGGTGCTTTAGCAAAATTATAGAATGAATAAGTTTCTAATTCTGCTTCCCCAACAGCAATTTGCGGAATATCTGCAATATATTTACTTTCAATTGCATCAGATAGAGCACTTAATTTTGCTGTAATATTCTCCTCATTTCCGTTAGGGATAATATTTAAGATAAGTTCAGTAGTTGTTACTTCTCCTGCTTCCACAAAATAAAGATTATAAAAACCATTATCATTAGATAAAGTCTTCAAGTCTTCTTTATATTCTACAATTTTTTCAGAAGAAATTGTATCTTTAAAATCTACGCTTATAACATATCTAGTTGCCAATTCTTTTGAAAAATTCAAACCAAAACACAAGTAGAAAACCGTTGCAACTGCAAATAATATTGCACAAATCAAAATGCTTACTTTAAAGTTTCCATAAACTTTATCATTTTTCAAACAAGCATTTGACATTTTATTTGATAAGCAATTTTTTTCATTATTATTTTTCATCTGCCTGTTCCACCTTTCTAAAATTTACTTTCTTAGCATCATAGTTATTTATATTCAAATAAAGTTTTGTTAAGCCCCTAAACATCAACATAGACATAAATGCACCGATTAGAGACGTAAACAAGAATACGATTGCAAAACTCTTCAATGCTCCATTAGCAAGCCATAATCCTAAGATTGATAAACCAAACATAACTGAATATAAATCAATCATTAGAGGAATAGTTTTTATATAACCGCTCTTAAATGAAGGTAAGAATTTCTTTCCGCTTTCATAATCGCCTTTAATATTTTCAATAAATATAATATGATTAACAAATACTATTGCATACGAAATCATTACACCCAAAAGAGTTGCTGTTGACAATTCAATTAATGATGTTAAAGACAAGGCAACAACTGTTAATGTTGCAAAAATTATCATATTAAAACTTGCAACCAATCCCAATTCTTTATATTTTAGGATCATGAATAAGATTGATGCAATTACCAATAACAAAAGTATAACTTCTGAAATAATAACAGCAGTTTTATTCAAAGTTGGACTAACTTGCATTTCTGCACCATTAATTTTCATATTAACGCCGATTGTTCCGCTTTCAATCTTGTTTGCAAAAGCAGTTGCAGTTGCCTTAGTTGTGATAGTTGAACCACCAGATAGTTGAATAAACCCATTTTCTATTGTTCCCTGAACTGATACAGCAGAATAATAATTATATGAACTATCAGTATCATATTTCTGATCTACGTATACATACAACGTTACAGGCGCAGAAGAAGTTGCAGATTTTGTTAAATCCTTTAAGATATCTTTTCCT
The DNA here is from genome assembly GCA_934754335.1 of uncultured Clostridia bacterium. Classification (GTDB taxonomy): domain Bacteria; phylum Bacillota; class Clostridia; order Christensenellales; family UBA1242; genus UBA11490. Next base: position 10,853 of record CAKVHY010000015.1, read on the forward strand.
TCGTCAGTAAATTCAATATAAACTGTTGCAGTACCATTAGCAGACATATATTGCGCTTTTTTAATATGAGAACCATTTAACTTAGCAACAAACTCTGCCCCTTCTTTAACTTGCTCAGTTGCAAATTCAACAAAGCCCACAGTATAATTTCTGCTTATTGTTTTGTCAGGAACAACAACTTTGATCTTGTCACCCACTCTAGAAACGACGGTTTCGTTATAATCCTTTGCCAATAAATCTTGAACTCTATGCATTGCTTTTTCAATAGCATTATCTAAATTATCTTCTGCATCTAATGTTTCAATATCATATATAGCCATCACGCCACCATCGTATTCTATTCCATTAGGTATTGCATTGAAGAACCCTTTGAATATATAATTTGTGGTTGGAACGCGAAAACTAATAAATGAAAAAACCAATAGTAATAAAACTAGAAGAGTAAGTATAATAAAGTTACAAATAGAACTTTTCTTTTTCATTTACAGTTTCTCCTTTCTTAAACTTAATTATTATAAACAATTTTACAAATCAAGTCAATTAATAATATATAAATTATACTACAATAATAACAAAATAAACCTAAAATTCAAAGAAAAATTAACATAAAAAAACTTAAGACCAACAAATCTTAAGTTTTTTAATTACTATCTATTTTTTCTGGTTTTTATATTAACACACAATATTCCGCATATCCCGCCAAGAACCAGCGAGAACAAAATATCACTAAATGTTGTAAATCCGAATTTAAAGTTTCCGCAAAGGATTGAAAATATTAAATATGATAATATCGAATAAACCATTCCAATTATACAACCTTTAATGAAACCTTTATCAGTTCCCCTTAACGCCCAAAAGCATCCTAGAAAAATACTAATTATCTTAATTGCTTGATTTGCTGGCATGATAAAAGAATCTGGAATGTTTAAAAATCTAATCAACAATGCAAAAACTAAAATCAAAACCAACGAAATCGCTATCGCATATATAGTACCTTTCAATATGTCTAAAATAAAATTCTTATTTTTTAATTCCAAACTTTTTGTACCCATAAACAACTCCTATATTTAAAATATATTATGAGCACAGACAAGTTATTAGAACAGATCAGAAATAAATAAACAAATTATTTCAATAAATGGGCTGATCATTATTATCTTGCAACGATTTTCTGATATTTTCTGGCTGCTTAAACCAATATCTTATTCCTTTCCCAGAATATGGCTCATCAGCATATCTTGGAATAATATGGCTCATCAGCATATCTTGGAATAATATGCATATGAGCGTGTGCAACTTCTTGTCCTGCAACTTTCCCAACATTCCACCCTATATTATATCCATCAGGTTTATATCTTTTGTCTAAATACTCTTTAACTTCTAATAACAGGAGTCTAGAGTCTTCCCATTCTTCATAGGACAATTCAAACGGAGAACCAACTTGAGATTTCGGAATTATAACATAAGAACCAACTAATGTATTAAATTTTAAATTGTTTGACTTAACTGCAATCATTGTATTATTTTCAAACACAGGTTCTTTGCTTTCTATATTTTTATCTATCAACACGTCTTTCACTCTCCTCCTTCGTAAACAAAAAGCACTTGATGCTAAAAAACACAATTCTAAGGATTGTTTTCTTTTTCAAGTGCTATAAATTTATCTTTTTTCTCTTTCAACTTTCTTTCTTGATTTTTTAGGTTTACTTTCTAGTTGGTCAACCTTTTCTTCTTTAACTTCTTCCTTTACTTCTGGTTGCTCTTCTTTAATTTCTTCTTTTGGTTCTTCTTTTGTTCCAACAGTTTTATTTGTTACATCATTTCCATTTTCATCTAACACAACCATTTCCTTTGTATCTAAAGATGCAATAGAATTTCCGTGAATTTCCATATAGGATTTATGATCGTCATCTCCAGTTTCAATAACAACCACCTTTCCATCTGTTGTTTCTCTCATGCTAACGATTGTTCCATAAATACCAGAATAAGTTATAATCTTAGCACCCTTCTTTAAAGAATCATTTAAATTTTGTCTGGATTGCATTTCCTTTTTATTTCTCATACTAGAAAAAATGAATAAAATTGCAATACCTAAAATCAAGATTCCCCAAAACCATAAATTTGATAATCCGCCACCAGTTGTTGCAGCAGAACCTTCTAATAAAAATTTCATATCTATCTCCTAATTTATTTTTAATAATAGATTATAACAAACTATCCTTTTATATTAAAAAGAATTTTACATATTTTTGTTAAATCTTAAAATTTTTTAAATATTCTTCTTTAAAGTCTAATAACCTATCGTTTCTTATAGCATCTTTAATTTGTTCCATAAGATGTGTTAAGAACCTTATGTTATGAATACTTAGTAATCTACCACCTAATATTTCATCTGCATTAATCAAATGTCTTAAATATGCCTTTGTATAATTTCTACATGTATAACAATCACATGTTTCGTCTAATGGAGTGTAATCATCTTTATACTTAGCATTTCTTATTACAACTTTACCTGTTGGGACAAACGCAGTACCATTTCTTGCTATTCTAGTTGGGAGAACACAATCAAACATATCTATTCCCCTTACAACTCCTTCTAAGATACAATCAGGACTTCCAACCCCCATTAAGTAATGTGGGACATTCTCAGGCAAATGTGGTTTTAACACATCTAACATTTCATACATCTTCTCTTTAGGTTCGCCAACAGATAATCCACCAATTCCCATTCCATATTTAATATATGGTTTTGTTCTCTCTAAACTCTCTAATCTTAAATCACTAAAGAAGTTTCCTTGTACTATTGGAAATAATGCCTGATTATCATTCTTATGATACTTATAGCATCTATCTAACCAAGACAATGTTCTCTCCATTGCCTTTCTACTCTTATCATAACTTGTACCCCATGTAGTACATTCATCAAAAGCCATAATTATATCTGCACCCAAATCTTCTTGAATTTGCATGTCTCTTTCGGGAGTTATATAATGTTTTGCTCCACTTAAATGCGATCTAAATTCAACACCATCATCAGTTATCTTCCTTAGATCCGATAATGAAAACACCTGGAAACCACCACTATCTGTTAGTATTGGTCTATCCCAATGCATAAAAGAATGTAATCCTCCAGCATTCTTAACAATCTCTTCACCCGGTCTTAAGAACAAGTGATAAGTGTTACTTAACAAAATTTGAGTATTAATTGTTTTCAATTCTTCAGGACATAAGCCTTTAACTGTAGCTTGAGTTCCCACTGGCATGAATACTGGGGTTTCAATATCTCCATGTGGAGTATGAAGAATACCGATTCTCGCACCCGATTGCTTACATACCTTTATTGTTTCATAACTAAATTTATCCATTACTATTTCCTTTTAACTTGGCAAGTTTAACATAATTAAATAGAAAATGCAATATTTAATACAAAAACATTGCATCTCCAAAACTGAAAAATCTATATTTTTCTTCTACTGCAATTCTATACAATTCCATAGTTTCATCAATACCTGCAAAAGTTGATATCAACATAATAAGAGTACTTTTAGGCAAATGGAAGTTTGTTATAATACCATCAATTATCTTAAACTTATATCCAGGGTAGATAAATATACTTGTTTCTTTATTTGTTGGTACTAATAATCCATTCTCATCACAAGAACTCTCCAATGTCCTAATACTAGTTGTTCCAACTGCAATAACTCGTCTGCCTTCTTTCTTTGCCTGGTTTACAATATCGCAAGTTTCCTTACTAACTTCAATATGTTCACTATGCATCTTATGATCTTTTATATTATTCTCATCAACAGGCCTAAATGTTCCAAGTCCAACATGCAATAAAACTTCCGTTATAATTACGCCTTTATTTCTTAATCTTTCAAGTAACTCTTTAGTGAAATGCAATCCTGCCGTTGGAGCAGCAGCACTACCATTAATCTTAGAATAAATTGTATTATATCTGGATTTATCCTTCAATTTTTGTTTTATATATGGTGGCAATGGCATAATTCCTATCCTATCTAAAATTTCTTCAAATTTGCCATCAAAATTAAATCTTACAATCTTTCCGCCAAAATCTGTATCTTCCAAAACCTCCATTGAAAGTTCGTCTGAAAACTTTACTATTGTTCCTTTTTTTGCTCTTTTGCCCGGCTTCAACAACGCTTCCCAATCAGTCAGATTAATTCTTTTTAGTAATAGGACTTCTATCTTTGCTTTTGTTTCAACCTTTTCTCCCATTAATCTGGCAGGAATAACACGTGTATTATTAATAACTAAAACATCGCCTTTCTTTAAATATTGTTCAATATCATAGAAATGCTTATGTCCTATCTTTTTATTTGTTCTATCATAAACCATTAATCTTGAACTATCTCTAGGCTCAACTGGTGTTTGAGCAATCAGTTCTTCAGGTAAATGATAATCATAAGTGTTTATATCATAAATATCTTTATTCATCTTTATTTTCTTCTTCAATATACATTTTTAAATATTCTTGTTTTTGTGCTGATAATTTTCTATCGAAATGTTTATATGCGTTAGGCAACGCCACTCTTCCTCTAGGAGTTCTTGCAATAAATCCTAATTGCAATAAGTAAGGCTCATAAACATCTTCAATTGTATTAGAGTCTTCTCCAGTTGCAGCCGCTAAAGTTTCAAGTCCTGCAGGTCCACCATGGAACTTATCAATCAATGTTAATAGAACTTTCCTATCTGTGTAGTCCAATCCCAACTCATCAACTTCAAGCCTATCTAGGGCAAGTTTTGCAGTTTCTTTACAAATAGTTTTTTCGCCTCTTACTTCAGCGAAATCTCTAATTCTTTTTAAAAATCTGTTTGCAATTCTAGGTGTTCCACGACTACGTTTGGCAAGTTCCATACTTGCATCTGGCTCAATCTCCATGTCCAAGATTTTTGCAGAACGCGTGATAATATTCGAAAGTTCTTCGTTAGAATACATTTCCAATCTGCATATTACACCAAATCTATCTCTAAGCGGACCAGTAAGCATTCCAGCCTTTGTTGTTGCTCCAATAAGCGTAAAAGGCTTTAATTTCAAACGCATTGTTCTTGCACTTGGTCCTTTGCCCAAAATAAAATCCAATGCATAATCTTCCAATGCAGGATATAAAATCTCTTCAACCGCTCTAGAAAGCCTATGAATTTCATCTATAAATAAAACATCATGTTCATTAAGGTTGGTTAAAATACTTGCCAAATCCGCCACCTTTTCAATGGCTGGTCCACTTGTAATCTTTATATTAGAACCTAATTCATTAGCGATAATATGAGCAAGCGTTGTTTTACCAAGTCCTGGAGGCCCATATAAAAGCACATGGTCCAAAGCATCGCCTCTTTTCTTTGCTGCTTGAATATAAACTTCCAAATTATTCTTTATCTTATCTTGACCAACATAATCATTCATAGATGTGGGTCTTAAAGTATTTTCAACTTCAGTTTCATCTAGCGACTTTGTGCTAGTGATAAATCTTTCATCTTCTAATTCCATATTGGTCTCCTAATTCATATTTCTTAATGCTTTTTCAATTATCTGCTCGGTTGTATCATCTTTTCCCGCCACCAAGGTTACAATCTTCAAGGCTTCCATTTTACTTAAGCCCATTCCAGTAAGAACATCAATCGCTTCATCTTGTGCGTTGGTTGATGCTTCATTCATATAATCCATCAATGGAATACTTGCAATACCTTGTAATGCTCCAAGAGATGTTTTCAATTCAACTATTATTCTCTCTGCAGTTTTCTTTCCTATACCTTTTATAGAACCAATTGTTTTAACATCACTAATCATCACAGCACTAATTAGATTTTGTGGTGAGATACCAGAAAGTATTGCAACCGCAGTTTTTGCTCCAACACCAGAAACAGATATCAATTTCAAGAACACTTCTTTTTCCTGTTTAGTGGCAAAGCCAAACAATATAAAGGCATCTTCTCTAACATGCAGATAAGAATAAACTGTTGCCACTTCTCCAACTGAAGGCAATTGTTCTAACGTGTTTGTTGAAGCATACAATTCATAACCAACACCGTTTATATCTATCACAATTGTATTATTTATTTTTTCTTCTATAATTCCTTTTAAATATGCGTACATTATAAAACTCCTATTTAATTATCGTATCAGCAAGCACCAAACTTGTTTCTGCATGACAAAGTGCAACAGCCAAAGCGTCAGCCGCATCATCAGGTTTTGGGATTGCCTTTAAATTTAATATCGCCTTAACCATATACTGAACTTGTTGCTTATCGGCTCTACCATAGCCTGTCAACGCTTGTTTTATTTGCAAAGGTGTATATTCATATAATTTATCTGTTTTATGAATACCTGCAAGCAATGCCACCCCTCTTGCTTCCGCCACTGCAATACCAGTTGTAGTATTAGTATTAAAAAACAATTCTTCCATTGCAACAGCGTCAGGCTTATGCAACTCTATTAATCTACTAACACCATTATATACTTGTTTTAATCTAATCGGGAATGGAGTGTCTTTATCAGTTGTAACAACGCCATAATCCACAACTTTAATTCCATTTCTATCTTTATCTATTACTCCCCAGCCAACAATGGCTAGGCCTGGGTCTATTCCTAAAATTCTCAAAATTCACTCGCTTTAAAAAAATATGATAGTTTCCTATCATACTTAGTTTATATTTATTTCACTTTTAAGTCAAATGAATAATTTACTTTTTAGAATATTTGTTTTATTCAACGTCCGCATTATCAACGTTATGATAAACTTCTTGAACATCATCATTATCATTCAATGCATCAATCAACTTATTAAATGAAGTGATTTTATCTTCAGGAAGAGTTACATAACTAGATGGAATTAAATCAATAGATGCTGAAACTGTTGGAATATTATGAGCATCAAAGTATTCCTTAACTGAGTCAAATGCATCTGTGGTTGTATAAATTTCAATACAATCATCTAAGATGTTTACATCATCAGCGCCGGCTTCAATTGCATTCATCATGATATCATCATCAGTAAAACCAATTCCTTTCTCAACAATAATTAAACCTTTTCTATTAAACAAATATGAAACACAATTTGTTGATCCTAAACTTCCACCAAATCTATCAAAATTATGTCTAACATCGCTGGCTGTTCTGTTTTTATTATCAGTTAGGCAATTAACGATAATTGCACTACCTGCAGGACCATAACCCTCATAAGTTATCTCTTCATAGTTAACTCCACCAAGTTCACCTGAAGATTTTTTAATAACCCTTTGAATATTATCATTAGGCATATTAACACTTTTTGCTTTAGTAATCAAATTCTTAAGTTTTGGATTACTATTAGGGTCTGCCCCACCAAGTTTTACAGCAACTGCGATTTCTCTACCAATTTTAGTAAACATCTTGGCATTTTGAGCATCATTTTTTTCTTTTGTATGTTTAATTGATGACCATTTATTATGACCTGACATAATTTTTCTCCTTTATTTTATTCATTATAATACTTGCAGAAACACTTGCATTTAAACTTTCAACGCCATTTTCCATTTTGATAGAAACAACGTTATCAGCCAAATTTTTCATTTTCTCACTTATACCTTGACCTTCGTTTCCAATAACTAAAGCCAAATTCTTTGGAAAACTATCGCATGTGGAAATATCTTTTCCTTCCATATCTGCAACTACAATTTTTATACCATTTTTCTCTTTAAAGTTTTTAAACTCTTCAAAAGTCATTTCTCTATAATTACAATCAAATATATATGTCATACTACTACGAATAGTTTTATTAACATAAGGATACACACTATTAATTGCTATAATGTTTTTAAAATTAAACGCTAAAGCAGATCTGATAATTGCTCCGATATTAGCAGGATCTTGCAAACCTTCTAAAACAACTATATCATATTTTAAATCAATAAACTTATTCGGAATCTTTGCACAGGCAAATATATCCGCTCCGCTACTTGTTTGACTCAAGATATCAGCAATTTTCTGCGTTATTTGATAAATATTAGAACTGACATTTTTTAATCTTTTCTCGTATTTTTTTAAACTTGTGTTTAGTACAAAAATAGTGGAAACTTCCATATTTTTATCTAAACAATCAAACACAACTTTTTCCGTCTCTAAAAAACATTCGCCAAACTGACTCGAATATTTTTTTATTTGAATCTGTTTGGCATATTTGATTAATTTATTATCTTTACTTTCTATAATCATAAATGTTTCCTAAATTTAAGAATTTAGAACTATCTAGCGTTTGCAATAGCACCTTTTGATTGTTCTACAAGTTTTGTGAATGCATTAGCATCAGTTGCTGCGATATCAGCCAAAACTTTTCTATCTAAAGAAATGTTTGCTAATTTTAGACCATGCATAAATTGGCTATAAGACATATTATTCATTCTGCAACCAGCATTAATTCTTGCAATCCAAAGTTGACGGAAATCTCTTTTTCTTAATTTTCTACCAACATAAGCATATTGTCCGCTCTTCATAACGGCTTGTTTAGCAACTCTATAAAGTTTGCTTCTTGAACCCCAATAGCCCTTTGCTGCTCTTAAAGTTTTTCTTCTTTTCTTAACTGCGTTAACTGCTCTTTTAATTCTCATAATTTTCTCTCCCTTTAAGCACCAAGCATTGCCTTGATATTCTTTTCATCAGATTTCTTAACATAAGTTGCTTTTCTTAAGCCTCTTTTTCTATCTTGAGATTTCTTTGTTAAGATATGGCGATGGTTTTGTTTGTTTCTTTTAATAACTCCAGATTTTTTTAATTTAAATCTCTTCTTTGCACTAGAGTTTGTTTTCATTTTAGGCATAATGTTTTCTCCTTAATATATTAGTTTTTATTATTTGTAGTATTTGGTGATAACACCATTATAATTTGTTTGCCATTCAATTCTGGTTTACTTGTAATTGTGCAAACATCACTAAGCATTTCGTAAAATTTTTCCATAATAGGCATACCCATTTGTGGATTAGCAAGTTGACGACCAAACATTCTTAAAGAAACTTTTACTTTATCGCCATTTAATAAAAATTTCCTTACATTCTTGGCTTTAAATTGCATATCATTTTCTGCAATATTCAAACTTAATTGCATACCCTTAACTTCTGCAACCTTTTGCTTTTTCTTGGCTTCTTTTTCCCTTTTTGCCATATCAAATCTATGCTTACCATAATCCATAACACGGCATACAGGTGGCGTGGCATTAGGTGAAAGCAAAACTAAATCGAAGCCTTCCTTTTCAGCCAACTCCATGGCTTGTTTTAACTCAACTATTCCATGCTGAGTTCCATCACTTCCAATTAATCTTACTGGACTTACTGTGATCTGTTCGTTAATTAATAACTCTTTAATAGTGGTTTACCTCCAAAAAATTTTAAAGAAAAAGTGAGTAAATTATTACCCACTCCTCACAAAAAACAAAAATATGTTTTACTCTAACAAATGCAAACTTAACGCTTCGTTAGGTGAGAAGTGAACTTCTACTTGTTTCTTAACCACGAGTATTTTACATCAACTTTAGTCATTTGTCAAGGGTTTACAACACATTTTTAACTAATTTATATAAATTTTCATTCGTTACAAATTTGTTTCTTTTGTATAATCAATCCCTGTATAACAATCAAAATCGTGCATGGGCTGAATAACTTCACTAGCCGAGTTATATGCGGATATTAATTGATTTTTACCATTAAAAACATTAGTTAGAATTCTATTTCTTGATACATAATCATTTATTTTAGTTTGAAGAACCTTATCGCCTTCTACGTTCTCAAACAGCGGATCTACAAAAAAGTTCAAGCAAATATCTCTATCTAAAACTTTTGGAAAATCCAAAACATCAATATTATTGGGATAACAAAATGCTAAATTTCTTGGTGAAAAATCTTCCCAAGTTCCAGATTGAAAAACTTTATCAATCTTAGCACATTGTTCTAAACTAAAGCAACCTTCTTTCTCCCCAGTCTTTCTAATTACGGCCTTTATTATTTCATTAGAAAGAAAAATCTCAGATGCAACATTACTTTTTAAACTATGCATATTTTTATCGTCGTTTACAGTAAAAAGCCTACTATTATAGAAATCTGTGAAATTAAAAAACTCAACTTCTAAATCGCAAAAATCTATTACAACATCTAGAATTAAGCCATTATTTTTATCTAATTGCTTTAAAGCAAAATTAATATCACTATCACTAAGATTATTAAAAACCTTATTTCTATAATTTTCATTTTGATGCTTTAAGATGTTTTTAAATATTCTGCTTGATATTCTCATAACTTCCCCCACATTTTTATATTAACAAAATGAAGGTTAAAAGTCAAGCCCCTATTGTTCCACCATCCAATCCACATAAATTCCAAATCCCTTACTTGCGTCATTTAAGAACACATGTGTTACTGCACCAACAAGTTTGCCATTCTGAATAATTGGACTACCACTCATACCTTGTACTATTCCACCAGTTTTTTTCAAAAGTTCCGCATCAATTACTCTTAAAACCATGCTTTTTTCATTGGAACTCTTTTGAAAATTAGTTTTTATAATCTCGATATCATAACTCTTAATTTTTTTACCATCAATACAAGATAAAATCTTTGCCTTCCCCGGTTTTACAGTGGCTCTTCCACCAATCTCTATTGGCGATTTCTTTTCAACAAATTCAATTAAAGCATCTTCAGTTAAGTTGCCAAAAACACCATATTCACAGTTTTTTTCAATATTTCCCAATGGTTTTTGATACTCAGAGAATGTCCCCATAAGTTGACCTGCTTTTCCACCCTCTCCTTCTTTAACGCCGATTACTCTGCAATCATAGATTGAACCATCGCTTATATCGTAACCTTTTTTGTTTTCACCAATACTCACAGCATGTCCAAGAGCCCCAAACCTAGAAGTTTCATCATTTAAAAATGTTAATGTGCCAACGCCCAATGTTGTATCTTTCACCCACACGCCCAATTTATACGATTTGGACTGAATATCTAGGGCTGGAGCAATTGAAAAATTTAAAATTTCATTTTCTCTTATTACAGTACAATTTACGCTATCAGTCCCAATATACCCTTCCAAAAAATTTACAATATCACTACTATTATTTATTTCAAAATCGTTAAGTTTTATAATAACATCACCAATTTTTAGCCCGCTATCCTTAAACGGATTTTTCTTGCCTTCGTTTGTCAGAATATAGTTTCCACCAACAATAATAGTTCCTTTACTTCTTAAACTGAAGCCCAAACAATCGCCACCCGCATAAAAGTTTAGATTATCTACAACCTTTACTTTAAGGTTTTTGATATTTATTAAATTGAATAATTTATATTTAACAACATATTCTTTTATCTCTTCATCATACTCAGGGCTAAATGCATTTGTCAACAAGTCACTATTAATAAAGTTGCTTGATTTTAACGAATCAAATTCTGCTTGAGTTAAAACGTCCCCATCACTCAGATTATTTAACTTCTCAAATGGGAAGTTTATAAAATAATAAACAAAAAAAATTGCAATTAGTATAAATAATATATTTTTCCATTTAACTAATCGCATTTTTCTCTCCTTTATAATTTAAAAAATTTGTCGAATATTAAAACCTAATATACTTTTAGTATCAATAAAATCTTAAAAATTATACGGGAAATTGTATTTAATTTTAACATAATACTTTTTTAAAGTTTTCACTTTCTTCAATAAGTTTTGTGGCATGCAATTTAGCATAATCTGCGTTGTCCATTATACCTATCATTCTTGTAATTTCAGCCACTCTTTCGTCTTTATTTAGTAATTGCATACTTGTAAAAGTTTTATCGTCCTTTTCAAACTTTACAACCTTATAATGATTATCTGCAAAAGATGCAATTTGAGCCAAGTGTGTGATACATAGAACCTGATTATGTTTTGAAATTTTAGATATCTTCTTTGCGACAACTGAGCCCACTGCACCACCAATACCGGTATCAATTTCATCAAAAACAAAAGTTTTAAAACTATCCATATTGTTAACCACGCATTTCAACGCTAATGAGAATCTGCTCAACTCACCGCCAGAGATGATTTTTTGCATAGGTTTAACTGGCTCACCCAAGTTCGCGCTAAATAAGAACTCAATTTCATCAGCACCATTAGGACTAACAAATTTCTCGATATTTTCAATGCTAAGTTCATTTTTAAAATCAATTTTGAAACTTGCACTTTTCATACCTAAATCTTTTAATTCGGTAAGAATGGCAGTTTCAAATAGTTTTGCCTTTTCTTTACGAATTTTTTGGATTTCAATACATTCGCTGAAAATCTCTTTTAGACATGTATTTCTTTCTATAATTAATTTATTAAGTTCAACTTCAGCATTTTCAAGTTTTGATAATCTTGCTTTAGATTTTTCTAAGTACTCAAATATCTCTTCAATTGAATTGCCAAACTTTCTCTTTAAATCCTTTATAAAATCTAATCTTTCTTCAATTCGATTAAGTTCGTCTTCGCTAAAATCCAAACTTTTTTCTTTATCTTTCAAATCATCACAAATATCTATAATCTCATATCTTAAGTTTTGTAGTCTCTCAACAAACGAATTCAGATCTTCATCTATATTTTTTACTGAATTTAAACCATTAATTGCCGATTTGATATAATTCTCTAGACTTACGTTATATTGCAAATTATCGTTTGCTTCTTTAATTGCATCAAAAATTTTTTCACTATTCAATATTAATTTCTTTTTATCTGCGAGTTCATCCTCTTCGCCAACCTTTAAGTTTGCTTCTTCAATTTGATTTATTTCAAAGTTGATAAGTTCAATTTCTTTTTCTCTATTCTCACCAACTCCGCCCAAATCCTTTAGTGATTTATCTATATCTTTTAAAAGTTTTATACTATCAGATAATATTTCTTTGGGTTTAGTTAAACTTTTTCCGCAATATGAATCTAAAAACATTAAATGATTTTTGTTATCAAGTAAAATAAAATTATCATGCTGACCAAAGATATCTACAAGCAAAGCGGTTAGTTTTTTATATGACGACAATGTAAATATTTCATTATTAATCCTACACTCGTTTTTATTATCTCTTGTCATTCTCCTTGAAAGTTTAACAACGTTTTCAAGTTCTAAATCAAACCCGGAAAACAAGTTTAACAAATCATTATTTGTTTCGTCAATCTCAAAAGCGCCTTCCACAAATGCAATATCTGTACCTTCTTTTATTAGGGATTTATCTGCCTTTGCGCCAAGCAAAAAATTCAAGGAATCAATAATTATAGATTTACCAGCACCCGTTTCACCAGTAAGAATATTAAATCCTTTACCAAATTCAATTTTAACTTCATCTATTAATGCAATATTTTTTATCTTAAGAGTTTTTATCATAATAGCAACCTTCAATCTAATTATATCAAATAATCAAAAAATATCAAACCAAATTAGTACATTTATTCTAAATTAAAAATAAAAAAACAGGGTTTAGCCCTGTCAATTATTTAACAATGATTCCTGAAAGTTTTTCCTTAACAGCATAAGAATCTTCCAAATCTTCAGTTATGACCATAACCGTATCATCACCATATGTACAACCTAGAATTTGAGCAATGCCAAGTTGATCAATTAAGGCAGAAACAAAACTTGCAGTACCTTTCATAACTTTAACAACTAACAAATTCATAGCAGTTTTCAAAGAAATAATACATTCTTTTAAGATAGCCAAATTCTTATTTGATATAGTTTGAACTGAAGAAGATACAATTGCATACTTATATTTTTTTGAATCAGACAAAATCTTAATCAAACCCAATTCTTTAATATCTCTAGAAATTGTTGCTTGAGTTACATCAAACTTTGCTTGTTTTAAAGCATCAACCAATTCTTCTTGAGTTTCAATTTCATTTTGAGATATGATTTCTAAAATTTTTGATTGCCTTGAATTACGAGCCATCTTAAAATCTCCTAGTTTTAATTTGTAATTTTTTATAATTATACAATAATATATTTTTTTATGCAACTTATTTTTGCATATTTATTCATAAAAATTTTTATATTTATGCATTCTTAAGTTTAAGCCTATATTAAGCACTAAATAATATATTTAAAACAAGAAAAACACTATTAAAATTCATAATTATTCATTATATATAATAGTGTTTATCTAAAATTTATTAAATTAAAAGATTAAAATTTATTAATGATATCATCTTTTGAAAGCATCTCTTTATTTAAAGATTTTCTTTCAATATATTCCACTTTTCCCTCTTTTGCATCTCTACCAACAATTACAATATGTGGAACACCAATAAGTTCGGCATCAGTTAATTTAACGCCAATTTGTTCGTTTCTATCATCTAACAATACTTCAACGCCTTTGGCTTGTAATGTGTCATGAATTTCTTCAGCCAAGGTCTTTTGAATTTCATCTTTTGAATTAACAATAATAATATAAACCCTATAAGGTGCAATTTCTTCAGGAAGGATTATTCCCTTTTCATCACTAAATTGTTCAACCATTGCACTTAGTGTTCTTGTAACACCTATTCCATAAGAACCAGTTTGCATATATTGGCTCTTACCATTTTCATCTAGATACTTAACATCTAGCATCTTACTATATTTAGTTTCTTGCTTAAATATATGACCAACTTCAATACCTCTAATTGAAGATAATTCCTTTCCGCAATGTGGACATAAATCACCAGCATTAACTTTCTTTATATCAGCAAATTTATCTATATGTAAATTGCTTAGATTAACATTATCATAGTGATAATCTTTTTCGTTTGCGCCAATTATAAAATCAGCCATATTCTTAACACTTTCATCTGCAATCACAACGCAATTTTTAAGTCCGATCGCACCCACAAACCCAGCAACGCTTCCAATTGATTCAATTTCTTCATGGCTAGCCATTTCTAATTTAATTGTATTACCTAAAGCATGACCAAGTTTAACATCTTCAACTTCTCTATCCCCCGGAACTAACGCAACTGCCACGCCTTTATCATATGAATAAACAACTGCTTTTAAAAATTCATTTTCATTTTTATTAAAGAATCTTGCCAAATCTGCTATAGTTTTCTCATTTGGCGTGTGCTCCTTAACCATTTTCTTTCCTGATGATTTTGCAGGATTAATAACTTCTTTACATTCTGCTTTCTCTGTATTGGCAGCATAACCGCAATTATTACAAATAATGATTTCGTCTTCACCAATATTAGACTTAACCATAAATTCTTGGCTTGCATCTCCGCCCATTGTTCCATTATCTGCATCAACTATAACAAAATCCAAACCCAATCTATTGAAAATCTTTATATAAGCATCTTTCATTATGTTATAAGACTTATCTAATCCTTCCAAATCTTTATCATAAGAATAAGCATCTTTCATTAAGAATTCCTTACATCTCATAAGTCCAAATCTTGATCTAACTTCATCTCTAAACTTAGTTTGAATTTGATAAAGTGTAATGGGCAATTGTTTATAACTTGTTACAGCATCTTTAACCACGCCGGCAAAGATTTCTTCATGAGAAGGCCCTAAACACATCTCTTTGCCTGTTCTATCAGTTAATCTAAACATGCTTGCACCAAAATGCTCTGCACGACTTGCATAAACTTCAATAGGAAGAAGACTACTCATGATAGTTTCGCATGCACCAGCCTTGTCCATTTCTTCTCTAATTACATTGGTTAATTTATGTAATGCCCTAATTCCCAATGGCAAAAATACATAAATACCTGCAGCCTGTTTCTTTATATAACCTGCTCTAACCAACAACTTATGGCTATTAATTTCGGCATCTGCAGGATTTTCTCTATAAGTTTTAAAAAATATTTTTGATATCTTCATGTTTTTTTCCTTTATTCAAACTGAACTTCTTTCAATTCTTCAACTTCTTTCTTTAGAATTGTAATCTTGCCTTTTGCTTCGTTTAATGATTTGTAACAATCTTTTACCAATTCAACTCCATCATTAAAAAGTTTTAAACTTTCATCTAAAGAAATGTTTTCATCTTCAATTTTTTCAGTTATATCTTTTAAATTTTTAATCTTCTCATCAATATTCATTATTCTACCCTCTTGGTTTGTTTATTAACAATTTGTGCATTTACATTTCCATCAACAAAATCTAGCACAACATCATCTTTAATTTCCAACTCGTTTGCAGATTTTATAATTTTACCATTTTTTAACACCTTAATGAAGCCCTTATCTGCAAGCGTTTTAGGATTAGACTTTGTTAAAACAGTTTCATATTTTAAAATATTGCTTTCGGCCTTTATCAATTTGTTTTCAATAATTGAAAACATTTTGCTATTTAATCCATCAAGTTTATTTACACTTGTTGAAATTGAAGAAGAGACATTATAAGTTAATCCCTTAACTAGAATATTTAATTCATTTGCACGCTCATTTATTTTCTTTTCAATAGAACTTTCTAAATCGTCTGCCAAATTCAATATTTTGCTCATTTCAATATCTTTTCTCCAAGCCACCAATTCCGCCCCCGCAGATGGCGTTGGAGCCCTTAAATCTGCGACAAAATCAATAATCGTGTAATCAGTTTCATGCCCAACAGCACTAACTATAGGCTTTTTACAAGCATATGTTGCATCAGCCACAATTTCAGTATTGAATGGTTGCAAATCTTCCATACTTCCACCGCCTCTAGCAACAATAACCACGTCCACGTCTTTATAATCACTAAAGAAATTAATTCCTTCAGCGATCTGAGTTTCGGCGCCTAAACCCTGTACTTTAACTGGATATAAAACAATATCTATTCCATCGTTTCTTCGCCTTGTAACATCAATTATATCTTGAATAACCGCACCTGTAGAACTGCTAACAACTCCTATTCTTTTTACCCTTTCGGGAAGGGGTTTTTTATGAGATAAATCAAAGTAGCCTTTTTCTTCCAATTTTGCTTTTAACTTTAAAAAGGCTTCATAAAGCATTCCCTTGCCATATGGCTCAATCGAATATGCATTAAAAGATAACTTTCCACCCTTGGCATAATAGCCTACAGAACCTTTAACTAAAACCATATCTCCAACATTAGGGTTTTCAAATTTGCCAGCATTAAATAGTACGCAAGACAACAATCCTGAATCGTCTTGAATATTAAAATACGCAATTCCATTAGAGATCTTAAAACTTCCAACTTCTCCATACACACAAATATTTTGAAGCAGAACTTCCGCTTCAAAAATGTTTTTAATATAATTATTAATTTGTGACACAGAGATATAGTTTTCTTCCATAATTATTCTAAGTTATTATCTTTAATATATTTTGCTAAAACTCCATTTATAAAGGAGTAACTTTTCTCAGTTGAATACTTTTTACTAATATCAATCGCTTCATTTACAACCACTTTTATAGGCGTTTGCTTATAAAATTTAAGTTCGTTTATAGCAACTAATAGAATAGCCAAATCAACTTTAAAAATTCTATCAATAGAGAAATTATCTGTTAGGGTTGTTTCTAAGATTTGCATTAATTCTTCTTTATTTTTTAAAATACAAGAAAAATTTTCCTTAACAAAATTTTTATTCTCTTCATCTAATTCTTCATTATTTAAAAATTCTTCATAAGACGTGGTTTCACTCGGTTCAACAAACAATGTTTCAAAAACCATCTTAAAAAGATATTCCCTTGCAATTCTTCTGCTCATTTTCTTCTCTCTCTCAATTAAAAATCCTGCTCATTTGGGAAATCAACACCCAAAACATGAACGTTTACTTTATCAATATTCATTTCAATCATTGATGCAAGTGAATTCTTAATATTCTCTTGTACCTTATAAGCAATTTCTGAAACGCTATAGCCAAAGAAAACATTAATATAAACATCAACAACCATTTTTTCTTTTACATTGCTAATTCTAACGCCATCTGAATAATTTCTATCAAACCATCTCTCAAGCAATGTTCCATAATTTGTTACAATAGAACTAACACCAGCAATTTCCTTAGTTGCAAGATTAATTATAGATAAAACGATATTATTATCAAATACAACTTTTCCCCTTGCTTTTCTATTTATTTCAGCATTTGCCATAAGTTTTCTCCTCCAATTAACACTTTACCATTTTAAATCTATGAGAGTATACCATATTAGCGTACTTTTTGCAATGTTATTAAGCCAACTTTAAAAAAATTTCTTAAATATAGATTTTATTAGTATTTGATTTTCACATTAAAAAATCCCTAAGGATTTAACCTTAAGGATCTATTTTTTAAAGTTCAATAAGCGTTATATTTCTAAAAATCATACTACTCATAACTCCAGCACCGCTTGAATCTAGATACCTTTGAGTATAACAAAGTAACTTAAAGTTCTCTTCTGCATTATATAACGTTTCAGCGGTTGTAAATGATGCAGATACTATAATTTTCTCACCGGCAACTAAATACCTACTACTCATCATGCAATAACGAGATTGATCAGCCCCCGATGAAGTTTTTACTGTGGTATATAATAAGAAGCCAAGATTTGCAGATGCATTTGATGAATGTTCTGGAACAGATTCACATTCAACTTCAAATGATAATAGATATGAAGTACTTGGTTTAAATATTTGTTTAACTGAATCGTTAGATAATACGCCTGTTGCCCAAAGACTAACACCTGTTTCATTTTTTAGGCCATTGTTTGCAAATAAAGAACTATCCATTGTATTTTTAACACCATAGTATGTTGTAATATAAGTACTTTTAACGGCATTATAGTTCCAATATTGTCCCCAACCGCTCGGAGCCGACTCCGCTTCACAATATATGGTTAATGAATTACAACCATAAAATGCAGTACTAGAATTATTTGTTAAGCCATATATGGTTTTAACTGAAGCAGGAATATAAATATATTTAAGAAATGAACAATTTGCAAGCGCTCTTGAATCAATGGCGGTTATGGTATTTGGAATTACAAAATTTGAAAAACTAGTGGCAGTATATGCATTAGCATTTAATCTCGTAACCGATTCAGGCAAAACCGTTGCTGTGCAACCCCATATAACGCTATTTGAAACAGTTTCTATTATTGCATTACAATTATCCCTACTATCATATTTAGAATTCCCGTCTTCCACTATAACGCTTGTTAATTTGACGCAATTGCCAAGTCCATCGCCCATGGATATTGAACTAACACTATTAGGTATGAAAAGTTTCTCAAGATTCTTACAATAAAAAACAATACCCTGTTCAATTTTTTTTACGCTATTAGGAATAATTAATTCCGTTAAATTTGTAAAACTAAATGACCATCTAGTTAAAGTTTCCATAGTGCTTGGCAAAGTTACTTTCGTAATATTTGTATTTTTATGGAATGCTGGATCAGTATATGCGCAATCACTTTTCGTTGCTTTAACCGGTTTTCCTTCATACTGGGCTGGGATTACAAGTTCGGCAGTTGTATCATCTGCACTGATTCCACTAACTTCATAGTAAGTTCCGTCTGAAGATAGAGTAAAGGCTAAGCCATTTAGAGATGCTTCTTTTGTATAAAGATTTAGATTTGTACTTTCTTGGATTGTTTGATCTAGATATGCATCTGAAACAACCTTTGTATATTCTTCATCAAAGAACCAGCCAATATTTAATGCTGGGGCTTTATCTGAAAGATATTCTCTTAAAGTTTGACCTTTTATCTCTGATGCAGTTGATGTTACTGCTGTACTCCCTGCAACATTAACAGATACATTTCCGTTAGTACTTCCACCTACTGAGAAATTGAAAGAAACATCTGCATTAAAGTTAGATACACTTAGATCTGCGTTAATGCCATTGTTTGTTCCACCTTTAGCCATAGATAGAGTTACAATATAACTAAACGTTTCGCCTGATTGAAGGTCATAACCTGTTGCTCCTTGGGCTAGGTCTAGAGTGTTTGTTGAACCAACCTTTGAGGATAGAACAACTTTAGGAATATGCGTGGAAGCAAGAGTTCCTGCTTCATTTCCTGCTGTTGGATGATTTGTAACTTT
>CAKVHY010000016.1 GCA_934754335.1 uncultured Clostridia bacterium
TACCAAATAGCGTAACAAGTATAGGGGAGTTTGCATTTGAATATTGTGACGGATTAACAAGCATAGCAATTCCTGATGGTGTAACAAGTTTAGGGGATTCTGCATTTTCTGAGTGTAGCGGCTTAACAAGTATAACAATCCCAGATAGTGTAACGAGTATAGGTTCTTCTGCATTTTCTTATTGTCGCGGATTAACAAATATTACGCTTGGAAATGGTTTAACAAGTATAGGGGGGGGTACATTTTCTGGTTGTAGCGGATTAACAAGTATAACAATACCAAATAGCGTAACAAGTATAGGGGAGTTTGCATTTGAATATTGTGACGGATTAACAAGCATAGCAATTCCTGATAGTGTAACAAGTTTAGGGGACAATACTTTCGCCAACTGTACAGCACTAACCAAAGTTTTTATTCCAGAGTCAGTGGAAATGGTAACAAGCAGTATGTTTAATTTCTGTTCTTCTACTCTCATAATCTACTGTGAAGCAAGTAGTCAACCAGATGGTTGGGAAGAACGTTGGTATTATATTTATACTGATGAGAATTCGGGTGAAGAGTATGAACTTGAGGTATATTGGGGTGTAACTCGTGCCGAGTTTGACGCTCTTTAAAAGTAAATAAAAATCTTCCATAATTGAAGTTTAGATTTCTTTACTTCAAAATTTGGAAGATTTTTTTTGTTTAGTTATTTAGTGATGGTTCGCTTTCTTTAAAACCTTTTTTAAATTGCTCATAACTTAATGGGTCTAGTTTGAAAAGAAGATTAAATAGTTCTCCAACATGGATTTCTTCTTCGTCCCTAATGCTTTGCCAAATACTCTTTGCCTTTTCACTGTCGCTTTGTTCTATATGCATAGAATATTGATTTATTGCGTCCAATTCACCGATTATATCTTTTCTTACATTCATAATTGTTTGAGTTTTATTAGTAATCGCCTGAGTGTTAGATTTATTTTTCATTTGTTTTACTAAATCGTTCATAAATAATTCCATAGTCTCTCCTAAAAATTTATTCATGTATTTTTTATGAAAACTTAATCTTTTTTGCTACAATTATTAATTTTTTATCTTAATCTATAAAAATTCTTTTTAAATATTAGTAAAATTAATTAATCTATGCTAGAATAATTACTAATTAGGGGACTAACTTTCGTGGAAACAAATAAGGAATTGGAGAAGTTATTTTAAAAGATTATCCAATTATTCAAAGAAAACATATATCTGAAGTTAGAAGGGCCTATGCTCAAAAAGATAAATTATTAAAAACAGGAAAGGATTATTAATTATGGAAAGAATAAATAAAAAAATTGGATTGTACTTTTTCTTAAGTTTGATATTCACAATATTTTTGCCAGCAGGAATTATGTTAATTGTTATGGGAGCAAAATCTTCCACATTAATGCTTGTTTCAGGAATAATTATGGTTGTTCTAGGCTTTTATGGTGCACCAATATTATGGATTAAATTTGGTGAAACAAAAACAAATAAAAGAATCTTGCAGGCGATAGAAATTGATAAACTATATTCAGTTAAAGAAATTGCCAGCCAATTATCAACAAATGAGCAAGATATAAAACAAAGAATCAACTACTTAATTTTAAATAGATATTTAGTTGGTTATCTATTTAAGAACGAGCAAGAACTTATTTTGAATGAAAAGAAGGCTTTAAATAGAACTAAAAATTCTTGTCCATGTTGTGGTGGAAAAATGGTTATTGAAAACAATATGGAAAAATGTGAATACTGTGGATATATCGTAAAAGACCGCCAAATGTAGGCAAAAATTAAACTTTGCATAATATTAAAATTAAAAGGGGATTGAGATATGTTAGAACTTACATATGAAGTTAAAACTGATTTTAAAAAGGCTCAAGAGATGCTGGAAAAAAATGGCTATGAACTTAGAAGTTATAGAACAATGGAAGACCGTTACTTTTCAAGATTTGATGATGAAGAACTAAGAACTCTAACTTTCGAAACCATTATGAATAATAGCATTCTCCTTAGGCAGATGTGCGATGAGCACTTGGTGAATTATCTTTGTTTTAAAAGCAAGACTTATGATGAAAACGGAAATGTTATAAATGAAGAAAAAATACAAACCACAGTTGCTCAATACGATGTTGCTTGCGATGTTTTAAAAAGGGCAGGACTTAATAATTTTGCAGGTTACCTAACTCATCTTTATGTTTACGAAAAGGGTGAAGATTGTTTTGCATTGCAAAAGATTGATGGACTAGGGCTTTTCATAGAATATGAAGAAGATAATAGGCATGAAGGGTTATCTTTAAAAGAAAAAGAAGAAGCCTTAAAAGAAGGGATTTTTGCCACAGGTTTGCAATTTGGTGACGATCCATATATTAAAAAAGTTAAAATGTATTTAGATAAAAAATTTGATAGAATTTAATTATTAAATAAAAAAACATTACAATCTTTAAAGAATTTCAAAAATCCAGTTCTTTAAAAGTAATGTTTTTTATTTTTAAATTATTTCTTAAAAACTTAATAATGGAGCATCTTCCAAATCCAAACTTTCATTAGGATTTGGCATGCCATCTAAAATATCTGGGTTCTTACTTAAGAAATTATCCACCAAATCATAAGTAAGGCTTTCAGTTTTTCCGTCTGTTTTTATAACCCTATTTGTGTCTAATGTTTTAGCAAAATCAAAATTGTTGTTATCTATCACCACATAATTATTAGGCTCGTTTTTCTTATTTAAAAACTCCAATATTTGTTCGCCTCTTTTTCTTGAAGGTGGGAAAAACTTTGTGCTTTCAATTTCTTTGTTGTAAATTAATCCATTGTTATATAGCGTGTTCTTAGTAAAAAACATATCTGCTCGCCATGTGGAAGAGATAACTAGTTTCGCATCGAATTTGTCGTTGATGCAATAAATTAAATAATTTAAAGCATCAACGCTTTCGGATTTAAACTTAAAATCTTTAAACGATGTTTCTTTTGTTTTGATTTTATCAATCAAAAATTTCCAATCCCATAAAACACCATCTATATCTAAAAATATATAATAATTTTCTTTCATGTTAATATATATGCCTAATTTTAAATTAAGGTTAAAATAAATAGGGGACTATTATTATATATTTCTTTAAGTTAAAAATCAATAAAAAAGAAGCACAATTTTGCTGTGCTTCTTTTAAAATCCTTATTTGATTTCAATATATTTTTTCTTAGGTTCTTCTTTAACTTCTTTTGGAAGGCTAATGCTTAAAATACCGTCATTTAGGCTAGCATTAATTTCCTCTTCCTTAATGTCCCCAACATAGAAACTTCTTGAGCAGGAACCATATCTTCTTTCTCTTCTGATGTATTCGCCCTTAGAGTTCTTTTCATCATTATTTTCATGTTTTGAAGCGGAAACAGTAAGATAACCGTTGTTCAAACTTAAGTTAATATCTTTCTTATTAAAACCAGGCATTTCAATCTCTAATTCATAAGATTTTTCATGTTCCTTAATATCTGTTTTCATTGCTTTTTCAAGTTGTCTGAATTCATGTCTATTAAATGGCATATCAAAGAAATCATCAATTAAGTTATCAAACAAATCAAAATCGCCTCCTTGATTTCTAATCATTAAATCCCTATCATTGTTTTTCATAATTTATTCCTCCTATTCCTTTAAATTATGCTCGAATAACAAACTTCTTATTCATTATTCGTGGAGTATTATAGTCCTATTTTTTAGCAATGTCAACAAAAGAGTGCTAATTTTTAAAAATTTTTTTAATTTTTATTTTTTCTTGATTTCCGCCTTTATAAAGGTCAATTTTTATGTTTTTTGTAAAATTTGCCTTAAAAAATTTTCAAAAAAATTTGTTGTTTTTGTAAAAAGACTTTGAAAAATTTAAAAAATTTGTTAAATTTAATGCAAGGAGAAAATTATGTTATATAACGAATTTAATGAAAATGAAAAAGAGATTTTTAAGGCTAGCGATTTTATGCCTAAATTTGAAGGTTGCCCTAAAACGATAGTTTCATGTTTCAGCACGAAATTAGAGCAAATGTTTGTGGAAAAATATAATCCTTTGGTGATTGGTGAAATAAAGGCTGGTGGAGCATTTCCAATATATATGTTTGAATATAACGGAGTTAAAATGGGTTTTGTTAGATGGCCTGTTGGTTCGTCCGCAAGTGCTGTAATGATGGAAGAATTAAGTGCTTTTGGATTTCAAAACTTTCTTATTGCAGGTACATGCGGAGTTTTAGATGAAAACTTGCCAAAGTACGCCTTGATTGTCCCAAAGGTTGCGGTTCGAGATGAAGGAACTAGTTTTCATTATGCTAAGCCAAGCCAAGAGATTGAACTTAATAAAGAAAATGTTGAAAAAGTTGGAATGTATTTGGAAGATAATGGTTATGTTTTTACATATGGCAAAACTTGGACAACCGATGCAATTTATAGAGAAACAAAAGAACGTGCGGAAAGAAGAAAGAAAGAAGGTTGTATTTGCGTGGAGATGGAATGTTCAGCCCTAACTGCTATTTCTAATTTCAGACATTTAAATTTCGCTCAGATTCTATATGGTGCAGATATCGTGGCTGAGGGGAAGCATGATTTTAGAAATTTAGTAAGCGAAGGAAGAGATTTATCTAAAGAAGAAAAAATCTTAAATTTATTGGTGGATTTAGGTTATTCGATATATGAAAAGTAATAATTTTGATTTAGAATGTTGGGAAAAAGAAGATATAGAAAGGCTAAATGAATATTTAGTTTCTATTTCCAATCCTGATAGGGTGGAATGGCTAACTAAGATTGTAAATACAAATTTAAAAGTTTTGTCTGTTCGAATGAAATGCTTAGATGAAATCGTGAAAGAAATCCGAAAAGGGAATATGATTTCATATCTTGATTGTAAGAACTTTGAAACATTAGATGCATTAACAATTTATGGCAAACTCATAGTTTATTTAAAAGATATTGATTTGATTAAGAAATATTTATATTTGTACTTGCCAAACGTTGATAATTGGCAGTTAATTGATATTGTTTCTTTTAAGATAAAAGAAGAGAACGCAGATAAGTTTTTAAATCTAGCAAAAGAACTTATAAAAGTTGGCAAGCCTTTTTATATAAGAATGGGCGTTAGGATTATATTTAATATGCTGTCCTTTGATAAATATTTAGAAGATATTTTCAATATTTTAGCAGGATTAAAAACCAGCGAAGAATATTATGTAAATATGATGGTGGCTTGGACTTTATGTGAAGGGTTTATAAAACAAAGGGAAAGGACTTTGGTGTTTTTAGAAACTGGCGAAATGAATGATTTTGTTGCAAATAAAACTGTTTCAAAATGCAGAGATAGTTTTAGAGTAAGCGATTTAGATAAAGAAATGTTGCTTAAATTTAGAAGGAAATGATATGGCAGTTAGTTGGAATTTATGGCATGGTTGCGATAAAATCAGTGCTGGATGCATGAATTGCTATGTTTATAGGGGTGACGCCAAAAGAGAAAGAGATAGCAGAATTGTGCAAAAAACAAATCGCTTTGACGTTCCTATTCAAAAAGATAGGAAGGGGAATTACAAAGTTAAGAGTGGTGAACTTGTTTGGACGTGTTTTACAAGCGACTTTCTTTTAGATAAAGCAGATGCCTGGCGAAAAGACGCCTGGGATATGATAAGGGAACGGAAAGATTTAAATTTCCTTTTTATCACGAAACGGATTGATAGATTTATGGACGTAGTTCCTTCTGATTGGGGAGAAGGCTGGGACAACGTTATTGTGGGCTGTACAGTTGAAAATCAGCAGATGGCGGATTATAGATTGCCAATATTTTTAAATGCTAAAATAAAGCATAGGTTTTTAGAATGTGAACCATTACTCTGCAAACTGGATTTAACACCTTATTTAAGCGATAAAATAGAACAAGTTGTGGTTGGTGGAGAAAGCGGAAATAATGCAAGAACTTGCGAATATGATTGGGTTCTAGATATTAAAAATCAGTGCGAGCAAGCAGACGTTAGTTTTTATTTTAAGCAAACCGGAACTTTCTTTAAAAAAAATGGAAAGATTTATAAAATTAATTGGAAAGATATGCATAGCCAAGCAATGAGGGCAAACATAAACTCTTTAGGTGGGTTTGAAGGCTATTTAAAAGATGATAAAATAGAAGAATAATTTCATAAAAACCGATTGACAAAGGCATTATTATTTGTTATAATGCTTTAGTTTCCACATAAAATGGGCTAACAAGTTTTTATTTTTTAATAAAACGCCTTTGTTTAGTGAGTTTGGGTAGAGGAGGTAGTAAGATGTACGCAATCGTTGAAACTGGTGGCAAGCAATATAAAGTTAGCGTTGATGAAATCGTTAACGTTGAAAAATTGCAAGCAAAGGTTGGAGATAAAGTTGAATTGAATGCTTTGATGATTGTTGATGGCGATAAGGTTATAACTGGAAATCCTTATGTTGAAGGAAAGAAAGTTAAGGCTGAAGTTGTTGAACAAGGCAAAGCAGATAAAATCGTTGTTTTCAAATATAAAGCAAAGAAAAACGAAAGAAAGAAACAAGGTCATAGACAACCTTACACAGCATTAAAAATCTTGTCGGTTGATTAATATGACTAAAATTAAGTTGTATTATAACGGACAATATATCGAAAAACTTTCTGCAGTTGGTCATTCAGGCTATGCTGAAGAAGGGGAAGATATAGTTTGTGCTTCTATTTCGTCATTGATTCAGGCTTTGGATTTGGGTTTGAATAAAGTTTTGAATATTAAAACAAAAACTGATGTTGATGAAAAGAGGGCTAAAATGGAAATTGTGATTCCAAGTGGGCTTGATAAAAATATTTTAGATAAAGCGATGGTTTTGTTTGAAACTGTGATTTTAAGTTTGAAGGAATTAGAAAAAGAATTTCCAAAACATATAAATATTAAGGAGATTAAATAATATGATGTTCAATATTCAATTATTTGCTCATAAAAAAGGACAAGGAACTAGTAAGAACGGTAGAGATAGCGAAGCAAAAAGACTTGGCGTTAAGCGTTCTGATGGTCAAGTTGTTAATGCTGGTACAATTATTGTTAGACAAAGAGGTACAAAGATCAATGCCGGTAAAAATGTAGGCGTTGGTAAGGATCACACTTTGTTTGCATTAGCAAATGGCACTGTTAAATTTGAGCAAGATACAAAAACAAAGAAAAAAGTAAGTATTGTTGAAAATAAATAATTAAAGCCATCAAGTTGATGGCTTTTTAATTTTTAATTAGGATAAAACTATGGTTAAATATCAAATTTTTAATGATAGAATAGAGATAGAAAACTCATCGGATTTTAATATAAAGCAGATCCTATCATGCGGTCAGATTTTTAGGTTCAAAGAAGAAGATTTTGGCTTCAAACTATATTTTAAGGGCGAGAAAGCCACTATATATTGTCAAAAAAATACCACTAAAATTTTTTGTTCTAACCCAAAACTTATGCAAAAATACTTGGATTTGCAAACAGATTATGCTAAAATAAAATCAGATTTGGGAGGATTTGATATTCTAAAGCCGGCAATTGAATATGGCTTTGGCATTAGAATCTTAAAACAAGACCCTCTTGAAATGCTAATTAGTTTTATTATTTCTGCAAATAATAATATTCCTAGGATTAAATCAACTATTGAAAAAATTTGCGAAGGTTATGGAACTAAAAAAGAAGATTACTTTGCATTCCCAACTCTTTCCCAATTAGAAAGTATTCCATTGGAATTCTTTAGAAAAGTGGGCTGTGGATATAGGTCGGAGTACTTGGTGGATACAATTTCTAGATTAAAAGATTTCAATTTAGATGAAATTTATGATTTGGATTTGGTGGAAGCAAGAAAAAGGCTTATGTCGCTAAAAGGTGTGGGAAGAAAAGTGGCTGATTGCGTTTTGCTTTTCGGATTTTCTAGAACTGATGTTTTCCCAACGGACACGTGGATTGAAAAAGTTTATAAGGAAAATTATGGCAAGGAAATGGAAGCGAAAAAGGTTAGCGAATTCTTCTCAAAAATGTTTGGAAATCTTTCAGGTTACGCTCAGCAGTATTTGTTCTATGAAAGAATGAGCAGAAAAGATTAATAAGGAGAAAAGGGTTATGATTGAAACTAAAAAAATTGCGTTACTTGTCGATGTTGACAACGTAAAAATTGGAGGAGAAGCATTTAACGAATTGTATTCAAAGTTAAATGATATTGGCGAAGTTGTTTATTGTAAATTCTATGGTTATAACGATAGAAAACATATCTATTTAAGCGATGCTATTGCTAAATTTGGTTATGAAACAGCACCTTTTATGAGATATAAAAAGAGATTTAGTCAATTAGATACAAGGATTATCGTTGATGCTATTAAATTAAATTATACTAAAACTGAAATTGATACATATTGTATCGTGGCTGGTGATGGAGATTTGATTCCATTGTTGGTTGAATTGAAAACTAGTGGTAGAACTTTGATTGATATTAACACACCTTATCAAGAACAAAACTATCATATGTTCGATGCTCATATCAATCTTGTTAGCCTTGGAATGGACGTTGAAACATATCAACCAAAAACTAAGAAATCAGTTGCAAAAAAAGCCCCAGTAAAGCCAATTGAGAATGCTGGTAGTGCTTATTCTAGAACTAGAAAAACGGCTGAGAGTGAAGAGTTTTCAAGAACAATAAAATCAAATCCTGTTAATGCAACAAAACCTCAAGAAATTGACGTTGATGAAGCATTGTTTGAGAAAGATGCAGAACCTGCTGTTGAAGAAATTGATACTGGTATAAATGATAATCTTGGTGAAATCCTAAGAGATATCACAAATAGATATACAGAACTTGATTTCTCTAACAACGATGATATGCCAAAGAAATTGCAATTGATTAAAGATATTGAAAACTTAATCAAAACTGAAACAGATAAGGGTGAAGGCTTAAAGAGTAAGAACGATGAAGTTAAACAAATCTTCGTAGAACTTCAAAATATCGTTGAAGATATGAAAAATGCAATTTAATTAAGAATAAAGTTGTGGTTTAATTACTACAACTTTTTTTATCTAATTGCGTATTGTGTACTAAAAAAGTTTTGTTAAAAAATAAAAAAAATGTTAATAACGGTGGCTCTGAACTTGACTAAATGATACCGAAAGATATATAATAGATTGTGAAATTATATATTAATATATATAAATTTATAAGTATATTAAAAGAATTTTGTTCAAAAACTATATTAAATAATATTTTACCACTAAATGACTTGCTTGTTAAGATTACTATTTTTAGCGATTTAATATATAAGATTTTGCTAAACGGAGGAAAAAATGAGTAGAACGATTAAAAATGTTTTATATACGATTCTGCCACTTATTATGTTTCTATTTGCAACAATTATGGTTGTTGGTATTTTTGCTGCCACCACTGCTTCTGTTAATGTTGAAATGAATATGCAATATGAAGTGCCAAAGGGCTCGGGAACGGTTTCCGATCCATACATTATTGAAGCCTTAGGTTCAAATTCAGATTCTGCTAAAAGGGGTACTTTCAATTATTATGCAAGAAATAATATGTTTACTTCTGGCACACATTTTAAGCAAACCGAAGATATAACAATTAGTGACTCTGTTTATTTAACAAACTTAAGTGGTACATATAATGGCAATGGTCATACAATCACGGTTACAGGTGCAACCACTCCGTTATTTGATACAATTACAGGAACTCTAAAAAATGTTACAATCATAAATGAAAATTCCACAGCAGATGCAGGTGTTTGCTTACAACTTGGTAATTATTCTGCCGATGCAGGTGCTGGTACTATAGAAAATGTAATTTTTAAAGGCAATATTACTAGTAGTTCTTATGAACCTGTTGGTGGAATAGTAAAAAGAGCGGGTGGTGGAGCAGTTATAAAAAATTGTGGAAACTATGCCGATATTACAGCATCAAATTCCACAAGTGTTGCAGGACTTGTTGCAATCTCTGAAGGTGACACTTCTTTAATTACAATTGAAAATTGCTTTAACCAAGGTAATATATCTTGCAGTGATACTGGTGCTTCTTATGTTGCAGGCATTTTATCAAACGTAACTTCTCCAAATGGAGTTATTGCCACAGTTAAAAATTGTTATAACACAGGTTCTATTCAAATAGTTTCGTCTGATGGTTCGTCTGTGAGTGGTTCTGCTGGTGGAATTGTAGGTGGTTCAATGGTAACCACTGGTTCAGTAGGTGCAACTCTTAAAAATGTTTATAATTATAGCACAAAAGTGGTGGGGGGATCAAAAGGTTCATTGGCAACTTCATTCTATGGCGATACAGTTCCTTATGATTTTACTTATCATTCCTATGCTTTAGAGTCTTCAGATTTTTCCCTTTTCTCAAATTATAGTAGTTTAAGTTCAACTGTTCAAGGATATTTTGAAAGCAAATCTTCCACTTTAATGCAAACAAAAAGTACTTATAGTGGTTGGACTTTTGGAACATATGGTCAGGCAACTGATGGCTGGGTGTTTGCTTATGCAAAAATAAAAGTTGATGGAACAGAACAAACTTTGGCGTTGCCAAGATTATGGTTTGAAGAATTGGAATTGGGTGCTGAAAATGGAAGTCAAATAAGCCCTTACACGATTAGTTCTGCAGACGATTTCAATAAGTATGCCACAAGTTCATACTTTGGCAATTCTTCATATTATTTTGTTCAAACAGCAGATATAACAAGTTCTTCTGAATTAACTCAAACAACATTACTTGGCAATTATAATGGTGATGGACATACTATTAATTTTACAGGTAGTACAACCAAATCTTTATTTTTAGCGATTGGAAGTACGTCGGTTGCAACTAGTAAGTTGCAAAACCTAACTGTAAATGTTTCAAATTCTTCAGTACCTGCAATTTGCACGAATCTTTATGGAACAGTTGAAAAAACAATAACCAAGGGTACAATTTCGGGGTCTAATAACTGTGCGGGATTGGCTTCTACAATGTATGCGGGCTCCAAAATCTATCAATGTGCAAATTATGCAAATATTACATCTACTTATGGTAATGTTGGAGGAATAGTTGTAGCGGCTAGTGGAACAAGTTCCATGCTTATTGATGAATGTGTCAATTATGGAAATTTAACATGCTCAGGAACAAATGCTTCTAATTGTAGAGTTGGTGGAATAATTGATATTTCAAATGGTTTATTAACAATTACAAACTCATATAATGCGGGTAACGTAACAGGATATAGTCATGCGGGTGGAATTGTTGGTTTCTCAAGTAATAGTAGTTCATCTTATAAGGTTACAATAGCAAATTGTTATTCAATAGGTGCGTCTATAGTGGCAAATTCTTCGTCAGGATATAAAGGTGGAATTATCGGTCGAACTTCTTCAACAACAAGTTCATATAGAGCCTTTGGAAACAATTATTTCCGTTCAGGTACTGGACCAACTTATGGTAATGGGGCAGGAAGCAGTTATTCAAATGGTTGTACATCAAAAACTTATGCTGAAATGCAAGTTCAATCATTATATACAAGTTCTTCCACATCTATAAATAATGTTACATACACATACTCATTTGGTACAGCAGGTACAAGCACCACTGGTTGGGTTTGGGTTAATAAACCTATCATAATTGGCGGAACAAGTGTTACAATTAGTTTGCCAAGGCTTGCTTGGGAATTTTTAAATTAGTGGAAATTTGGCTTTATATTTTATGATTTCAAATATTGCATAGTAATAAGAAGGAGATAAAAAATGAAAGAATTTTTTAAGAAAGTTAAATGGGATAGTATCATTATTTCTATCTTAACAATTGTTTTAGGAATTTTATGTGTTGCATTGCCTAAAACAAGCGGTGATGCCATTTGCATCGTGTTTGGTTGCTCATTGATTGCTGTGGGGCTTATGATGTTTATAAGGTTCTTTGCTTATGAACATATTCTTGGAGAATACTTATTTATCTTGGCTATGTTGACTGTGATTTTAGGTGTTTTCTGTTTGGTTTATCCAAATGCAATAAAGAGCGTTGTAACAATATTATTTGGTTTATATATTGTTGTTGATGCTTCAGTTTCTTTATCTGATAGTATTAGCCTAGCAAGGGCTAGAATTAAAGGTTGGTTCTTATTATTCATTCTATCATTATTAAGCGTTTGCCTTGGAATCGTGGTTATGTTCTCAAATTTCGAAACAGTTATGATTTTTGCTGGCATCTCTTTAATACTTGGTGGCGTTAGAAGAATGGTTATGACATTAACCTTTTCTAAAAAAGTTCGTGACGCTAAGAAAAAATTACTTGATGATCAAGAACATATTTACGTTGAAGAAATTAAATAAATTTAGTTGCTTATATTACATATTAATATAAGCAATTTTTTTATCTAATTATTGTTAAAATATAAGTGTTTATGATATAATACATATTATTATATAGGAGCGTTTTATGAAAATCGTTAAAGATAATTTATTATTAATACTTATATTATCAACTTTTCTATTAGGCTTATTTTTGCCATCTAATTCTTACTTTGCTGAAACTGAAAATAACGTTGAAATTTTAGAAAGTTCTAGTGAAAAGAAAAGCGATAGTTATCTAGATATTTATTCCATTCCATCTGGTCTATTTACATATTCAAATAATGGTGGGGAATTATCTGGCAACTTATTAAGTTATGCTTTTGATAGAAATTTTAATACTGCTTGGAAATCTCAATATGATAACAATATTACAAACACTATCAATGGCGAAACGATAGCAGATTTTCATAATAAAATTGAGATAAACTTCAATAAAACCGTTTTGTTAGATAGAATTTTATATCAAAGCGAAAACAATGCGGGCAGGGGTTATCCTATAAACTTGTCTTTGCATTTTAAGAATGGTGAAACAGATGTTAAAATTTTATCGTTTGAAAGCACTGCCACTAATGAAGCGGTTATCTTTAATTTTGGAGAAACAATAGAATGTACAAATATTTGCTTTGAATATGTTAAAGTAAACCCTCGTCATAAATACGTTGCCACAGCAAGAGAAATTATATGTCTTCAGCCTGAATCTAGTGCTATGCAAAGTCTTGAAAATCTCTTTACAGACTATAATAAACTAACTTTATCTGAAGATTTTAAAACTCAAACTGCTTTAGATAATTTAAGGCTTTCTTTACAATCATATGTAAACTATGAAGAGTCTTTATCTAAAATTATAGATAGAGCCGAAAGCGTTTTGAATGGCACAATCTCTTTTGATAAAAATAGGGAGTTTGCGTCTGACGATGGTTCTTTGCGTCAATATGGAAATATAAGGAATTATTGTGGCAGTACTCTAAAAATGGTTTACATGGGAACAAACAAGCAATCCACTGGTGTTTATGCATTAAAGGGGGAAACTCTAAAAGTTTACGTGGAAACTTCAGATGCTTCCGCACCTTTGCCAACTTTAGTATTTTCTCAGTATTATTCCCATTATTCAAACTGGCAAATTAAGTACTCTTTGAAAAGGGGAGAAAACACAATAATTGTACCTGCCTTTGATGAAAGCAAGTTAACAAGTCCAAAGGTTTTGAACGGCGGACCCGTTTATTTGGAAAACCCATATTTAAGCATCGAGCAATCGGGTTCTGTTAAAGTTTATATTGAAGGCGGAACAAGATTTCCTGTTTATAGGAAAGGTGCAAATATTACTGAGTTTAAAAACTTTTTAGATGATTTTATGAGTTCTTATAATCAAGAAACTATGTTAGATTTGATGGAGATTGAAGGTGATCACTTCTTATCCACCACTTTAGCATCTCTTGGAAAAACTAAGTATATTACTGAAAGTTTAAGTCCTGAAACGAACCTAAATAGTTGGGATAATTTCGTGGAAGAATTGCTTAAATTTGATGGAGTCCAATTTGATGAAAACGAACCTTATTATGACCAAAAAAATAAACATATAAATGTAAATATTAGATTAACTCAGCCATTTGGTGCCGCATTTGCTTTTATGGAGCAGGTGGGAATATTTGGTGATGGTTGGATTCAAGCCACGGTTTATAGTACATCTTTTGGTTGGGGATTCGCTCATGAAATAGGTCACTGCATGGATAACCCTGAAAGAACAGTTAGCGAATGCTCAAATAATATGATGAGTAAGTATGATGAAACTGCTCTTAGGAAAGTGGCTCAAAGGGGCGATTTTAAACAAACTTTAGAAAGTTTGGCAAGTGATAGAACATGGACAAATGGTTACTTTAACACAAATAGGCTAAATTTCCTAGTTTGGTGGTTGCTTGAAAGTTATATGCCATCATCTTGGGCAAAGATGGAAAACTTATATAGATATGGTGAATATCCAGTTTCCGGATTAAATGCCACAGAAAAACAAGTTTATTATATGTCTTTAGTAACAGGCATTGATTTAAGTTATTACTTTGAAAGATTTGGATATAACTTATCCACAAGTGATCCAATATTTAGTGAACAAACTGCAAGCGATGCCTTTAAAAACTATATGAAGTCAGCAAAAGAGAGCAAATTAATAACAGATAAAGTTCAGCCAAAACTATGGTATATTGATGAAAGTTATTACACTTTAAATGTGGAAAATACTGCAGAAAATATTTATGATTTATCTAATGATGTTAAGATTCAAAAAGTTTCTAAATTAGAAAATGGTTATTCTTTAGTTTTGCCTATAAATTCCAATCCTTCTCATTTGGGTTATGAGATATTAGAAGGTAGCGATGAAGAAGGTTTTGAAGTGATTGGCTTTACTAAAGGCCAAGTGTTTGTAGATGAAACTGAGTATAAAGATGGATATGTTCCAACCTATAAGATTAGGGCATATGATAGAACATTATCTTTTAGTGATTTCTCAGAGTCTGCACAAGCCGAAACTCAAACTAAGGTTTGTAAGATTGGCGATAATTATTATGATAGCATTGAAAGTGCAATCAAAAACGCAAGTGCTGGCGATACAATAATTTTACTAAAAGACACAAACGAAGGCTCGATAGTAGTTGATAAAAATATAAAACTGTTGGTTGAAAACAATGCAACGATAAAGAGAAAAAGTTTGGGGCATTTAATTACAATTAAAGCGAATGTAACTTTAGATATTGATGGCAACAATAAGTTGAAATTATCAGGCGAAGGTATAACTTCGGCAGGCAGTTTGATATCACTAGAAAATGGTGCAGTTTTAAATGCTAAAAATTTAGAGTTTAGAGATAATATAACTTCTTTAAACGGTGGAGCAGTTTATCTAGAAGGTGCAACAATAAATCTAACCAATGTTAAATTTATAAATAATCAGGCGTTAAAAGATGGCGGAGCAATAATGTATAATGCACCAAGAGGCAGAGCCACTTTAACAAATTGTGAGTTTTTAAACAATAAGGCTTTTAGTGGTGGTGCAATATCTAACAAGGGCGGAATTACAATAATTGGTTCTAAGTTTGATGGAAATATTGCATCAAATAATGGCGGTGCATTGTACAACAACAATGGCGGAGTGGTTTATATAAAACAACAATGTGAGTTTGTAAATAACGAAGCAAATTTAGGTGGTGCAATCTATGTTGATGGTTACACAGAAATATATAGTTCAAAAATCAATCTAAATAGTGCTACAATTGGTGGCGGAATATATCATAAAACTTCCACAAACACCAGAAAATTGATTGTGGATTCATCGGAGATTTTAGATAACTTTGCGGAAAACACAGATAGCATTTATATAGCAATTTCAAATGCTTTGGTTAGCATAAAATCCAGTACAATTAAGAATAATAGGGATAATTTATCTATCTTTGTTGAAAAAGGAAATGCTACTTTTGAAGGGAATAAGTTATCTAGAATTGGAGTTTTAAAAGACACTGTGCTTGCTAAAACTGTAACAAAGAATGGAAGTTTGTTTGACTTAACGCTTAGTGCCACAAATCTATCTTTAACATTTAAAAACTTAAGCGGAAACGCTGATTTGGTGGATTTGGAAATTGGTGACGATAAATATATCTCTAATGATGAAATTGATTTGGAAAATGATACTGATTTAACAATTAAAAATAAAGTAAAAATTACATTGCGGGTGAATGAAGATATCTCCAAAGAAATTTTTGCAATTCCCGGCGATGAAATATATTTACCTTTTGAGTTTGATAGTTTGGCTGAAAATTTATATATAGATTTTTGGCAGAGTGGGACAGAGAAGGTTTATAAAAGTAGTAAAGTTATAGTTTCAGAAGATAAAACATATGTGGCAGATTTAAAAGAAAAATTTAAAGTGGTAGTTTGGTTAAGTGAAACTAAAAGCGAAACGCAGTATTTCGTTCCAAATTCATATTTTGAGTTGCCAACCCTAAATGCAAATGCTATTGGAGCAAATAAGTATCTGGCAGGTTGGAAAGATTTAGAAAACAATAATTATGATCTATCTTCCAAAATTATGGTTGTTAAAAATCTAGAATTAAGACCAGTGATTAAAAATAAAAGTTTGATTACATTTAATTTCTCAGGAGATAAAGTTAGTTATTATGTTGTGCCAAACACAAGTATTAAAGTAACTGAGATTGAGAAACAGTATCAAAAAGATGAATATAGGTTTATTGGCTATAAATCCGGAGATAAACTATATAAGATTGGTGATTATATCGAAGTTTTGGGCGATATGGAATTAGTTGCAGAATATGAATATATTCAAAAACCATATAATTTAACTCCTATTTGGATAACGCTTGCTCTTTTAGGCGTTTTATCAATAGTTGTTGCAATATTAGTTATAAGAAAACAAGTAAGAAGGTTAAAATGAAAACGGAAGTTTTAAAAGCAAGTGAAGAAAGTATAGAAAAAGCATGTGAATTGTTAAAGGCAGGGGAAGTGGTTGGCATTCCAACTGAAACTGTTTATGGACTTGGCGCAGACGCCACAAAATCTGAAGCGATAAGAAAGATTTATCAAGCCAAGGGCAGACCCCTAGATAATCCTTTGATTGTACATATCTCTTCTTTAGATATGCTAAAAGGTTTGGTTCGTGAAGTGCCTGAAAATGCAAAGAAATTAATGGACGCTTTTTGGCCGGGTCCACTAACTATAATCATGCCAAGGGGAGAGAAGGTTTGCGATGAAACATGTGGCGGACTAGATAGCGTTGGAATACGTATGCCATCAAATAAAGTGGCACATGAAATTATAGAAAAGTCAGGAATTGCGTTATCAGCGCCAAGTGCAAACCTTTCTGGGAAACCAAGCCCAACAAATGCTTTAGATGTGTTTGAAGATATGAATGGCAGAATTCCTTTGATTATTGATGATGGGGAGTGTTTGGCGGGAGTTGAATCCACGGTGGTTTCATGCCTTGAAAAAACTCCAATTATTCTAAGACCGGGCGTTATTACAAAAGAGATGATGGAAAATGTGCTTGGCAGTGAAGTCAAAATTGCAAGAGCAAT
Source organism: uncultured Clostridia bacterium (assembly GCA_934754335.1). Classification (GTDB taxonomy): domain Bacteria; phylum Bacillota; class Clostridia; order Christensenellales; family UBA1242; genus UBA11490. Next base: position 17,410 of record CAKVHY010000016.1, read on the forward strand.
CACGGAAGAAGTGGGCAAGGACGAGAAGGTGTTGTCGCCGGGAATGAAGTATAAGCATTATGCTCCAAATGCGAAAGTTATAATATTAAAAGGTAACTTTAATAAATTCAAAACTTATGTTGAAAAACACGTAGAAGAAGGCGTTTTCGCATTGGTTTTTGATGGTGAAGAAGATAAGTTGAATGTAAAAACAATTTCTTATGGGAGCGAAGAAGAACCTTTAACTCAAGCACATAATCTATTTAAAGTTTTAAGAGAACTAGATAAAGAGAATGCAAAAGTGGTTTATGCTAGATGCCCCAAAACTGATGGGGTTTCGTTAGCAGTTTTTAATAGACTTATTAGGTCGGCAGGTTTTAATATTATAGATTTAGATGATTAAATTTTAATAAAAAAGCCCCATACTAGGGGCTTAAAATAAAAAAATCCCTATCAATTAGATAGGGAATATTTTATTTGTTTTTCATTAAATTATCGTATTCGTTTGCTTTTCTTTTTAATTCTTCATATTCTGTTTTCAAAATCTTAACGTATTCATTAGAATTCTCTTTTTCAATAGGTGGGTTATCTCTTAACTTTTTGCCAAGGATTAACATTGTGCAGATAAGTGCGAAAACAACCAAGCAGATAACTGCAAAGATTTCCCAAAACATTGGAAGAGCAAATACGTCAACATCTAATACAATCAAAGTTAGGATTATATCTAAAACAATAATCAATGAATAAGTAATCCATTGCAATGCTTTGAAATTTTTGCCAAAATTGATTGTAAAACTAACAATAATATTGAAAAATACTGAAGCAATGCCAAGAAGAATAGTTAGTTTGTTAAACGCAATTGGAGTTTGAATATTTGACCAGTAAATAATTAGGGCAAATATCGTACAAATTGCAAGTAAGCATGTTGCTATAATGGAAACAACTCTATTCTTATTTAGTAAGTTTACAGAGTTAATAGCCAACGCTGAAGCCACTGCTATTGTTGCAAACGATAGAAGCAGATGAAGCAATACTCCTTGAAAAACGCTTACTCCAAAAATGGCTAGAATTAGCATCAAAACAGAGATTGATACGGTGCAGATCGCCACAATTGTTAGTATTTTTTTGGTTAAACGCAATGCATTTTGATTTGAATTTCCCATTTTTTCTCCTTTTTTTATTAGTATAAGTTATTTTTAATAAAATAACAAACAAATTATATGATTTTATTTTATAATAAAAAATTTAGCGTGTAAAAACAATTTTTTTGTTTTAAAGTTTTGATATTTTAAAATTTATGTTAATATATATGTAAGGAGTTTAAAATGGTTAAGTACGTCCTGGCATCTAATAACGAACATAAATTAAAAGAATTTAGAGAAATATTAAATGATAGAGAAATTATATCTTTAAAAGATATAGGTTTTTTTGAAGATATTGATGAAACTGGTTCAACATTTGAAGAGAATTGCCTTTTGAAAGCAAGAACTATATCTAAGTATTTAAAGGAAAAGAATTTAAATTATGTTGTGCTTGCTGATGATACAGGCTTATGTGTGGACGCAATTAATGGTGAACCTGGGCTTTATAGTGCTAGATATGCAGGTGGTCATGGCGATAGCGAAGCCAATAGAGCCAAGGTGCTAAGCAAGATGAAAGGCAAAAGTGATAGATCCGCTCATTTTAAATGCGTTATAGCGGAAGTTTTTCCAGATGGCAAGGAAATCGTGGTGGAAGGACGAACTGATGGAAGAATATTAGAAGAAGAAAGGGGAGATAAATCTTTTGGCTATGATTGTTTGTTCTATTCAAACGAATTGGGCAAATGTTTTGGTGAAGCAAGTGCTGAAGAGAAGAATGCAGTTTCGCATAGAGGCAAAGCATTAAAAAACCTTATTATGAAGGAAAAAAATTAATTTTTGCATAATACATATATTCATTTAAGAAAACTTAAGATAAAGAAAAAATTTTTAAGTTTTTTATTTTGTTTGAAAAGTTTTCAAAAAATGATTGCAAAATTTTTTAAAGTATAGTATATTCGTTAATTGCATTTAATTATATATATATTACGTTTAAATTTGGAAAGGGAAAATTATGATAAAGAAGTTGATGAAAAGTATTAGGGAATACAAAACCCCAAGTATTCTCACTGGTTTTTTTGTAACGCTAGAAGTGATAATTGATTGTATTTTACCGCTATTAATGGCAAAATTGATAGATGAAGTTTATGGAAACTGGCTATCACAAGTGTTCAAACTTGGCATCATTTTGATTGCTTGTGCGTTTGTGTCGTTATTATTTGGCACGTTGTCGGGGAAATTTTGTGCTAAAGCATCTTGTGGGTTTGCAAAAAATTTAAGGAAGGATTTGTATTATAAAATTCAAACTTTTTCATTTGCAAACATAGATAAATTCTCGTCTGCAAGTTTGGTTACAAGATTAACCACTGATGTTTGGTATGTTCAAGATGCATATATGATGCTGATTAGAATTGCAATCCGAAGTCCGCTAATGTTTATATTCTCGCTTGTAATGGGATTTAATATCAATGTTAAAATGGGATTTATATTCTTATGCGTTGTACCATTATTGATTGCAGGAATGTTGCTTATCATAAAAAAGGCTACCACATTATTTAGTAAAGTTTTCAAAAAGTATGATAACCTTAATAATTCTATTCAGGAAAACGTTAGAGCGATGAGAGTTGTTAAATCTTTCGTTAGGGAAGATTATGAAAAAGAAAAGTTTAAAAATAGTTGTGACGATGTTTATGGTGATTTTATAAAAGCAGAGAAAGTGGTTTCAAAGTCATCTCCGCTTATGATGTTCTGTGTTTACCTTATGAACATCCTAATCTCCGTTATTGGTGCTGTGATTATTGTAAAAACATTTGGTGGTGTTGGCGCTGACGGAACTTATATGTGGGGCGAATTATCCACTGGTGACTTGGCAAGTCTTATTACATATTCCACTCAGATTTTATCAAGCCTTATGATGCTTTCAATGGTTTTGGTTACAATTACGATTTCAAGCGAAAGTGCAAAAAGAATTGTGGAAGTTTTAGATGAAGAGCCAGATATTAAGAGCCCAGAAAATCCCATTATGGAAGTTAAAGATGGAAGTATTGAATTTAAAAACGTTTCATTTAAATACTCTGCAAATGCTGAAAAACAGGCTTTAAAAGGCGTTAATTTAAAGATTAATTCGGGAGAAACTGTAGGAATTTTGGGTGGAACTGGTAGTTCAAAAACCACACTTGTTAATTTGATTTCAAGACTTTATGATGCCACAACAGGTGAAGTGAAAGTTGGCAAAGTGAATGTTAAGGATTATGATTTGGAAGTGTTAAGAAATCAAGTGGCTGTGGTTTTACAAAAGAATGTGTTGTTCTCAGGTACAATTAAAGATAATCTTCGTTGGGGTGACGAAAATGCTAGTGATGAAGAAATTGAGAGAGTTTGTAAACTTGCACAGGCAGATGAATTTGTAAAGTCTTTTCCAAACGGTTATGATACGATTATAGACCAAGGCGGAACTAACGTTTCAGGTGGACAAAAACAAAGGCTTTGTATTGCAAGAGCGTTATTGAAAAAGCCAAAGGTTTTAATTCTAGATGATTCCACAAGTGCTGTGGACACGAAGACCGATGCAAAAATAAGGAAAGCATTTAAGGAAGAATTGCCTGATACAACCAAAATAATTATTGCTCAAAGAATATCTTCAATTGAAGACGCAGATAAAATATTGGTTATGGAAGGTGGAGAAATTGTGGCAATGGGAACACATGAAGAGTTATTAAAAACTTCACCAATCTATTTAGATGTTTATACTTCTCAAAATAATAAGGGAGGTAAAAAGTAATGGAAAAAGAAAAAAAAATGCCTAGAAAGAAAGGCACATTTGGAAGGTTATTAAAGTATATTTTTAAATATTATAAAAAGTTATATATATGGGTGTTTGTATGCTTAGCATTAAGCACAGTTGGCGGACTTGCGTCTTCAATATTCTTGCAAAAGATTATAGATGATTGCATTATTCCAGCATTAGGAGTTGGGCTTGGTGCGGTTCAAACAACGTTTATAAAACTCATTTGCATAATGGCTGGAATTTATCTAATTGCTGTAATTGCAAACTTCGCTCAAAATAGGATTTTGATTTATATCGGTCAAGGCTTCCTAAGGCAAGTTAGATTAGATATGTTCAATAAAATGCAAAATCTTCCTATTAAGTATTTTGATAATAACGCTCATGGAAACATTATGAGTTATTACACAAACGATACTGATGCACTAAGAGAACTTGTTTCTAGAAGTTTGCCATCACTTTGCAGTTCGGTGGTAACGCTAGTGGCACTCGTATTTATAATGCTTGCATATAGTTTGTGGTTAACATTGATTGTATTCGGTGCAGTTATAATCATGTTTGTTGTTGTAAAACAAATTGGCGGAAGAAGTTCAAAGTATTTCATCAAACAACAAGAAACTTTTGGTAAAACAGAAGGTGTTATTGAAGAGATGATGAATGGTCAGAAAGTTATTAAAGTTTTCTGCCATGAAGAACAATCAAAAGCCGATTTCGATAAAGTAAACGACCAGTTGTTCTCAGATGCATATAATGCTAATAAATATAGCAATATGTTTATGCCAATCATGGGCAACATCGGAAATATCTTGTATGTTTTGATTGCTTCTATAGGAACGTTGCTTGTAATTAAGGGTGCTCCAAACGTAACAATTTTAGGCGTAAGTACTCTATCTGTGGGCGTAATTGTTTCATTCTTAACAATGAGCAAAATGTTCACGATGAATATATCTCAGGTTTCAAACCAAGTTAATTCTATTATTCTTGCGTTGGCAGGAAGTGAAAGAATATTTGCATTGCTTGATGAAGAACCTGAAGTTGATGAAGGCTATGTAACTCTAGTTAATGCTAGGATTAATGATGAAGGTGAAATCACTGAATCTAGCGAAACCACAAATCTTTGGGCTTGGAAACATCCGCATAAAGACGGTTCTGTAACGTATACAAGGTTGCTTGGAGATATAGTTTTTGAGAACGTGGATTTTGGATACGAGAAAAATAAGATAGTTTTAAGAGATATCAACTTGTATGCTAAACCGGGTCAGAAGATAGCGTTTGTTGGTGCAACCGGTGCAGGAAAAACAACAATCACAAACTTGATTAATAGGTTTTATGAAATTCAAAATGGCAAAATTAGATATGATGGAATAAACATTAAAAAGATTAAAAAAGCCGATTTAAGAAGGTCGCTAGGAATAGTTTTGCAAGATACAAATCTTTTTACTGGCACAGTTATGGATAATATTAGATATGGTAGATTGAATGCCACGGAAGATGAGTGTATTGAAGCGGCAAAACTTGCCAATGCTCATGATTTTATCACAAGACTTCCTGAAGGTTATAACACAATGCTAACAAGCGATGGGGCAAACCTTTCTCAAGGTCAAAGGCAACTTATAAGCATTGCAAGGGCAGCGGTGGCAAACGCTCCTGTAATGATTCTTGATGAAGCCACTTCTTCAATTGACACAAGAACTGAAAAACTTGTTCAGATGGGAACAGACAAACTTATGGAAGGCAGAACTGTATTTGTTATTGCTCATAGGTTATCTACCGTTCAAAATGCTGATGTTATCATGGTTTTGGAACACGGAAAAATTATTGAACGTGGAAATCATCAGCAGTTGATTAAAGAAAAGGGCGAGTACTATCAGTTGTATACTGGTGCATTCGAACTTGAATAAACCTTAAATAATTTAATTAAACAAAGGCAAAAAACGCATCGTAAATTGATGCGTTTTTTGTTTTCTATTCTTTTGGCAAACCCATGTTCACCACAATTTCAGGTTCTTTTTTAATATAAGTTTTGTTCTTTCGCTCTTCTTTTGTGGCAGTAAACCAAGCAGGTTGAAGGGGAACGCTATGGTCTATTATAAAGAATATTAATCCAAGAGCAAGTAGTCCGGCTCCAATTCCAAGTAACCATAAACAAACACTTCCAAGTCCGATTAAATCTTGATTTAGGAAGAAGTAGGCAAACTTGCCTGTGTCGATAGGGTCATAATTAACATAAAATTTAACGTTTAATAATGCCACGATATATGAGAATGCCACATAAATTATTGGAAGAGTTAGCCAAGTGGTTATTTGAGAAATCTTAAATGATTTTTTGCTGTCAAAGAATAAGTAATCTAAAAAGAATAAGATTGGAGAGAAAAGTTTGCAGAATAAATTTGGAAGCGATGCAAAAGTAAATAATCTTTCGCTTGGTGCAATGATTGCGTAGTAAAGAATTAGGCATAGAGTTAAAGATAATAGGAGAGTAATCCTAAATGTGTGAAAATTATCTGTTTGATAATCATTGCCTTTAATTTCATTTATTAGAGCAATCAGCATAAATATAAAAGCAAATAGGTTTGCCCAAACTTCAAAATATAGGAATGCTGTTGGAAAAGTTGGAATTGAAATACCAACGAATATAATTCCAAGCAAACTAACAATCAAAAATAATGATTTTGAAATTATTGAAAAAGTTTTTATAGATTTCATAATTTTCCTTTATTCTGCTAAAACGTTAACCTTAATATCTGTTGAAACCATAGGGTGTAATTTAATTTTTGCTGTGTACAATCCTAAAGTTTTAACAGTTGGGATTTCAATTTTCTTTTTATCTATATCAAACCCCTTGTTAGATAAAACATCAGCAATTTCTTTATTTGTAACACTACCAAATATTTTTCCATTTTGTCCGCATTTTATACGGATTTCAATTTCCAAATCTTTCATTTTTTCTTTTAATTCTAACGCTTGTTTGTGTAATTGGTCTGCCTTATATTCTGCGCTCTTCTTTGCTTGATTTGCTTCATTTAAGTTTGTGGCAGTTCCGGCAACTGCTAAATTATTTGGAATAAGGTAGTTTGTGGCATATCCTGAATTAACTTCAATAATATCTCCTTTCTTTCCTTTTCCTTTTAAGTCTTTTAGTAAAACAACTTTCATAAATTTCTAGCCTCCATTTTCTATATTTTATTAAATTATATAAATAATGTCAATTTAAATAAAGTTGGTGAAAAAGTATTTTTTATTAAAAATTGAAAAGAATAGTTTTAAGGAGATTAAATTATGGATTTTAAATGTAGAAAATTAGATTGTAAACATAATAAGAAATACGCTTGCATGTGTAAGGAAATTCAGGTTACAAGCGGTTGCGATTGTGCCACTTATGAAAAAGGGGAAGGGCTGGACGAAAGCCAAATGCAGGACGCAAGCAGAGATATGTTTGAAACAGCACCTGAAGTTCACCCTTATAGACATAATAAGAATATAGATATTAAATGTGATGCAAATTGTTTGTTTAATGAGAATTGTAGATGCAAGGCAAATGGAATTTGCATAAATTCAGAAGATAATGCACCAACGTGCGTTACATTTATAGAAGAATAACATTTTTGAATTGTTAATTAAGCCTATTGAGAAATCAATAGTCTTTTTTGTTGACTATATAAAGATAATGTAATTTTTATGTTTTTGAAATGTGGAAATCTGAAAATGAAGGAAATTATATGGATTTTTAAATAATATGGATAAAATGTGAAAATCTTAATAAAAAAATCTTTAACTTTTTTAAAAAAGTTGCAAAAATGGTGAAAATCTTGTTGATAGGGTGTTGGGGGCGTGATATAATAAATTTAGACTTAAAAATATGGACGCATTGCGAATAAAATGTGCATACCCCCCCAATTGAATTTCAATCCGCAGGATTGAAATGAAAGAAAAGAATTAAAATGGGGATAAATTGTTCATAATTAAGCAATAGAAAATATAAAAGGAAAGGAAGATGAAGAAGAGTACAAAGGTTATAGCAACAATAGTTGCAGTTGTGTTAGTGGTTACAGCAATGGTTGTTGCAATATATGCTGCCACTGCCGGAAACGTTGGAATAAATGCAAACGTATCTTGGACTGCTCAAGAAGGAGTAAACCTAGAGTTTTGGGCAACTGCCACTGGCGGAGACCAAGAAAAGTCTGTGGTAAAATCCACAATTGCACCAACCACCACAAATGCAAACGCTAAAATCCAGGGGGATTTAAGTTGTAATTTTAAAGACGATTCAAATGATGGTGTAAACAACCCAGGGGCAATTACTTTTAAATATTATGTTAAGAATAATAGCCTAACTCCGCTAAATATTAGAGTAACTAAAAC
>CAKVHY010000017.1 GCA_934754335.1 uncultured Clostridia bacterium
TATATTGCAACAACCATTGCTGTAACCACTAATACAACTGCAACTATTGTTGCTATAACCTTTGTACTCTTCTTCATCTTCCTTTCCTTCTTTATTTTCAATTACTTAATTATGAACAATTTATACCCATTTTAGTTCTTTCTTTTTATTTCAATCCTGCGGATTGAAATTCGATTGGGGGGGTATGCACATTTTATTCGCAATGCGTCCATATTTTTAAGTCTAAATTTATTATATCATACCCCTAACACCCTTTCAACAAGATTTTCATCATTTCAAAAAATTTTTAATAAAATTTCCACAATTTTCACATGTTTTCTAAGTAATTCATATAAATCCGATTTAAATTGAAAAGTCACCTTTTAAAAAATTGAAGTGATTTATTCTTTCAAATCATTCAGCATTTCAATATGCTTATCTATTAATTCTGGGCTTATACTCTCCACTATTTCCATATTCCCCATTTCTAAATGTTTTGTTTTTACCTTCAAAATTCTTTTCATAAACGAAATAACTGAGCCGTGAGAAACAATTGCGATAGTATCATTTTCAGACGAGTTTTGAAGCAAGTCTTTGAAGAACAAACTTAATCGCATTTCAATCTCAAATTTATTCTCACCAAACTCGCCAAATCTAATAAAATAATCGCCTTCCGCCTGAGCCAATCTCACCTTATCCAATTCTTCGTTATTTTCTTTGCCTGAGAACTTTCCATAATTTATCTCTCTAATCCTATTATCTATTTTCGCTTCCACATTTGGAAACTTTTCAAAAATTATATGTGCTGTTTCAGTTGTACGTGGCAAAGGCGAGAAATAAAGTTTATTTAAGTCTTTGGGCAAGTTTTCCGCCACCTTTTCGATCGCCTTTATTCCCGTTTCCGTTAACACCGACCAATAGATTTCTTTATCTGATAAAACCATTTTTACATTATCTATTGCTTCGCCATGACGAATAAATATTAATTTCATATTTTCTCCTATTAAAAACGACCAATTAATCTATATTAACTGGTCGCTCTTGCAAACTATTTAGTTCCTTTTTTACAACAATCGCAAGTTTTCTTTTCTTTCTTTTTAGGAGCGTTATCTAATTCTTCCAATTTTTCAATCATGAATTTAACATCAACTCCATGCACAGCGGCTGCTTCTTCCAATGTTTCCATTTGGCTCATTGGGCAACTAAAGCAATGCATTCCAAAGCCCATCAAAACTGCTTTTGCTTTTTCGTTATCTGAAATAACTTCTCCGATTGTCATATCTTTATTATATTTTTTTGCCATATTTTTTCTTCCTTTTAACTTTTATATATTAACACAAAACTAATGTTTAAATCAAGTGTTAAAAACACTTATTTATATATTTTTTGTAAAACCTTTTTAGTTTATTCCCCTTTCAAGTTCTTTCCGCAAATTGGACAAGTTTTAAAAATTGCATCTACTTCCGTTCCGCAATAACTACACCTAACGGTGTTATTCAAAGCCATAGATAAATCAATATCTTCCTTGCCTTTAATATCACTATCGCCAGCCTGCTGATAATTTAACGATTCTTTATCTGAAGTAAGATTGTTTAAATCGAAAGCCTTATTATCTTTTTTCTTATTTGCCAAAAATTCGTTCACTTTCAATTGAATCTTATCTGGCAACGACAATGCTTGAATATCTATATTTGTAACTCTAAAGCCTAGATTATCGAATGCGAACTCCAATTCTCTATTTAAGTAATCCGAAACCATATCATTATTTTCGAGCATCTCCACAAATCCAATTCGGCTTTTTTCTAAGTACTTATTTATGTTATTTCCAATAATATAGCCAACTTCTTTTTCAAAAACACCCTTCTTAAAATAAGCATACAAATCCAACAGTTCACCCATCACCAAATCCGGCTGAAACATTTTCATAGTACAAGAGCCAAAGGCAAAGCCTCTTATTTTTCCAAACTGCTTATCTTTCACCACAAATGGCATATCTGATTGAAAACTAAAAAATTGCTGGTCTTTAGTGGAAACAAAATAAATATCTGCTTTAAACTTCTTCGCTTCTCTATATTTATTATTCCTACTAAATCTTCCGGCATGAAGCATAGAAAAAGTTTTAGGCAAAGCATTTTCATTAATTGTATATTTGCCCGCCTGCAAAACATCGCTAACTCTATCTCTAAAAACAAATACTGCAAAGCAATCGTTTGGAACTATAATTGTTTTTCCAACAAAAACGCTACGCTTTGGATAAAGATAGATAAGACCCTTAATCTTATCTTGGCATTCGATATTTTTACTAAACATACTTTTTAGCCCCAACGCTACACTCCTTCTTACATAATTATTATACCAAAAAAGAAATTTGCATCAAATCATTTTATCAAGATTTTGCACTTTTCACTAATTTTCTATCAAATCTTGCATATTATCTTAATAGCAAACATACATAACTAAATCGCCTTTAAAAATAAAATATTTAAAAAGGCGGTGAGAATATGTTAGCCACAAATATAATTTCTTTAAAAGTTGTTAGTGTTTGGGATTGTAGTATTGAAGGAATTGTTGAAAACATTCTAATTGAAAACAAAAAACACAAACTTAGATATTTAAAAGTTTATAACGAAGAAACTGACGCAACTTTTCTTTTATCTTACAAAGATATTTACAAACTTAGCAAAAATGTTGTTTTGATAAAAAACAGCCAAGTTTTAAATCCTGCAAGCAATTTAGAACTTTGCGAATATGATTGCTTAAATCCTATCGGTGCCACTCTTTTAGATTTCAATGGAAAATCGTTTGGACAGATTAAAGATTTTGATATAAGCGATAATTTTTCCATGCAAACTCTTATATTAGATAATTTAACAATCAGCATAAAAGATATAATCTCGCTTGGTGAAAAAATAGTTTTAATGAAATCTCCAAACAATGTTAAAATCTCCTCTTTCTCACCTAAGAAAAAAATAAAAAAGATAAGCGAAGATTACAAGGTTACATTGCTTGCGGAAGTTAATCAAACTCCAATTGAAAAACCTTTAAAATCGCCTGAGGAATTTTCACCCGCTCCTAGCGTTTCCCCAACATCACCTAAAAGATTAGTAACCGATTCTAGGTTTTTACTAAACCGAAAATTAACCGAAAACATTATGCTTGGAAATGGTGAAATTCTATTTAAAAAAGATACAAAAATAACCTATCAAGTAATAGATAAAGCAAGAACTTTTGGAAAGTTATTTGAGTTAACACAAAAAAGTAAAAACTAGCAAAAACTAGTTTTCTTTTTGTTTTAAACTTTCTTTTTCAAGCAAGCAATCGTCATAAAATTCAGTCATCTGATTTAACGATTTTTCCATGTTATCAAGTAGTGAAAATTGAACCCCTGCCCTATTTAAATTATCATCTTCATTTTTAACTTTGAAATAACTATCGCCTTCTAAATAATCTGTTAAAAATCTAAGCCCAAGTTCATATGTCATCACTAACGGAGATATTGGCATTAATACTTTTTCTTCCGCCGTCAACTCATCTTTCATAACATCTAGATAGCCTGAAGTGAATGCCTTATATTTATCTAAATTAAATGTAACATTATCTAAATTTCGTTCTTCTTCCCCAGCATTATTACAAGCACTTCTTATAGCATCGCCATAATCATATAAAAGAGTATCGGGCATAACAGTATCTAAATCCAACACAGCCATCACTCGTCCAGAATCTTTATTAAAGACAACATTATTCAACTTTGTGTCATTATGTACCACTCTTTTTGGCAAATTCCCATTATTTATATTCAAAACAATAGCATTTGCATATTTAGAATTATCCATTGCTTTTTGAATTAAATTATCTGCTTTTTCCATTCTTTCTAAATCTGTACATTTTTCAATTGCATCACCTAGATTATAAAATCTTGAAAGAGTGTTATGAAAATTAGGAATAGTTATAGATAATTTATTTGCATCAAAATCTCTTAAATCATATTGAAATTGCCCATATGCCCTACCTGCTTCTTTTAATAAATTTAAGTCGTTTGTTTTGTCTATTGAAGTTCCGTTTTCTATAAATTCGCTTATTCTATAATATCCATCGCTTGCCTGAACAAATGACGAACCATCGTTTGTTTTTATTAAATTTAAAGTTTTTCTATCACTATTTTCATTATTGATTTTTTCTCTAATATGATCTGTTACTAATTCAACATTTTTCATCAATCCTTCAACATTTTTAAATATGTCTGAATTAATTTTTTGCAATACAAATTTTTTGTTCGCATCAATTAAATAAGTTCTATTAATTCTTCCATTCCCATATGGAGAAATAGATTTTATATCTGTTATAAAATCATAGTTGCTAAGTATATCTTCAAACATAATGGCCCTCCATATAAATTTTATGAAGAAGATAATTTTTTTGTGTTTTTATATTGTTTTTATTTTTAATAAACTAAAAAATATGTTAGTATAAATTAGTAAAAAAATAAGGAAGGATAAAAATGTTAACAGGTAAAGAAATACTTAAGCAAATAAAAAAGGGTAAGATAAAAATCGAACCTTTTAATATGAAACAATTAAACCCAAATAGTTATAATGTAACTTTAAATAAAGATTTATTGGTTTATGATTGCGATGTTTTAGATTTAAAGAAATCTAACCCAACTAAGAAATTGGAAATTCCTGAAGAAGGCTTAGTTCTAGAACCAGGGAAATTATATCTTGGAAGAACTAATGAATACACAGAAACTGATGGTTTTGTTCCATGCATAGATGGACGTTCTTCAATTGGAAGGCTTGGATTATTTATTCACGTAACTGCTGGATTTGGAGATGTTGGTTTTAAAGGAACTTGGACTTTAGAAATCCAATGCATTCAACCAATAAGAATTTATCCAAATATTGAAATTGGACAACTCCACTATGAAATGATTCAAGGCAAGAAAACATATTATCATGGAAAATATCTTGGTCAGATAGATGCTCAAAAAAGCAAAATGAATGAAGATTTTAACAAATAGTTTTTATAAAGATTTAATAAAAACATAAAGAAGGAACTTATTCAAGTTCCTTCTTTTCTTCGTTTCTCTTATTTTTTCTAACAAACCATTTAAGAGTTTTTAATCTCGACCAGAATATTATCAATAGTTGCATTGGAATGCCCACTAAGAATATTGGCCAAATATTATATTTTAAAAGGCACAAATAGATTGCCATAAGCCCTGTCCAGCCAAGAAGAGTTATAATAACAAAAGTTAAATTCCTATAACCCCAAATGCAGTTAAATACTAGTAAAACCACAAAACTTAGCGGAATGGCAACAATAAATATTAGCCAAAGCCAGTTCGCTTCAGGCAGAACTATCTTGCATATTGCGAAAATCAATGTGGCAACAAACCAAACACCCATAAAAGCAAGCATTGTTATAATCAAACGATTATGTGCTTTAAATTGATTAAGGTTTATTTTCTTTTTCTCTTCCTTATGCTCGCTTGTAAGGTAATCCAAATCAACTGAAAATAAATTTGCAATATTCTTTAAAGTTTCAACATCAGGCAAAGATTCTCCCCTTTCCCATTTTGAAATTGCCTTATCTGAATAATTCAACTTTTCAGCCAATTCTAACTGAGTTAACCCCATTTTTTTACGCAAGAATATTAAATTGTTTGCAACAATCTCTTTTAAATCTTCCATACACCAAGTATTTTAACAAAAAAATCAGTTTAAGGCAAGTATTTTTCACCATTCTACCTCCAGTAGAGTAAAATTTTACCTTCTACAATCGACAAAATAACTGGTAGAGAAAAAAAGTTAAACAGTAGGTAGGAAAATTCATATATTTTAAATAAAATATTAGTGTAATTTAAGGAGAAAACTATGAAAATCGCATTGTCGGCAGAAAGTACAATTGATATGCCAAAAGAATTATTAGAAAAATATAAGATTTCAACCGTCCCTTTCACTGTTGTGCTTGGAGATGACACATTCTTAGATGGAGAAATGCCTATTTCCAAAATTTTCGATTATGTTAAATCATCAGGCAAACTTCCAAAAACTAGCGCTGTTAATCAGGTGCAATATGAAGAGCATTTTACAAAACTTCTAAAAGATAACGACGCCATTATTCACTTTTCACTATCTAGTGAATTTAGTTCGGCTTATTCAAACGCTGTTATGGCATCAAAAGAATTTGATGGAAAAGTTTTTGTTATAGACTCACGTTCGCTTTCAACAGGGATTGCCTTGCTTGCAATTAACGCAAGAAAACTTATAGACAAAGGTTTCTCGCCTATGGAGATTGTTAAGAACATAGAAGCAAGAATTCCTTTCAACCAAGCAAGTTTTATTTTAAAGCGTGTGGATTATCTATACAAAGGTGGAAGATGCAATATGCTTCAATTACTTGGAGCAAACTTATTAAAACTTCGTCCACAAATTATTGTTAAAGATGGAAAGATGAAATCTGGAAGTAAGTATAGAGGCAATATGGAAAGTGCCACTATTAAATATGTTGAAGAAACATTAAAAGAATTTAACACTCCAGATTTAGAAGAAGTGTTTATAACCTACACCACAGCAGAACCTGAACTTGTGGAAAAAATAAGGCAAATATTAATTTCAAAAGGCTTTAAGAATATTCACGAAACTCACGCTGGTGCAACAGTTACATCACATTGCGGAGAAAATTGTTTAGGAATACTTTATATTAATGATGCAAAATAGCAAAAAGCATTAGAATTTTCTAATGCTTTTTATTGTTACAGAAAACTACGGAACTATTTCATTTCTTTCTATAACAATAAAAAATATAAAATCTAAAAATAAATTTTATATTTTTTCAATTATATATTTACTTTAAATTTTTTACCATTTATTCACAACCTTCTCAGCAAAGCCTAAGAAGTTTTTAATTTTTATTTTCTCTCCAGAATCTAAAATAATTGTACCTGTAAACAAACCAAAAACTTGATGCTGATTACTAGCAATTATTAAAATATTTGAATTAGAATGTCTATCAATAATTGGCTCAAACTTCATCTCAAATCGTTTATCGCTAGATGTAAATGTCCAAGGTGAAAGATAATCTTCTCTGCCTTTTTTATTTAAAGGAATATTAAATTTAACATCTTCCAACTTATGTGCTTTGCCATTATAGAACACCATATTTTCAGTGGCATTACTTGTATCGCCAAAACCATAACCTATATTAAATCCAATCTCATTTCCTTTCACCACTCCAGCACCAGCACCCCAGTACCAAGTGTTTTTATATGTCCAAACACCTCTTCCCCAATCTAAAATTGCTCTTGTGTTTTTATCATCAAATTCATATAATTCATCACCAATTTTTACTTCTCCTTTTGCTTTAAATCCAACAATCTTTTGATTATAATAAAAGGCTGTTTTCTTTTCTTTAAAAGGAGTTAGAATAACCATGCTATCTTTAGGTTCATCAGTTAATTCGAATTTGATATTTATATCATCATGCTTTTTAAAATTCTTTAGCCAAACTTCTAATAATCTTTTCTTCCCTTTAATTTTAAAAGAAAATTTATAGTTTTTGCTCTCAGAATGCACATCACCAATTTTGCTAGTTTTTGACAAATTGGTAGTACCTTTTGTCATAAAACGCATTGGAGATTTCGTAATCTCTTGTTTTTTGTCAAAATCTAAGAAAGTTACTGAATTTAAACCCATATAAGAATTATCGTCCACTGTTAAAGCAACGCCAAATTTATCGTTATAAATCAAATAATAATCCCATTCTTTTATTCTTAATTTGCCTGCTTTAATTTTACTTCTATCGTAATCTTTTATAAGTTTTGTGGCATAGCCACATTCAATTAATTCACCTTTTTCATTTAGCAAATCGCCTGCTTTTGTTATCTTATTTTGCATAAGTTTTTCCTCCGATTTTTACATTAGATTTTCTTTTTCCATAATCTTATTTGTAACAAAATTTAAGCCTTCCACACAACCTTCAATTCTAGGTTTTGTAGATTTAAAATCAACATAATGAACAGGTGCTTGAACTTCAGAACTTTTTGGCATTATGTTATATGTTCCATAGTCAAACCTTCCACTAAGCATTTTCAAATATTCCATGCCCATTAAATCTGCTCTTGAATCGCCCATGAAAACAAAACCGCTTGCATTTATAATTCCAATGTTACCAACAATTTCACTTATTGCATCGCTTTTATTTTGATCAGGATTGGAATACTCAATTGGTTGAACAGTATCCATATTTGATGCTAAAACAAAACCATCACATGTAACTGCACACTCAAACATATTAGCGAGTTTTGGATTTGTTGTTTTCAAATCTGCAAGCCTATGTTTTAAATCGATTAAATTTGTGCCTGTTGCAAAACAAAGTTTTACATTCCCCACCACTTCTTTAAGCCTGCTTACACTTTCTTCAAACTTATCAAAGTCGCCTGCCTTCTTTGCCTCAAAGGTGGAATCAACGTCGCTAATTATATAAAAGTTTTTGCTCATCTTTCTATTTCCATTTTCATCTTAAAACTTTCTAAAGTTTGAGATAACAAAGATGCTATCGTCATTGGACCAACGCCACCAGGAACTGGCGTATAGGCACTTGCAATATCTTTTGCATTTTCCAAATCAATATCTCCGATATTACCTGCATTATAACCTGCATCTATCAAAACAACACCCGATTTTAACCATTCTTTTTTAACAAATTTTGGTTTACCAACACAAGCCACAACGATATCAGCAGACTTCACTTCATCTTCTAGATTTTGTGTTTTAGAATGACAAATTGAAACAGTTGCATTTTCATTTAACAAAAGCATTGCCACAGGTTTTCCTAGTATTGCACTTCTTCCTATCACCACTGCTTTTTTGCCCGCAACGTTAATACCATAATGTTTTATAATTTTCATTATTCCACAAGGAGTGGCACTAACAAACACTTTTTCTTTATTACACATTTTCCCAAAAGATATGGAACTCACTCCGTCCACATCTTTCTTCACATCAATTGCATCAAAACAACATTGCTCATCTATTTGTTTTGGAACTGGATGTTGTAATAAAATCCCGTTTATGGCGTCATCATTATTTAGTTTTTTAATAACTGATAAAAGTTCATCTGTGGTTGTGGTTTCAGGCAAATGAATTTGCTCATAATCCATTCCAATTCGCTCACAAGCCCTGCATTTCATTCTAACATAAGTTACACTTGCAGGGTCATCACCCACCAATATTGTGGCAATCTTTGGAACTTTATTATATTTTTCTTTCAACTTAGATATTTCTTCACTTAAATTTGCTTCAATTTCTTTAGACAATGTTTTGCCATCTAAAATTTTTGCTTCCATTTAAATCACTTCCCTTTTCTCTTCGTTTAAATGTTTACATTTCTCAACTAATATTTTTTTAAATTCATCTTCATTTTTTGGTGAAACATAAACATAAAAAGAAGTTTTTTTCTTTTTTATTCTTATTCCTAATCTATGTCTTGCTGTTGCAAACGAAGAATAAGTATTAACAGTTTCTTTAATTTCCATTATGCTTGAATATTTTATTCTGATTTTCAGTACTCCAAATCGTATTATTAAGTATAAATCTTTCAAGTAATAGTAAATTACAAAAAATTGAATATTTATAACTGCAATTGCAAGTAGAAATAAAACTGCACCTAAATATGTTTCAGACAAGCAGAACACAATAACAATTGTTCCAAAAACAATATTTAATAAAGATATTATCCATAAATACAACTTATCTCTGTTTGCCTTGAATTTCATATTTCCCTTTAAATTGTTCTCGCTTTTCTATAAGCAGACTTCACCGCTTTAAAGACCTTTCCCGCCTCATTACTATCACCAATATTATATATTTCTTTAGCAATATGGTTTTTAACAGCACTAAAGTAAAGGTCGTTATTACTTATTGTTCCCAAAGCAAGCACAACTAAATCGGATTTCAATTCAATTTCTTTATATTTTTCTTTAATTTTTGGTGCTAGTGGATTTGAAATATTTTCAGGTAACACTGGTTGCCATGTATTGAACGGATTTGGCACAGATTTATCTATGTTTTTATCTATCACCACACTCTTCTTAGTTATTTTCTTAACCTTTGTTAAGTTATGAACTATCACTCCGCCCTTTTGCAAATAATAAAGCATATGACCCCTATTTGCAGTACAGGACTTAGTCATTAGAGTTGGAGCCATTTCCACAATATCCACATTTTTATTCATTTCGTATCTTAAATAGTACGCCACTTCACAGCCACTATCTCCACCGCCAATAACTACAACATTTTTCGCACCCTTAGCAATAGTTGGATTTGCTAAAAGTTCCGTATCAAACACCACATTTTCGTTATCAATTCCGCTAATCTTAGGTTTAACACGTTTAGTTCCCGTTGCAAAGATAACCACGTCGTAGCCTTTAGATTTAAGCAACTTTTCCGTTGCTTCAGTTTTTAAGAACAACTTAAAGTTCTTATTTCCTTTTAAGGATAGAATTTGGTTTTCCAAGTATTCAACATAATTTTTTATCTCATATTTTATTTTTGGAACCCCAGCACAGATAAGCGTTCCACCAATCTTATCGCTCTTTTCATATAAATCAACTATATGCCCACGCTTCAACAAAACATCTGTTGCCACCACACCAGCAGGCCCTGCACCAATCACCGCAACACGTTTCTGAACACTTGCCTTTTCAATCTCAAAAGGGAATTCTTCTTCAAAAGCAGTTCTTGGACAAACTGCACATTGAGGATGTCCGCCTTCCACAAATTCATTTATACATGCTTCATGGCAACCAATACATGGTCGAATTTTCTCCACGTCGCCAGCATAAGCCTTGTTTGCCCAATCAGGGTCGGCAAGTAAAGGTCTTGCCAACATAATCATATCGCATTTATTATCTTTCAATGCTTTTTCAGCCAAATCTGGATAACCAAGTTTTCCAACAGCCACCACAGGCACTTCCAATCCTGCATTACTCAAAATTTTTTTATCTTTAAAATGTTTTTTAACAATTTCAGCGATATCCAGAAAACAACCGCTAGGCATTGATGCTGGGGGATGCGGAAGCCACCAATTATCGTAGCAACCCAAATCCACGTCAAACATATCCACGCCTGCTTTTACAAGTTCGTCCATATAATTCAACGTATCTTCAATGGTTCTTCCATTTTTAAACTTCTTCAAACTTTTAACCTTGTTCATTTGATCGCCATAGGTTTCGTTTAACGCCAAAGATAAGTCTATTCTATACATGATTGGAAATTTTGCACCACAACGTTTTCTTATCTCTTTAACCATGTCCACACCAAATCTATAAGGGTTTGCAAATCTTCCAAGTTTTCTTCTATTAAATGCTGGATTTGTTAGTTGTTCCATCAAATAACCTTCATGACCATGAAGATAAACGCCATCTAAATTACAAGCCTTTGCATCGGCAGATGCTTGCCCTGCTTTTTTAATGATCTTCTTTATCTTATGATCGGTTAACCTTAAGCATGGAATTTCTGGAATATAATAGTTTGGATTAAATGAAGCACTAACAGGCAATTTTAATTGGGTTAGCAAAACTTGTGGATTTCCCACTCTTCCAAGACCCGCAGTTAATTGAACAAAAATCTTTGCACCATGAGAATGTACCGCACTGCTTAAATCTCTCCAACCACTCAAAACAGTTCTGCTTCTATCTATTCTTGGAAAGTATGAAAGTTTGCCAAGTTCTGTAATTGTGGTGTCAATCCCATAAGATATTGGAATTAAACCAGTGGTGATCAAGCCCACGCCACCCTTCGCTCTTTCTTCAAAGTACTTTAGCATTTTTTCATTTGGTCTGCCCGTTTCTTCGCACATATTAATGTTTCCCATAGGCCCCATTACTATGCGGTTTTTAATTACAACACTATTCACTTTTATTGGTGAAAACAACTTCTCATAAGGATAAAGATTTTTAGTTAATTTAGGAGTTTCAAACTTCCCCTTAAACCAATCTCCATAGGAATTAGTTAATTCAACAATTTTAGAATCTAGTTTCATTTAAAAATCTCCTTTTCTTATTTCTAAAATATTAACATATTTATTTAGTTTTTCCAATTAAATACATAAAAATTGAGATTTATTAGCATACTAAAAGCATAAAAGGAAATATGTATGAAGAAATCTAAGCAAATATTTTTTATAGTTTTTGTGTGCGTATTGTTTTTAGCAACTGCTGTTTTTACTTTTTTTAATGGAGTTAAACCCCATTCTGCACACTATATAAAGATTGAAGTTAATCCCAAAGTGGAGTTTTTAACAGATATGCACAACACCGTTACATCTGTTATGCCTTTAAATGAAGAAGCAAAAGAACTGCTTGTTTTGGAAGAGTTTATTGGACTCGGAATTAGCGAAGCAACCGAAAAATTTATTGACCTTTGTGCTCAAGCAAATTATATTGATGTTTACGCCAAAGATAACGCAGTAAGAATCACAGTTGTTTCAGGATTTATGCAAGCGTTAGAATTGCAAGTTTATGAAAGTATAAACAACTACTTTGTTAAAAATCAAATATATGGATTGATTGTTGAAAACGATAACGACTTGGCGGAAGTTAAGGAAGCCAAAAAATTAAATATTAGTTGTGCAAACAAACTTTCTTTGATAAAGAGTATTTGCCTTCTTGACGAAACTAAAAATATTGATGAATTAAAAGGTAAAACAGAAGACGATTTGCTAGATATTTTATCTGAAATTCATAAGAGTAAAAATTACTCACCTTCCAATTACACAGAAACCGAGATTGCAAATAAGAGCAGATTGATTGATGCTAATAGAGTGAATTTTGAAAAGCACCAAAAAGCAATTACAAATGAGAGCGCTAGAGCATTTGCAAAATCTTATGATGAATATAAGAGATTAAATTTAAAAGATTACGAACTGGATTTTGATAAAAAATACGAAACATGGCTTGCTGGTTAAAACAAAAAAACACTACCTAAAAGAAATTAATCTTATAGATAGTGTTTTTTATTTAACCGCAATACATAAACCCGGCAAATGTAACATCTTTCCAGATATCTTTTAACAATTGACCGTCTATATTTGCTTTATTTTCAAACTCTTCTCTTGATTTATATTCCTGCTGTACATTTGATGAACATAAAACCAGTTGATCTTTAGAATTTATAAATACTTCATACGTAACATCTTTATATTTAAATAACATTTCGCTATAAAAGAATAACCCTTTCATAAATTCTTTAAAAGTTGCTTTAAAAGGAACTCCTTTCAAGTATTGTTCCCTTGCAGTTTTAGGAGAAACTAACATTGGATAACTAATCCCTAAAACATTTTCCATTCTTTCTTCATCTTTACTAAATTTCCAGCCACAATTTGTACATTCGCCATTTCCATACTGATCCATTAATGCCATATTTCCGCAAATTGAACATTTTTTAATTTGATCTTTTACATAAGGATCATCATAATCAAAATACTTAAAATCTTTTTTATCTAACCCCGAAACATTTCTATGGTGCTTTTCCCATTTAAATTGGGATAACTCTTTCCAGTCCAAATTATTTGTCCATTCATAAGTTGTTGGCAAAAGTTCAATAACATTACCCTGCATTGATTTAAATGGTTCGTCATAACAAAGTACTGCACTAGGTTTTATACGTTTAAGCATCTCATTATAACCAAGCATAAACTCTTCTTCACAATTTTCTCTATAATAAGTACAAACAGCAACGACAGACCCTTTTTCAATTCCATCAAAACAAAAATCAAAAGAACGTTTATCTCCCCAACTAACTGTTGGAATAACTCTCATTCCCTTACTTTGTAAGTATGCTCCGCACCATCGATTTTTAAAAACACTCTCAATTTGAAGTGCTAATGGCATGTTAGTAAAAATACTAAAGTCAGGACTAAACACACAATAATATTGCATTAACTTTTCTATTTCTTCTTCAGGGTTTTCAAAAACCTTGTTAAATTTCCAATCATAAGTAAAAAAGTGAATTGTTTTATCTTTATTTTTAGAATCATCTTTCTTTGTATTTACATAACTTAATAATTTAATGTTATTAATATCAATTTCTTGCTTATGAATTATTGGTATGTCGTATTTTCCACAAGAATCATAATATAAAAATTCATTTCTTACTAAAAGTTGTTTTTCCCTATTGAACTTCATAATTTTCTAATTTTTTCTTTTGATCCGCCATCTCCAAATTTTCAATCAAATCATCTAAATCTCCATTTAAGAATGCGTCTAGATTATAAACTGTATAATTTATTCTATGATCGGTTAATCTGCCTTGCGGATAATTATATGTTCTTATTCTCTCGCTTCTATCACCTGTTCCAACTTGTTCTTTTCTGTTTCTTGCATACTCAGTATCAAGTTGCATTTGATAATAATCATAAAGTTTGCTCTTCAAAACGCTCATCGCTCTTTCTTTATTCTTCAACTGGCTTCTTTCGTCTTGACAATTTACCACAATTCCTGTTGGCAAGTGTGTAATTCTTATTGCACTATCGGTTGTATTTACGTGTTGACCACCAGCACCAGAACTACGATAAGTATCCACCTTTATATCTTTTTCGTTTATTTCAACGTCCACGTCTTCTCTCTCTGGCAACACAGCCACAGTTGAAGTACTAGTATGGATTCTACCTTGGCTTTCAGTTTCTGGAACTCTTTGAACTCTATGAACTCCGCTTTCATATTTCAATTTACTGAAAACATTATTTCCTGTAATCATGAAAGTGATTTCTTTAATTCCGCCAAGTTCGGTTTCATTAATGCTAAGCATTTGAACTTTCCAACGATTTCTCTCAGCATACATTGAATACATTCTATAAAGAACTGCACTAAACAATGCAGATTCTTCACCGCCCGCACCTGCTCTTATTTCCATGATAACGTTCTTATCGTCGTTCTCATCTTTTGGCAACAACATTATCTTTATTTTGTCTTCCAACTTAGATAATTGCTCTTCACAATCACTAATTTCAGAATTTAGAAGTTCTAGCATTTCTTGATCAGTTTCAGTTTCTTTCAATTTCTTTGCACTTTCCAAATCGTTAGTTAACTTTTTATATTTATCATACGCCAAAGAAATAGGCTCAAGGCTATTATATTCCTTGATTAATTTCGTGTATAATTTGTTATCTGAAACAACTTCAGGTTTAACAACTTCTTCAGCCAACTGCAAATATTTATTTTTTATTGCTTCTAACTTTTCTAACATAATCTTTCCTTTCGATTATAACAGCAAACAAATCTATCTTGACCGCCATAATCTTTTTTTATTTCCACCTTTTCAAAATATTTATCAAAAATCGCCTTTGTTTCATTTCCTAGCAAATAATGAATTTCTAAAAACAAATCTCCGTTAGGTTTTAAAAATTTATTTAAATTTGATGCAATTTCTCTATAGAAATCTAGTCCGTCATTTCCACCATCAAGAGCAAGTTTTGGATCATATAAATCCACTTCCCTTTCCAAACTTTTAAGTTCTTCAGTTTTTAAATATGGTGGATTACTAATTATAATATCAAACTTATCTTGCAAACCTTTAAACATATCTGATTTAATAATATTAATATCAATATTATTTGCTTTTGCATTTTCTTTTATATGCTCAATTGCGAAGTCTGATATATCTGAAACTGTAACCACTGCATTAGTATTCTTTGCAATGCCCAGCCCAATACAACCACTCCCGGCACATAAGTCTAAAACTTTCAAAACCTTATTTTTAGTAATAATATGATTTATAACCATATCTGCCAAAATTTCAGTTTCCATTCTAGGAGTTAGCGTATTCTCATTAAAAGATATTTTTAAGTTTAAAAACTGAGAATAACCGATAATCTTTTGAATAGGTTCACCATTTAGCCTTCTTTCTGCTAACTTCTCCAAACAATTTAGTTTCTCATCTTCAATCTCAAAATCTGTTAAAATCTTAGACTTATCTACACCAAAAGCAAATTCCATCAACCAATATGCATCTTCCCTAAAACTTGGCAAGGATCTTAATTTGTTTTCTATTTCTCTTAAACATTTAATTGAATTCATATGAACCTTTATAACAAAAAATGTGTGTTTTATAATCAACAACACACATTTTGAGTCCCCTTCTTCGCATAGGAAAAAAGAGAGTTTAATTTAACTAATCTAAATTATATTTTTTCTTGAATTTTTCTACTCTACCAGCAGTATCAACTAATTTTTGTTTACCTGAATAGAATGGGTGACATTTATCGCATACTTCAACACGGATTGTATCCCCATTAATAGTTGACTTAGTTTTAAAAGTATTTCCACAGCCACAAATAACTGTTACTTCGTGGTAGTTTGGATGTATTGCTTCTTTCATTTCTACTAACCTCTATCTTAATATTTAACGCAAATTAATTATACCTGTGAAATCACTTAAAGTCAATATAATTTAGTAAAATTTCTTAAATTTCTTAAACAATCGTCCATTTTTTTTGCAATAATACGCTTTCAAATCATATTTTGACCAAAATTATCATTTTAAAGAAATCTTTAAACAAATAAATTTGATAATTTTTCTTTAAATTGATATAATCAAATATATGGAAAAAATTACAACCGCAAAAAATAATTTAAATAATTCTACCAGTTTTTCGAAAAAGAAAAGTTTTCCGCTATGGTTTATTGCTTTATTTGCAACTTTCGAACTTACATTCATTGTTCAAAGCCTATGTGAAAACAATCTAATATTTGTTGAAAAAGACTTTTTTGTACCAGACTCCCAAACGATATTTTATTTAACACTTTTCTCGTTATTTTTATTTATTATAATTTTATTTGTACTTAAAAATCATTTAAATCTTTGCATAGATATTTGCGTGGTGGTGGGCATAATTGCAAGCATATTTATGTTAATTTCAAATCTTTTATTGTACACAATCGGTTTCTATATTAATTCATGTGTTTCCACCCTGCTTTCATTTTTAACCTTCACCTATATTTGCGTAAATTTCAATATTAAATCAGCAATACTTGAAGTTTTAATGGGATCGTTGTTTTTCAAACTTCCTATGCAATTTTTAAACCATTCTAAGTTTGAAATTCCATTTGATATTTCAATTACTTTAATGCTTATTGCCTATATAACTTTTATTACAACATTCATAATCTTAAATATTAAATCATCTAAGAACTCTCCTTCCCCCGAACCAGAAGAAAGTGAAATTGAAGAACAGATAGAAGAAAGCAACGTGGCAAAAAACATTAAAGAACCACCATATTTAATCTATACAGCAATTGTTCTTATTTCGTTTTTGCTAGCCATTATTCAATCTTTAAACTCCACTTATGTTGTGAACACTGAGAATTTAAGAACATGGTCAAACATATTCTTTATGCTAAGTTTAGCAATTTGTTTCATTTTGGTTTTATTCAAAGACCATATTAAATTTTTTGATATAGTTTCAATTTTAACTTACATTTATGTTGTTGGCATAATTTTGATGTTTTTTAACAACAATATAACCAAAATAATTGGCTCATGCATTATAGGTTTTTGCAACCCATTGTTTTTAATTTACTTGCCAATTGCACTTATAATGTATGATAAAACGAATAAAATTTCCACGCCTTTTTGGCTTATTTGTTTGAACTTTGTTGGGATTAAAGCGTTTGATAAAATACTAAACAAAATAACTTCAATAAATGGCTTTCTTGTGTTGATTATAATACTTTGCATATTACTTATAACAGTCCTATATTTTGCCAAACCTTATCTAAAATTTGCAAGCGTTGGGAAAACTATTTCATATGAAAAAAAGAACTCAAAAGATAACCCTTATTCATATTTATCTGACTTAGAATTAAACCTTGTAAATCTGATGGTGGAAGGCTACACTATAAATCAAATTATAAACATTCTAGATATAACTCCACAAAAATTTAAAGAAGTAAAACTTTGCGTTTATCATTTGCTAAATGTAAAAACACGAATTGAACTTATTGAAAATGCTCTGGGTTTTAATTATAAAAGTTTAATAAATAACAAAAACAAAGCGTAAATCACTTTGTTTTTTTTAAACTATTTTATATAATCATTTAATAGTGAAAAATTTAGGAGAATAATTATGTTTATAATTTCTTGTATCGTTTTAATATTGTCTTTAATCCTAGTTATTAAAGGCGGGGATATGTTTGTTGATTCTTCAATAGACCTTGCTAAAAGAACCAAAATCCCAACAATATTAATTGGCGCAACAATCGTTTCAATTGCCACCACCCTTCCCGAACTTATTGTTTCATCAATTGCATCGGCTCAAGGTTCTTATGATTTGGCTGTTGGGAACGCTGTTGGCTCTGTTATTTGCAACACCGCTTTAATTGCAGGCCTATCTATGGCTGTTGCACCATCTGTTATGAAAGAGAAAAACACTCCATTTAAATTTATATTGTTGCTTGTGTCTTGTGTTTTATTAATCATATGTGGATTTGGAACAAACTCCAGTTTCTCAATTGCATGGTACGAAGCATTAATCTTTGCTGTATTATTTATTGCTTACATGGTTTACAACGTTTACGATGCAATGAAAGAAGTTAAAAAGAATAAAGAATTAGATAAAACCATAAAAGAAAAACAAGAAAAAGAAAGTGCTGTGGCAGAAGCAGAAACTAAACAAAATGAAGACGATGCTCCTAAGCAAAAACTTGGCGTTACAATCCTATTCTTTATACTAGGTGCGGGAATGCTAGCACTTGGCGCTTATGCATTAGTTGAAAGTGCGAAATATATTTCAAGTGCTTTAGGAATTAGTGAAGCATTGGTGGGCTTAACAATCGTTGCAATTGGAACTAGTTTGCCAGAACTTGTAACCACTATCACCTCTTTAAGAAAGAAAAATAGCGAACTCGGTTATGGAAATATAATCGGTGCAAACATTATGAATGTAACTTTAATTATGTCGGCATCTGGGTTAATCTCTGGCGCAACAGGTTTGACAATTTCATTCTGGACATACGCAGTTTCAATCCCTGTTGCATTAGTTGCTTCCCTAATATTTGTGTTACCACTATGGTTAAAAAATAGAAGTTATAGATGGCAAGGCATAACATTATTATCAATTTATGCATTATATATTGCGTTCTTAATGATAATGACTTTCAACGGAATAACAGTTTAAAAATTAAAAGATGAGAAAGAAAATCTCATCTTTTTTTAACGTAATTTTTAAAAATTTCATATGAATACCTATAACAAAAAGCAGGTGTTTTTATGGTTTCTAATAATAAAGATTTGTTAAGGGAAATTATACATTCAAAAGTAAAAGCAAAAGCAATCGTTAAAGGCGGAAAAGAAAATAAAGAAATAAACGGAATAGTTGAATTTTTTGATTTTGGAGATACTTGCACAGTACTAGCAAATATAACAGGTCTTCCTAAAACTGCAACAAACTTCTTTGGCTTTCATATTCATGAAAATGGCGATTGTCTGGGAAATTTTGATAGTGCGGGTTCGCATTATGAAAACGAAGTCCACCCTAACCACAAGGGCGACCTTCCTGTTCTCCTTTCAAATAACGGAAATGCTTTTTCACTTTTTGCAACTAATAGGTTTGAAATTGATGAAATAATCAATAGAAGCGTTATTATTCACAACGAGCCTGATGATTACAGAACTCCACCATCAGGGAATTCGGGAAAGAGAATTGCTTGCGGAGTTATAAGGAAAGTTTGAAATCACCTAAAATTGTTTCTTTGAATAAACTATTCTAGGAGAAAAATATGGCGTACCTAAATAAAGCACAATTAACATCAAAAGTTACAAGTGAAGACGGTGAAGTTTTTGATATAACTACCCAAAGTAACACAAATAGAACCAACAATGTTGAAAAAGATATTACACTCACAAAAGCAATAAGTAAGAATTGGGCACTTCCCTCTCAAGAATTAACTTCCACCACCACGATTACAAACAACTCAAGTTTAAGTATTTCAAATATAACAATTCAAGATACTCTTGGTGACGATGCCACATTTAAAAGTGGAAGTTTGAAGATTGGAAGCGTTGATTATCCAAACGAAAGTCCTATCACAGGTTTTTCACTTCCAATAGATATAAGTGCGCTTGGCGGAGAAATGATTATGACTTATAATTTTACTGTAAACAACCACACTGAGAAAAACTCTATCGCAAATAGTTCTGAATTGGCTGTAACTTTAAATAATAAAAACTTCAATCTAACATCAAATGTTGCTGAAGTTCAAATTATAAACAATGAAGTTTCCATGTATAAATACGCAAGTTCTAGTGCTGTAATATCAGGCGACACATTAACCTACACCATTGATATAACAAACGATGGTACATTTGAAAACACCGACCTTGTTTTTAAAGATGAACTCCCTGAAGGCGTTAGTTTCGTTGAAGGAACAGTTAAAGTTGATGGAGTTTCGCAAGCAGATGCAAACCCAGTCACCGGCTTTAGCCTAAGGAATTTAACCGCAAACGACACAATTAAAGTGGAATTTAATGTAATTGTTGATTAATAGAAAAATGGCTTCTTCGAGCCATTTTAATAATTGGCGGAGAGGACAGATTTGTCAATGTGGCTTTTCATTTGAAAAGACATATTTGTCGGGTGGCAGTCACTGACGGGGTCCCGACTACCTCGCAGGTTCTTGCAACATTGGTTGCAACGCAAAGCATCGCTTTGCTAATCCTGTCCTAAAAACAAAAGAAAAAATGGCTTCTTTAAGCCATTTTTAAAAGTTGGCGGAGAGGACAGATTTGTCAATGTGGCTTTTCACTTGAAAAGACATATTTGTCGGGTGGCAGGCACTGACGGGGTCCCGACTACCTCGCAGGTTCTTGCAACATTGGTTGCAACGCAAAGCATCGCTTTGCTAATCCTGT
>CAKVHY010000018.1 GCA_934754335.1 uncultured Clostridia bacterium
CCCCCCCCCCCCCCGTCAACAGAATTTTCGTCGTTTTTTTAACTTTTTTCAAAAATATAACAAATTTTTACTAAAAAATGCTTAATTTTATCTTAAAAAATAAATTTTGAGATTTCCACAAGTTATTCAGATATTTTTTGAGTTAAAAAAATCTGTAAAATTTAGTTTTAAATTCAACAGATTAACAACAAAATATTAAATCTTTTTTTGAAAAAAAATATAAGAAGATAATATAAAAAAAGAAAAAACCGCTAATATATAGCGGTCCTAACTTAAATTCTTTCTTTAATTTTTGCTGCCTTACCGGTAAGATCTTTTAAGTAATACAACTTAGCACGTCTAACTTTACCACGTTTAACTACTTCAATCTTATCAATTCTTGGTGAGTGAAGTGGGAATATTTTCTCAACGCCAACACCGAAAGAAACTCTTCTAACTGTGAAAGTTTCTCTTACACTTGAATTTTTTCTAGCAATAACAACGCCTTCAAAAGTTTGGATTCTTTCTCTAGTTCCTTCAACGATTTTGTTATAAACTCTAACAGTATCGCCAACATTGAAATCAGGAATCTCAGGCTTTAAATTTTCTCTTTCAATTGCTTCAATAAGTGTCATTCGACTTTTCCTCCTATACAAGATTAACCTGTTGTTCATAAATAAATTAAATAAAATTTAACATAATATCAGCGGACCAACCGAAGTCATAATATATATTAACATACGAATAATCAAAAATCAAGCGATTTTTAAAATTAAATCAAATCTTTTGCAAAATCGCTTAATTCTAGGAAAACCTTCGCAGTTGCCACTGTATCATTCAATGCTCTATGGGCATTAACCAATGTTATTTTTAATCTTTCAACCACGTCTTTCAATCTAAACCTAGTAAGTCCCGGAACACCAACTCTTGCTAAGTACATAGCGTCAATTTGCGGGTTATCAAATTTATAACCAATCTGCAAGCCATAGTAATTAATGAACTTATAGTCAAAATCAATATTATATGCCACAAGCACTGCCCCATCGCAAAACTTATAGAAATCTGGAAGTACTTGCGAAACACTTGGCGCATCTTTAACTAGTTCGTCATCAATACCTGTTATTTTCGTAATCACTTCACTAATAGATTGCTTTGGCTTAACCAATGTGGTAAAAGTTTCAACAATCTCACCATTTCTAATTTTAACTGCACCTATCTCTGTTATCTCATCTAATGGGCATTCAGTACCTGTTGTTTCCAAATCGAAAACAACAAATTCATGGCTTTTCAAGAACTCACTTGGCTCTTTTTTAACTGTAAAGAAATTTGCTTGTTCTTCCACGTGATATGGCTCTGGCTTAACTAAAATATAATTTTCATTCGCTTTTTTAAACTCTATTTCAGGTTCAATTTCTTCCTTTTCTTCGTAATCGCAAAGAGAAATACTTTTTACTTTGAAATTTAATTTTTCATTATTTAATTCTAGTTTGCCATTAGCAACTATTTTCTTTCCATCGGACAAAGTTTTGCCTTTCTCCACGTCTGCCATTCTTGGAAAATAAACAGATCTGATGTGTGAATTTTTATGCGAAATTTCAAAGGTGAAATAATCCTTTTCAATCTCTTCACCTTCCGCATTTTTTCTTTTACTCTTAAACTTATGCCCTGTATAATATTTTATTACACCTGTAATATTAATATTCTCCGACTCAGTACGTAATCCTTCTGGGAAAAAGCACTCTCCTTCAATCTTATCGCCGATAAATGCTTCAACATCTTTAACATTTGCAAGCACAACTTCATTTTTTACAATCTGAGAATAAATATCCGTTAAGATAATATTTTCTCGATTAGATAATATTTCTTGCGATTGATTTTCGTTCTCTCCATCTTGGATCAACTCAACCGCTATATCATCAAACAAAATCAGATCAAGATAATCTTTTAATTCTTTTTTAAAGTTTACTGAACTTAAATACTCAAAATTTGCACTATTAACTTTAATAATTATAGTTTTCTCGTCTTTTGATTTAAAGAAAATATCTTCTTCTTTTATTGACTCTGAAATGCTTGAATATTCTTTTACAATAAAGTCATGAACTTGCATTAAAATCAATTTTTCTTCAAAGAAATATTTTTTAAATTTGGTTTCAAACTTTAAATCAGTAAAATACGAAGAAATAAGGTTTTCAACAAACTTCTTATTTTCTTCGCTAAAGTTATCTTGATTATATTGA
The DNA here is from genome assembly GCA_934754335.1 of uncultured Clostridia bacterium. Taxonomy (GTDB): domain Bacteria; phylum Bacillota; class Clostridia; order Christensenellales; family UBA1242; genus UBA11490. The sequence goes on from CAKVHY010000018.1 coordinate 2,217, forward strand.
AACTTAAAAGTTGTAAACTCTGTTTCGGCATCAAACAAAACAGAGTTTAACTTTACTTTTAAGTTATTTTTAAACATTTCATCATTAAGTAATTCTAAAAATCCCATATTTAAACAAACCTAAATACAAATAATTGCAAGAAGTCCACCACTATTATAAAGCCAAACAGGATCATTAATCCAATCATATGAATTTTTTGTTCAACTTCTCTTTTAATAGGTTTTCTTCTTATTGCTTCAATGAGTACAAACACAATTCTTGCACCATCTAATGCTGGTACTGGCAATGCATTAAACACTGCTAAGTTTACAGACAATACAACGAAGAACAATAGTACATAATTTAAGTTAACGCTTGCGGCTTCGCCTATAGCCTTAACCGCTGTGATTGGCCCACCAAGGTTACTAATATCATAATTAAAGGTAACTAATTTGCCAATTATAACTAAGCAATCCCAACTAGTTTGGAACGTGTATGGCACAGCGTCTAGGAATGCTTCTCCAACAGAATATTTAACATATCCTTGCATAGCAATTCCCGGAGAATAATATGTTTTGCCTTTAACTTCAAAACTTGTTATATTTTTAACGTTAATATCTAATTTTTCACCATTTCTTAGAACAGTTAAAACATATTCTGCATTCTCGCCTTGGTCAGACATCAAAAGCGTTGCTCCACCATTAATAAATGTTGGACGAGAACCAGCAACATACATAATTACATCGTTTGTATGCAATTTAGTTGGGTCATTTTCATCGTAGTTTTGCACCACTGCAGGAAGATCTTCCACGGTGTTAAACGAATGAATATATGTTTGACCACTACCCATTGTGGCAAGCAAAGGAATAGATATTATGCATGCTGAAACGAAGTTAAAGAAAACTCCGCCGAACAAGACTATAACTCTTTTCCACCATGCCATTGAATTAAATGAACCTTCAACAGCACTTTCTCCATCTTCACCCTCAAAAGCACAATAGCCACCAAGCGGAACTATTCTGATAGCATATAAAACGCCATCTTTTCCCTTCTTTTGCCATATTGCTTTTCCAAAACCAATTGCAAATTCATTGATTTTAAACTTAAAAATTTTACCAAATGTGTAATGCCCTAATTCATGAATAAATATAAGCATTGCAAACACTAAAATGGCAACGATAAGATACAAAATGTAACTTAATATAGACAACATTGTTTGTCCAAATCCAGCCCCCAATAATGAAATCATAAACCCTCCGTTTATATTACAATAAGATTAATGCATAAACAAATAAGAACAATGCATTAAAAACTAAGCCATCAACTCTATCCATAACACCACCATGGCCTGGTAGTATTTTCCCAAAGTCTTTAACCTGACATCTTCTCTTTAGGAAACTTTCAAATATATCTCCAACTTGCGTTAAAATCGAACCTAAAACGCCTATTAAAACTATATGCCAAACTTGTCCACCAACAGAGCCGAAGAATGCTTCAAATCCATTAAATAGCGTAAACACATAAGCAGTGGCAAACGCTCCGAATGTACCAAATATTAGCCCACCAATTGCACCACTTATTGTTTTATTTGGACTAATTTTTGGACAAAGTTTTTTGCCTTTAATTGCAGAACCGATAAGATACGCACCAGTATCTGTTAGCATCGTAACCACAAATAAGCATGCAATCAAGAACCAAACAAATAATCCAAAATGCTCAGTATTTGCATTTGAACCAAAAAGCAAAGATGAAAAATCCGTTAAGTGATTTAAAAATAAGAACGGAATTGTAAACAATGCCGGATATATAAATATAAGCATTGAATTCAATGTTTTCTCCCAAACAAACTTGCCAAATTTAACTTGCGGAGATAATGATTCTTCAATCTCTTTTTTAGTTTCTTCTTTAAAGAAATATGGCATAATTAAATTGAAAATTATGCACACAAGTGCAGTACTTGCAAAGAAAATAAAGTAATAATACAACTGCACATTTTTAACAACACCAATTATCACACCTATTAGAAACAAGGCTGGGTAAAGAGTTGTTAATGTAATATTCGTAAACCTTTTGCTATTATTAAACGCTTTTGAAACTTCATAACAACAAAGCATTGCCAAAACTGTAATAACAGCATCTGCAACATACAAAGAAACACTTCTTAAAAACAATGTTGCAAGTAAGCCCAAAATTATAAAAACACCTGTCAAAAATCTAGTTTTCATTTTATCCTTCTTTTATAGCACCAAAACGCCTATCTCTTTTTGAATATTCAATCAAAGCGTTATGTAGTTCTTTTTTATTAAATGCCGGCCAATAGGTTTTTGGAAAATAAAATTCCGCATAAGCCGATTGCCAAGGCATAAAGTTACTAAGTCTTTGCTCGCCACTAGTTCTTATGATAAAGTCTGGGTCTGGCTGGCAAGACGTATATAATTCTTTAGCAAAATCTTCTTTAGTTATTTCCTTTTTTCCGGATTTTAATAACTTATTTACAGCATAAACTATTTCATCTCTTCCGCCATAGTTTAAGCCTAAGTTTATAATTCCATTCGTACAATTTTCAGTATCGGAAACAACCTTTTTAATCGACTCTGCTAAGTCATCTGGGAATTTAGAATAATCGCCCATTACATTTAATTTGATATTTGGAAAATCTTTTAGAAAATTACTTTTTAGCATCTTTCTAAACAAATTCATTAAATAATCAACTTCTTTTTTAGGTCTATTCCAATTTTCAGTTGAGAAAGCATAAACGCTAACATATTTAATTCCTAAATTAAAACATTCTTTCAATATTTTAATCAATGTATTAAAGCCAACCTTATGTCCATAACTTCTTGGCATATTTCTTTCTTTAGCCCACCTACCATTGCCATCAATTATAAAAGCAATATGCGTTGGGATTTTAACATTTTTTATAGTGGTATTCAAAAGCAAAAACTCCTTTCATTGTATTTCCACTTTAACTTATAAATTAAACTTCCATAAGTTCTTTTTCTTTCGCTTGAGTTCTCTTATCAATTTCAGCAACTGTATCATCTAAAACTTTTTGAACATCTTTTTCAAGCCTTGCCATATCGTCTTCAGATATAACATTATCTTTTTTCATCTTCTTAAATTCATCAAGAACATCTCTTCTATAATTTCTACAAGTTACCTTGCTTTGTTCTGTAATTTTTCCGATTTCCTTAACAAATTCTTTTCTTCTTTCTTCTGTTAATTGAGGGAAAATAAGCCTAATAACTTTTCCATCATCACTAGGATTTAAACCTAAGTTTGCCTGCTCAATTGCTTTGCAAACCGCTCTGATTTGAGAAACGTCCCACATATTAACAAGAATCATTCTTGCTTCAGGAACAGAAATAGTTGCCATTTGAGAAATAGGAGTCATAGTTCCATAATAATCAACCATAATTCTTTCAATAATTTTAGGATTTGCTCTACCTGCTCTGATTTGCAACAATTCATCAGCGTGATGCTCTAAAGCCTTTTTCAAGTTATCACGATATTCTTCTAAAAACATTTCAATTTCTTCCGTAAACATATACTACCGCCTTATAATATTTATACTAATTTATTTTACTATATAAACCATAATTTGCAAAACATTTAGAATAAAAAAAGAAAAAAGAAAGTAAAAATCTACTTTCTTTTTAAAAACTACTTAGATTGTTTCATAACTTCTTCAACAAAATCGTCTTTTCTCTTTTCTAAACCTTCACCCATTTCAAATCTAGCAAATCTTCTAATAGAGATTTTTTCACCAATAGTAAGGATTGCTTCATTTAAAATTTGAGTGATAGTTTTATCAGGTTCTTTAACATAATCTTGTTCTAGTAAGCAAACTTCTTTATAGAATTTCTTAACTCTTCCTTCGATCATCTTTTCGATAATTTCAGGTTTTTTACCTTCATTTAAAGCCTGTGCTCTTAGGATTTCTTTCTCATGTTCTAGAACTTCAGCAGGAACTTCTGCTGGGCTTATATATTCTGGTTTTGATGCTGCAATTTGAAGAGCAATGTTTTTGCAGAATTCAATAAATTGCTCACTTCTTGCAACGAAATCTGTTTCGCAGTTTACTTCAACCAAAACACCAATTTTTCCACCCATATGGATATATGATTGAACTAAACCTTCAGCCGCGATTCTATCAGCCTTTTTAGCAGCCGCAGAGATTCCTTTCTCTCTAAGCCATTCGGCAGCCTTATCTATATCGCCATTTGTGGCAGCCAATGCATTTTTGCAATCTAGCATACCTGCATTAGTTCTTTTTCTTAGTCTAACAATATCGTCAGCGGTAAATTTTGCTTCTTCCATAAATTTATTCTCCAATTTTAAATTATTCAGTTACTTTTTTAGTTGTTTTCTTTTTAGCAGGTTTTTCTTCAGAAGATAAATCCTCAACAACTTTATCTAGGTTAGCAATTAATTCATCAGCGATATTTTCTTCTTTAGTTTCAGCATTTGCTTCTGCCACTTCTGCTTCTGGGCTTACGCCTTCTCTTGCTTCAATAACAGCATTAGCCATAGCACCTAAGATTAAAGATATTGCTCTAATAGCATCATCATTACCTGGGATTACATAATCAACTGGCTCTGGGTCACAGTTTGTATCGATTAATGCAACAACAGGAATATTTAATGCTTTTGCTTCTTTAACTGCAATATGTTCTTTCTTTGTGTCAACAACAAATAGAACATCAGGAAGTTTAGTCATTTCCTTAATACCACCTAAGTTCTTTTCAAGTTTTTCCATTTCTGCTTTTAACTTGATAACTTCTTTCTTAGGAAGTAAATCGAATTCTCCCAACTTCTCCATTTGAGTTAATTTATTTAATCTTTCAATTCTACTTCTAATAGTTTTGAAATTTGTTAATGTTCCACCTAACCAACGGCTATTGATATAGAACATTCCGCATCTTTTTGCTTCATCTTCGATTGCTTTTTGTGCTTGTTTTTTAGTACCAACAAATAAGATAGTTTTACCATTACTTGCACAGTCCTTAATAAAATCATAAGCAGCATCGATTAAAACTGAAGTATCTTCAAGGTTGATAATATGAATATCGTTTCTTGAAGTGAAGATGTATTTTGCCATTTTTGGATTCCATTTTCTAGTTTGGTGACCAAAATGTACGCCTGCTTCTAGCAATTGTTTCATTGAAATTACTGGCATTTCTTTTCCTCCTTGTTTTTGTTCCTCCCCATAGCATCAAACTCCTTCGAACCACCTTTCAAACTTTTTAGCACATATATGGCTTAGAGATATGTACCTTAAAATTTGGCTTTTTTAGGCAACAATTCAAAGAATAGCATATGAGTGTGTGATTTTATACATAAAAGCATGAATAGTTTATCATAATCAAAAAAAAATATCAATAATTTTATCAATATTTTTTTTGAATTACACAAAAAAAATGGGAAAATATCCCACTTTTAAAGTTCCATTTCACCATCAGGTTTATCGAATTGCAATTTTTCAGCCTTCTCATTCAAATCCTGATAATCTGTTTTTTGCTCTTCAGGTTTGGTTTCTTTTGCTTCCGCCTGAACTTCGGGCTTTTTCTCTTCGTTTGTTTGTTCATTTGGCATTGTTCGCATATCGTTAATCTTATCTTTATCGTTTTTCTTCAAATTCTCGATTGCTTTCACTTCGCATTGTTCTTCTAACAAATCCATTTCTTCTATAAATTGAGCAGTTATTTTATCTTGCTCCTGCTTAAATGCACTTTCCTGCTCTTTAAACTTTTCCTGCCCATCTATATCTTCAAAACATTTATCTAGCAATTCATTCCTATTTTTATTACTTGCATACTTATAAAAATATTTCTCAATTTTTTTAACTTCTTGATTATATAAATCAGTAACTGTTCTAGAATAATCCGAATTTGTTTTTTTCAAAAGCAACATTCTGGTTTGAAAATACTTGCCATACAAATCCATTGCTTTATCATTCATCAAATCTTTCATAGCCAAACAAAATTGTTTTTTTGCCATGCAATAACCATTAAATAAATCATTATCTTTGATTAGATAATCTTTACCTTCATCGTCATCAAACTTAACTTTTATATTAAACCTATCATAAGCCCTTTCAATCAAACTCTCACTATCGGTTTCCATTCTGGCGATTTCTGTTCGAATAGTATTTTGCAAATAACCATTTATCTTATAAACAGTTTCTAACAAATAGAGCCTACCCATAACAATCTCATCATTTTTAGGTTCAACTTTTAATTCAAACATCATCTCACCGAAGCCTGCCAAATTGCTAACGCAAAATATTGATGAATTATAAGCGGACTTTTTAATTTTCTCAATAGAAATTAACTCTTTAACTATTTCATTGGGAATATAATATTCACCTTCAGGAGTATAACCACCAAGCAACTGGTTTTCTATAGCATCAATTCTTTCCGTTGTAAATTCATCAACGGTTTTCTTTCTTTCAAACAATAATTTTTCTGCCATATTTTCCTCCATTTTCCTAATTATATCACACTTAATTACACCTTCAAAGCAATAATTACATAAAAAAACATAATATTTTTTGCTAGAAAATAGATATAAAACCTATTATTTTTGCTTGCTTTTCGTAAAAATTGTAAATTATTCACATTTTAAGCACAAAAAAAAACATCTTTAAAAATCCTTGAGGAATTTAAAAAGATGTTTTAAAATCTAAATTAATTAAAATTTAAACTATTTGATGATGCTTGAAACAACACCTGAACCAACTGTTCTACCACCTTCACGGATAGCGAAACGTAAACCTTCTTCGATAGCGATAGGAGTGATTAACTTAATAGTCATCTTAACGTTATCACCAGGCATTACCATTTCAACACCCTCTGGAAGTTCGATAGTACCAGTAACGTCTGTAGTTCTGAAATAGAATTGTGGTCTGTAACCATTGAAGAATGGAGTATGACGACCACCTTCTTCTTTCTTCAATACATAAACTTGTGCTGTGAATTCAGTGTGTGGATGAATTGAACCTGGTTTGCAAAGAACTTGACCTCTTTCGATTTCTGTTCTTTGGATACCACGAAGAAGTAAACCAACGTTATCACCAGCAACTGCTTGATCAAGCATCTTTCTGAACATTTCAACACCTGTAACAACAGTTTGAAGTTTAGAATTCATACCAACGATTTCAACAGTATCGCCAACTTTAACAGTACCTCTTTCAACTCTACCTGTAGCAACTGTTCCACGACCAGTGATTGTGAATACGTCTTCAACTGGAAGAAGGAATGGTTTATCAGTTGCTCTTTCTGGTTCTGGAATATAAGTGTCAAGAGCGTCAACCAATTCGAAAATGCATTTGCAATCTGGGCTATCAATGTTACCTGCTTTAGCGGCTTCTAATGCCTTTAATGCAGAACCTTTGATAATAGGAGTTTTGTCTCCTGGGAAACCATATTCAGTTAACAAATCTCTGATTTCCATTTCAACAAGATCAAGAAGTTCTGGATCGTTAACTTGGTCAACTTTGTTCATAAATACAACAATGTATGGAACACCAACTTGTCTAGCAAGAAGGATATGTTCTCTTGTTTGAGGCATTGGACCATCAGTTGCAGCAACAACTAGGATAGCGCCGTCCATTTGAGCAGCACCAGTGATCATGTTTTTAACATAGTCAGCGTGCCCTGGGCAGTCAACGTGAGCATAGTGACGAGTTTTTGACTCGTATTCTACGTGAGCAGTGTTTATCGTAATACCTCTTGCTCTTTCTTCTGGTGCTTTATCAATTGCACCATAATCCATTGCTAATGCTTGACCCATTTTTGCAAGGGTTGTTGTGATTGCGGCAGTTAATGTAGTTTTGCCGTGGTCAACGTGGCCAATGGTACCAACGTTAACGTGTGGTTTAGTTCTTTCATACTTTGCTTTAGCCATTTTAAAATTCTCCTTTAAAATTCAAAATTAATTTGATTTTCTTTCGCCGATTACTTTCTCAGCGATATTTCTCGGAACTTCCGCATAATGTGAAAATTCCATATTAAAAGTACCTCTGCCTTGAGTTAATCCTCTAAGTTCTGTGGCATAACCAAACATTTCACCTAGTGGAATCTCGGCATTGATAACTTGTAACCCATTTTTAACCTCTGTTCCGCTTAGAACACCACGTCTACGGTTAATATTACCCATAACGTTACCTAGGTAATCATCAGGCATTTCAACCTCAACTTTCATAATTGGTTCTAATAGAACTGGGTCTGCTTTTCTGAAACCATCTTTAAATGCCAAAGATGCTGCAACTTTGAACGCAAGTTCTGAAGAATCGACATCATGGTAAGAGCCATCGAATAGAGTTGCTTGAAAGTCAACTGCTTCATATCCTGCTAGAACACCATTTTGTCTTGCTTCTTGAATACCTGCATCAACTGCTGGGATATATTCCTTAGGAATAACACCACCAACAATCTTGTTTTCAAATTTATAGCCTTCGCCCGGTTGAAGCGGAGTGAATCTAACCCAACAGTCACCATATTGACCGTGACCACCAGATTGTTTAATATATTTACCTTCAACTTCAACTTCTTTTCTGATTGTTTCTCTGTAAGCAACTTGTGGAGCACCAACATTTGCTTCAACCTTGAATTCTCTCTTCAATCTATCAACGATGATTTCAAGGTGAAGTTCACCCATACCAGCGATAATAGTTTGACCAGTTTCTTGGTCTGTGTAAGTTTTGAATGTTGGGTCTTCTTCTGCAAGTTTAACCAAGGCTAAAATCATTTTTTCTTGGTCTTGCTTAGTTTTAGGCTCGATTGCAACCTTAATAACTGGTTCTGGGAAATCCATACTTTCAAGCACAATTGGATGTGCTGGATCACATAGAGTTTCACCTGTTGTTGTATCTTTCAAACCAACGATACCAACAATTTCACCTGCATAAGCCTCTTCAATTTCTTCTCTGTTATTAGCATGCATTCTAAGAAGTCGACCAACTCTTTCCTTCTTATCTTTAACAGGGTTATATACATAAGTTCCTGCTGTAACAGTACCGCTATAAACACGGAAGAATGTTAATTTACCAACATAAGGATCTGTCATAATTTTGAATGCAAGACCAGCAAATGGTTCTGTATCAGAACTATGTCTATCTTCCTCTGTGTCAGTACCAGGGATTGTTCCCCTAATTGCTTTAATATCTGTTGGAGCAGGCATATAATCGCAAATTGCATCAAGCAATTTTTGAACGCCCTTATTTCCTAATGCAGTACCGCAAGTTGCTGGGAAAATGGTCATATTTAATGTACCTTTTCTAATTCCACGTTTTAACTCATCAATAGTTAATTCTTCGCCTGCAAAATATTTTTCCAACAACTCATCATCTTGCTCTGCAGCAATTTCGATAAGTGCTGTTCTATATTTTTCTGCATCAGCCTTATATTCGGCTGGGATTTCAGTAACTTGAATATCTGTACCTAAATCATTTTTATAGATATATGCTTGGTTTTCAACAAGGTCAATAATACCTGTGAATGTTTCAGCAGTACCAATAGGAATTTGAATAGGAACTGCATTAGAACCAAGTCTTGTTTTGATACCTTCAACAACATTAAAGAAGTTTGCATCTGGTCTATCCATTTTATTAACAAATATCATACGAGGTACATGATATTTATCAGCCTGACGCCAAACTTTTTCACTTTGTGGTTGAACACCTTCTCTTGCGCTGAATACTGCAACAGAACCATCAAGAACTTTCAAACTTCTTTCAACTTCTGCTGTAAAATCAACGTGTCCAGGAGTATCAATAATATTAATTTGATGACCTTTCCAATAACAAGTTGTGGCAGCACTAGTGATTGTGATACCTCTTTCTTGTTCTTGAGCCATCCAGTCCATTGTTGCTTCACCTTCATGAACTTCACCAATTTTATGAGTTTTACCAGTGTAGAACAATATTCTTTCAGTAGTAGTGGTTTTACCAGCATCAATATGAGCCATAATACCAACGTTTCTTAAATTATTTAATGCTACTTTTCTAGGCATATTTTTTTTTCTCCTAAATAATTACCAACGATAATGTGCAAACGCTTTATTACTTTCAGCCATTTTGTGTACATCTTCTTTCTTTTTAAATGCACCACCTTGACTGTTATAAGCGTCCATAATCTCGCCAGCAAGTTTTTCATCCATACCTCTTTCGTTTCTCTTTCTTGTGTAAGTAACTAACCATCTAATTGCTAGAGTTTGTTGTCTAGCAGGTTTTACTTCCATTGGAACTTGATAGTTTGAACCACCAACTCTTCTTGCTTTTGTTTCAAGAAGTGGTTTTAAATTATCTAATGCTTGCATAAAGTAAACATCTGGTTCAACACCAAGTTTTTGATTAATAATATCAAATGCGCTATAAACGATGTCTTGAGCAACTGCTTTCTTTCCATCTAACATAACGGCGTTAATAAGTTTAGTGATAACCTTATTGCCGTACTTAGGATCTGGAAGGACATCTCTCTTAGGCACTCCCGCTCTTCTTGGCATAATTTCTCCTTTAATTTATCTTAATTTTATAGTTTATTTACCTTTCTTTGCACCATATTTACTACGTGCTTGTTTCCTCTTAGCAACTCCGGCTGTATCCATAGTACCTCTAATTACATGGTAACGAACACCTGGAAGATCACGTACTCTACCGCCACGGATTAGAACAACGCTATGTTCTTGAAGGTTATGACCTTCACCTGGGATATAAACAGTACCTTCTTGGCTATTAGAAAGACGAACTCTTGCAATCTTTCTTAAAGCGGAGTTTGGTTTTTTAGGAGATGTTGTTGTAACAGACAAACAAACACCTCTTTTTTGAGGATTTTCATCTAGAATTGGAACTGCTGATTTAGTTGCAACAGTTTTTCTGCCTTTTTTTACTAATTGATTAATTGTAGGCACAATCTTTCCTCCCTTGATATTTTTTTGAAAAGCATATCACTTGTTTTAGCCATTTTTTCGCTTTTCACAAAACCAAAACAAGTTAGCAAATTTTAACTCAACCCTTTAAAACTCACTAAATTCCCCTGCATAGCACAACAACTTAATGTTTGATTATAATATCGCAGGAATTTGCAAACTATAAAATTTTCTCACACCATCATTTCAAATTTGCAGAGCCTTACATTGCACAACAAAAAAAGCATTGCAACATTCGGCATATTATAATACGATAAAGAGTTTATCAAAAACCATGCCGATTTGTCAATGTTTTTTTGTACTTTTTTAAAAATATTTTATCTTTTTTCTATATTATATATAAATATATTAAAAAACTATTAAATCATATTAAATTGTTTGGCGTTTTATTGATTTTATAAATTCTTACAATTTTCAAATTAGGTATTGAAATTTAGATTGAAATATGATATAATCTCTTAAGATAAAATAAATAAAAGGGAGAAATTATAATGAATAATAAAAATAATCTAAGTGATTTTATCAAAGGCAATTTACCTAGTTTTGCCACTTGTGAAGAAATTGTTGAGGGAATTAAAGATGCCTTTATGTATGTGTGCGGAAATGATGAAGATGCAACTAACGCCCTACTTGAAAAAATCAATGCAACTTTAGACAAGCAAGGAATTGCTAATAATCGTGGAGTTGCTGGAGGTTCTTTTGAAGGTGCTTCATATGCATATAGAAATGGCACTTTAACAATTATAACGGAAGATGATAAAAAATTGCTTTTGACTGCAGGTGAAGACTTTACTCTTATTTATGGTGAACATAATACTGGTTTTAAGAATGAAATCTGTACCAAAAAAGAAGGCGGTTATACAAGAGCATCTCTAGATGAAGGCGAAATTATTTTGGAAACTCAAAGATTACAAAAAGATCCGCTACCAAACCTTGACGATATTTTAGGCGAAGTTTCAAATCACGATCGTTCTAAATCCGATGTTTATGCTATTCCCGATATAGAAGCAATTAAAGATTTCGTTGATGGACATTGTTAAAATATAAAAATTAAAGAACACTATCTTAAAGATAATGTTCTTTTTTATTTATAAAGTATCAAATTCTGCTCGTGTTATGCCCCAATGAGTTGTTAATATTCTATCCTTACCAGCATAATTCCAATATTCTCCCCAACCATCCGGCTTACTACTTGCCTCGCAATACAATTGCAGAGAACTTGAAGATGCAATAAACGGGATAACTTCGCTATATTCATCTGCCGAAATCGAAATAACAGATGCAGGAATATATAATTTCGTTAAAGTATGAGATGCATAAAACGCACACGCGCCAATGCTTGTTACTGAATTAGGAATACTCGTGTTCTTACAGCCTTGAATCAATGAATTCGTAGCGGTTTCAATAATTGCATTACAGTTATTTCGGCTATCATACTTAGAATTATTTTCAGCCACAATAATTCTTTCCAAACTACCACAACCCCCAACTATTGTACCCTGAATACTTGTAACGCTCTCGGAGATAAAAATCTCTGTCAAATTTGTGCAATTTACAAAAGCGTGCGATTCAATAGAAGTAACGCTATCCGGAATAGTAACGCTCGTAAACCCACAGGATCCAAACGAAACATACGCAATTATTTTTACACTATTAGGAATAATTGTGTTATTACATCCAAGTACTAACCTATTATTTGATTTTTGGATTATAGCATTACAATCTTCTCTACTATCATAATAAGCATTACCCGAATCAACCTTTATGCTTTCAATTTGTCCCGACTGCTGGAACGCTCCTGAGGAAATATGCGTTACACTATCAGGAATTTCTATATTTTTTAACGCTCTACAATACATAAATGCATTATTTTTTATATTTAAAATACAATTATGAAACACTATCTTTTCTAAATTTGAACAATTTGAAAAAGCATTTTCACTAATAATTGTTATGCTATTAGGAAGAGTCACACTAGTAATACTTTTATTTTGACTAAACCCACTTGAAGCAAATCCGCTAACGGGCTTTCCGTTATACCTGCTTGGAATTACAACTTCTCCGCTTGGAGATGTGGTACTTTGACCTGATACAAGATAGGAATTACCATCACTAGATAAGGTGAATTTTAAACCTGAAACGTTTGCAGTTCTTGTATAAAGCGATGCATTGGCGGAATCCTTGATTTCAGATTTTAGGTTATTTTCTGTAACAACTTTTGTTAATTCTTTATCGAAGAACCAACCAGTGGTGTATGCTCCGTTGGACTTGCTATCTAGATAATCGCCTAAAGTTCGACCTGAAACTGTGTTAGACGCGACTGTGGTTGGCGTTCCATTATCTATAATTGTTGAAATATAGCCATTTAATGAAGTGGCAATATTGAAATTAAACGTAACACCAGCATCGAACCTCGTAGTCATTCCCATATCTGCGTCTACATCTGCTGTACCGCCACTGGCTAGGGAAACTATAACTGTATAAACGAATGTGTCGCCTGCAGATAGATTGTAACCAAGCGTTCCAACAACATCACCTAAAACATCTAGCCCACCTGCTGTGGAAACTATTTCTACTTTGGGCTTATGGTCTGCAGGATTAGTTCCACTTTCATTTTGCATGTCTGGAGTTTTTGTAACCATAATATTTAATGGCGTTAGGCTGTTATTTTTCACATAATATTTGAAGATTATTGGACTAGGGTTATTTATTCCATCATCAGTACTATCTTTGAAATTACAACTTAAATCTCCAACAATGCCTGCTTTCTGATTCGTGGTTGACGGAGTTATTTGAGT
>CAKVHY010000019.1 GCA_934754335.1 uncultured Clostridia bacterium
GGAGTGGTGCTGTTATTCTTTACAAAATAATTGAAACTGATTGCATTTGGATCGTTAACACCATTATCTGTTAAGTCTACGAAATTGCTATCTAAGTTTCCAGATATTCTCGCACTCTCATTCGTTGTTGATGGAGTTATGTATTGCTTTTCAATACTCTTAGATGACTCTCCACCAATTGTTGACGCCCAAAATTCTAGGTTTACTCCCGCTTGGGCTGTCCATGAAACTGTGGCTTCAATGCTTGCTCCACCAATGGTGGCTGCATAGATTGCTACTATCATGGCTGTTAGCACCAATGCCACTGCTATTACTGTTGTAATAATCTTACTGGATTTCTTCATTTTCTAATTCCTTTTTTGATGTGTAGATTTTAATAAATAAAAGTTTGAAAGTTATGCAGATTTTGTCCACACGCACTTCCCAATTTTATTTCTTGATTTATTATATCATACCCCCCCCCCCCCCCTGTCAACAGAATTTTTGCCAATTTTTGAACTTTTTTCGAAAATGTGCAACTTTTTTTCGTATTTTTAACGCTTTTTTGCTATTTTTTCTCGAAAATTTAAAAATCGCTAAAAATTAATGAAAAATTTTTAAAAATTTTATTAGGAAATTTCTTTGTTTTTAATTTTTAGTTATCCACATATAATTAACCGTCTTTATCTATGAAAACCCTTGTCCTTCTAAACACTATATTTAAAACAAAAAAAAGACCACTAATTTAGTAGTCTTTCAAAACTAATTCTTAAGATTATTAATAATTTCATTTATTTGATTAAATTGTCTGAAACCAACAGTTTTTTCACATTCGAATTCATCTTTAAAATAAAGCATTGTTGGAACAGTCATAACTCCATATTCTTTTGCTAGGCTCATGTTTTTATCAATATCTAGTCTAACAACCTTAACGTCTTTATGTTCTTCTTCAACCTTATCTAGAATTTTCGCTTCCATTTTACAAGGCATACACCAAGTTCCATAGAATTCTAACAAAACAAACTTTTCTTTAGACAAAACTTCTTCTTTAAAGTTTTTCTCAGTTATTTCTAATTCTTCCATAATTTCTCCTTAAAATCCAGTACTTACATATTAGATTATACAATTATCTATTAAAAATTCAAAATGTTATCTTGAAATAATTTCGTTTATTATGTATCCAACTAAAACGCTTGCACTCGCAGGTGGATAATAAGCCACGCTTCCCACTGCTCTATCAATTTTTGCAGGTTTAGATTCAGTAAACACCACTTTATGCTTAGTTACACCTTCATCTTTTAGTTTCTTTCTTAGCACTTTTGCCAAACCATCGTTATAAGTTTTAAAAATGTCTGAAACTTTAAAATTCGGAATGTCATAACGATTTCCCGCCCCCATAGCACTTATGCAAAAAATATTTTTATTAAAACATTCTTTTATTAGCAAAACCTTATTTCTAACGTCATCAATTGCATCAACAACATAATCAAATTTAGTTAAATCTAGTTTGTTTAGCAGTTCTTCATTAAACCTTTCGTTAATTGCTATAATTTTAGCATTTTCATTAATATCTAAAAGCCTATCTTTCAAAACATCAACTTTTGGTTTGCCCATCGTGGAGTTTAATGCTATAATTTGCCTATTTTTATTAGATAATTCCACTTTATCAAAATCAATGATAGTTAGATTTTCAATGCCAGTTCGTACTAAAAACTCGCAAATATATCCGCCAACGCCACCACAACCAACGACTAAAATATTAGTATTTTTTAACTTGTTTAAATTGTTTTCACCAATTAATAATTCTGTTCTTTTAAACATTTAACTAAACCTTTTGAACAATTCTTCCAAACTGATTATTTCTTGATTTGATGTTTGCATATCTTTAATAGAAACTGCGTTATTTTTCACTTCGTTATCACCAATAGTGATTACATATCTAACGTTTAGTTTATCTGCATATTTAAACTGGGCTTTAACGCTTCTATTCATCAAGTCGGTTTCAACAGATAAACCCAAATTTCTTAGTTTTTGTACAACATTTAAAATATATGGTTTATTTTCTGTCATTGATGCCACATAAATATCAACCTTTTCTGGATTTTCGATATTTATTTTTTTGCTTTCTAGATATAAAAGTAATCTTTCAATTCCAATTCCAAAACCAACAACTGGCGTACTTTTTCCACCAAGTTCCTCAACCAAGTTATTATATCTTCCGCCACCACCAAGAGCATTTTGTCCTAGTTCCTTATCTATATCCACAACTTCGAGCACTGTGCCTGTGTAATAATCCAATCCCCTAACAAGACTACTATCAACCACATATTTAATACCAGCGGTATCTAACAAACTTGTTAATTGTTTTAACTTTGCTTTACAATTTTCGCAATAGCAATCTGATAATTTTGGAGCATCAATCATTTCGTGCTTACAACTTTCCACCTTACAATCCAAAACTCTTAATGGGTTTTGATTATATCTTCTATTGCAATCTCCACAAAATTTATCTAATTTAGAACCAATAAATTCTTTCAATCTTTTTCTATATTCTAAGTTACATTCCTTACAACCAAGGTTATTAACCCTGAAAGTTGGATTGATTCCCATCATGTTATAGAAATCATGCATAATAGAAATTGCTTCAAATTCCGCCATCACACTATCAGAGCCAAAAATCTCCACTCCAAATTGAGTGTGTTGTCTTAGTCTACCGGCTTGAGGCTTTTCATATCTAAAGCAAGGAGTGATATAAAACACCTTCAAAGGCAAGGTATCATTAAACATTCCGTTTTCGATAAAACTTCTAACAACAGGCGCTGTTCCTTCTGGTTTTAAAGTAATGCTTCTTTCGCCCTTATCTAAGAATGTATACATTTCTTTATTAACGATATCACTACTTTCTCCAACACCACGTACAAAAAGTTCTGTATGCTCAAAATCTGGCGTACTTATTTCTTTTAGGTTATATCTTTTTGCAAGTTGCATAACCACCTCTCTAACTTTATGCCACTTATAACTCTCACTTGGCAAAACATCTTTTGTACCTTTAGGAATATTTATCATATCTTTTCTCCTTTTTTGAAATGTTTAAAATACTCTTCCAATTTACTATTTAACTTATTAGGCGTTAAACACTCAATCTTATGCAACGCTCTAGATAATGCTATATACAACAAATTCAAATCAGTTTCACTATTATAATTCAACTCCGATGCATCATAAACGATAACTGCATCAAATTCCATTCCCTTACTACTAAAAGCCGAAAGCAAACAGATTGAATTACTATATTCGTCTTTACTATCGTCTATCAATTGAATATCTAACTTGCCCTTAATTTTAGTATACAATTGTTGTGCTTGTAAAGTGGTTTTTGTAATAATTGCAACACTTTTATATTTTTCTTGCAACTTTTTAACTTCAGCCACCACAAAGTTTGGAGATGCACTAGCATTTACAACATAGTATTCTGGCATATCTCCATGCCTATTAACAACTTTAGTTCCCGCAATTCCGCCAACAAAATTGAACATATCTGCAATTTCAACTGTTGGTCTATACGTTTTATTTAACACAATCGTTGAAAGATCTTCATTAAATATTTCATTATATTCTTTAACAACACTTGCAAAGTTTTTAACCACAACGCTCTGCTTGAAATCTCCAAGCATGGTTTTGGGGCAACTAAACATATCTGCAATTATCGCTAATTGAATTGGTGAATAATCTTGGATTTCATCAACAACCAAGTGTTTTATATTTCCAAACTTCTTTGCTCCATAAACTTTGGTTCGAATATAAAACATAGCATAAGCATCTTCGTTTTTGACTTTATTATTAACAAGCGTTAATTCTTTGCCTATTGAATGTAAAAACTGCATATAAAGTTTAATACAATTCTTAGTTTTAATCATACTATATAATCTATTAAACAATTCCTGTTTTATAGTTTTAAGTTTAAAATGATTGGTAACTCTATAAAAATATTCTCCAACTAAATATTCAACTATCCAACAAATTCTTGTGAAAACATCTTTTCCTGAATAGGATTTATAATAAAGATTATTTATAACATTTCCTTTAAACGTTAAGCCCATATAGTTGAAATCTATGCAATCAAACTTATTTGTTACGTTCTCTTCGCAGAATGCTTTTAATTTTTGCAAATATTCAAACGAAGTTTTAAATTTAAACTCTTCAATATTGGTTCTAAGCAATCTTTCAACTTGCTCAAACTTTTCTTCCACAATTGCAAATTGTTTTAATTCATTCTTCAAAATATAATCCAATTGATATTTCTTTATGTCTTCTTCCGCCAAATCCGGCAAAACTGATGAAATATACGTGGAGAAAGCATTATTTGGTGAAAGCATAGCAATATTATCGCTTGTAACCTGATTCTTCATTTTATATAACAAGTATGCAATTCGATGAAGTGCTATGGCAGTTTTACCAGAACCGGCAATACCTTGAACCAAAATCGATTTATTTTCATTACATCTAATTATCTCATTCTGTTCTTTCTGAATAGTTTGAACAATTGTTTTCATTTTGGTGTTACTACTCTTAGCCAAAGCATTTTTAAGCATCTCATCATCAATTACTATATTTGTATCGAAATAATATTCTAAGTTGCCATTTTCTATCTTATATTGTCTTTTATTTAGCAACGTACAAGGTGTTTGAACTTCGCTCGTTTTTATCTCTGCTGGTCCAACTTCGTAATCATAAAACAAGCCTGCGATTGGAGATCTCCAGTCTATAACCATAAAATTATTGTTATTATCTTGAAGACTATGAACGCCTATATAATATTTCTCAGGGTCTTCATCAATTTTAACGTCAATCCTAGAAAAATATGGATTATTTAGCATATTTTTATAAGTTTGGATTAGTTTTTCATTATCATTAATAGCATTGGTCATATTAGTTAAATTTCGTTGCTGAAAATCTAATTCAAACTCAACATCATCTTTCATGTCGTTCAAATTCATTGAACGCATTTCTTTTAGATAATTCTCATTATCTTGATTAAAACTCTTGGTTAATTCATCGGAAACAATATTAGCACTATTAATTTTTGCCAATATCGTTTCTTTTGTTAAATTTAAATATTCTTTTTCTTCTTTTAAAATTTCTTTTTCCATAAACTAAATTATATATTTAGATAAATCATATTTCTTTTCAGTGTCTTTGAAGATGTTTTTTACATAGTTTCTATCTATAACCACATCTGTCATAGGATTATTTCCGCCAGCATTAAATGAAATATCTTCCAATAATGCTTCTAAGATAGAATGCAATCTTCTTGCACCAATATTTTCGTTTGTTTCATTCTCTTTTTGAGACAACTCAGATATATCTCTAAGCGCATCTTCTTTAAAGATTAAGTTTATATTATCAACCTTCAAAAGTTCTGAATATTGCAAAGTTAGAGCATTTTTAGGTTGAGTTAAAATCTTATAAAAATCATCGGCATCAAGGCTATCTAATTCCACTCTAATTGGAAATCTACCTTGGAATTCAGGAATTAAATCTTCCACTTTGCTTATATGGAATGCACCGGCAGCGATGAACAAAATATAATCAGTTTTAATTGTTCCATACTTAGTTGTAACAGTTGAGCCTTCAACTAAAGGCAAAATATCTCTTTGAACACCTTCTCTGCTTACATCTGGCCCTTTTTGAGAACTTTTTCCTGCGATTTTATCAATCTCATCAATAAAGATTATGCCTTCTTGCTCCGCTCTTCTTATTGCTTCAGCATTAACATTATCGTTATCAATAAGTTTGTCTGTCTCATCTTGAATCATCATTTCTTTGGCTTTTTTAAGCGGAACTTTCTTTCTTCTACTAACCTTAGGGAAAATGCTTCCTATAACGTTGCCAAAATCCATATCTCCGCCTATTCCCGGCATAATTCCGATAGGTTTTGGTGCTTCAGAAATATTAATTTCTATTAATTCTTCATCATATTTGCCCGATTTAATATTCTCTAAGATTTCAGTTCTTAAAGTTTCTGCATCTTTTTCTGGCTCGGCTTGTCTTTTAATCGGATATAAAATATCCACAAGTTTTTGCTCTGTATTAACTTTTGCTTTTTCTTCAACTTCATGTTTCTTTTCTTCTTTCACAAGCCTTACAGAAACATCAACTAAGTCTCTAATCATACTTTCGCAATCTCTACCAACATAACCAACTTCTGTATATTTCGTGGCTTCAACTTTAACAAAAGGTGCTTTAACCAACTTAGCAAGCCTTCTTGCAATTTCAGTTTTACCAACACCTGTTGGACCTTGCATGATTATATTTTTAGGAGTTACTTCATCTCTAAGTTCTTTAGGAAGTTGACTTCTTCTATATCTATTTCTAAGAGCAATTGCCACTGCTCTTTTTGCTTTAGCCTGACCAATTATATATTTATCTAATTCGTTTACTATATCTTTAGGTGATAAATTCATAATTAAACCTCCTCGCAAGTGATATGATCGTTTGTAAACACGCAAATGTTTCCGGCAATTTTAATACTCTTCATCGCAATTTCTTTTGCAGATAAATCTGTATTTTCCATCAAAGCAATTGCGGCTGCATACGCATAGTTTCCGCCACTACCAATAGCACAAACACCATGTTCTGGTTCAATAACTTCACCAGTACCAGATATTATAAACATTTGTTTTGAATCAGCAACAATCATTAATGCTTCCAACTTTCTCATATATTTATCATCTCTAAAGCCAATTGCAAGTTCAACCGCACTTCTCATTAAGTTTCCGCTAAACTTTTGAAGCAATTCTTCAAATCTTGCTGACAAACTAAATGCATCAGACACAGTACCTGCAAAACCAATTACAACTTTATCATTAAATATTCTTCTAACCTTAACAGCGTTACCTTTAAAGATTACAGACTCACCCATAGTGATTTGACCATCACCTGCAACTGCAGTTTTTCCGTTTCTTTTAACAGCAACTATAGTAGTACCATCAAATCTCATAATTTCTCCTTTATAATTAATAGATTATTATATCATAATTTTATAAAAATCAATTATTTTTTTCAAATTTTCTAAAGCATCTTTAGAAAGTTTGGCATATTTTTCTTGCTTATTTTTTGTTTTTATAGCCAAATGCGAAAGTAAACCCATATTTGCACTTATTGGCTGAAAGTTTTCTGCTCTTGCAGTTTGAAAATATGATGTTATTCCGCCAATCATATTTGTGTTTGAAAAATCAATTGACTCTTCACCTTTTAAGAATCTACTCATATTAATTCCGCAGACCAAACCACTCATAATACTTTCAACATAGCCTTCCACACCACTAATCTGCCCAGCAAAGAAAACATTTTTTTGCCCTTTCAAACTAAAATCTTTATTTAGGCATGTTGGAGCATTAATATATGTATTTCTATGCATTGTGCCATATCTTAAAAACTCAACATTTTTTAGCGATGGAATTAATGAAAATATACGATTTTGCTCTTTAAAAGTTAAATTTGTTTGAAAACCAACCATATTATAGAAATCGTTATTCTTAGTTTCTTTTCTAAGTTGAACCACAGCATAAGGCATTTTACCATTTTTATCTAACAAACCAACAGGCTTTAATGGCCCAAATCTAAGTGCGTCCACTCCCCTTTTCGCAAGCACTTCCACTGGCATACAACCTTCAAAAACTTTGCTATTTTCAAAATCTTTTAACTGTACAATCTCGCCATTAATTAATTCGTTATAAAAACTTAGATATTCTTCTTTATTCATCGGACAATTAATATAATCTGGAGCACCTTTACCATATCTATCTTGGAAGAATGCAGTTGAAAAATCTATAGAATCATATGAAACAATTGGAGCAATTGCATCGAAGAAATATAAATATGAATTGCCTATAATCTTGCCAATTTCCTTTGACAAACTCTCGGAAGTTAAAGGACCTGTGGCAATAATCAATGGTTTTGATAAATCTAATTTTTCAACTTCACCATAAATTATATTTAAGTTTTCAAACTCTTTTAGTTTGCTTGTGACCATTTCGCTAAACTTTTCTCTATCAACAGCCAAAGCCGAGCCTGCTGGCACAGCACACAAATCTGCACATTTTATTAAAAGAGAATCAAGCATTCTTAATTCTTCTTTTAGTAAACCGCCAGCAGTGGTTACATCTGAACTTTTCAAACTATTAGAACAAACAAGTTCTGCGAAATTAGGGTTCTTATGCGCTTCAGAGAACTTTAAAGGTTTCATCTCATAAAGATTAACTTTAAAGCCCCTTTTTAGCAATTGATAACACGCCTCAGAACCCGCCAAGCCTGCCCCAATGATATTTACTTCCATTTAGTTTTCCTTACTATAAGTTTTTGTATAATCACAATCAGGATTACTACATTTTTCTCTAACGTTGCCATAAATTGTTTTCTTTGTTAAATAAGAATTACATTTAGGGCACTTTTTATCTTCCACAGGAATTTCCCATGAAACGAAATCGCACTTTGGATAATTTGTACAACCATAGAAAATTTTACCTGATTTACTATGCTTTTCACAAACTTTTCCATCAGCACACTTAGGACATTTGCCTAATGTTTTATTTATTGATTGAATGTTTTTACAAATTGGAAAATTACTACAAGCCAAAAATTCTCCAAATCTTCCAGTCCTAATTAACATTTTATGTCCGCATTTTTCACAAACAATATCTGTTTCTTTAGGTGGCTCTTTATATATTACACTGCTTCTATCTGCACCTGCCAATTCCTTAGAGAATGTTGCATAAAAATCCTTAATAATTTGTTGCCATTCCACGCCATTATTGGCTATATCATCAAGTTTATCTTCCATTTGAGCAGTAAATTGAACATTCATAATTTCACTAAAATGTTCATTTAAAAGTTCAATTACTTTAAATGCAAGTTCGGTTGGTTTTAAAAACTTACCATCTTTTTCAGTGTACTTTCTATTTGCCAAAACCAAGATTGTTGGAGTATACGTAGCAGGACGACCTATTCCTTTTTCTTCCATTTCCTTAACCAATGTGGCTTCGGAATATCTTGCTGGTGGCTTAGTGAACTTCTGAGTTGGCAATAGTGAATCTAAAGTTAAGATATCTCCTATATTTAATACTGGCAATTTAGAATTCTCGCCATCGTTTTCTTCATTTTCGGCTTCTTCTTCCTTATCTTTTTTCTTAACCGAATTATATATCTTTAAGAAACCATCAAAGATAGGTGTTTTACCCGATGCTTTGAACTCATATTTCCCGTTTTCTATAACTGCAACCACAGAATCAAACGTTGCTTCAGCCATCTGGCTTGCCAAGAATTTGTTATATATCATATTGTAAAGTTTAAAGTTCTCAGGCGATAGATAAGGTTTAACTGATTCAGGAGTTCTGGCTAGTGAAATTGGTCTAATCGCTTCGTGGGCATCTTGAGCAGATTTTTTAACTTTATATACATTAGGGCTTGCTGGCAAATACTTTTCGCCAAAGTTTTCTAATATATAATCCTTTGCCATTTTCATCGCATCTGGAGAAACACGCACGGAGTCTGTTCTTATATAAGTAATAAGTGCCACCTTTCCTTCATCTCCAATATTAACACCTTCATAAAGTTCTTGTGCACACGAACTTGTTTTCTTTAAATTCATGCCCAACTTATTCAATGCATCTTGTTGCATAGTACTAGTGGTGTAAGGTGCAGTTGGATGTTGTTTTGTTAAACTCTTATTAACATCTTTAACAACAAACTTTCCTTGCTTAATATCTTCTAAAATTTCGTCCATTCGGTCTTTATTAGAAACTTTAGATTTCTTGCCATCAATCTTAACCAAACTGCTTTTAAATAAATCTTTTAAAGAATCTTTATATAGGTTAGCAATTAATGTCCAATATTCTTCAGTTACGAAATTTTGAATTTCAATTTCTCTATCAACAATTAGTTTTAACGCCACACTTTGAACTCTACCAGCACTCAACTTTGGTTGAATTTTTTTGCAAAGGATTGGAGATATTTTATAACCCACCAATCTATCCAAAACTCTACGTGCTTGTTGAGCATTCACCAAATTATGATTTATTCCCCTTGGAGAACTCAACGCTCTTGTTACAGCAGTTTTACTAATTTCGTTAAATTCTATTCTAACAGGAGAGTTTTCATCGAGCCCCAATATATTGCATAAGTGCCAACTAATTGCTTCTCCTTCTCTATCGGGGTCGGTTGCAAGATATATTCTGCCTGCCTTTTGTTGTTTTTGTTTTAACATTTTAACAATATCGGCTTTATCTGGCATTATTTCATATTGCGGTTTAAAATTTTCAATTATGTTAATTCCTAAAGAT
This sequence comes from uncultured Clostridia bacterium, assembly GCA_934754335.1. GTDB lineage: Bacteria > Bacillota > Clostridia > Christensenellales > UBA1242 > UBA11490. The sequence goes on from CAKVHY010000019.1 coordinate 10,320, forward strand.
TTTTCAGGCAAATCTCTAACGTGACCTTTGGTGGCAACCACTTCAAAATCTGAACCCAAATATTTTTTTATTGTATCTTTCTTACCAACACCTTCAATAATGACTAAATTCATATTCTCTCCTTCTTATATCTTGTAACAATTACCTGGTAATCTAGTTATTAATCCCTTTATTTCCATTTGTAATAAGATTGAATTTAATTTTTTAATCTCAAAACCTGTTTCCGACAAAATCTCTTGGAAATGTTTCTCACAAGGTCTCAAAACATTATATACCTTTAGTTCGTCAAGATTCAAGTCTAATTGTGCCAAATCTTCTTGAAATCCTTTCTTTTTACCAAAAAACTCCAAAATAGTATCCGAACCAAGCACAATTGAACCCTGACAATCATGAATTATATTATTACAACCTTCGCTATAGATATCTCCAAAACGCCCCGGCAATGCAAATAATTCTCTGTTAAACTCCAAAGCATAATTAGACGTGATTAACGCTCCGCTTTTTAATGGTGCTTCAACAACGAATGTTGCTTTTGAAATGCCTGCTATAATTCTATTTCTAACAGGAAAATGATATTTCTGAGTTTTCTCTTTTGGCTTATATTCAGAAATGAGCAAACCTTTCTTTGCTATTTCGTTTGCAAGTTTTTGATTGGATTTTGGATAGATATTATCAAAACCATTTGGCAAAACTGCAATCGTTTTTCCGCCAACATCTAACGCCGATTCATGCGCAATCTTATCTATTCCATCAGCCAAACCGCTAACAATCGTAACGCCTTCCAATGCTATTTCTCTAACAAGTTTTTTGGTGGAATCCAAGCCGTATCTCGTGGCTCTTCTTGTTCCAACCACAGCCAAGCAATTAGAATTTAACAAATTTAAATCGCCCATGCAATATAGCACAATTGGATACGATGGAATCTCCAGCAAAAGTTTTGGATAAAACTCACTTTTAAAAGTTATAACCTTTATATTTTTCTCTTCAAGTTTGTTTAGGAAAATATCCATATATTCTAACTTTTTAGAACCAATAATATATTCCACTTCTTTCTCAGTTAAAACTTCGCTTAGTAATTTTCTTAATTTCGAATCATCGTTCCAAATAACTGAAAAATCCTTATAATTCTTAATAATTTCTAATTTTCTATGCGGTGTAATTTCGCTAAAAACACTTAACCAAATTATAGCCTTCTCTTCTAAACTAAACAACATTTACTCCCAATATTTTTTATCTAATGTTCTATAGGAAATTGCTTCCATAATATGCTCTGTGGTTATATTTTCAGAACCTTCCAAATCTGCAATAGTTCTAGATAGTTTTAAAATCCTATTATATGCTCTAGCACTCATTTTAAGTTTGGTGAAAGCCACTTCTAAGATTGCATTGCTCTCTGCAGAAATTGCACAATATTCTTTAACTTGCTGATCATTCATTGATGCATTATTATGAATCTTTGTACCGGCAAATCTTTTTAACTGGATTTCCCTTGCTTTATCCACTCTTTTCTTTATCTCTTCGCTTGATTCTTCATAAGTTCTATCAATCAGGTCGCTATACTTAACTGAATCAACTTCAATATGCATATCTATTCTATCCATTAGTGGTCCTGAAAGTTTATTTAGATAATTCCTTATTTGCTGAGGAGTACACTTACATTCTTTCTCAGGATTTCCATAATTTCCGCAAGGACATGGATTCATAGACGCAATAAGAGTAAAGTTTGCAGGATATTCCACGGTGTTTTCCACTCTTGAAATCGTTATAACACCATCTTCCAAAGGTTGCCTTAATGTTTCCAAACTATTTCTTGGATACTCTGGCATCTCATCTAAGAATAAAACGCCAGTATGCGCCAAACTAATTTCGCCCGGCTTCGCCATTCTTCCACCACCTGTTAACGCAAGCATCGTGGTTGAATGATGGGGCGAACGGAAAGGCCTTTGCGTAACAATTCCCACGTTATTATCTAACACGCCAGCAATACTATGGATCTTAGTAACTTCCAACGCTTCTTCAAAAGATAACTCCGGCAAAATGCTAGGATATGCCTTTGCAAGCATTGTTTTTCCCGAACCCGGCGGACCAATCATTAGAATATTATGACCACCAGCGGCAGCAATTTCTAAAGCCCTTTTTGCCTGATATTGACCCTTTACATATTTAAAATCTGTTTTAATTCTTTTCTCGTTTTTAATTTCATTGAAATTTCTAGGTTTAACTGGCTCTATTTCTAGTTCTTCATTTAAAAATTTAACTGCTTCCCTTAAAGTTTCCACAGGATAAATTTCTAGCCCCTCAATAAAACTTGCTTCATTGGCATTATCTTTTGGCAAAATAATTTTTGTAAGCCCCAATTGATGAGCAGCGATTAACATAGGCAAAACGCCCTTAACTTTTCTAATGCTTCCATCTAATCCAAGTTCGCCTAAGAAAATATACTTACTAACATTCTCATATTTAACTTGTTCGCTTGCAGTTAAAATTCCAATTGCAATGGCTAAATCATAAACAGGCCCATCTTTTTTTGTATCAGCCGGAGCAAGATTTATAGTCAACTTTAAAATAGGATACTTTAAAGCACTATTCTTTATTGCAGACTTCACTCTTTCCTTACTTTCTTTAATGGCTGTTCCAACCAATCCAACGATATCATATCCCGGCAAACCTTGATTGATATCCACTTCCGCATTAACCTGATAACCAGTTATGCCAGATAATCCAAAACTTTTTACTATGGCTAACATACTTTCTCCTAATAGCAATAATCTAATTAATTATATAATAAAAGCCAAATAAATACAAATAATTTCCGTTATAAATAAAAAGTCGCCAAATTAAGACGAAAAAAAGACTGCATTTAAGCAATCTTTTTCTATCCGGCTTCAAATTGTGCTTGAGTTGCACCCCATATAACTGTAACTTTTCCTGTTTGACTATAATAATTCCAATATTCTCCCCAACCATCTGGCTTACTGCTTGCTTCGCAATATACAACCACATCTGGATTACTCCCATAGAATTGTGCATCTGTATAAGTGGAAGCGGGCATTGAAATAACTGATGCGGGAATAAACACCTTTTTAAAAACTTGATATGAACTACCACTAAAAGCACCTTCGCCAATTTTTGTAACTGTATTTGGAATCAAAAATTCTGAGCAACCATTGTTTTGATAAAAAGCCAATTTGCCTATGGTCTTTACTCCGCTTGGAATTGTAATATTTCCGTGTGGATTTTCATGAAAAGCATAATCTCCAATCGCTGTAACTGTGCTTGGAATTACAGTTTTCATACTGCCAGCAATTAACGTGTTTGTTGCTGTTTCTATTATAGCATTACAATTATTTCTACTATCATAAACTGTGTTCCCGCTTTCAACAACCACACTTGTTAATCTGGAACAATTTTGAAATAAATATTGACCAATTTTTGTAACACCGCTAGGAATGGTTACACTAACCAATCCGCTAGCACCTGAGAACGCATGATCGGCAATTACTTTTACAGATTTGGGAATAAAACCAGTACTACAACCATCTAAGAAAGTATTTGTGGAAGTTTCAATTATGCTATTACAATTTTCTCTGCTATCAAAATAAGGATTCCTACTATCAACCTTTAAACTTGTTAATTCTAAGCAATTATAAAAGACCCTTATTCCAATACTTTTTAATGTACTTGGCAAAACTACATTGTTTAATTTTCTGCAAGCAAAGAATGCTGAATTTCCAATTGACTCTAATCCTTCGGAAAATGTAACGCTCTCTAAATTTATACAATTATTAAAAGACGACCTTCCAATACTAATAACATTGCCGGGACGCACAATGCTGGTTAGTTGCGCACCGTAAAACGTTTGGACTCCTATTGATGTAACGCTTTCAGGAATTGTGATAGACGTTATATCAGAATGAAAAAAAGCATTGTCTCCTATCGTTGTTACAGAGTTAGGAATGATTGTTGTTGAACATCCACGAATTAATGTATTAGTGGAAGTTTTAATTACAGCATTGCAATTATCTCGACTATCAAACATAGTATTGCCTTTATCAATTACTATGCTAGTTGGGTTAGAGCCCTCAAGAAACCTACTATCAAGATAAGTCACACTTTCAGGGATCACTATGCTTGTTAAATTTGTACTACCAAATGCAAAATATCTTATTTCCTTTACACTATTAGGAATAATTACATCGCTTATATTACAATTTTCAAAAGCATAACCTCTAATACTTATTAAACTATCTGTAAGATTTACGCTTGCTAAATTACTGCAACCTGAAAATGCTCTAACACCAATCTCTGTTATCGTATTAGGCAAGATAACTTTAGTTATATTTTTGTTTTGCTTAAACGCATATACATCATCACCTGTTACAAATCCCGTTACAGGTTTCCCGTTATATATACTAGGAATTACAACTTCTCCACTTGGTGATGTGGTACTTTGACCTGATACAAGATAGGATTTGCCATCTTCTGATAAGGTGAATTTCAAGCCTGAAGCACTTGCAGTTCTTGTATAAAGCGATGCATTGGCGGAATCTTTGATTTCAGATTTTAAGTTGCTTTCTGTAACCGCCTTAGTTAATTCTTTATCGAAGAACCAACCAGTGGTGTACGCTCCATTAGATTTACTATCTAGATAATCTCCTAAAGTTCTACCTGAAACTGTGTTGGAAGCAACGGTTGTTGGCGTCCCATTATCTATAATTGTTGAAATATAGCCATTTGATGAAGTGGCAATGTTGAAATTAAACGTTACACCGGCATCAAATTTTGTAGTCATTCCCATATCTGCGTCTACATCTGCTGTACCGCCACTTGCTAGAGAAACTATAACCGTATAAACAAATGTGTCGCCAGCAGATAGATTGTAACCAAGCGTTCCAACAACGTCACCTAGTACATCTAGCCCACCTGCTGTGGAAACTATTTCTACTTTTGGTTTATGGTCGGCAGGATTAGTTCCACTTTCATCTTGCATGTCTGGAGTTTTAGTAACCATAATATTTAATGGCGTTAGGCTATTATTCTTAACATAATATTTGAAAGTTATTGGACTAGGGTTATTTATTCCATCATCAGTACTATCTTTAAAATTACAACTTAA
>CAKVHY010000020.1 GCA_934754335.1 uncultured Clostridia bacterium
AAAATAGGTTCTTCGGCTTTTCCTGCTTCATCAATGACTAAAATCTTTATTCCTAAGTCTGTAACAACAATTAATGCAGGTTCTGTAACAAATTCACTATTCAGGGCATGTTCACCTTCACTAGTTATCTACTGCGAAGCCGAGTCTGCACCAAGTGGCTGGGAGCAATATTGGAATTACTATGCCGATGATAAACCTTTAACAGTAAAATATGGGCAGACAATGGCTTCCACATATAATATGTTAGATAAAAGTAAGTTCTCTGCATCAACTACATCACATGGTGTAAAGTTTACAAATAATGGTGATGGTACAGTTCTTTGTGATGGTGTAATGGGTGAAGATAAGGCATGGGCATCGTATTATCCTTCTTCCACTTTGTCGATTACAAATGGTCATAAATATTATCTAAGAAGTAATAATAGTGTAGTTTCAATTTCATTGCAAGATTTTTCTTATAGAGATACATCAAGCATAAATTCGGGAAGTGGTATTAAGAAAATGTCAATAGCAAAAGAAACTACAAGTACTGGGAAAATTTACATTTCAATTTCTAAACCACAAACTGGTTGCTCAAATGAATTAGTAAAGCCTGAGATATTTGATTTAACAGCAATCTTTGGTGCCGGAAATGAGCCATCAACAATTGCTGAGTGTGACGAATACTTTGGTGCTTAATATATAAAACACATTAAATGAATGATAAAATCTTATCTAAAACATTTAATGTGTTTTTTATTTTAAATCAATATTTTTAAAAATCTATAAACTTAAGTTTTTAAATTATTAAATTATGTGGTAAAATATCTTCAGGATAAAGTACTATGGAAGAATTATTTGATATTTTAAATAAAGATGGAATTGAAACAGGGAAGGTTGCCACAGCCGATGAAGTTCATAAGAAGGGTTATTATCATAGAGTTATAAAGGTTGTGTTGTTAACTAAAGATAATAAGGTTTTAATTCAGCAAAGAAGCAAGAATAAAGCATGTTTTCCTTTGCTTTGGGATATTGCGGTAACAGGACATATTAGGGCTGGAGAAAGTGTTCAAACTGCGGTTTTACGTGAAGTTAAGGAAGAAACTAACCTAGATTTAGTTAAGTCTGATTTAACTTTCTTGGTGGCTTATAAAAAGGAAGTGGAGAATCCTAAACGTAAAGAGAATATGTATGTTAATTGCTTTTTAGCAAGAACAGAAATCTCATTGGATAAAGTCAATAAGCAGGAAGAAGAACTAAACGATATAAAGTTAGTTGATTTAAACGAACTTAAAAAGATGTCTGATGGGGTTTTCATTGCTATAGAAGAAAGAAATATGATATTAGAATATGTTAGGAGAGAGTTAAATGGAAATTAAGAGTGCGTCCTTTTATATTAGCGTTGCCGATTCAAGAAAAGTAATTGATGATGAAAAAAAACAAATTGCCTTTGTTGGAAGAAGTAATGTTGGAAAGAGTAGTTTGTTAAATGCTTTAGTCAGACAAAAAAAATTGGCTAAAACAAGCCAAACTCCGGGTAGAACAAGATTAATTAATTACTTTTTAATTAATAACGAATTTTATTTTGTTGACCTTCCCGGTTATGGATTTGCTAAAGGAAATAAGCAGGAAGTTAGTTCTTGGCAAGATTTGATTGAGCCATATTTAGTTAATAATTCAAAGTTAAAATGTGTTTGTATGCTTGTTGATTCTAGACTAAATCCTATGGAAACAGACAAGCAAATGCAGGTTGTACTTGATTATTATAAAATTCCATATATTGTTATAGCCACCAAGGCAGATAAACTAACAAAATCTGAGTGCGGGAAGGTTAAGAGCAATATAGCGAACTCATTGCGACTTGGTACAGATAATATAATCGTTTCTAGCAGTAAAACTAATGCTGGACGAAAAGAAATTTTAGATAAATTAGAACTTTATTTAGGGGAATAGTTATGAAGGAATATGATGTTGTTATTTTAGGTGCAGGCCCTGCAGGCTTAACTGCATCAATCTATGCAGTTAGAAGCGGACTAAAAACTTTAGTTATAGAAAACAAAATGATTGGTGGTCAAGCCACTTTAACTTATGAGATTAGAAATTATCCGGGGTTTGAAAGCATTAGTGGAATGGATTTAACTATGCAAATGCAAGCACAGGCTGAAAACTTGGGTGTTGATTTTGAATATGATAGTGTGGAAGAGATCAACTTAGAAAAGAAATATGTAAAAACGAGTATGGAAGAGTTTTCTGCGAAGTCTTTAATCTTGGCAATGGGTGCGAGTGCAAGAAAAGTTGGTGCTAAAAATGAAGAAGAACTAACAGGTAAAGGCGTGGCTTACTGTGCTGTTTGCGATGGTGCTTTTTATAAGGACTTAGATGTTGTTATGGTTGGTGGTGGAAATAGTGCTGTGGAAGATGCTATTTATATGAGTAAGATTGCTAAGTCTGTAACGATTGTAAATAATTTGCCCGATTTTACATGCCAAGAAATATTACGAGAAGAGTTAAATAAAACAATTGAAGAAAGAAAAAATATATCGATAATTCAAGGTCATGTTGTTAAGGAAATGGTTGGCGAAAACAAACTTGAAAAGGTTAAAATAGAAGCCGTTGATGGGTCAGATGCTGAAGAAATAGAATGTGAAGGTTGTTTTATTGCTATTGGAAGAAAACCAGATACAGACATGGTTAAGGGGCAAATTGAGTTAAATAATCAAGGCTATATTGTTGCCGATGAGAATATGCACACATCAATTGAAGGCGTGTTTGTTGCAGGAGATATAAGGGTTAAAAATCTAAGACAAATAATTACAGCATGTGCTGATGGAGCAATTGCGGGAACTGAAGCAAATACATACATTAATTCTTTAAAATAAGTTTGCTTTAATTAAAAAATCTCCAATACATATTGAAATTGGAGAAGCAAGTTTAGATAATAAAAAAAATTCCTAAATTTAGGAATTTTTTTAATCTTTTGAATATTTTTTCTTAATATCTGCTGGCATTAATTTTAATAATTCTTGTTTAAGTTTTGCTCCATCGTAAACATCTTTTGTAACCACTTCGCAAACTGCAATTTTTAATTGTTTAATAGCAGATAAAGTTTCGGCTTCTGCTTTAGCCAATTCTTTATTTGGGTTATCTTTATTAATTAAATCCACCATTACTAATGGTTGCATTGTTTCTTTTAAGAAAATACCAACATCTATTTTACTCTTAATCACTTGAGGACTATAGTTATTTGTATCGTCGAAAGCAGAAATTAAACTACCAACTTTAACGTTTGGAACAAACTCAAAGTCGCTAGAAAGATTTTCATAAAGTGTATTTATAAATTTATAGGTTTCGCTAGTGCATTTTTCTGAAGCACAATAGTATTTAAAGTTATGATAGGTGGCAACTCTTTCAATATCTTTATTTTCAGATTGTGTGGCAACTCTTCTAGCCTTATAATATTTATCTGATTCAATATCATCTTCATTGCAAAGAATTAAGATTGCAACAGCCACTGCAGTAAATACTAACATTGCGAAAACTGGAATAAAAATTGTTAACATATTTGCGTTTAAAAAACTACTCATAATTCACTCCTAATCAGAAATCCGTGGTATATTATAACACATATTTTTAAATTTGAAAAGAGTTAAACTAAATTATTTTATTATATTTTTATTATCTTTAAAATATTTGCAAAATTTCACTATTTAGGTTAAAATAAGTGCAAGGTGAGAGTATGAACGATCAAAATTACATTTTAAAAACAACGTTTATAACAATTGGAAGTATTATAATAATCTCTATTTTATTATTCTGCATAATGATTTTTTGTGCACCTTTAAAAAGCGCTGAACTTTTTTATGATATGGGCGTTAAAAATTATTCTGCCACTTTATATTATAGGCATTATAAAAGTACTGATAAAATCGAATATCTAAATAAAGCATTATCAATTCGAATCGAATTAGGGGAAATGGATAATGTTGTAGAATATTCAGAAGAGTTTTTTGAACACAAAGATTATTCTGATTTCATAAAAGCATTGAATGAAAAGAATCTTAAATCTAATTTTAATTTATACACAAAAAGTAAACTTATAAATGAGAATAACTATTATAAAAACGCCTATATAAAGGCACTTATTAATCTTGATAAAGTTGAGAAAGCAAAGGAAGTTGCCAATTTAGAATTGGCAGATTTAAATCCAATGCTAAAAGATTTGAAGGTTTATGTTTTTTCATCTTTTCTTGGGAAAGTGGAATATGGTTATTTCCAAACAGATATTGAAGGTAAAAAGATATATAGTTATATGAATGATTATTTTGAAGGCCTAAATGCAATTTTAAATGCAAATAAGTCAGAGTACTCCGAAAGCGAAAAGGTTTATATGTATGCCTTAACCAGTAAAATTTTGCAAGTTGGGAATGATTTAAAGTTGATTACCGGAAATATTTCAACAGATATAAATACAGCCAATCTAGATGTTGCTATCGAAAATGCAACAAATTTTATGCAGTCATTGATGGAGGAATAGTATGTATTCTTTAGATAAAGAAGTTGTAAAGGCTATTTTGGTTTTTGTTGACTTTGGTAAGTGGAATATGCCAAGGGAAGAAATTATTGAAGAATTAAAGAGTTTGGCTGAAACTGCAAAAATAGAAGTTGTGGGATTTGTTGAGCAAAAAAGAAATGTGCCAGATCCTAAGTTTTATATTGGTGAAGGAAAACTTGAAGAACTAAAAGCAAAGGTTGACGAAACGGGTGCAAATTTAGTTATATTTGATAACGAGTTGGCAGGTTCTAAAATGGCGAATATTTCGAATGCTTTGAATGTTAAAGTAATAGATAGAAGTATGCTAATTTTAGATATATTTGCAGGTAGGGCCACCACAAATGAAGGCAAACTTCAGATTGAGTTGGCACAACTAAAATATTCTTTGCCAAGGTTAAATTCGTTGCAAAACAACTCCGATAAATATGGCGGTGGAGTTGGAATGAGAGGCCCGGGAGAAACCAAACTAGAGTTATCTAGGAGAGTAATTGAAAAGAATATCCTAAAAAAGCAACAAGAATTAGATAAGTTGAAAGAGCATCGTGATTTAAATAGAAAACGTAGGCTTGAAAATAAGAAAAAGCCGGTAGTGGCAATTGTTGGTTACACAAATAGCGGAAAAAGTAGCCTTTTAAATTTGTTAGCAAAGGAAAATATCTATGTTAAGAATGAATTGTTTGCCACATTAGAAACCACCACTCGTACGGTTTGGCTTCAGAGCGGGCATGAAATTTTGCTTACTGATACAGTTGGATTTATAAATAACCTTCCGCATGAGTTTATTGAAGCATTTGGAAGCACATTGGAAGAATGTGTTTATGCTGATTTGTTGTTGCTGGTGGTTGATATTTCAAATCCAAACTATAAAAATCAGATGAACATTACAAAAGAACTTCTAAGAAAACTGGGGTGTACTGCTAGAGTGTTAATAGTTTATAATAAGATTGACAAATTAAAGGTTGGCTTTGTTGTGGAAGATAACCCTGATTCTATTTATATTTCTGTTAAAAAAGAAACAAATATTGATGCTTTGAAAAGCAAGATTGACGAGATGTTATTTTCATAAAGGAAAAAATGTGTTAAAAATTTTTTATAAATTTAACACATTTTTTATTTTGTTGCATATTATGAAGTGTAAGCAGAATTATAACATTACATAAGATAAAATTTAATAACGAGAAATATAATTTTGCTTGCATTTACAACGGAGGAAATATTTATGTTTTTCGGAATGAATAATGGTGGCTGTGGTGGTAACCACGGTTGTGGCGAAGGCGGTAACAACTGCTGTTTATTAATCTTAATTTTATTATTATGTGGTTGCAATGGTTTTGGTGAAGACAACTGTTGCTGGAACATCATCTTAATCTTATTATTACTTAGTTGCTGTGGTTGTGGCAACACAATTGGTAGAGGTTGCTAATTAGCCATTTATAATCGACATTAAAATAATACGCCTTTTGAGTAAAGGGCGTATTTTTTATTGTTTTATTTTAAATTTTATAGTATTATATATTTGGGAGATACAATGGTAGATATATTACTTATTTTTAAGGACAACTCAATTCAATTAATCTTGGCAGGTATAGCGTTGCTTTTATCGCTAGTTTTGTCGCTTTCTTTTCATGAATACGCACATGCATTAGTTGCGTATAAAAATGGTGATGACACTGCAAAGATGATGGGAAGGCTAACCACTAATCCATTGAAGCATATTGACCCGATCGGACTAATATGCTGTATGTTGTTTGGATTTGGTTGGGCAAAACCAGTTCCGATTAATCCATTGAAATTTAGAAACTATAAGAAAGGCATGGCGCAAGTTTCTGTGGCAGGTGTTATCGTAAATTTCTGTTTTGCGTTTTTGTTCAGTGGTTTATATATATGTTTAGTAACTTATACAAACTATATGGCGTCAAACATTTTATTTTTTTTAGTTATATTTAGTGAATTCATGTTTAGTTTAAACATATGCTTGTTTGTATTTAATCTGATTCCAATTTATCCATTAGATGGCTACAATTTCTTAAGTGCTTTTACAAGTTATGATAATGCATACATGCAATTTATGAGAAGATATGGGCAATATGTTTTGCTTGTGATTTTGTTATGCTTTAGTTGGATAATTTCTGATATAATTGGAGCGGTAACATTTCCTATGGTTAAATTCTGGCAATTAATTTTTAAGGGGTAATAGATGGAAGAACTTACAAATGCGGAAAAGTTAATAGTTGAAGAAGCGGAAGCAGAAGGTGCATATAGTTTCAAGTTTGCAGATAAAGAAGGTCCTTTGGATTTGCTTTTATATATGATTAAAAAGAGCAAAGTTGAAATTGAAGATGTTAAACTTGCAGATATTACTGACCAGTACTTATCTATAGTTAAAGAAGCACAAAACATGAATATGGAAATTGCAAGCGAGTTTATCGTTGTGGCAAGCCAGTTGTTGGAAATAAAGAGTAAGACATTGCTTCCAAAAGATGATGAAACTGAAGAAGAAGTGGTTGATGAAGAATGGCTATTAAAAATGCGACTTAAAGAGCATGAACTTATGAAAGAGATGGCAGAAAATTTGAAACCACTAGAAAATACAGATAGATTCTATAAAGCACCTGAGCCAAGTGCTGGAAAGTTTAGATTTGTTCTAAAAGATATGCAGTTAGATATGTTGCTAGATGCGTTTGTTTCTGTAATGAATAGAGTAACTCAGCAAGAAAAGAAAAATGAAACAAAAGAAGTTGAGAAAGAAAAATTTACGGTTGAGCAAAAGATTTCTTCTATTAAAGATGCACTATTGTTAAATAAAAAGGTTGGATTCAAAGAGTTGTTTTCTCCAACTGCATCTAAGAATGAGATTGTAACCACATTTATGGCGTTGCTTGAGATGTTGAAACTGCAAGAAATTAAGGTACAACAAGATGGGCTTTTTAATGATATAACAATCGTAAAGAGAGAAGATGAAGAAGATTCGGAAAGTGAAGAAAAGTAAATAAATTTCTGTTAAGATAACAAAGGGAAGAATGATGGATAATTTAAAAGAGATTTTAAAATCAATATTGTTTGTTGCTGGCGATGGGGTTCAATTTTCAGACATTGCAGAAAAACTTGAAGTAGATATTGATGAAGTAAAAAAACAATTCAAAGAAATGGAGAAGGAATCTAAGGAAAATAACGAGGGAATTCAAGTTATAATTTATAATAATAAAGCACAACTATGTTCAAATCCAAATTTTTCTGAGCAGGTTTCAACAGTTTTAAATCCAATAAGGGAAAAAGCCTTAACGAAAGCAGTTATGGATGTTTGTGCAATTGTGGCATATAGGCAACCAATTACAAGGCTTGAAATTGAAAAGATAAGAGGATTTAATAGTGACTATGCAGTTTCCACATTAATTGAAAACAATTTGATTGAAGTTGTTGGAAGAAAAGATGCTGTGGGGAAACCTTTATTATTTGGTACTACAGATAATTTCTTAAAGAAATTTGGATTAGAGAGTTTAGATGATTTGCCAGAATATGAAAGTTTATTGGATAGAATTAAAGTTATAAAGGAAAGTGTAAACAATAATAGTTTGTATGACTTTAGGTCTATTCCTGAAAACGAACCAAAAGAAGAAAATGCTGGTTCTGATATGCCAAGCACGGAAGATAAAATAGACACAGAAAAAGCCTTAGATGAATTAGAAGATGATATTATTAATGATATTGTAAATTCCAATAAAAGAATGGACGATATCATAGGCAAAGATTTTGATTCTGTTGATACAGATAATTTATATTAATATATATTTTTAGAATTTTAATATGAAAAAACGCAAATAATAATCTCGTGAAGAACGCGATTATTATTTTTTTAGTTGTTGTGCTTATTATCACAACGAGAATATATATTAGAATTGAAGCAAGATATGATGTTATAAATAATAAAGGACATCTAAAATTGGTCTTGTTTAAATTTTTAACCATCTATAATAAAGATTTTGAGATAATAGGTTTGTTTATCAAACTTATTAATAAGAAAGGTAAAATTGAAATGGTTAAGATTGATTTGCAAGATAAAAAGTTGAAGTTCTTGGCTGATTTGCAATATTATATAATTCATAAGATTTATCTATTATCTTTTAATAGCAGGCTTAATATTGGAAATGAAGATGCCATAAAAACTTGTGTTTATTATGAATCTGCAACAATTCTAAACAATATATTATTTTTCAAAATAAATAAATTTGAAAAAGATTCTTCAATTAACATGCAAATTTTCCCAACTATTGCAGAAAATAAATTAAACATAAGTTTGAAGGTTGAGTTTATGGTTAGTATATTTGATCTCATTTATGGAGTAATGCAAGCATTTTTAGAAAAAGGAAATTTTATATATGAAGAATAAAGAAAATAAAAATGAAATAAAAGAAGAGGTGTCAAACATTATAGAAAATACTTTGCAAAATATTAAAAGTATTGCAGATGGAAACACGATCATTGGGAAGCCTATTAAGGTTAATGAAAGTATAACAATAATTCCATTAAACAAAATAAATGTGGGTTATGTAATTGGAGAAAGTAATATTTCATTAAATAAAAAATCGAGCCCATCTTTAATAAATGGTAGTACAACTGGTTTTAATGTGTTCCCGTTGGGATACATCTTGATTAATAAAAATTTGGTGCAATATGTAAATTTAGATAAAGCATATCCTTATAAAAAATTGGTTGATTTAGTAGAACAAACTGTTAAAATTTTATCATCGAAACAGGAGAAAAATAAAAAATGAATAAAAAGATAATTTGTCATATAACCATAGTAATATTGTCAATAATATGTATAGTTAATGTCACATATAATAATGTTTATGCCAATAGCGAAGTTGTGGCACCAGCAAAAGCAATGGTTGTTTTAGAAGGAAATACTGGCGAGGTTTTATATGAATTTAAAAAAGATTTAAGACTTCCAATGGCAAGTGTAACTAAAATTTGTACAGCAATTCTTGCTATAGAAAATTCCGAATTAGATGAGGTTATAACTGTTGATGATAAGGCTATTGGGATTGAAGGAACTAGTATTTATTTAGATTATGGGGAAGAGATTTCAATAAGAAATTTGCTTTATGGATTAATGCTTGCAAGTGGTAACGATTGTGCTATGGCGTTGGCATGCCATGTTGGCGGAGAAGGTGGTAGTGAAAAATTTGTTCAGATGATGAATGAGTTTGTTGCGAGTCTGGGGCTTGAAAATACTCACTTTGATAACCCTCATGGACTTGATAGTAAAACACATTACACTTCTGCTTATGACCTTGCAAAGATTACCGCTTATGCGTTAAAGAATGAAACGTTTAGAGAAATAGTTTCAACTAAGTATAAAACTATTGAAGGAAGTGAACATTCGGGAACAAGGTATTTAAAAAATAAAAACAAATTATTGTTTACACGTGATGATTGTATTGGTGTAAAAACGGGTTTCACGGATAATGCTGGCAGATGTCTTGTAAATGCTTCTGAGAAAGATGGCATGCAGATTATAAGTGTTGTGCTAAATTGTGGGCCAATGTTTGAAGAATGTGATCGTTTAACAAATAAGGCATTTTCAGAATATGAGATAAAAGAATTTGTAAAACCTTATACTTTTGTTAGTAATTTAATTGTAGAAGATGGCGACAAAGAGCAGGTTGGAGTTGCAACGATTGATGGTTATTCGGCATTAATTAAGAAAGTAGATGAAGATAAATATAAAGTTGAATATGATATTCCATCATCTGTTAAAGCACCAGTCAATTTTGATACTATTATTGGCAAAGTAAAAGTTTTGTTTGATGATGAAGAAATTTACTCGGAAAACTTGTATGCTATAGATACGTCTAGAAATATTGATATAAAATACTTGATTGAAAATATCATAAGTAATTGGTAAAATTAAGGCAGGAAGTAAGTTCCTGTCTTTTTGCTTAAGATTGTTAAGGTAAATTTTTTATTTGTCAATTCAATTAATCGCTGGATTTCGTTTGCAAAATCAATTATTTCATTATAAAATAGATGCAGGGTATTAAAATGAGAATAAATAAATTTTTAGCCAGTGCAGGAATTGGTAGTAGAAGAAAAGTTGAAGAATTGGTTACAAACGGTTTAATTACGGTGAATGGTGAGGTTGTAACAAATCTTGTAACAGATATTTCAGAAAATGATATGGTGGAGTTTAAAGGCAAAAGGGTAAGTTTGGCTGAAAATAAGGTTTACTTTATGCTTAATAAACCTAAATGCTATATTACTTCAGTTTCCGACGAGAAAGGCAGAAAAACAGTGCTAAATCTAATGAAGGGCGTTAAAGAAAGGGTCTTTCCAGTGGGCAGGTTGGATTATAACACTGAAGGTTTACTTTTACTTACAAACGATGGAGATTTTGCTAATAGCATCATTCATCCATCAAAGCATATAAGTAAAACATATGAGGTTTTTACAAGAGTAAAACCAACCAGTTCGGGATTAAATCAATTGAAAAAAGGTGTTAATATTGATGGTGTTGCGTATATGCCTGCAATCCTTGGTCAAACAGTAAAATATAATGATGGCTTTTTAACAACTATCACAATATTTGAGGGAAAAAATCACCAAGTGAAGAATATGTTTTCATATATTGGTGCAAAAGTTTATGATTTAAAAAGAATAAAAATTGGTGAACTTACACTGGGCGATTTGCAAAATGGGAAGTTTAGAAAGTTAGACGATAATGAATTAAAGAAAATTTTTATATAAAGGAAATGGAAAATGATAACTATTGCAGTTGATGGTCCAAGCGGATCAGGGAAGAGTACGGTTACAGATATTGTAGCAAAAAAATTAAATATATTGCATTTAAATACTGGCGCGTTGTATCGTGCTGTTGGTCTTTATGCTTTGGATAATGGTCTTGACCCAAACGATGAAGAACTTATAGTTTCGAAGTTAGATAAAATTAATATTAAGATTAAATTTGTTAATGGTGAACAACGTATTATAATGAACGATGTAGATGTAACAGATAGGCTTTATTCGCTTGAAGTTAGTGACGCCTGTTCAATCACTTCGGCGTATAAGTTGGTTAGAGATAAAATCTTGCAAATCCAAAGAGATGTGGCGAATGAGCATTCTTGTATAATGGAAGGCAGAGACATAACAAGCCATGTTCTTCCAAATGCAAAATTTAAATTCTATATTGATGCAAGTCCTGAGATTAGAGCAAAAAGAAGAATGGAAGACGAGAAAAACACTGCTAAAGTTCTAGATTATAACGAAGTCCTTTCGCAAATTATTGAAAGAGATAGAAGAGATAAAGAAAGAACGTTGTGTCCATTAGTACTTGTTGATGATGCAGTTTATATTAATACAGATAACCTGACTATTGATCAGGTTGTTGATAAGATTTTACAAATTGTTAAGAATTGAGGTTGAAAATGTTTTATTATATTTGTTTTATTTTGGCATATATACCTTTGCTTATTTTGTACCCAATAAGGGTGATAGGTAAAAAAAATATTCCCAAGAAAGGAAAAATGATTCTTTGTTGTAATCACCAATCAAATGCCGATGTGCCGTTAATAGCAACAAGGTTGTGCAGACGAAGATATAGATATATGGCAAAAGAAAGTTTGTTTAAAAATAAATTTTTAGGTGCAGTTCTAAAAAGTTGGGGTGGTTATCCTATAAAAAGGGGTGAAACAGACTTGCAAGCAGTTAAAAAGACTTTGGGCTACCTTAAAGACGATAAAGCAGTTTGTATTTTCCCTGAAGGTACGAGAGTTACAACTAGTGATCAAAATAATTTAAAAGATGGAGTTATTTTGTTTGCATTAAAATCTAAAGCACCAATTGTTCCTTCAATTATGGTTAGAAAACCAAGAATTTTCAGAAGAAATAGGCTTGTGGTTGGCGAACCTTTTAATTTGTCTGAGATGGAAGAATTTAAAGATAAAAGAATTAATGACGAACTTATATCAAAGGGTAAAGAGATTTTACATAATAGAATGTTTGAATTGTTGGAAAAGTATCAGTATAAGAAAAAGAAAAAGGATAAATAATATGAAGTGAACCCCATTTTGTTTTTGCGGTGCAAAAATGAGGTTCACTTCAATTTTTAAGTCCTTTTTTCAATATTTAAACTTGTTTTTCTGATAAGTTTCAATTGGCGAAAAATAATAGAAGTCTTAAAAATCTTGATATTTTCTAATTAAATATAAAAACTAAAAAAAGTCCTATATTAGGACTTTTATATTTGGTGGGAGAGGCTGGATTCGAACCAACGAAGTCGGAGACGACGGATTTACAGTCCGTTCCATTTGGCCGCTCTGGAACTCTCCCATAATATGTTAAATTTTACTATTCTTTACTTATGATTTAAGCAAAAACAATAATTATAAAAGGGGGAAATTATTGCAAATAGTGAAGTTTAACATATTTGGAGCTGGTGATAGGAATCGAACCCACAACCTGCTGATTACAAGTCAGCTGCTCTACCGATTGAGCTACACCAGCATATAAAACAACTATTTAGCAACAATTTAATTTGAATTCCAATCTAAATGGTGCCTCGGGGCGGAATCGAACCACCGACACAAGGATTTTCAGTCCTTTGCTCTACCGACTGAGCTACCGAGGCAAACATAATTGGCGACCTGAAGGGGACTCGAACCCCTGACCTCTAGCGTGACAGGCTAGCGTTCTAACCAGCTGAACTACCAGGCCATGAACTATTATGTTTATCTAATCGGAATTTTGGTGGGCCTTCACGGACTTGAACCGCGGACCGACCGGTTATGAGCCGGTTGCTCTAACCAACTGAGCTAAAGGCCCGAACAAAAGTATTTTAACTTTTATTGGTCGGGGTGAAGAGACTCGAACTCCCGGCCCCTTGATCCCAAATCAAGTGCGCTACCAAACTGCGCTACACCCCGAAATTCAATAAGTGCTACATAGTGTAACAAGCATAATTTTACTATAAAAAAAATGATTTGTCAATAAAAATAATGAAAATTTTAAAATATTTGTAATATTTTTTATTATGCTAAAAAATCGACTTACAAAGCCATATTTCAACAAAAATTCTAGTTTTTTGTAAGAAAAAAGATGCTAAAATCTTTAAAAGCGGAGGGGTATGATGGATATTCAATATAAGATAACAAACAATATAATGAATGTGAAATTACGTGGAGAATTAGATGAATATACGGCAAATTACACTAGAACTTATCTAGACGATTTGTTTTCAAGTAATGATTTTTCTCAAGCGGTGATAGATTTGGCTGATTTGGATTTTATGGATAGTACGGGGATTGGTGTACTTATTGGAAGATATAAGAAGTTAAGAAATAAGCATACACCAATCTATATTGCGAATCCAAATAATCATATAGAAAAAATATTTAAGATGTCAGGGCTTTACGATATTATGCCTAAAATTGTTTAAGGAGTTTGATATGAGTTATAAGAATAACATGAAATTAAGATTTTCAGCATTAAGCGAAAATGAGAGTTTTGCAAGAGTTTGTATTGCAAGTTTTTGTTCGGTTTTAAATCCAACTTTAGAGGAACTGAACGACATTAAAACTGCTGTTAGTGAGGCGGTTACGAATTGTGTTGTACATGCGTATCCAAATGTGAAAGGAGATGTGGAGATTAACGCAGAGATTTGCGATAACGAGTTGTACATATCCATAACAGATTTTGGAGTGGGTATAAAAGACGTTGAAAAAGCAAGAGAGCCATTTTATACAACCTGTCCAACAAAGGAAAGAAGTGGCATGGGCTTTACCGTTATGGAGGGATTTATGGATAAAGTAATGGTGGAATCAAATGAAAAGAAGGGCACAACTGTAACTCTTATTAAAAGGTTAGGAGATTGTAAAGTGGCAATCGGGGGATAATATGAATGATAACACTTTAGAATTAATTAAATTAGCACAAAACAATGATGAAGATGCAAAAGAAAAGTTGATTTTAGAAAATTCTCCATTAATAAAAAGTGTTATTAAACGTTATAAAGATAAAGGAATTGAATATGATGATTTATATCAACTAGGTAGTCTTGGATTCTTAAAAGCAATAACAAACTTTAATGTGGACTATAATGTAAAATTTAGCACCTACGCAGTTCCAATGATCGCCGGTGAAATAAAACGTTTTATGAGAGATAACGGGATTATAAAGGTATCTAGAAGCGTTAAAACGTTAAATATTCAAATAAATAAGTATAATGAAGAATTTATCAATAAATATAATGTTTCGCCAACCATTGATGATCTGGTTTCACATTTTAATGTACCTAAAGAAGATATTATATTTGCAATGGAGAGTAATATTCCATTGGTTAGCCTTAGTTCGGTTATAAATGAAGATGGCGGAAATAAGGAGCAATTGCTTATTGAAAAAATAGCAGAAAGCGATATGGAAAAAGATATGGAAATGTTTCTTATTAAAAACATAATATCAAAACTTCCTAAAAGAGATAAAAAAATAATCCTTCTTAGATATTTTAGAGATAAAACTCAGAAAGAGGTGGCGGAAATGCTTGGAGTAAGCCAAGTGCAGGTTAGTAGGCTTGAAAATAAGATCCTATCTTATATTAAAGAATCGGTTGAAGGTAAAGAAAAATAGTTTAAATCTTCCAAATTTTATTGGAAGATTTTTTGTATTAGAAAACCCCCAGATAGTCTGGGGGTTCGGTGAAGGCTTGTGCCGTTGAATAAAAATTCTCCTTGTGTTA
>CAKVHY010000021.1 GCA_934754335.1 uncultured Clostridia bacterium
ATGGCATACGTTATTTACAATTTGTACATAATTCTAAGTCTATTTTTATTATATCACGCCCCCCCCCCCCCCCTGTCAATAGAATTTTCGTCGTTTTTTGAACTTTTTCGAAAAAGTTACAAGTTTTAGTAAAAAACACCTATTTTAATTTTAAAAATATTTTTTGAGATTTCCACAAGTTATTCAGGCTTAAAAAAAATCTTAGAAAGTTGACAATAAAAAAAGCCCTTCATTTAAAAGGCTTTTTAATGTTATTAAGTTTTAATGATGAAAATAAGAAATTTAAAATCTTTAAGATTTATTTAACAGTACTCCCAAAGCCACCAACTCTAACGTTTTCACTAACCACATCATCATCTGTTGTTAAATATTTCAAGAAAATGCCCTGACCGATTTTATCCCCAACTTTAATAGCATAATCTTCATTTGATGTATTTAACAATCTAAACGCAAAATTTCCATCGTTATTAACATTGCCATAATAATCACTATCAATAATCCCAATAGCGTTCGCAAGCCTAATTCCTTTTTTCCCCATTCCACTTGTTGTACATAACAACAAGAATTCATCTTCGGGGAATTTGGCTTTAAGATTTGTCCAAATCATTGCAATTTCTCCGGCTTTTATTATTATATCAATTGGCGAAAAGATATCATAACCTGCTGAATACTTTGTTGCTCTGAATGGCTTTTTAACAGGATTATTATTATATTGCATTGCAGACTCTTTAACTTGCTCAAATTTTCTCATATATTCTCCTTTTGAAATATATATTAGCAAGTTTTTAGTGGTTAGTCAAATAAAATATTAGGCCCCTTCAATTAACATTTTATCTGCCACAAGTGCAATAAATTCACCATTCGTGGGTTTCTCATTATTACTATAAACTTTAACTCCAAATAAGGTATTTATATTTTCTATTTTACCCCTATTCCAAGCCACTTCTATCGCATGTCTTATTGCTCTTTCAACTTTGCTTGCGCTAGTTTCAAATCTTTCAGCGATACTAGGATAAAGTTTCTTTGTGATACTATTTATAATTTCAGGATTTTCAATCGCCATTTTAATTGCTTCTCTTAAAA
This sequence comes from uncultured Clostridia bacterium, assembly GCA_934754335.1. Taxonomy (GTDB): domain Bacteria; phylum Bacillota; class Clostridia; order Christensenellales; family UBA1242; genus UBA11490. Next base: position 1,084 of record CAKVHY010000021.1, read on the forward strand.
ATTGATAGCCTTTAATATGTGCTGGAATCCCAACAGTTATAAATATATTTGTGATCTTTCCATCTAATTGTTTGTATTTATTGATTTCCAAATTTGTTTTAGGTTTTGCAATATTTTCTTGCTTAATTGCAAAGTTTTCATCAACCAAATTTTTGATTCTTTCAATTAGATGTTCGGATTTAAATGGTTTTATCATATAATAATCAGCACCATCACTAAATGCTTTCTGAATAAAACCTTCTCCGCTTAGTGCTGATAGCACTAAGATTTTAGTTTTTGAGTTTAATGCCTTTAATTTCTTTATCAACTCAAAACCATCGCTATTTTGCAAGATTAATTCCATAACCACTAAATCAATATTATTTAGTGCAACATAATCTGGCAATTCGCTTGCATCAACAAACACTTTCTCCACTTTCAATTTTTCATCTGTTTCAATAACATTTTTTAGTTCTTTTGCGTCCTTGTCGTTAGACTCTAGAACAACAATTTTCGAACATGCATCAATACCCATGACATCTCCCAAACTATTTTTATTTATGGTTCTCAACTCATCTCCAATTCAGGCCTCGAACAACTTAATAATATCAAAGTTTTACTATAAAGACAATTTGATAGATTAGAGAATAATGTACCTTTTTCACTTTTTATTCGTAAATATGTAGAATTATGTATAAAAACACTAAAGATTGTATAAGTTTTCCTTTATCAATCAAAATTTTAGCAAAAAAATAATAATTTAAATAACTTAAAACTAATTTTAAGTTTAATAACATTTAAAAAACTATTCTATCAAATAACCTCTTATTGTTAAAAATAAAAAATTAATATGGCAAAAATTACATTTAAAACTAGAAATTCATTGACAATATATGTTATTATATATAATAATAGTTTATATTAGGAAGAAGATTATGAAATATTGCAATATCTGCCCCAGAAACTGCAAAGTGGAGCGAGACCATGTTTGCGGATTTTGCGGAGCAACTAACACATTAAAAATTGCCAAAGTTATGGTTCATTATTGGGAAGAGCCTTTAATAAGCGGGAAAAACGGAAGCGGAGTCATATTTTTTTCACATTGCAATTTAAAATGCATTTTTTGCCAAAATTATAAGATAAGTACTCTGGGAAAAGGAAAAGAAACCACAATTGAGAATCTGGTTAGCCTTTTCAAACAACTAGAAGCAAAGAATGTTAATAACATTAATCTTGTTTCGCCAACGCAATATTCAGAGCAAATTATTTCCGCATTGAAAATCTACAAGCCTAAAATTCCGATTGTTTGGAATAGCAATGGTTATGAATCTGTGGAAACAATAAAAAGATTAGAAAATTTAGTTGATATTTATCTTTGCGATTTTAAATACTTCGATAACTCCCTTGCATTAAAGTATTCAAAAGCAGGTAACTACTTTGAAACTTGTTCGAAAGCAATATTAGAGATGAAAAGGCAACAACCTAAAAATATAATTGAAAACAACCTATTAAAGAAAGGTCTAATCGTTCGTCATTTGGTTTTACCACGTTGTTCCAGCGATAGCATTAAGATTATTGATTGGATTTATAAAAACCTTGGAAAAGACACTATAATTTCGCTTATGTGCCAGTACACTCCCCTTGATTTAGAAGAAGTGAAATTAGATAAGTATCTTTCAAAACCTTTAAAACCGATTGAATATAAAAGAGTCTTAAATTTTATGGAAAAGAAGAACTTTGATTTTGGCTACATGCAAAGTTTTGAGAGCGTTAGCGAATCATTTATCCCAGATTTTGACGAAAACGAAAGTGAATTCGAATACTAACGCATATTTATTTATGATTATGTATAAATATTAGTACTTTAATATAAAATCTCGCATTTCAGGTTATATTTATACAAACAAGGAGAAAAATGAAATATTTAATTTTAAGTGATAGTCACGGAAACATAAAGAATTTAGAGTTTGCAATCAAAAACTCTCATTACGATAAAGTTTTGTTCTTAGGTGACGGATTAAAAGATTTAAAATATTTTAAAAATATTCAAATAGAAGCAGTTAAAGGCAATTGCGATTATTTTATAGACCATGAAGAAGATAAAGTTTTGGCAGATGGAAAGCATAAGATTTTCTTAACTCATGGGCATAGATATGGGGTTAAATATACCCTAGATGATTTGGTTAGAAAAGCAAAAGAAATTAATGCAGATATTGTTTGTTTTGGTCACACTCATAAATTTACTGAAATAGAAAAAGACGGAATATTGCTTGTAAATCCCGGTTCTATTGGCTCAGGTAAGCCTTGTTCGTTTGCAATAATGACTATAAACGATGAAAATATTAATATAACTCAAATTCCGCTTTCAGATTTTTAAAAAAGAGAAGTACTTAAAGAATAATTGTTTAAGTACTTCAAAATCCTAACAATTTTAAAAATTTATCAATTATATGAAGAATTTTACAAAAAATTGTTGACAAACTCAAACCTATATGCTATTATAAACTTGCGTTTTGTAAACTAGATTTGTGCGGGTGTAGCACAATGGTAGTGCTCCAGCCTTCCAAGCTGGCTGCGTGGGTCCGATTCCCATCACCCGCTCCATAAAATACTTGCTAAATTATACCCGCTTTATCGTTGGCTTTAAATTTACATTGGGCTTTATACTTGCGCCAGTAGCTCAGTTGGATAGAGCACCGCCCTTCTAAGGCGGGGGTCAGGGGTCCGAATCCCTTCTGGCGTACCATTATGGTGGATATAGTTCAGCTGGTAGAGCGCCAGATTGTGGCTCTGGAAGTCGTGGGTTCGAGTCCCACTATTCACCCCAATTTATATGATCCATTAGCTCAGTTGGTAGAGCACATGACTTTTAATCATGGTGTCCCGCGTTCGAATCGCGGATGGGTCACCAAAACTTATGCGGATGTGGCGAAATTGGCAGACGCGCCAGACTTAGGATCTGGTTCGAAAGAGTGGGGGTTCGAGTCCTCTCATCCGCACCAATTTAGGCTATGTCAAATGAAAAATTTTGCAACTTAGCCTTTTTTGTTAATTATTGGGGCGTAGCCAAGTGGTAAGGCACGAGACTTTGACTCTCGCATTCGTAGGTTCAAATCCTGCCGTCCCAGCCAAAGAGACCTTTTCATTCAAGAAAAGGCTTTTTTATTAATATAAAAGAAAAGGTAAAGAATGAAAGCAAAAACATATAAAGAGATAAAAAACGAAAAACAAAAATTAGAAAACGAGAAATTTAAAAAACAATATTTTGAATATTATGATGATATTAAATCTAGCACGCATAAAAAATATGATTGGTAAATTTTAACCAATCATATTTTTTTATTTTATAGTAAAATACAGATTATTCCGCCCTTGCCTTCGTTTACAATTCTGCCCATTGTTCTACGCATCTTTTTCATGGTTTCTTGCGGAACTGCCACCAATTTATTATGAAGCCCTTCGTTTACTAAATAATTTAAACTTGTTCCAAACATTTTAGTTTCCCAGATTGAATTTGGATTTGTTTCAAATTCACTTAACAAGTATTTTGCCAATTCTTCGCTTTGTTGTTCATTTCCAACAAGCGAATTAACTTCGGTTTCTAAATCCACTTGCATTATATGAAGGCTTGGTGCTGTGGCTCTTAACTTAACACCAAATTTCCCGCCCTGTTTCATAATTTTAGGCTCTTCTAAAGTCATTTCATCCATGCTTGGTGGAACAACGCCATAGCCTGTTTGCTTAACCGATTCTAACGCTTCTTTAAACTTATCATATTGTTGTTTTGCAACAGATAATTGTTTGATATATGAAACCAAATGATAATCGCTTTTGATTTCCGCACCACATTGTTCACTCAACACCTTATAGAACAAATGCGGTTTTGGTTGAATTTCTAACACAACTGTTCCTTTTCCAAGAACGATTGTTTTCGTGGATAAAGGTTCAAAATCTTCACTATCTTTAAACGCCACAAAATCATCGGAAACGTCTCCAATTTTGCCAACGTTTTTAACAAATTTCAAAACTTCGTCAACAACTTCTTTTATTATGAAACTTGCATAAGGTAACGCCTGCATCCAACTAGGCAACTTTGCCGAAACCGAAACCACAGGGAATTCGTTTAACACTTTCGTGAAAATTTGTTCAATATCTTCTTCAGATAGTTTATCCACGTTCATAGCCAAAACTGGCGTTCCATATTTGGTTTCTAGCGAAGTTTTCAAACTTATAGTTTCGTTTGAATTTGGGTGTGCGGAATTTAAGATGATTACAAATGGTTTCTTTGCTTCTTTCAATTCGCTAACCACTCGCTCTTCCGCTTTTACATAATTATCTCTAGGAATTTCTGTAAAACTACCATCACAAGTGACCATTAGCCCGATAGTACTATGATTTGCTATAACTTTTCTAGTACCAATCTCGGCAGCCTTTTCGAAAGGCATTTCGTCTTCGCTCCAAGGGGTTTTTACCAACCTTGGCTTATTATCTTCTTCGTGACCAATCGCCCCTTCAACAAGATAACCAACGCAGTCGATAAGTCGCATATTGAATGTTACATCATTTTCCAATTTAATCTTAACTGCTTCGTTTGGCAAAAACTTTGGCTGAGTGGTCATAATACTTTTGCCATCGCCACTTTGTGGCATCTCATCAATTGCACGTTCTTTATCGTTTGAATTTTGAATATTAGGCAAAACTAAAGAATTTAACAATTTTGTTATAAGTGTGGATTTTCCTGTTCGAACTGGACCAACCACCCCAACATAGATATCGCCATTAGTTCTTAAGGCAATATCTTTATATATTTCATAGTTACTCATAAAATCCTCCAAAGGTGTTGATATAAAATTTTATGAGAAAAATATTCCTATTATGATTACTTTAATAAAATAATTAAAAAGAAGGTGACATATTTTTCACCTTCTTTCAATAATCTAACACTCTAGTTTTTATCTTCGTTATTTTCTTTTGTTTCAACAATATTATTTTTTTCTACTTCAACCGGATTGCTCTCTTTTGATTCAACTAAAGACTCTTGCTTTTCTTTTATTTTTTCAGCCTTTTCTGAATCTCTTTCTTCTATCTTATTTGCCAATCCTTCCCAAATAGACGCCACAAACTCTCCGCGTTTTTCCACTTTCACAGTTTTCTCATCGAACTTCTTACTTGTCTTTTTAACTTTCTTTGAATGTTTATTTAACTTCTTTTCACATTTCAAGGCTAATTTTTCAGTTTTCTTTTCGATTTTCTTTTGCAACGCTTCTTCTTTAGACTCAATCTTCTTTTGATATTCTTCTTCTATCTCTTCACTTCTAGTTTGATATTTCTCTAATTTTTGGGCTTTTCTTTCTTTAATTCTTTCAATATCTTTTTTCACACCTTCTCTAAAAGATGTAATTCTTTCAGTGTTTGTGATAAGTCTTTTAATATTTTCCCTATGAGCAAACGTATCTAATGCCACGATGCCCCACATCAAAACTAAAACTATCCAACAAGAATTTACAGATGGCAAACATGTTTGATAAATCGCAAACGAATATATAAATAAGAAACTTGCCAAACTTCCGATTTTAACAAAATAGAAGAATATAAAACTAACAACAAATATTATCAATGATGCAAGCGGATTAACAACTGCGAATAATCCCACAGTACTTGCAATTCCTTTTCCGCCTTTAAATTTATACAACACAGGATATATATGCCCAATAACCGCCGGAACACCGCCTGCATAGATTGCAATCAAGCAATCAGTGGAATAATCCGCCCCAAACCATAAAAAGCCTATAAGCGCAGGAATTGCGGATTTTAATGCATCAAAGAATAAAGTTGTAAATCCAAGCAATGCACCGTGCGTTCTAAGCATATTCATTGAACCAGGATTTCCACTCCCCTTTGAATTTATGTTTTCTTCTTTTTTTAGTTTAGTAAAAATTCTAGCAAAGTTAAAGTTTCCGCAAGCGTAACCAATCACCGCCAAAATTATATACTTCCAAATTTTATCCATTTTTTCTCCTAATCTTCGGATTTATTTTTAACAACCAACTTTATTGGTGTCCCACTAAAATCCACGGCTTTTCTTATACAATTTTCTAGATATCTAACATATGAAAAGTGCATCAAATTTTTATCGTTTACAAATAACACAAACGTTGGTGGTGCAACCTGTGCTTGAGTTATATAATTAATTTTACATCTTCTACCTGATTGAATTGGTGGTTCGTTTGTAAGAACTGCATTTTGCAAAATTGTATTTAAATCACTAGTTGAAATTCTATGGTGAGCATTTTCATAAACTTTTTCAACTGTTTCCATTATTTTATTCAATCTAAGACCTGTTAATGCCGAAATATATAATGGTTGGAAGTAATCCATGAATTTTAAATCTTCTGCAAGTTTTTCATTAAACTTATTCATTGTGTAGGTATCTTTCTCAATCAAATCCCATTTATTCATAACAATAACACTTGGCTTGCCTTCTTCATGAATAAATCCCGCAAGCCTTACATCTTGCTCGCTTAAGCCTTCTTTGGCGTCCACAACCAAAATAACCACGTCACTTCTTCTAATTGCTTCGAACGCTCTTAAAACTGAATACAATTCAACGCTATCTGGCTCAATTGACCTTTTTCTTCTTATTCCTGCAGTGTCGATTAAAATATAATCCTGGTTATTATATCTAAAAGGTGTGTCGATAGCATCTCTAGTTGTGCCAGCCACATCGCTAACCATAACCCTTGTTTCTCCAACCAACTTATTTAAAAGCGAACTTTTACCTGCGTTTGGTTTACCAACAATCGCAATCTTGATTTTATCTTTATCAACATCTATAGGCGCTTTAGTTTTAAAATTACTAACCACTCTATCTAAAACGTCACCCACGCCCTTGCTTTGTTCAGCCGAAACAGCAATAGGTTCACCTAAACCTAATTGATAAAACTCATAACATTTTTCAAAATCGTTATTATCAATCTTATTAACAGCCAAAACAACTGGAACGTTATACTTTCTTAAAAAGTTTACAGCATCATGGTCTGCAGGCACTAATCCTTCTTTTCCGTCAACAACAAACAAAACCACGTCCGCTAGTTCCACAGCAATTTGTGCTTGCTTAGTGATATTTTGTTGGAATGCAGATTTTTCTTTAACGTCTAGTCCACCGGTATCTACCAAAGAAAACGCACAACCACACCATTCTGCGTCTCCATAAATTCTATCTCTTGTAACACCAGGGATATCTTTAACTATTGAAATTCGTTTACCGCATATTCTATTAAAAAGTGTACTTTTGCCAACATTTGGTCGGCCAATAATTGCAACCAATGGTTTTTCCATAACTTCGCCCTAACTCGTTTAAAATAATTTAAATTTTAAGTCTAGAAATTTCAATCAACTTTCAAATTTAAATTATTATATCTTATTTACCAATAATTTGCAATCCAATTTTAAAGATAAAACATTTATTTTTTGTCTTACATTAAATTTATATCACGCTTCAAACTAAATCTTTTTATTTATAAAACTAATCAAAGTTCCTATCGCCACAACCATTCCAATCATTATAACCACCTTAAAAATTGCCGAATCATTGTTCTTTCGCTCTTGTTCTTTTAAAACATTATTAATTAATTTCTCTTCTTTATTTTCGTTTCCATTTATCGTTAGTTCGCCACTCTCTGAATTAACAGTGGTATTAAATAACGCTGTGTTTATAACATCAGTTAAAGGTGCAACGCTTGCTTTCACCAAACTTTTCTCCACCATATGGCTTCCCATTTCAAAAAGCAAGCCCTTATTTGTTAAATTTTGGTTATAGTGCCCTTTCCCATAGTAAATATCTTTTATAAGCCAAGGATATAGTTTGTTTGCCACACTCATTATATAAAGTGCAAACTCTTCGTTTTGCTTATAATTAGCATTGCCTTTCCCAACAACAATTCGCACCATGCACCTTTCTTTTCCATTGTCGTTCGCAATATAGTACTTTCTGCTTGTTCCATCTCTATGAATATCAAATATTGCATCAGGTTTCTCATTATTCAATAATGATTTTGCTGTAACCACGCTTCTTGAATAAGCATAGGCATCGTGCGGGATATGCAAGGTTTCGTCAAATACAACATCAATTCCCAAGTTAGACAAACCAGTTTTCAATTCTTTAGCAATATCATGAATTCCACCCGCACCATAAACGCTATCCACTCCATCGCCCACGACGTAACTCTCATCGTTATGCGAACAATACAAGGCAATCTTTTTAGAAGATGAGTTTATAAAATGTGGTTCATCTGAAATCTCAACTTTTTTCTTTTCCACGTTTTCGATGAATTTCGCCACACCTGTTTTATTCTCTTCGTTTATTTCCACAACCTTATATTTTTCAAAATTTTTATTTAAATATTCATCTCCAATTTCAACCCCAATCCTTTCAAATAAAGGTTCTCCATCTTCTTTATAAATAACATAATTTGTGGTTTCATTGTTAATATCATTTAAGGCATAATAGCCCCTTATATTTGTAACATTTAATAAAATAACACCTATTATGCAAAGTATTAAAAATGGCTTAAATTTCCACTGCATTTGTTTTTCTCCTTTTTATCAATTTTAATCCTTTCAAAATTAGATTTAAACTCAAACTTATCAAAATTACACTTGAAATATTTATCAGAAAATCAACATTTAAAACATTTGCAAATCCAAAGTTATCTAGAAAATAAAAATAATTTTTAGTTTCAATTAATATAAAAGCGATAATATTTGAAAGCATTATTTCATAAGGATTTCTTAGCATAAAAATAGAGAAGCCTATTGCAATTAAAATTATAGGAATTGGCTTAAATGAAGTTACATAAATATCGTCTATTTCAGTAAGTAAAATATAGGCTAAATTTACAACAACAACATATGAAATATTATTAAATTTTATTGAACATTTAAAACTTAAAAATATAAGTAAAATTATCAAACTAAACAATAAAAAAATGTTAAATTCTAAATTATGAAAAATCAAGTCGCCTGCAAAAAAAGAAAGCAAACTAAAACTTAATGACACGCACAAAAAAGTTTTAGAAAGTTTATCTTTCTCATAAAATAAAATTATTAAATCCATAAGCCCAAGTAAAACAAAAACTACAGACATATCTTCTCCTATCTGTAGTTTGAATAAATATATATTTAATTATTCATTGGTTTCCTTTTGGGATTTATCTTCAATAACATTAACATCTATATTTTGCAAGAACTCCTTAAAGTGTGTTAAATCCGCAAACTTTCTATAAACTGAAGCAAATCTTATATAAGCCACGTCGTCCACTTTTTGCAAATGTTGCATAATAAGTTCTCCAATTTCGCTGGATTTAATTTCTTGCTCAAGCGAATTTGAAATTTCTTTTTGAATATCTTCAACGATTTTATCTATTTGTCCCATGCTAACAGGTCTTTTTTCGCATGCTCTAATTATTCCCCTTTTGATTTTATTCGTATCAAAAGTTTGCCTACTTCCATCATTTTTAACAACTAAAATCGGCGTGGTTTCAATAGTCTCAAAAGTTGTAAATCTTTTTCCACACGCCAAGCATTCTCTTCTTCTTCTAATTGAATTGTTATCATCAGTACTTCTACTATCTAAAACTTTGCTCTCTGTACTTCCACAAAATTGACATCTCATATTTTAAACTCCAATTCTTTTAACTCTAATATAATATCAAAAAATTATTATATTTGCAATTAATTATTAAAAGTTACAAAAAAAGTGCAAAAATTAAATAATTTAAGAGATTTTGTAGAATTTTGTTATTTTTAACAATTTGTTTTCATAAAAAATATTATATAACAAAGTGAGTTTTTATGGAAGTTACATTTTGTGAGCTAAGAGCGAAGGAAGTTGTTAATATCTATGACGGACGTTGCCTAGGAAATATAACAGACATTGTAATCGACACATCGTGTGCAAGAGTTCTTGGGATTATTGTGCCGAAAGAACGAAAAATGTTTAGTTTATTCAAGGCTAACTCAGATTTTTTTATTCCTTATAATCGAATCTGCAAGATTGGTCAGGATATTATTTTAGTGGAACTTACAACCAATCAGATAAATGCCCTTTCAGTTAATCAAAATGAGCATAAGAACGCATCTAAACAATCCTTTGAAAATCTAAATAATTATAACTACGAAGACGAATTTAAGTCGGCAAGTAAGCCCGAACAAAACTACATGGAAAATAATAAATATAATTATTAATTACATAAAAGCCTTAGACTTTCTCTAAGGCTTCTTTTTAATCTTGTTTTTTACCCATTTTATCAACTATACTTCTCAAACTTTTTACTCTATTAATTTGCTCCGCTCTCTGTTGATTTTGCTGAGATTTCGTTTTGAAAGTTGATTGATTTAATCTTTGCAAACGTGCTTTAACATCATCATTTGCTTTTTCTTGCCTTGCTGTGGGCTCAACAAATGCAGGATTACTTTTTATGTTATTTGACACCGAACTATTTAAAGATTTAAACTCACTCTTTGGCATAGTTTCTTTTATATCATTATTTGGAACAGGTGTTGAATTTTGATTGTTTTCATTTACATTATTATTTAAAACTGCTATAGAACTTGATTTGTTTTCTTCTATCTTCTTTTCTTCTTTATTCTCAAAATGTTCTTGCATGAAAACCTTTTCAGGCTTGCTTTCTGCTTGAATTGGTGCATTATTTTTGCCTTGAGTATTTCCCGCATTCACATTCTGTTCAACCGCTGGTTTTACTTCATTTAAAGGCTCATCTTTTATAAAAATTGAATCATTTAAATCAACTTTTAGATTATCTGAGTTTTCGGCTTGATTTATAGGTTTTTCTTCAGTTTGAATAGCAGTGTTTTCATTATTAAAACTTACATTATTTGTTTCAATAAATCCATTAGGTTTCTCTTCAATTTTTGTGTCACCAAAATTCAAATCAGGCTTATCTATATCAATATTTTCTTCTTTTAATTTTTCTTCAATTTGATTTATTTCTTTTTCAACTTCATCTTTTCCAATGTTCTCTTCTTTGGGCTCTTGTTTTACGAGCGGAACCTCTTCCCATTTTTCTTTATCATCGCCAACATTCATTTGTGGTTCTACTATGTCATCTAACCCATCTTTTGGATCTGGTTCTTCAAGTTCTTCAACTGGAATATCGTTTACAAATTGCTTATTTGAAGCCAACCCAAACAATGCAATAATTACCATTAAAACTGTTATTGCAACCAAATAGAATGCCAAGTAAACAAATTCATAAGGTAGCAACGATGCAAGCATCTTCATTACGTTATCTCTTGAAGCACTAAGCGTATAGAAATAGTTTGCGTCAGACAATTTAAACACTTTGAACACAACGTTCAAGGTGTGCATAATAACTGTTACTACGATTAATCCAACAACCGTTTTTAAGATTTGTTTGAAACTTGGTTTCACTAATCCAAATGCAAAAGTATATAAGCCAACCATTAATAAAATCACAAAAGGAACAAAGTATAAAATTGTTTCAACCGCAAATGGTTTTACCCCAACATAAGTATTAGGAATTACTATTAAATTATATAGTGCATCAAATATGCCAACATATCCAACGAATGCTCTTACTGATGGCAACTGGAATCTTGATAAAATAATCGCTGTTAAGAAACAAACTCCACATAAGTTTATTGGCAATATTGCTAAAACATCAACATTCTTTTCCGTCACCAATTTCAACACTGGCAATGCCACATAGGCTAAGAAACCGAGAATTGATAGCACATAAACAAAGTTAAATTTTGTTTTATGTTTTCTCTTAAAAAATATTAGATAAAAGAATATAACTAAAAGCAAAGTTATACCCAAAATCAATAAATGAGAAAAAGAAAACATTTTCAAGTTTTCCGCAAATAATTTTTCCATTTTTCTTTCCTTCTTTTTACGTACTTATTTTATGTGAAAATTACAAAAAATCAAAACAAATATGTTAAATATTAAAAATAAAATTAATTTCTTGTTTGTTTATATTTAAATTTAGTTTGTTTTTTATTAAATTTAGCATTTGTTTTATTACTATTGTTGGATAATTATTTTCATTTGAATGGGTTTTTCCATCTGTAAAAAGTGAACCTAGAGTTCGCATACATTGCTCAGTTCCTTTTTCACTAAGTTGGTTAATCTGCACTTTTGAATCAAAAATTGCTAGCCCGCTACCTAATATTTCACATTCAGTGGTGGTTTTTAGATAAATATCACCCATCTCCTTGCTAGAATTTAAATATTGCAAAATATCTGAAATATCTAATTTACAAACACTTGTTAATATAAACTTATTTGAATTTGCAATTGGCTTCACGTTAATTTCATAAAATCTTTCTATCAAGATTTCATCATCAAACCCAATTAGATTATTTACAAAAACTGCAAGTTCGTTTCCTGTTAGAGAAAAGGAATTGTCCATAGTGGCTGTGCCAGAACTGAAGTTTTGATAATCAAAATAATTATTATCTACAAAACTTGCATTTGCATTTTGAAGTTTTAAATAAAATGAAGAAGTATTTTCTAAAGATATAAAACTCTCGGTTTTCATGTCTTGCAAATTAAATTCCTTACTAACCAAACTATTTATTTTGTTAAAAGAAGAAGTTGGCGACATGATTGAAGAAGCAATGTCTTTAACAGAATAAAAAAGAAAATATATTGAAAATCCTAATATTAACAATATATAAATTGCCTTTATTATTCTTTCAGATAAAGGTTTCTTAAGTTTCTTCTCTTTTTTCTTCTTCCTAAACATTTCCCAAAATTCTATTTAATTTTTAATTATGATTGACAAAATCATAATTTTTATGTTATACTCTCCAAGTTAATTTAAATAACTGAAAATTTTGTGGTTTTTTGCTCATTTGCCTTCGCAAATTGCACCTTTATCACAAACACGGCATTCTACTAAATTTTGTCTTCAAAATTTCAGGGATTATATTTAGGCTTTTGGTTCCTAATTAATATTTTAATAAATTTTTTTATATTATCTTGCACCGTTAGCTCAGCTGGATAGAGCGTTGGTCTACGGAACCAAAGGTCAGGGGTTCGAATCCCTTACGGTGCACCAATCATTTTAGCCTTGATAAAGGCTATTTTTTTTGCACCTAAGGGATTCAAAATGCTTTGCATTTTAAAGCAAGTTTTGCTTTGAACCCCTGACTGCGTCTGGGAAGGTAGTCGGGACCCCGTCAGTTTCCTGCCACCCGACAAATATGGCTTTCAGCCACATTGACGCCTCCCTTACGGTGCACCAATTATTTTAGTCTAGATATAGGCTATTTTTTTTGCACCTAAGGGATTCAAAATGCTTTGCATTTTAAAGCAAGTTTTGCTTTGAACCCCTGACCGCGTCTGGGAAGGTAGTCGGGACCCCGTCAGTTCCTGCCACCCGACAAATATGGCTTTCAGCCACATTGACGTCTCCCTTACGGTGCACCAATCATTTTAGTCTAGATATAGGCTATTTTTTTTTGCACCTAAGGGATTCAAAATGCTTTGCATTTTAAAGCAAGTTTTGCTTTGAACCCCTGACTGCGTCTGGGAAGGTAGTCGGGACCCCGTCAGTTTCCTGCCACCCGACAAATATGGCTTTCAGCCACATTGACGCCTCCCTTACGGTGCACCAATTATTTTAGTCTAGATATAGGCTATTTTTTTTGCACCTAAGGGATTCAAAATGCTTTGCATTTTAAAGCAAGTTTTGCTTTGAACCCCTGACCGCGTCTGGGAAGGTAGTCGGGACCCCGTCAGTTCCTGCCACCCGACAAATATGGCTTTCAGCCACATTGACGTCTCC
>CAKVHY010000022.1 GCA_934754335.1 uncultured Clostridia bacterium
TAAAAAATGCTTAATTTTATCTTAAAAAATAAATTTTGAGATTTCCACAAGTTATTCAGATGCTTTTAGGCAATGAAAAAATCTTCTAAATTCAAAAATAACCTGAATAAAAGTTATTTTAAATCTAGAAGATTTTATGTATTCTAATTCTTTTAAACTTAAATCAATCGCATTTAAAGAATAATTTAAATAATGGCTTCAGCCATTTAGGACACTTAAAACAATAAATTCTCATATCTTTCTCCCCTTATATTTATCTTATGAAAACAAATATAAAAAGTTGAAAATCTTATTTACAAAGAATTCTATCTAGTTCCATTTCCAATTCTTTAACCGATTTGCTCTTATAGTTTGGGAGGAATTTATTTAAGATTCCGCCCTTTGGAGTACATTCTTTCATGGTGCTAACAAAACTTTTTCTATCTGCACTATTATATAGCGCCGACCCCACCGCTACCATATCAGCACCAGCATTAACGATTGATTGAATATTATCTATATTAACTCCGCCATCAATTTCAATCTTAAACTTAAATTTATTTTTTTCTCTGATTAAGTTTAGAACCTGAACCTTTTCTAGTGCTTCTGGCATAAACTTCTGTCCGCTCTTGCCCGGCTCAACGCTCATAATCAAAACCAAATCCACCAAAGGAAGATAGTTTATTATAGCAGAAATATGCGTACTTGGTTTTATGCTAATTCCAACAAGTTTGTTTTTATCATGGATTTTATTAATTGCTTTCAAAAAATCCTGCTTATTTTCAAACGCTTCATAATGAATTGTTATATAATTAAGACCAAGTTTTAGATATTCATTAAGTTTTTCAAGCGGTTCTTTAACCATCAAATGGGCTTCTGTTTGTATTAAAGAATTCTGCTTTATTTCTTTAATCTTTATAATTGGCATACAACTAGCCGGAACGAACTCCCCATCCATAATATCTATATGCAATATTTCAAGCCCCAAACTCTGAAGTTCTTTCACATACTTAACAATGTCCTTTTCCGGACAAGGATTTGTGCTTGGACAGATTTTAATCATATCTTTTCTCCCATTTTTCTTTTAGTTTGAAATATATATCTGTGTATCTTAAATATCTGCTTGCGTCTATTTTCCCAGATTTTAGAGCCTGTATAACTCCGCACATTCTAGGATCGACATTAATATGAGAACAATCTTTAAAAGCGCATTTCTCATTATATGGGTGAAAATCTAAATAATAATCTTTTAATTGGTCGGGCGTTACTTTTGTAACTTCAAGCCTACTAAAGCCCGGAGTATCTGCAATCCTAACATCTGAATCGCTTACAAATATCTCGTTTAGCCTTGTGGTGTGCCTTCCCCTGCATATTTTCTCACCAAGTTCGCCAACTTCCTGATTTAGCCCCAATAGAGCGTTTATAAGCGTACTTTTCCCAACTCCACTTTGCCCTGCCAAAACTGAAAGTTTGCCTTTTAGAAGTTCTTGAAGTTTATCTATATTAAAGCCAGTTTGAGCCGAAACAGGAATTATATGTTCGCAAACCTTTCCATATTGAAATTGAACACATTCATAAAAATCGCCTTTAATTGTATCGTATTTAGAGATAACGATTATTGGCATAATGCCCATTTGTTCGCAATTAATCAAAAGAGCATCAACCAAGCCAAAATCAGGCATTGGTTTTATCGTTACAACAATTATAAGAATATCTACATTAGAAACATAAGGCCTGACCAAGCAATTCTCTCTTGGCTTAACGCCTTTTACAATTATAGAGCCTTCTTTATGCGGATTAAATTCAAAGTCCACATAATCGCCAACGCTTATTTTAATATCTCTTCTTAAATTGCCCCTAATGCTACATTTATAAAACTTCCCGTTTTCTTCGGCCGTTATACTTCCACTTAATATCTTAGTTATTTGCATCTCTCACCCTAATTATTTTCTTTTATCTCTTGCAAAAGTTTTGCCATTTCTTAGCGGTTTTTTATCTAACCTTTTAGACTTATTTTTATCTAAAGCAGGTTTTTTACTTGCTTCTTTTTTATCTTCTTTCGGTCTCTTTGCCTTTACATGAGTTTTATAACCATTAGCCTGCTCTTTCAATTCTCTATTTCTAAGTTGACCACAAGCGCCTTCCACGTCATCGCCCATTGTTCGCCTTAATGTGGCACTAACTTGCAAACGGTTTAGCATATTTAAAAATTCTTCACAACTTTCCAAACTTGGAGATTTTAAGTTCCTTCCATCAACTTCATTTAACTTAATTAAGTTTATATGGCATGGAATATCTTTCACAAGTTCAGCAAGTTGCCTTGCATGAGTTGGCTTATTATTTACGCCATCAATAAGCGTATATTCAAAAATAATTCTTCTATTTGTGATAGTGTTATAATGCTTAGCAGATTCCAAAACTTGCGCAATGGAATAACTTTTGGCAATTGGCATAATTTCTTTTCTAACTGTGTCATTTGGAGCGTGAAGTGAAATAGACAATGTAACATTCATGCCAGTATCTGCCAATTCTTCAATCTTAGAAGGAATGCCACAAGTGGAAACTGATATATTTCTAACGCTAAAATTAAAACCATTCTCATCAGTTAATGCCTTCAAAAATTTAACAACATTCACGAAGTTATCTAAGGGTTCGCCACTTCCCATCAAAACAATATTTGTAATCTTTCTATCTTTGAAGTTTCCGCCTAAGTATTTATTCACCGCCACCACTTGGCCAAGCATCTCTCCAACACTTAAGTTTCTTACAAAACCATTTAAACTACTAGCACAAAACTTACAATTCATTTTACAGCCAACTTGCGTGGAAACACAAATTGTATTTCCAAATTTATATTTCATCAAAACGCCTTCAATGATATCGTTTTCAATCTTATATAAGAACTTAACAGTTTTGTCTTTACTCTTCTTTTCTTTATATATTTTTACTGGTTGCAAAACAATGTTGTTTTCCTTCAAGCGGTTTAAAAAGTCTTTAGGAAGATTTATTCTATCTTCATAATCTTTCCCAGATAACATTGCTTGATACAACTGAGTTGCTCTAAATTTAGGCTCACCATAAGAAGCCGTTATCTCTTCTAGTTCTTTTAAATTATAATCTAAAAGTTTAATCATTTCTCTTCAATCTCCCTATAAAAAATCCTTCTGTTTCGCTTATGTTTGGCAAGAACAACGCAGTTTTATTATCTTCTATCACTTTAACGCCAAATGTTTCAACATTCACAGCCTTAAAGTCTTTATTCTCTTCCAAGAATTTATCTATAACGTTTATGTTCTCATCTTTTAAAATTGAGCAAGTACTATAAACTAAAATGCCATCTTTTTTCACATACTTACTTGCATTTGATAATATTTTATATTGCAATTTCGAAAGTTCTTTCAAGTTTTCTTCTCTTCTATTTAACAACACATCTGGTTTCTTTCCAACAACGCCGGTGTTTGAACATGGCACATCGCAAAGCACATAATCGAATTTATCTACCCATTCGCTTTTAAACTTACTTGCGTCATTTAAAACAGTTTTTATATTTTTAATTCCATAACGATTTGCATATTCTTCCACAAGTTTAATTCTATGAGCGTAAATATCCGCTGAAACGATATTTGCATATGGATTATTTTGTGCAATCAAAACGCTTTTCCCGCCCGGTGCTGAGCAAAGGTCTAAGATATTAACCGCCTGATTAACGCACAAATTATTCGCTGTTATTATGCTAGGCAAGCCTTGAACGATATAGTAGTTTTGCAATTCCTTATAATCTAGCAACTTCTCGTAGTCAACATAAAATGTATTTGCCATCGCACTTTTTTCAAATTCAATATCTTTATCTTTTAAGTACTTTTTGAAATCTTCAATTGTTATCTTATCTTCCAAAACCCTAATATGAGTTAATGTTGTAAGTTTTTTTGCCAACAATTCTTCTGTTATTTCTTCTTTATAATCTTTAATAAGTTCTCGGACTAACCAAACTGGATAACTATATTTAATGCTTAAATATTCAACTATGTTCTTATCTTTATCTGGCAACTGAACTGGAGTTTTCAATATATTTTTAAGCGTTGCATTAACAAATCCGCCAGCAAACTTATTTTCATACTTTTTTGTTAAATTCACAAGTTCGTTCACCAAAGCAAAAGGCGGAATACTATTTATATTTTCCTTTGAAAACGCACCTATCTTTAAGATTATATTAATGCTTTCGTCTGGCTTTTTAGAAACAAACTTAGAAATAACGTAATCCAAATAAATGTCGTTTTCTATAACGCCATAAACGATCTTAGTGATAAGCCCAGTATTGATTTCATTTTTATGTAGTTTTATTACTTTATTAAGTTCAATTCCAGCATACGCTTTCTCAACATAAACTTTCTTTAAAACCAAATAACTATAATATAGTTCTTTATTCATTTACAATTTTTCCTGTATCTAGTTTCTTCCCATTTAAAAAACTTTTAATATCCATTCTTTTACTATTTGGTGCTTGAATTTCTAATATTGATAAATATCCGTCAGCACATTTTATAAGCAATCCAATTTTTGCTTTAGAAACAGCAATTTCGCCATTCTTTAGGTTATTAAAGTTTACACCAAAACTATCCAAATAGTTTTTATCAAAATCTTTTGCTTTATAAACTTTATAAGCGTTTTCCTCCAACTTAAAGTACGCAATTGGTGATGGATTTAATCCTCTAATCAAATTAACCAAATCTGATGCGTTCTTATTAAAATCTAGCAAACCAAAATCGCTTTTAAACATTCTACAAACTGTTGCCTTTTCATGGTCTTGCTCAACAAATTTTACAGTTTTATTTTCTATTTGCTCCAATGCTTCAATTATGCAATCCGCACCTAAATAAGAAAGCCTTTCAAATAGTTCGCCCGCAGTTTCGTCATCTTTGATTTCTAATTCTTTTTGCAAAACTATTGGGCCATCGTCTATGCCAACATCACTTTTTAATATTGTGATTCCAGTAACTTTTTCGCCATTTATAATAGACCATTGAATTGGGCTTGCCCCCCTATATTTGGGTAACAAACTTCCATGAACATTAAAAACACCATTGGGTGTTAGTTCTAAAACTTCTTTGCTTAAAATTTGACCATACGCACAAGTAACCATAATATCTGCATTAAGTTCTTTTAATGGTTCAACTCCATCTCTTCTAATCTTTTCAAATTGGAAAACTTTCAATCCAAGTTCGATTGCTTTTTGTTTAACAGGGCCTGGCATCAACTTCCCACTTCTTCCAGTTGGTTTATCAGGTTGAGTTACAACTCCCACTATTTCGTGTTTTTTATTTATTGCTTCCAAAGAAGGAATGGCAAAGTCTGGCGTACCTAAAAATATAACTTTCATATCTAATTTCCTTTCTTTTTATTTCTTACATAAACTTCTTTCATTATATCTGTAAAAAGAATACCTTTCAAATGGTCTGTCTCATGGCAAATCGCTCTAGCAAGCCATTCTTTTGCTGAAACTGTGTATTCATTACCATATCTATCATAGGCCTTAACCGTAATCTTTTTAGGTCTTTCAACATAACCTTGCACGCCCTTAACACTTAAGCAACCTTCCACTTCCGTCCATGTTTCACTACTTCTTTCCACAATTTCAGGGTTAACCAATTCTAATTTGATATTATTTATATCAACAATGCAAACTTGCCTTAATATTCCAACTTGTGGACCTGCGATTCCTGCACCATGGTTAGCCTTCATTGTTTGATACATATCATCTAAAAGTTCCCATAAATTCTCATCAAAATTATTAACAGGCTTTGCTTGTTTTTTCAAAATTGGGTCACCTGATTGAACCACATTTCTTATTGCCATTTTTTCTCCTTAATTCTCTTCAAATATCTACTTTTATTATAACATATATTTACAAAATATAAAAGTATTATTTAACTTAAATGTTGCGGATTTGTTTCTATAAATATCTGCAAATTTTTAGATTGCACATCTTCCACCATTTTAAAAATTTCATCTATAATTTCTCTAGATTTCTCCGCTGAAAACCTTGTTACAATTTGAAATCTAAATTTATCTTTTATCTTATTAATTGGCGATTTCATTGCTTCTAAGAAATAAAAATCTTCTCGCCTTTTCATTCTAAATTCTTTCATTTTCATAAAAAATTCATGCGTTTTATCTCTTGCAATGTCTTCTTTTTCACTGGTTATTAAAATTCTTAAAACCTTGGAAAATGGCGGAAATAACGTGGTTTCTCTTAGGTTTATCTCTTTTTCATAAAACCTTTTAAAATCGTAATTTGCCACCAAGTTGTAAACGAAATGTTTGGGAAAATATGTTTGCAAAACAACCTTCCCTTCAATCTCACTTCTTCCAGCACGTCCTGCAACTTGCGTGATTAACTGGAATGTTCTCTCATTTGCCCTATAATCGTTAAAAAACAAACTTAAATCCGCATCTAATATTCCTACTAAACTCACTTCTGGGAAATCATGCCCCTTAGCCACCATTTGCGTTCCAACCAAAATCGCTGGTTTTGTTTTTCCAAATTCGCCAAGAATTTTAGCATGTGCATCTTTTGTGGATGTGGTGTCATTATCCATTCTAAAAATTGCCACATCTTTAAAATATTCCTTTAAATCAGCACAAATCTTCTGCGTTCCCGCATTGCCAAGTTTAATTTCTTCGCTTCCACATTCAGGGCATCGTGTTATAACCTTATATCTTTTTCCGCAATAATGACATTTTAACTCGTTATCATCTCGGTGATAAACTAACGACACATCACAACTCTCGCACTTTGGAATATAACCACATTCTCTGCACATTAAAAATGTTGAAAACCCCCTGCGGTTTATAAACAAAATCGCCTGCTGTTTTTTCTCTATTGTTGCACTTAATTGACCTAGCAAATTCTCAGAAAATGGTGTTTTATTTCCACCCCTAAATTCCGCACACATATCCACTATTTCAATCTTTGGCATCTCTTTTTTATTTGCACGAGTTGGAAGTTCCAACAACTCATATTCGCCATTTTTAGCCTTATAATACGTATCTAAATTGGGTGTGGCACTACCAAGCACAAGCGGACAATCATTCGCCTTACTTCTAAACTCAGCCACTTCATGTGTATAGTATCTAGGGTTACTATCACTCAAGTACGAACCATCATGTTCTTCATCAATTATGATAACGCCAACATTCCTAATTGGGGCAAAAACTGCACTCCTAGGCCCTATAACAATCTTTGCTTCACCATTAAATATTCTATACCATTCGTCAAAGCGTTCGCCCATACTAAGTTTACTATGTAAAACCGCAACATCATCGCCAAATCTACCCTTAAAAAGCCCAACAACCTGCGGTGTTAGAGAAATTTCAGGTACTAGCATTATGGCGGTTTTACCCCTATTTAAAACGGTTTTTATTATATGCATATACACTTCGGTTTTACCACTACCCGTAACGCCATGCAATAAAAAAGTTCTCGCGTTTGCACTTAAAACCGCATTTACTGCCTTTTCTTGATAAGGTGTTAGGACAATCTCTTTTGACTGCTTTGCATCAATCACCACTTGCCTAGTTTTCTTTTTTAAGTTTTCAAGCAACACGCCATCTTTTATCATTTTTGAAACTGTGGCGTTCGTGAATTTTTTATTCAAAACAGATAGTTTTTCTTCGCCTTTTTCTTTTAGATATTCAATCACTTTAGGTGGATTCTTACTATTCTTATTAAGAGTTGAGATAAAAGAAACAACCTGCTCTTCATCTGCAAGCCTATACCATTTTTCAATTAGTTCTTTAACCTTTCCGCCCCTAATTTGAGATGGAACAACAAGCCTAATGATATCAACAAATCTAAGGTGATAAAAATCCTTCATATAAAGGATTAAATCCATAAGTTCCGGCAAAATAATCGGATTTTCAGGATATCTTTTTATAACAAACTTCAACTTATCTTCCGGATAATCTGAAGTTTCTTTTAAAGAGATAACAAAACCTTCAATCTCTCGTTTGCCAAAAGGAACCAATATTCTATCACCCTTTTCCAAAATCATATCATTTGGAATCACATAATCGAATATTTTATCAACTTCACTATTTAAAACATCAACAATAACTTCTGCAATCATACATTCATTTTATCATAAAAATTAAATAAATCAATTTTATTTTTCCTATATTTAAATTAAAAAAAATAAAACCCAAAAACTTGGGTTTAATTTTCTTCGCTTGATTGTTCTGCAACAACTTTGCCTGCGTAAATTTCGTTTATTGCCACTGTAACTTGTGGACTTGGCAATGGTTGAAATTCGCCATCTGGCCTACGTTGCAAAAACTTTGCTCTTTTGCCTGCAATAACTGCAAGATTATATTGATTGCCAACTTTTTTAATAAGGGCATCTATCGGTGGATCAATTAACATAATAAGTACTCCATTTTTTTGATATTCTCTATTATATAACCAAATAACAGATTTGTAAACAATTTAATTAAAAATTTTAATTCTTTTTCTTAAATAATGCTATCAACAATCTAAGAATCTCATAAATTATTTGAATTATTAATTGAACATATTCTGCAACATACGATGTCATATAAGCATTATAAATCTTTTGAATATAGCCTCTTTCTTCTTCTGTTAGGAAATTAGTTTCATTCATCATTTGCATTGCAACATTATTTGCGTTTTTCTCGTTCTTGATTGCTTTTTTCATTACAACTACAGCAAAGATCATAAAAACTATAGAAACTAACGCAAATACAATTGAGATTATTCCACTCATTCCCATTAAGAAATAATCTAATAGCACTCCAACAATTACTAGCGGAATAAATAAAATAGGAATCCAAAAGATAACTGGTTTTAACTTAGAAACCAATTTAAAATCCTTATCTCCATTTTTATCTAACACCGCTGCTCCAACTTTTTGCGTTGAAACACCAACTGCTGTGATACTATTTTTATCCATGATATTTTTTCTTAAAAAGATTGTTTTCTTTTTAGCATCATATTCATTACCAAATCCCACAGCACTACCAGCACCCACAATGCTTTTAAAGAAACCACATTGCTGAATTTGAACGTCATCAAGACCGCAAAGTTCTTTAAATTTTTCGGTGGCTTCTCTAGCAGTTAGATTTTCGCTATTAGCAATTTTATTAAACTTTCTATAAATAGACCAAACCCTAATTCTAGCAACAAGCAACCATATTGATGAAACCAAAACCGCCAAACCAACAATTCCAGCCATAATATATAGAACGATCAATCCAAATGCAGTTGTTGAATCAAAACTATTCGCCAATAAAAACTCCATATATTTTCTCCTTTTTTTAGGATTTTATCATAACATAGAAAAAATACAAAATCATTTTGCTTTTAAAAATTAATAAATTTACTAAATTGCATGTAAAAACAAAAAAAAACACCTTGAAAACCAAGATGTTTTTATTTCCATAAATTGAATAAAATCTAGTAAAAGTTAATTCCATACCTATTCGCCTATTCTATTTTACTGCGATTAGGATTTTTGTCGTATATTTGCAAACTTTAATTTCGTGAGAAAAGTTTGCCGTTAATCTATAGAGATTAACACTCTTTTAAAATTTGGTATTGCTTTATTTCTAAAACATTATACTCTTTAAAAGGAGGTGATCCAGCCGCACC
Organism: uncultured Clostridia bacterium; assembly: GCA_934754335.1. Taxonomy (GTDB): domain Bacteria; phylum Bacillota; class Clostridia; order Christensenellales; family UBA1242; genus UBA11490. The sequence goes on from CAKVHY010000022.1 coordinate 9,644, forward strand.
TTCCGATACTGCTACCTTGTTACGACTTAACCCCAGTCATTGGTTTTACCTTAGGCAGCTGCCTCCTATTGCTAGGTTAGCTCACCGACTTTGGGTACTCCCAACTCCCATGGCTTGACGGGCGGTGTGTACAAGACCCGAGAACGCATTCACCCCGACGTGCTGATTCGGGATTACTAGCAACTCCAGCTTCGTGTGGGCGGGTTGCAGCCCACAGTCTGAATTGAGAACGGATTTTTGAGTTTGGCTCCATGTTACCATATTGCATCTCTTTGTGCCGTCCATTGTAGCACGTGTGTAGCCCAAGACGTAAGAGGCATGATGATTTGACGTCATCCCCACCTTCCTCCGTAT
>CAKVHY010000023.1 GCA_934754335.1 uncultured Clostridia bacterium
TTTACGCCCAGTGATTCCGGACAACGCTTGCCCCCTATGTATTACCGCGGCTGCTGGCACATAGTTAGCCGGGGCTTTCTTGTAAAGTACCGTCACTTTCTTCTTCCTTTACAACAAAAGTTTACAACCCTAAGGCCTTCTTCCTTCACGCGGCGTTGCTGGGTCAGGCTTGCGCCCATTGCCCAATATTCCCTACTGCTGCCTCCCGTAGGAGTCTGGTCCGTGTCTCAGTTCCAGTGTGGCCGATCACCCTCTCAGGTCGGCTACATATCGTTGCCTTGGTGAGCCATTACCATCACCAACTAGCTAATATGACGCGAGGTCATCTTATACCGATACAAACTCTTTTACCCCTGCACCATGCGGTGCTGTGGTCTTATGCGGTATTAGCAGCTATTTCTAACTGTTATCCCCCTGTATAAGGCAGATTCCTCACGCGTTACTCACCCGTCCGCCACTAAGATAATCAAAGCAAGCTTCAATTATCTCCGTTCGACTTGCATGTATTAAGCACGCCGCCAGCGTTCGTCCTGAGCCAGGATCAAACTCTTAAGTTTAATTCTAAACTCTAGAACAAATACTTAGCGATAAAGTAAAGTTCGTAGATTTTTAAATTTAATTCTCAAATGAAATTAACGATTCATTTTAATGAAGTTCTATTCTACTAATCTTTTATTCAATTGTTATGGTTCTGTTTTGCAATCTCTTTCTCTCGAACGATTGCGATGCTAGTTTACCACTTAAAAATGTCAGTGTCAACAGTTTTTTTCAACTTTTTTTAATTTTTTTCAACTTTTTTTCAAGTTTTCTCGAACACACACCCACGTGTTTCACAACAACCCCTAAAAAAAGTGAAAATTAAGCAGTTTTTGGGCATAATTTAATTCAAAATTGCCCAATAAAATCACCAAAACTTTTAAAAAATTTTGGTAAACTTTTTAAATTTTTTTTATTTTTCTTTATTTTTAGCCATTTTTAATAGGATTTTAATTGAAATCAACTTTTAAAAAATTTTTTATTTTTTTGTTTTACCTATTTATTATTTATTAAATATGTGCTATATTAATTATATAATCTAAATATATAAGAACATTTTTGTTTCAAAATATTTAAATTCTTTATATGAAAAATGGGAAAGGAGCAAAAAATTAATGTTACATATCAAACAAAATCCTGATAAAACTGTAACAATAAACGAAAGGGTTTATAAAACAAGCGAAGAACTTAGAGGTGCTAGAGGTAAATTTTGGATAGACGCTGTTACCCCTTATTCCACTTCTGCATATGGAGATAGTCATATTTTAGTTAAATTTAACCGCAACGGGCTTAGTTGTGAAGATTATGGCGAAGTTTTGTATTCAGCACTTGCGAGATCTGTCGGATTTAGATGTACTGAGTACCAATTGGTGGAGTTTATTGATAAACAAGGAAATCTTATCCAAGGAGTGGCGTGCCCTTCTTACAAACGCAACGACAAAGAATTCGATATCTCGGGTTACGACCTACAAAGATTTCAGCACGCACTGAATCCTGATAAACCAGATATTCCTTATAACACTGTTGATTCATATATACAATGTATAAAAGAATGTATGAACTTGCCAAACGAAACAATGTTGCAGTACTTAGAAGAAGATTTAATCAAGATTGCGTTCTTTGATTACATTTGCGGTCACACAGATAGACATTGGGACAACATTTCCTTTGTTTATAACAACCATAAAACCACACATGGCTGTTATGAGGCAATAAGAGTTGCAGATTGTTATGATAGCGGTTGTTCATTTATGTTGAAGAGAAAAAGAGAGGCAGTTACCACCTATGCTAACGAGTTAAGGTCGGCTAAGAAATCTGGTGACATGGAAAAATACGAAGCGATTTGCCAAAAACTTAGCGAAAAGGCTATCCCAAAGTTCGGCATAACCACTTCAATGTCTGAGAAAACATATCAAAGAGATAATGACTTCCCCGATTATCCAAAGTTTTTAGGTCCTACAACCGACCCAAACTGGGAAGAAAATTACTTAGACGAACTTTGTGCTAAGATTGCAGATAACCCAAGACTTTCCACGTTCATCATTTCAAACAGGCAAAAGTTCACTATTGAAAACGCAAATAGGCTAGCGCAACTTGAAGGAAATGAAATTCCTGACGATATTTTAACGGTTGCTGGAGCAATGGTTGAAACAAGGCTTAACACTTTTGAGAAGCATATGAATAGATATATTGAAAAACTAAATCATGAAAGATCAGGACAAAAGAGCATGTAAAAGGAGATTTATATGAAAATTGCTTTATGTTATAACGATTTAATTTTAGGATATTTAGCAGAAGAAGAAGGAAGATACGCTTTCTACGCTGATAGCAAGGCTTTTAAGCAGGCAAAGAAAGATAGCGTTTTAATATTCCCTATTTCAATCAACGAGGCAGGAGTGGAGTTTTACGACAATATTCCCTACCCATTCTCTTCTTTTATCTCTGCCACTGAAAGAGAAGACTTGGTTAAACAAGCAAAAATCAAACCAACAGACACCCTATTTGAAAAGTTATACAAACTAGCAGGCTTAGACGCAGAACATTCACTTTTCTATATGAAACAAGACCAAAGATAAAAAGAACATTACGGTTTTGGGGCTCCCCATTATTCGTAATGTTCTTTTTTTATAGGTTTTCTTCGTTATAGAAATCAAAAGCCTTCATAATCTCATCAAGTTCTTCCTTTGGATTTTGAATTTCGTCAAAGTCAAATCCTGATTCGTTTGGCTCAATCTTCTTAGTTCTTGGAGTTAAATTCTTGGCATAGGCATTGTTTGTTTCTATCTGTTTATCGTTCATATACTCATCTAAGGTTTCATCTTTTAAAACCTTGCTCAAGGCAATATTTTTAAATCTATTTTGAATGCTTTGAAGTTTTTGAGTTTTCTTATGGTGATTTTGAATTGCCACGTCCACAGTTTCTATCTTAGGTTCTTTCTTAGAACCCTTTTCGTTTATCATATAATCCATCTTGTTTAGAAGGTTTTTAATATAATTATCACTGTTCTTTTTTAAATCTTCTTTAATAGTAGAACCTTGGGTGAATTTTTCATTCTGTTTTATCACTGCTTGAATATTATTATCAAACTCATTGAAATCTAGTTGTAATTGTCCGTTTGCTAGGATTGATGGGCAATTTTCTTCAATTTCAGTTAGCAAATCCTTCCATTTGTTATAAAGAAGCCTAATCCTTCTAACCTCTAAATCATAGATTTTTCTAGCGGAAACTTCTATTTGCTCGGCTTTCTCAACAGCAAAAATTAACGCCTTTGAAATCTGCTTGTCTTTTTGCTCATAGTTATCTAACCTTTCTTTTAAAGAACTGGTTTCCTTTTTAAGCGTAAAAACTCTATCTTTTTGCTCAGACAGTTTTTCTTCATATTTCAAAGTTAAGGAGTTGATAAATTTATCAACTTGCTCAGGATTATAACCCTTTTTATCAATATCAAAATTTGCCATTATCTTTCCCTTTTGCTTGGTATAAATTTTTGAACTAATATTCCTAGAGTTCCACTAAGAAGGAAGATTAGAAGAAAATACCAAATGTCTATTTTGTTATAAAAGTAAGTTCCAAAGGCGATAAAAAACGAAATCACCGCAATCTTATATTGCATTGGCTCGTTTTTCCAAAGCCCCACTATTAATGAAATTGGAACAATTGCAATAAAGTATAACCAGGTTTCAATTGTATACCCCATGTTATCTAGCATTAGCATAAATCCAAAACTAATAACAATCAGCCCAAACCAAATTGAATGTTCGCTTTTGAACAACATTCCCTTTGTGAGCAAAGATAAACCAATTGAAAAAGAAACACTTAAGATTACAAAGTTGTAAAAGTCTATACGAAAAATATTCGTTAAATATTGTAAAATATTAATCCCAACTAAAATTAGAAACATTAAAATATTAATAACATTAAGAATTTTTAGTTTGGACTTCATCTTCTTTATTACTCCTAGCCTTTTTAATTAGTATGTAACAAAGAGAAATAGTACCTATCAAAACGAGTATTAGGCTAAGGAGCCTTGAAACCTTTATATCGGTTCCTGCAATCAATAAAGCGTTATCGTTTTTAACTTCTCTAAAACCTTCTAAAATAAACCTTAGAAGCCCGTAATAAACCAAATATGAACTAGTAACCAAGCCTTTCTCTTTAAAGGTTTTTAATAACTTGAATAAGATAAAAAATCCAATTATATCAAAAACGCATTCATAGAAGAAAGTGGCTAAATGCCAACCACCATGAACATAATAAGAGATAGGAAACCATTGAAGAGATGGATTTGTAACTTCATTTCCAACGCAACAACCAGCCATATAACAACCAATTCGTCCAATCCCCTGCCCAAGAATTAATACTGGAGCCACAATGTCCATAGTTTTAATTATGCTAACTTTCTTAATCAAACAGCAAATTATAAGCCCAATCGCTCCGCCAATTATTCCGCCATAAATGGCTAGCCCGCCGTCCCAAACCTTGAAAGCGTCCCAAAAGAAAGGGATTTGTTCAAAGATAACATAATAAAGCCTTGCACCAACAATTGAGAATGGGAAAACCCACCAAATTAAATCGTAAGGCAACTCACTATCTAAATCCCTAAACCTGGCAAACTTGCAGGCAAATACTAAGGCAAGCATAAAGCCAAGAGCAATCAATACTCCATACCAACTAATGCTAACTCCACAAAGGTTCAGAATTAATAGCACAATAAAAACACCTAAAGCCACTGCTAAAGATATTAAAGTTTGTTTTTTATTAAATTCTAACCCTAAAATCTTAAAATTATCAGATTTCATCTTATCCTTCCAATATAGTTATATATTGAATTATATAATAATAAAATCTTTTAGTCAAACTAAGATATTGGAGTATTTTAAAATTATTTAACGAATTTTATCTTAATAAAGGCTAACAAACTCAATTTCTTTACCAAGAGATTTGGCGTAGTTGATCGTGTTTAGAGTTCCGCCTGGGAAATTTCCAAAACAAGCAATCAACTTATTTGAATTATTAACCATATATTTGTTTCTAATCATAAAAGAAGATTTTGAATAGGTTTCAGATGTTATAATAACATCATCAGCATTCTCTAAAATGTTCCTAAATCTCTCCTTTAAATGCCCTGCCCAAATATTATCTGGATTTTTAAATGGCAAAACACAAATTAATTTTATATCATATTTTTTCCTTAAATCCAATACAAGTTCGGAAAATATCATATCAGTACCAATAGCCATGCCAGATAAAAAATAGACATACCCTTTCTTTATATTCTCTTCAATAGCATTTCTTAACCTAATCCTAAAGTTATTAAATTGTTCACCAATCTCATAGCCTCTCCAAGGCAAATGACTATTCCTATGCCCAGTAAAACAAATAGTTTTTTCTAATTCCATATATAATATATTATAGTACATTTGTTCAATCAAGTCAAAATTAAAAGCATATAATTAAATATGCTTTTAATTTTTATGCGTTATTATAATCGCTTAAAGTTGCACCCCAGTTGACGGTTAATGGTTTACCTGAAGCGTAATAATTCCAGTAATTTCCCCAACCAGTTGGTTTACTACCTGCTGCACAATAAATTACTAACGATGAAGAACAACTATTAAATGGAGAACTAGAATAACTTGATGCAGATATTGTTGTAACCGATGCTGGAATAAATATCTTTGTTAGTTTATTACAAGAAGTAAATGCTTTAGACCCTATACTTGTTACACTATTACCTATTGTTATACTTGTTAAGCCGCTACATTCATAAAATGCACACTCCCCTATACTTGTTACACTATCTGGTATTGTTATGCTTGTTAATTCGCTACAAGACATAAATGCATAATTCCCTATACTTGTTACAGTATTAGGAATAATTGTTGTTTTACAACCTGCTATTAATTTATTACTTGAACTTTCTATAATTGCATTACAATTATC
>CAKVHY010000024.1 GCA_934754335.1 uncultured Clostridia bacterium
TCCATACATCAGTTAATTTCTTTCTATCTTGTATTCCTTTGATTCTTTTAATAATCCATTCTTCATCATATCCTTTAGCTCGATAAGTATCTATTGCCCTCTGCACTGTTATTGATGGGTCAAATACTTCATCTATTCTTTCTCTTCCTAATCTTGCTAACCATAATTTTATAGGTTCTGCATTTTTACTTGGAATTGATTCGATTATTCTAAACATTCCTTCAATGTCAACTACATCAGTCTTATAATATTTACCATCTGATGATTTTAATTTCAGTTGGTTACAATTTGTAACCGACTCATTACCCTCTTTTTTTAGACGGTGTTTTAGCACTTTCCAATAATTTCTGGGATTGTCACTTTCAGATAAAATACCAACTATATCAACAACACTGATATAGTACTTTTGTTCCTCCCTATTCCATATAGTTCTTATTGTTTCACTATTAAACATTTTGTTTATTAAGTGCATTTGATTTTCTTTCATATTATGTCCTCCTATTATTATAGTTAGCCATAAAAATCAAATACACTTCTTTTCTTGCAAAATAAAAGAAGTGTTAAACTTCCTTTATAATTATTATTTTAAATTTTTTTGTTATTAAATTTTTAATATTCTACTTTCGATACATGTTCATTAATATGTTCTATTTCTAAACTTGAAATGTTATATTTATTAAATAATTGTTCATCTAAATTATCTATACTTTCTTTATAATTCAAATCTGATTTATTTGTAAAATCCTGCAACGGAACGAATTGATATACATTTTGATACACATTTTGAGATACTTTTAAAATGCTTATCATATATCTCACAAATCTTGTTTTTAAATACATTTGTAAATTTATAGCCTCTTCTAAGGTATCAAACTTTCCTATTGGAATCAATGAATCTGTACAGCAACTATTTGGCATTCCAATGTATGGCTTACCAATTACTCTCAAATCTTTTGAGGGATCACCGGCCGACTTCGATATAAATACTTTGTATTTTTTTAATATATCATTTCCTTTAACTACATTTTTTGGTTCAATCCATCTTATTTCTTCATTTTTACATTGTAATTTTATTGCACCATCAAATTTTTCTTCTGATGAAATACTTTTTACATAAGTATCTTTTCCAACAATACCAAATGCATTACGTCCTGTTGTAATTGATGTCAATGAGATAAAATCTTTATTTCTAACTTTTTGAATTATATTGTAGTCAATACTGTCAGTCAATATGATATCCAACCCTTCTTCAAATAATGGCCTATTTTGAACTGAATTATTAAAATTCATTCTATTTTCAAATTCAACGTTACCATTATAGTTACTATCATATAGAAAATAACTTACTCCACCCTTAATTATGACATTATCAAAAATTTCTTTGCAATTTGGATAATTGAATATATGGCTTATATGATTATTTGCCTTAATAAATTCACGCATTTTTAGAAAAGATTTATCTTGAGCGTCACCTGCAAACCATCTTGAGGGAGTAATTAAAGAAACGTAATTAGGTTTTGCTTTTATTGCAAACATTACAAATGAAGGGAATAATTGTTTTCCGAGCGATGCGTTATCATCATTTGTGCTTATGATTTCTTGGTATGGTGGATTTCCAACAATTGCATTAAATTTCATTTTATAGTTCTCTCCTCTTTTCCAATAATTTGAATTTGTTATTTGGTTTACAAGGTCTTCACTTGAATTATTTATTTCTTCAAGAATATTTTCATTACAATTAATATTCAGTCTGTAATCCTTATAACCAATCAATGTTCTTTTTGTAATTGATTTTGCCATCTCTGTTTTAGTTATTACGTAAATATTTTCATCTAAGGTTTCTTGCCATAACCTTTCTTCTAACTCTTCAGTTAGCTTTTTTTCATCTGTATCTAAACATCTTTGCCTAAAAATACTATATGTTACATATAGAGGATACAACCCAGATTTTGAGTTTATTTCCAATACTTTAGACGACTTATTATTTAAGACGTTTGTTGTAACTTCACCATGTAAAATAAGTCTTGGATCCTCTATTGTTACAATGTATTGTTCATCATAAAAGTTGTAGCCACCAATCGTATCTCCTAAATGCCTATTTACAGTTTTCCAAGGTGTTAAAACTGTTTCTTTGTCTGGATTTTTAAATGTTGAAAAAAGATTTGCAATTTCTTTTACTCTTTCTGTTGGTGATAATGTATCAGCATATTTTGCAATATTTCTTATTCTATTTCCTGCTTCGACAAAAATTTCAGGATCGTAGTATTTTGAAAATTTTTTAAAAACTTCTTTTGTTACTTTTTTTGGCATAAACTCATTCCAAGATTTATTATCAATTATATCGGTAAAGTTATTAATTGTAACTTCTTGATTATCACTTATTTCTGCACCATAAATCAGTAATGGTATTCTTATTGATATTCCTCTAAGAATCGAAATTGCTTTTATTCTTTGTTCCTTCTGCTCTTTTTCTTTTTTTATTTTTAATTTTTCCTCTTCTGTTAGTGATTCTTTTGGTTTCTTTTTTAATTTCTCTACTTCATCCCACTCTTCATTTGTAAATCCTTGTTTATTCAAGCTTAAATCATTTACTTTTTTTGTTTGCTTACTAGCTCCAATGATTGCTTTTAATCTATCGAATTCTTCTAATTCTAAACCGTCAAGCTTCAATAATTTATCATTATATATTTTTGTATCATCAAATCCATTTTTTGCAACTCTATCTGCATATGCTTTTTTTAATGTTCTTAACATTGTATCAACATTATATGGTACCATACGTGAACCGTTTATCGAAATTATAGGGCAAAAGTTTAATAAATCCCCCATCTTCGTTCTGGACTCAACTGACCCAGGTTTGCATGACAACTGTCCTGCTTCTGCTATTATTTTTAATGTTCTATCAGGCGCAAAATCGAATACATAGCATTTGTCCTTCATTTTTCCACCAATATTTGCAGGTGTTTGCACTCTAAATATAGTTTGAAGATAACTTGATGCTGATGTAGAGTTTCCACCATTTAACATAAATACTGCAGTCCAAGCCGGAATACTTACTCCAGTTGTTAATCTTCCGCAAGAAAGTGTAATAGTATAAGTGTTTTCAGGATGATTTGTTATAGCAGAGTCAACTGCTTGTTTTGATTTTAAAGTATCCTCCTCATCACCATCACCAGCTACATTAACAATTTTAAACATTCCAGAGCCAAAGACAGGATGTTCTCTAAGAAGTTTTCCTAATGCTTTTGCTTCTTTTACACCCGGTATCATCCATAAGGAATGTCTAAAATAATCCCTATATTTTTCTTTTGAATATGGATAATTTGTTGTATCATTGTCTAATACTAGCAAATCTAAAAACCTTCTAACATCTTCTTTGTTAACGAATTCTCCAACTTCTACATTTGCTGGGATTTCTTTTCTATCCACTTCAATTATACCAGTCCAGGTTCTAAAAAATTCTCTAAAATTAAATGATTTATCGCCAACATCAATGTAATTTCTAAATTGTTTATTTAAATCGTAAGTTAATATATTCATTTGTGGTAAATCTTCATAAGGATTATAGTCGCCATCATGATATAATTCCCAATCTAACTTTGCAGATTGTTCCATTACATAATCCCATGTATATATTTCCTTTTCTTCATAATCCTGAAGAAGATTAAATGGTGTACCTGATAATTCTAGTAATTTAGTAGGATGATTATCATTTATTTTTATTACACCTTCAAT
>CAKVHY010000025.1 GCA_934754335.1 uncultured Clostridia bacterium
AATTACAAAGTAACTATATCATATTGCCTTTAATTTTTTATAAATTTTGTCTCACATCATTTACAATTATACACAATTATTTTTTTACTTCTCCTTTACTTTAACTTTACCCTTTTTTTCTTCAACAAGAGATCTTGCAATTTTTTCCATTTTCATAAAATCAACTTTACCATTTGGAGTATATTCAATATGTGTCGTAAAATCAAAATATTTAGGTACAGAAGACACGGAATTTTTTTGCTGAACTGCCACTGAAATACACTTTTTCAATTCTGTTATATCAGTAGTTGCAAAGCTCTCGTCATCCAACTTTAGAAAAGCATATGGAACTTTTCTCAATTCATCATCAGGAACTGGTACTATTACACATTTTTCAACGCCAGAAATATTTTCAATTAAATCCTCAACAATGGGTACATAAACTTTATCTACTCCCGAAACAAATTGTCTTTTTTTTCTACCAGTAACAAATAACTCACCATCTGAATTCATATATCCAATATCGCCAGTAGCAAACCATCCATCACTAATAACTTTCTCAGTTTCAGAATCGTCGTCATATCCAACCATCATTGAAGCACCAGTTATATAAATATCACCAGACTTTTTTCCATCTGTTAAATAACATAATTCTTCTCCTGTATTTGGATCTAGAATTTTAATGTTATTTTTCGGAAATGGATATCCAACACTTCCAAAAGAATTATGACGACCTTTTTTTACGCTATAAACACCACTAGTTTCAGAAGCACCATAACCGTTATACAATTCATCTTGCATTCCCAAAGAACAATAAAAATCATTATTCTGTTGTTCTTCTTTAGAACCTAATCTTTCCCCTCCAGAAACAGCAATTTTTGTATGACTTAAATCAGCCTTTTGCATCTTTTTACTTTTTCTGCCTTGCAAATAATGAATTGGACCACCATATATTATAGATGGCTTTAATTTAAAAATATCTGCACCAAAAGTTTTAGGCGAAGCAATAGACATCATATACATATGTAACTTATTGCATAATGACAAATGCATCGTAGTTAATCCATATGACATAAATTGAGGTAATGGATTATAAATTGTATCACCCACTTTGACCTCATCGATTATATACTTATGATCATGAACAGTCTGATTTAACGCAGAATTTGAAACCATAACTCCCTTATGCTTACCAGAAGTGCCACCAGTATGAACTATAGCAGCAACATCATTATCATTATTATTTATGAAAGCAAAGCCATTTTTAACACAACCACACATTTTTTTCTTTTTCAAACTATAATTACCATGCAAAACATTTTGAAGAGTGATGAAAACATTAAGTAAAAAAACCTGAGGTGTTTTCTTAGAAACGGAATCAAATAAAGAAACCATATCTAACAAGTCAAAATTATATTGTTTTGCAATATTCTTAATTTTTTTCATTGCAAAATCAATTGATATACAAGCAGTAGCATTAACGTGTTTCATATCTCTTAAAATGTCGCTTTCATTCTGTCGTGGATCTATAATACATGAAATGGCACCAATCTTATTCAAAGCATATACATTATAAACAGTTTCTGGTACATTTGGCAAAACTAATGCCACACATTCTCCAGCTTCAATCCCACTTTTCTTGAGCTTTTCAGCAGTAGCATCAATTTTTTCCAGCAATTGCTTAGCTGTTATTTTTTCGCCAAAATAATCTAACAATACCACGTCAGGTACAGAAGATATACATTTCTTTAAATACTCATAAATAGATTCATTAGAAACATATGAAGTTATAGCTTCTTCAGGATAGTTTTTAAGCCAAGGTTTATCCAAAGAAGCTTTTCCTGTTGGTGGACCTTGAATGATACCCAAAGACAAATTACGTAAATATAAATCCCCAAATATTTGTTCATTAATTTCTAGATCGCTAATAGTAGCCATTTTTTCTCCCCCTCTAATTGCCGCTTATTATACCACAAAAAGTAGAAATTATCAAGTAAAAAGAAGAAAATTATTCTCTACCACAATTGTATACTATCCCTAGTTTTAAATCAATAGGAATTTTTTCGACATCATTCGACATCAAAAACCAATCCTTAATATCTCAAACTTAGTATTATAACTAACACCATCTATATTAGCTAAATACTCAGACGGATAAAGTAAATCAAACAAAGCACTCCTATTAAAACCAATTGCTCCACCTCTATCTAAAACAATACCTAAGAAAACTTCACTACCATAACTTACTCTAACTATCGTACCAAATGGATAAGACTTATCTCCAGCAAGTATTCTAACATT